>CAZMPZ010000003.1:0-145914 GCA_964568445.1 uncultured Rhodanobacter sp. | reverse complement strand
TCCGGTTCGGAACACCTGGCTGCACGTCTGATTGTGGTGTTCCGGTTCGGAACACTGGGCGGTTGTCGTCGCGGGTGTTCCGGTTCGGAACACCTGGCCCGAAAGCGATATGCGGGTGTTCCGGTTCGGAACACCTGGCTGCACGTCTGATTGTGGTGTTCCGGTTCGCAACACCTGGCCCGAGAGCGATATGCGGGTGTTCCGGTTCGGAACACCTGGCTGCACGTCTGATTGTGGTGTTCCGGTTCGCAACACTGGGCGGTTGTCGAATCGTGGGGGTTCCGGTTTGGAACACTCAGGACCGATTAGGCGGTGTGCTTGTGTACGGAGACTTTAGGCCGGAAAACCTTCCACAGTTGATAATATAAGTTATCAACCGTGACAAGTCGCAAAGTTGGCCTAGCGTGGGCTGGAATGGAAAAAATGGTGGCCGCGGCCGCGGGATACGCACAGGGCACGGCCACGGAGAGGGGCAGAGGCACCGTTCGCACGGCCCGCGGCCTCCTAGCCAAGCCCGCCTTGCCCCGGTTGCCGATTGGTCGGCTTTGACGACGTGTAACCAAGTGATTACACCCCATCCAGTGATTGCCGTCTATCGCATGCCTCCATTCGACGCATAGATGTCCAGCATCAGGGACGCCACTACCCGGCGTCGCCTACTGACGCGGTTGCGGAAAGTCACATTGGGCAACCTTGGCGATGTGGCCGCGGTTGGCTCGGGCGTCAGCGAGATGAGAGAGCACTTCGGCCCCGATTGGCGGATGTATTACATCCAGCGTGGGCAAGTGGTGATCGTGATGGTCGGTGGCGGCAGCAAACGCACGCAAAGCGCTGACATTGCCGCCGCCAAGCGCTTGGCCGCTACGCTGGAAGACTGAACCATGAAAGAAAAGAAAGTGAAAATTGCCGATCTACCGGTATTCGACATGGCCGAGTACCTCACCGACAACGCTGCCATCGCTGACTACCTGTCTATCGTGCTTGAGGACAACGACCACAGACTACTGGCAGCCGCATTGGGCGACGTGGCGCGGGCTCGGGGCATGACAGAAATCGCTAAAGCGTCAGGCGTAACGCGCGAGGCGCTGTACCGTGCACTCCGGGCTGACGCCCAGCCGCGCTTCGAGACCATCCAGCGCGTGATGCAAGCCTTGGGGCTCCAGCTGGTCGCAAAGCCATTGGCCATGTAGGCCATGAAGTCACGGAAAACCTAGCGAAGCTCGACGAAGGTTTGGTCGGCCTACCTGGAGAGGGCGCGAACCGCGCAAGATCGGCCAAGCCTGATGACAGGGGTAGATGGATAAGCTGTTTTATGTACCATTATGGTAACGTGCATAATTATGCAACAGCACATAAAGCGTCATAAAACATGAACACCACCTTTGACCTTCCCTACTTTCCTCGCGTCGGGTTGCTCCGCGACGTCATGCGGATCTACGAGAGCGGACTGAAGCAGGGGGTGACACTGTTTGCGCCGCGGCGCCAGGGCAAGACATCGTTCGCCAAGCATGAGCTCATGCCGGCAGCGGAGGAACTTGGCTGGCAGACGGTCTATGTCGATCTATGGAAACGCCGGAGCGCGCCGGGTCTCGGGCTCGTCGAGTCCCTGGAAGAGCTGGTAGAGCAAAGGCACAGCGGGTTGCGGAGGCGATGGATCACAAAGCAGATCAAGGCGAAGGCAAAGATTCCATCGGTCGGGGTGGAGGCGACGTTGGAACCTGTGAGTCTCAAGGCGGAGAACGTCTTGGAGAACCGCCTGGATGTCGCCTTCACGTCACTGATACGCGGCCGCAAAACATTGCTGATCCTTGATGAAGTGCAGGCACTCGCCGGCACCAGAAGCGGCGATTTCGTGGCAGCACTGCGGACGGCCATGCAAAAGCACCAGGGCCATCTTGTGGTTTTCTACACAGGGTCATCCCGTGAAGGTTTGAACAAGATGTTCCGCCAGCGCAAAGCGCCACTGTTCGCATCGACCATGGCAGTCCAGCTACCCGACTTGGGCGACGATTTCGTTGAAGACAGACGGGTGTTCCTCCGTGAGCGCTCGCGCAAGGTACCGACCAAAGCAGCCCTGGCCAAAGCGTTCGAGTATCTGGGCCGGACACCGGAGTTCTTCAACGAGATCATCCTCTACCTGATCCTCGCCGGGGACGGAAACCTTGATGCAGCTGTAGCAGCGTGGGAAAAGTCACACGCCAGCAACAGAGTCGATAACGATCTGGCACCGCTGCAACCCATCGACCGTGCGGTACTTCAACTGTTAGCCACACCTGGGCATTCGAGCGTATACAGCGCAGGCTCACTGAAAGCGATTTCCCAGATGATGGGAGCGACGAAGCCCGTGACCGCCGGCAAGGTGCAAACGGCCCTCAAACGACTCGCCAAAGCCGAGCTTGTGGCGCCAACCGGCAGCACAGGGGAGTACGAAATTGAAGATCGCGCGCTTCTGATCGGGCTGCGCAGTGAAATGGGCATCGACCCCGTACTTCACGAAGGCCCTTGACCATGACGAAGAACCATCCACACCATGGTGAGCTGCTACGCGAGGATGTATTGCTGCCACTCGGGATCGAGGTTACCGAGGCTGCGCATCGACTAGGGATGGCGCGCACCACCTTTTCGCGCGTCATCAACGGGCGCGCTGGTATCAGCCCGGATCTGGCGGTTCGATTGGAGCGGGCCGGAGTGAGCGCCGCTAGATTCTGGGTGGCACTACAGGCTAATTACGACCTGTCTCAGGCGGAGCGCCGAACGCAGCCGGTGGTACAACTCCTACGGGCGAAGAGAATGTCATGACATTCAACCAGTTTGTCATCGTCATCCCTACGGTGATGTTGGTACTGTCCATCGTCCTGATGGCTCTTGAGGCCCATTTCCGCAAGGTGCTTCAGAAGCAACAGGCGAATGCCGAGAGTGCCGACCAGGCCAAGGGCGACTGACATGTGCGGCCGGTACGCCCGCCAGCTGGAGTTCGACTGCACCTTTGACGAGCGGACTACGCTCGATCGGATGAACCCGCTGCTCGTCGACCAGCTCATGCAGCGGGAGCCGGCGTACAACATCTGCCCCACCCAGATCCAGCCGGTGATAGCGCGCAGCGACGGTGGTATCGAGATGAAGGGCCTGCGCTGGGGCCTGGTGCCCGCCTGGGCCAATGATCTGAAGATCGGCGCCCACGCGATCAACGCGCGCCAGGAGACGGCTCAAGAAAAACCCATGTTCCGGGCGGCCTTAAAGAAGCGCCGCGCCCTCATTCCAGCCACCGGCTACTTTGAGTGGACCGGGGACGCCGGGCACAAGCAGCCTTACTTCATCTACCCGCCCGATCACCGCCTGCTGCTGTTCGCCGGTCTCTGGGAGGCATGGAAGGACAAGAACGCCCCCGAAGCGCAGTGGGTCAAGACCTTCACTATCCTGACCGGCGAACCGGGCAAAATCTCCGGCGACGTGCACGACCGCCAGCCGGTGATCCTGCCTGCATCGATGTGGGAAGCCTGGCTGGACGGCACGCCCGAGGAGGCGGTGGCGCTGCTCACTGCGGTGCCTGAGGCCGAACTCACCTACCACCCCGTCTCGAAGGCCGTCAGCTCTCCCAAGAACCAGGATGAGCGCCTGGTGGAGCCGATCGAGCTCTGAACGCGGAGCCCCGCTAAGAACTCTCACCCGGTGAGATCGCGCCGGTGTAAACTTGATTCCCGTTCATCAATCAAAATTTGGCCATGAACTCCTCCCCCCACGGCGGCGTACGTCCAGGCGCCGGCCGGAAACCGGGCTCCGGCGTGTACGGCGAGCCCACCGTGCCCATCCGTGTGCCTCGAAGCGAAGTGGACACCATCGTGTCCTACCTCGACGCCCATCGGCAGGATACGCAGGCCGTAGGACCGCGCCCGATCTCTATGCAGCCCTCGGTGATTCACCTGGTGGCTTTCGCGTCCCGGGTGGCCGCCGGCTTTCCCAGTCCAGCGACCGACTACATCGACGATGCAATCGACCTCAACGCTGAGCTCATTATCCCCGGCCACGAAGCCTCCACCTTCGTTCTGCGGGTCAAAGGCTGGAGCATGCACAACGCCGGCATCTTCGACGGCGACCGGATTGTGGTCGATCGTGCCTTAGATCCCATGCAGGGCGACGTGGTGGTGGCCATCCTCAACAACGACCTGACGATCAAAAGCCTCGGCAAGATCGATGGCCGGCTAGCGCTGATCCCGGAGAACCCACACTTCCCACCGATCGTGATGAAGGACGGCGACGAGCTGCTGATCTGGGGTGTAGTGACCAACTGCCTGCGGAGTTTCCGCCGCAGCGGACGGTGATATCGAAGCCGTTAGAAGATGAAGGGCGCGTGGAGGTACAGCCAACGAGCAACCTCGAACAGCCAAAAACCGAGGTGGATAAGCTCAAGCGAGCGAAAAATCATGTGAAGTGCGGAAGCAAGGGTGTTTCTTTTCATGGCATAAGCCGATCCTTTTATTGATGTCGGCTCATCTATTTGTCGTTTTTCGTGTTTAAAACGTAAAAACGCCCAAAACCCGCAGTCTTATGCGGCCGCTCCTTCCGAGGAATGCCTTTGGCATTGAAACAAATTGACCGATTTGACCGGAATCAACGAAATCACTGGCACCCGCCGCATCGCCTTGGTTGACGCCAACAGTTTCTACTGCTCGGCCGAACGGCTTTTTCGCCCAGACCTGGACGGCGTTCCTTTGGTGGTGCTGTCGAACAACGACGGCTGTGTGGTAGCGCGATCGGCCGAAGTGAAAGCATTGGGCATAGCGACGGGCACACCCTGGTTTCAGATGCAGGAGTTGGCCCGGAAACACGACATTCGCGCCTTCTCGTCCAACTACACGCTCTACGGCGATATCAGTCGGCGCTTCATGGCGGTGCTTGGCCAGTTCGTGCCGCCCGACGAGCAAGAAATCTACAGCATCGACGAGTCCTTCCTGGACTTCACCCACCAACCGGAGTTGGACCTGACCGCTACCGGCCGAGCGATCCGCGATCGGGTGAAGCGATGGACCGGTCTGCCCGTGTGCGTCGGGTTTGGGCCAACCAAGACGTTGGCCAAATTCGCCAACAACGCCGCAAAGAAGCAGTCGGCCTGGAAGGGCGTGTGCGACCTGACCACATTGACACCCACCGAATTTAGGGAGGTGCTGGGGCAATTCCCAGTGCGCGACGTCTGGGGTATCGGCGGGCGTTTGTCCGTGCAACTGCGCGAACTGGGTGTTGCTACTGCCGACGATCTGGCGCAGGTCGATCCCAAGCGAGCCCGCGAGCGCTGGGGCGTAGTGATGGAGCGGACGATCCAGGAATTGAACGGCGTCCCGTGCATCGCTTGGGAAACCCAGCCCCCACCCAAGCAGCAGATCATTGCCTCCCGCTCGTTTGGTGGGCCGCTCTACACGGCCGAGCAACTGGCCGAACCCGTCCGGTTCCACATGGCCCGAGCCAGTGAGAAGCTGCGGCAACAGGGCAGCACTTCTGGCCGGCTTGGGGTGTTCCTAGAAACAAACCGGTTCCGCCTGCAGGATCCGCAGTATCACCCGACCCGATCCATCCCTCTCCCCCAACCCACCGACGACACCGCCGTGCTCACCACCTGGGCAATCGCGGTGCTGCGGACCGTGTTTCGGGAGGGCTATCGGTACGTGAAGGCCGGGGTGATGCTCGACGACTTGCGGCCCAAAGGTGTGCAACAAAGATCCCTATTCGATGCTGCTCCGCCCGAGCGCCGATCGACCTTAATGGGGGTTCTGGACAAGGCGAACACGAAGTGGGGCCGCGGCACGATGGGCGTAGGCTCTGCGGGCGTGAAGAACCAATCCGGCTGGATGATGAACCGCGGGATGTTGTCGCCGCGCTACACCACCTGCTGGGAGGAATTGCGGGTGGTGGGGATATAAGGACAAAACGACGCCCCCTATTTCAGGAAAAGCGCTGGGCTGCACGAGGTCAACTACCCGTTATCAACCGTTGACTTTGGCTGTGCCGCCACCGCAGCCGTACACTCGGCGACATGAGCCCCCAAGAACAAAAGCCCAGTAGGAAAGAAGACACGCCACCCGCCCACACCCACGCCGGCCGCTGGACCTTGGCCGCAGTGGCTATCGTTGGCTTGGCGGTGCCGCTGATTCTCGCCGTGGCGCTCGCCGCCACCGCTGACACCACATTGCGAGTCGGCGATGCGGGCACGTTCAATTCGTCAGCCACCAGTGCTGGTGGGTATTTGTCGCCAGCGGCCACCACTGTGCAGTCGTCCACCGGCAGTATCGTCGTCTCCGGACCCTTGTCGGCCGTGCGCGGGCAGCGGCTGGTGGTGGTGGATCGCCTCAAGTCGGGGCTGCATCTGTGCGTAGCGGTGGCCAACGCGGCCGGAAATCGCCGCGTGTGCGCTGGCGTGTCGGGCCAGTGGACCGGCAACATGCACCCAGTAGAGCACCCGCCTCAAGCCTTTGGCTGGTTGGCAGTGCACGTCGGCGCTGAGGGATTGGCGTACTGGCTTTTCTGGGGCCTAGTGTCGCTGGCAGTGGCCGGCCTGATCGTCAAGAGCTGCACCGAAATAGAAGCAGAGCGGCCTGAGTAGCCGCCCTGCTTTAACTGCTGTTAGCGTAAAGCTACGCCGTTACTGCTTTCTTCCTTCCGGGAGTTTTGCCTCGCCGTTCAAAGACCGCGACCACCAGCCCAATCGTACCCATCAGCACCACGCCATACGCGGCCGCATTAAGCGCGCACGCAGCCGACACCGCGCCGGTCGCGTAAAGCAGCAACAGCCCTGCAGCCACCATCGGCGCAATGTAGATTGCCAGTTCTTTCGTCTTACTCATCGTCGTATCTCCTCATCAATGTTGGTGGCGGCCACGATGACCGCCTACCTATAGCGCGCGCAGCCCGCCACCATCAACAGGGCGAGTACTCTCCGGCGTGGCTCAACCGCTGGCACTCAATGGCCGTGATGCGCCGGTCGTAGCGTGCAATCTGGTCCATCTGCACTGGATCAGCGGATTGCATCCACTGCGCGGCGACGTCGGGCCGAATACCGAGTACAGCCGCCAGCCCAGGTGCGTTACCGGCCGTCAGCCCCAGACGTGCGCACCATTCACGCGCGACTTGGTACATGGGCCGACCTTGGTAGAGTGCGGCCAGGTAGGTCTCATAGGGGTCGGTGGTGGTGTTGCTAACCTGGCGGCTCATTGGGCGCCTCCGCGTCGACCGAGCGCCGCCGACAACTGCAAGCCGACGAAGCCGGAATCGTGCCGACCACCATTGGCCATGCCATACAGCGTGACGCCGACGCCGCCCGGAGAGGCGATGCGCACAACCACCGTCATTGCAGCAGGCGCGCAGGGCACTTCATCGCGGTGGTAGCCAGTCGCCAGCCCAGCGGCCAGTCCAGCATCGGCGTGCCAGCCAGACATCGCGCCAAGGTGTACGGGCGTCCACTGCGCCATGGCGTAGGCCGTGGTACGGCGGTAGCTGTTGCGGTACACGCCGACAGCACTCGCCCAGGTGCGCGACGCAAGATAGGTCACACCGATGCCCGGGTTGCTCTGATTGAGCACGCCTCGTGCCCATGCCTGGGTGTGATAACTCGCCAGATTGAGGTCCAGCGTGACCGTGCCGGCCCGTGCTGCGGTGGGGAATGCCAGCGCCGCGGCGACCAGTACCAGTGAGGAAAGGATGAGTGGGTGTGACATGGGATGTCTCGAGTAGTGGTGTTAACTACTGCGCGCACCACCCGCCAATTTTCCGCATGCCTTCCCTTGGATCGTACGATCCATCCAGACGTCTTTGCTGCCAAAACAAAAAGCCCGACTTGTTAGGTCGGGCAAAGTGTCACAGGTGAGTGTGGATTAGCGAAATGGCACCACGCGAGCCGGTGTGCTGCCATACCGGCTGCCGATCAGCTGTACCCGGTCACCGACACGTACCGGAATGTCCGCCGACTGTGTCACCGCAAGAACTTCGCGGCTGTCCAACTGCACGGTAATTTGCAGTCCCGGCTGTCGACGCATGCGATTGCCAGCCAGATTGCCGCCAACTGCGCCAGCCAGCGCGCCCGCTACGGTGGCAGCAGTCTTTCCGTTCCCGCTGCCGACTTGATGGCCAAGAAGTCCGCCCAGCAGAGCACCCGCCCCGCTTGCCGTGGCCGTCTGCACGGCAGATGCCTCAATGTTCACGGGGCGAATCGCCAGCACCGTGCCCAGCCGAACGGTCTGCATGGCCTGCGCCTGTGTAGGTGAATACACGTCCGCGGAGTTGGGCGCGTATCCCTGCACTCCCGGTGGCAAGGTGGCGCATCCGGTTACCGCCAGTGCAAAGACAGCAAGGATTGTGATTTTCTGCATGGTGCGATCCCGTGTTTTTCAGCGAGCCACGTCGGCCCACCTACTGCGCGCGAGAACCGCCATATTTCGGGATCATGCGGTGCGGCCTGCCACGCGCACAAAGAAAAGCCACCAAACAGGCGTCTGGTGGCTTTTCGAGTCTCGGAAAGAACCGCTTGCAGTCAGTGCTAGTGCGGCGCGCCTTCGTGATTCTCCTTGCGCACCCTGTCCAGCTTTGGCCACCGCATCAACACCGCCACGATCACCGCGAAGGCGGCGACGGAGTAGATGGTTACGTAGAAGCCTGTCATCTCGTAGATCCTCGCTTGGCCCTTACCTTACGACACAAACGCCCGCAGAACCACGGCACACCCGGCTACAGCCGCCAGGCCCGAGGCCGCAAGTAGCTTTTCGTGGTGCGCATCCGGCCACACCCATGCCAGCAACGCAGTCAGCGGCGCGACAGCGACTGCCACGCAAGCGGCGACCATCGCCCAACGGTCGCCAGACAGCACGGCCATCAGAGCTGCGTAGGCGGGGATGGCCACCGCGATGATGACAGTCAGCAACCGGGCGGAATCCCGCCCGCTACCGTTTTTCGCTGCCCCCATACCGACGATGCTTGCCACTGCCGCCGCCAGGCCAATGCGTACGTCCCGGTTCTCGATCACGTAGGACAGCACCAGCGCCGTCAGCGGCCACGCGGCAACGGTCGCTCCCATGCGAACCATGAGCCGCGCGCTGCTTCCCGCACCGCCATGCTGACCGACCACGCCGCCAAGGAACTCGGCACAAGCCACGACCACGACCACCGCCCAGACCGCCGATGCCGGCAGCACCTGGCCGAACAGCGCGCCGGCCAAAATGGCGACAATAATGCCCAGAAGGAGGCGAAAGATAAATTTCAACAATGAGGATTGCATGATTTTCTCCGAATATTACAGATCGGCATCCCACGGCTGGCTATTATCGTCAGCATCCGTGATGTCTCCTTCCTCTATTCCTTCCGTGGCTTCTCCCGCTTCGCGCGATGGGAGAGTGCCGAACCGCCATTGATAGGATTCCACTAGCGCGTCAGCAATGGGTTCACGGTTTTCAGGGAACGGCTCGACAAGCAAGCCAAGGTTATCCTGCACTTGCAGTACCATTTCCGCACCGGGATGCCTTCCGGCACGATTGATATGAAGTCCCATTAGAGCGCTCGGCTCAATGACTCGGCTTTGCACAAGGTGTTTCGTCTTTCCGCCGGTTGCGCCGTTTTCGGCCATTGTTTCGATTCGGTTAACCTCTCGCTCGCCGATTCGCCTGCTGACCGCATCGGCGGTGGAATCGGAACAAGACAGATAGATGCGCGTCCCTTGCACCGCCAGCATGGGCTTTGCTTTGGCCTCACCAATGGCCGCGGCAAGTTGTGCCTCGTCCTGAAACGCCAGGACGCAACGAATGCCCCGCGACCGGCCAAGTTCCGCCAGCTGCTGCACTGCTTCGAGTACCGCGGGGCCAGCTTGAGGCAGTTCATCCAGTACGGCCCACATGGCATGCGGGGCATCAGCCCCACGTTCGGGCATGGCCGCAGAGTTGACAACGGCCACGGCGGACTGCAGGACCGCCCCGAAGATCGCGGCGGCCGCCGACTTGTACTGTGCATTGTTGTTCAGGAAGACGGCTTTCACGTCTTCGTGGTCTGTACCCAGCAACCAACGCGTGATGGAGAACCGCGGTGATTCCGGCGTACTCACGGCAGCATAATTAGCAATCCAGCGCGTGCCGCTGGAGATAATCGAAAACGTGCTGCTGTCACCATTGGTCAGTGCCCCGCGGTCCTCGCGGAAGGCCGACGGCACTGCCCCACGCACATGCGGGTCACCCTTGGCAGCCTGTGCTGCTATATCGTGCGGGTCGCGCGAAAGCGCTTCAGCCAATTCTGACCACGTCCAATGTTCGCCACCTACCATGTGACTCTTAATCAGGCCGGCAATGACCTTTGCCGCATTGTCATAAAATGACTTGTTTTCACCCTGCACTCGCCCCACACACGCTTGGGCGAACTCGTCCGCAAGTGCTGGTGAATCAATATCTGCCGCGCCATCCCACATTGTGGCGCGTGCGTCCCACGGGCCAATCAAGACCGATGTGGCAGGATCAAAATAGCGGCGTGTGTAGTCGCCCTTTGGATCATGAATCAATACACGGTCGCCCCTCGCCAGAACTTGGTCGATGATGTTGGTCAAAAGGACAGTCTTGCCACCGCCGACCAAACCATTTGCCACGATATGCCGTACTTCCTGGCTTCGGGCGAACTCCACACTACCGATCTTGATCCCATGCAGCCTGCCAGCAGCCTGCGCATCACTGAATTGCGCACGCTGCGCCATCTGCAACCGCTCCGCCGCCAAGATGTAGTCAGGCAGGTAGGTGGCGCCGCGAACGTGGCTGTCGCGCTCTTGGCGTGATGACCACCAACCGCCAAGGCCGCTGCCGGCGAGGATGCAAACCCACAATAGCCACGCCTGTGCCGCCCCCACGAAACCGATACCGGCGGCCCAGGGGGTCAGGCTGGGTAGCCCCAGTGCCAAGGGCGATGCCACGGCCACCCCGACACCCGCGCCAACCAACGCACCGATCACCATTTCTTCGGCCCGAACCTTCACGTACTTGCTACTCACGCCAGCCTCCTCGGCGAAGCCCTGGAATAGGGCCGCTACCTACTGCGCGCACAAACCGCCAATCGAGTGCGCCTGAGAGAGAGAGGAAGGCCGAAAAGTGGTAGTACGTACCACCACTTTGAGAAACAGTGGAAAGCCCAAAAGTGGTAGTACGTACTGCCACTTTTGATTAACCCATTTCCGCGCCATTGTCCTTGTGCTTCAAGCCCTTAACGGCCGGCTTGGTCTTATTGACGGGCGTCAGCGCTTTGACAATTGGCTTGGTGGTGACTTTCACGGCCGCCAGTAACACCCCGGCGACCCGCAGCGAGATATGCCGGTCGGCAATCGTGCGAATCGTGACTTTGCGGCGCGCCACCTTCTCGGTTGCACCCGCGCGTACCTCGCGCCGCACCGCCCGCTCGAACGCCGCAGCCATGCTGCGTTCGATTTTTTCCAGCGCGGCGTCACGGCGACGTTCGACAGCGCGCACCTGCCAGCGCCCCTTGTTCTGCCGGCTGCTTTCCATGAACAGCCCGATGATGTCCGACCCCATGCGGGTCCCGGTCGCACGGCGTATGTTACGTTCGGCGCGGTCGGCGTTCGCCCGGATTTTCCCGGCGATCTGGTGGCCCTTCCGGAGCCATTGCCGGTCGGACCTGGCCCATTTTTTCTCGGATTTGGCTCGTGCTGTTGCCGACCGTCGCGCATGGTCGGCCGCTATGCGATTCCGCAGCGCGGCCAGCGTATCGGCCACGGCCTCACGCGCTCGCCGCGTAGCCGGCCGGGTGCGTGCTTCGGCTGCTGCCCGGCGGTCGATGGCCTGCACGGTATCCGCAACAGCTGCGCCTTGGGCGTGCAGTGGTAGCCGATGGTTGGCCATCGCCTCTGGTTGCCCGGCCTCACGCGCGGTTTGCCGGGCTTCCCACGCCTCCTGGGTAAGCCGGTCCGCCTGCTTACGCTCCCGCTCGTACTCTGCCCGCTCGGCCTCCCACGCCTCCTGCACCACCTGCCCGGCTTCGCGACTCGGTTGCGCATCATCGGCACTTGCCGCTGCGGCTGATTTGGCCTGCACCACGGATTGCCGGGCAAGCTCCGCTGCAGCCTCCTTGCCTTCGCGTGAGTTCTCCAACGTCTCAGCAAGCGCAGCGCGGTCATCGGTCACGATCAAGACGTCATCGCGAAACCGACTGATGGCGGTCAGAGCATGCTGCTGATCAGCCAGGTGCTGCTGTGTGCTGCGCAGCCACGCTGCCCCCGCCTCGGCTTCCGCGCCCTGCGCCGCATCCGCCGTTCTCGCATAAGCCAGGTCGATCTTCGCCCCCTGCGCCGCATCGATCTGCACGCGCTGACCATCCCGCATTCGTGCAGTCATGGCCCCGGTATTGGCGTCGATGGCCTCCACCGTCAGCTCGGTATTGTTTTTCACTCGCACTTTTTTCGGCTCGCCACTAGCTCCTGTATCTTCAACCCGTTCCTCCAGCACAGCGGCCGCCCGGAACGTGCCCTTGGCGATAATTTTCTCGCCCACGCCTACACGTACCTCTGCCGACTGGTAGACCTCCATCGCACTCTTCACTTTCTCGGGCCGGAACGTCCACGCGGACCCGTCGGCGCGCTCGGTGGTGACCTTGCCATCAGCCACTCCGGCGACGCGTACCAGCTCGCCTTTCTCCGGACCGTGGCGATAGGTGCGCGGCGACTCGATCACGTCGCCCACTTGATAGCGGCTGGCATCGCGGCGCTCCGCCGCCGTCAGTCCGCGCGAGCGCAACACCACCACCGTGCGCGCATCGCGCACCTGCCCATCGGCCTCACGGCGGCGCTGGACCTCGGCGTTGACGTCGGCACGATCAGCACGGGATAGCGTCACCACAAACGTATCCTTGCCACCAGCACTGGCCATCATGTAACGGCCAGCCAGGGCAGCGACAGCGGCGTCACGATCCGCGCCTGTCTCGGTCACGGTCACCCGGTCAAGTGCCTCCCCGAACTTGCCGCGATAGGTCGCATACACGGCAGCCAACATTTGCTCATTGCTCTGCCGCTTGATGTTGGTCAGCCGGTGCACAGATTCCGGCCGTGCGGCCTGCAACTGCGCGAATGCCGCACCCGCACCGACGCTCGACAATTGGTGGGTATCGCCAACCATGACCACCGTTGCCTGCGCCCTGTCAGCCTTGGTCAAAAGCCGGTGCATGTCGCGCGCCGCGATCATGCCGGCCTCGTCCACAATCCAAAGTTCCTTGCCGGTCCGTGTGTCTACCGGCAGCCGCCGCTGGATCGTCGCGGCAACAGTCGCCGCGTCAGCATCGATGGCCCGGCCAAGCGTGTCGGCCGCAGAATGCGTCGGCGCGATGGCACGCACCTTGAGCCCTTCGGCGCGGCAGGCATCGGCCACGGCAGCCAGCACTGATGAAGTCTTTGCCGATCCAGCGAAACCTTGGACGATGTGGAAGCCGCCGCCGCTCAAGATGGCATGCGTCGCGGCACGATGTTCGTCCGTGAACGCGTGCCCGTTTTTACGCTCGCGCGTAGCAATCAAGGCGTCGATATTGCGCGCCACAACCCCAGACCGGGCTGTGATGGAATCGGCGCGCGCGAGCATATCCAGCTCGGTGTTCTTTGCCGCGGCCGTGGTGTATCCCGCTACGCGCTCCTGTTCTCCTGTGCGACTACGCGCCGCCACGCTGCGGTCGATCAACACACCGGATTCGTGGGCTTCCCGAATCGCCTTGGCAAGGTCGTCGTGATCGGCCTTGCCTTGCGCGTACAAGGTCGCCTCCGCCTCAAGTTGGCGTTCCGTGAACCGTGTCTGCCGCTCGCCGACTTGCTCGATAGCCTGCGCCACGGCATCACGTCCAGCAGCCAAGCGTTGCGCCGGGTCAATCCGCTTGCGTGCTGGTGCGTCGTGGTCGAACCGAAAACCTGCGGCTTCAGCCTGCGCGACCCATCGCGCCGATAATTCCGCTGCCGGGACGTGCTGTTTTTCCGTTCGTGTGGCGAGCGCCGCCGCATCACGCGCCTTTGCGGAAGCCGTCGACTTTTCCATGCCATGCGCAGCTAATTCCTCGGTGATGGCTTTGCTTCGCGATGAGAACAAGTCACGCTCTGCGACCGTGATTTCCGCAAGCTCTACAGTCGCGTTTCCGCGCTCATCAATGGACCATTCAACGTCGTAGCCCAGCCGCCGTGCACCCTGCGCCAGGGCAGCCGCGTAAACGTTACCAAGTTCCCTCTGGGCGGCGAACAAATCGCGCGAATCCAGCGACACCCAGCGCCCCGAAACAGGGTCGAAAGTGGCATTCGCGACAACGGCATGACTGTGTAGCTGCGGGTCAAGATCGCGGCTGCTGGCGTGGCGCACTACGCCCGCAACTAGTCCTTCGGTACGCCTCCACACATAGCTGCCATCTGCCGCCCGCTGGCGAGTCACCACGGCGTGTCGCTCCGCCGCGGATAGGGCCGCATCGACGGCTGCATCGTGGACTGCAATCAGCCGGCGATCACCATGCACCAGGGCGGCGACACTGATACTTTTTGGGGCGCTCATAGTGACGTCCCACCCCGGCGTGTGGTTTGGGATTCTGCGTAACTCACCGTTCGCCAGGGTGACCTCCCGCTCGCCCGCCCGGCCCACTTGCTGGCCGGCGATCTTCCCGTCCAATACATCGCGGAACTCGGCGGCGTCGATGGCCCCGGCCAGCCCTGCACGGGTCACCCCAGCGCCATACCATCGGGCCGCAGACTGGGCTTCGTCCTTACCGGCCAGGTAGTAGTCGTCGGCCTCCGTGTAATAGGCGTGCGCTTGCGCAACGCTTGCCAATTTCGTCACTTTTACCGTCATGGTCTGCCTCCATTTTTGACGATTTCGACTACCTTCCCCAATCCCGATTTGATGGCGGTTCGCAGCTCAGCGTCGGCTGCGGCGTGCTGCTCCGCGAGTGCAGTAAGCGCACCAGCAAGCGCCTGTGTCAGGGTCTCCATTCGGTCATCCAGTGCGGCAGTCACCTGCTCCGCAACCTGCCTGTTTTCCGCCCGCTCAAGCGCGGCAGTGATGACGTATTGGTTGACCGATACCTCTGCCTGTCGGGCCGCTGCGGCGACGCGCCGCTGCTCGGCTGGCGTCCAGCGGATGTTGGTTTTTCGTGTCTCTCGCGTCATTGCCATAGCTCCGATAAGTACCCCCTACCGGTAGCGCGCACGAGCCGCCAAAAGTGCAGCCACAAGCAGCGGCACGGAAACCGCGTAATTTGGCGGGCTGCAAACTGACACGGCTGCACATCTGGCCCCACTGGCTGTACATCTGGCCCCGCGACCAAACGGCGGCCCTAAGCCATTCCACGACATGCCCCCGGCGCAGCCGTGCATGTCGTGTGCGCTCTTTTCCGGCGCCTGCGCCGGGATCAATAGGGTGCCCGGCGGCTTCTTGCCGGGCGGATTTCAGGCGGAATGACCTCGCCCGTAGTGGGGCGTTTCCGCAGCAATACCCGTGAGGATGGCGTCCCAGAATCGGCCACTCACTGCGGACGATAGTCAGGCGCAAAACACTGCCCACCGGTACCATCAACACCTGGGGAAAACGCCCGCTGACCGTCACCGGCCAGCGGGGAGGAAGACGGTCAGTTCGGGATGACTGAAGTCAGCGTTTGAATCATCGAATTGAGCCCCATAACCACTCGCCACACCAGTGCGCCAATCCCGACCAGCGCCACCACTGCCACCAGCACCATCGAGATAACTTTTTCGTCTTCGCTCATGCCGCTATGCATCGTCGCACTCCACATAGCCAGCCCATGCCGGCCTCACCCATTACGCGCGCGAGCCGCCACTTTTTCGGGCGAAAAAAATGCCCCGGCTGTCACCAGTCGGGGCAGTCGAAAATCCGCACATCAGCTGTCGTTCCGCTCCCCCTCGATTCGGGCCAATGTTGCTTCGGCGGCTGGGGTGACATGGCTCGCTGCGCACTCCGCCAGCCCGGCCTCCACCGCCGCCAAAATATCCGCCACTGTGACCTTGCGCCGGGCCTGCGCCCAGCTGTCCGCCACCTGCCGGCCAATGTAGGAGGTCACACGGCCGCGATACGCCGGGCGCGTATACACCAGCAGCTGTACATCCCGTCGATGGTCGACACCCAGCAGTACGTGATACTTGCCAACTTTGGTCACGGCATCCGCCTCAGCCCACAGTTCGTATCCGGCGTCCTCCGGCACATAGGATCGCCGTCCCGCCAGCACACCATGCGTGGCCACCACGGCGCGGTGCAGTACCGCCAACTCGGCCACCATCGCTGCTTCGACGTCCGCCCCCCGTTTGGCGACACGAGCCTCTGCCTCGCATGTACCATCCGCCTGATTTTTCCCAGATTTAGCCGTCATGCTGCGTACCTCGATACGGGCCACGTCGGCCCAACAGTTGCGCGCGCGAGCCGCCACTTTTTCGGGGAATCGCCCCGACAGGCATCACGCCTGCCGGGCGCGATACCCGCGCCTACTTAGCCATCCTTTTTTGCCGCTGCCTCGATGCGTCGCCTTGCCAACGCCACGGCCTCGGCACGGACGCCTGCCCTCCTGACCAGCCGCAGCAACTCCGCATCCTCTGCTTCCTGCTCCGCCTGTTTCGCGACGATCAGCTGCTGCCGTAGCTCTGCGATTTGCGCCTCAATTTGAGCCACGGTCATTTGTGCTTTTTTTGCCATTTTCGTTTCCCTCTGTAATTAGCCCTGGTTACCATTTCCGCCGATCGCATCGGCCACCGGCCGCACGTCGACCGTGCCATCAACGACCTTGACCGTTGCCGCCCGATAGCCGCCCTTGCGCACCGCCAGGAACCCATCAAGACAGGCCCGCTCCACCGCGCGATCCAGACCGCGCATGCCGGCGTCCGCGCCCTTTTCCTGCGCTCGGATCAGGTCGATCAACAGTTCTCCGTCGACGCCCACCAGCTCCACCCCAGCGGCCGCGGCGTGGCGCTCGGCCATCGTGCAGACGATCTGCGCCACCGCTGCGCGAGACAAAGCCCGGAAGGGGAAAATACCGTCGAATCTGGCGATGACCTCCGGCAGGAATCCGGCATCGCACAGTGCCCTGCGCACCTTCGCCGCCCGCGTATCGGCATCACTTTCGGCCTCGGCGATCTGGCCGATTTCAGCGGCGGCGGCGTTGCTCGTCGCCACGATCAGGAATCCGCGGGCGCTGTATACCGTGCCCGTGGACTGCTCCGTGATTTGCCCCTCGTCCAGTAGCCTCATCAGCGCCTGGATCACGTCAGTGTGGGCCTTCTCGATTTCGTCCAACACCAGCACACCCGTGCCCAGCCGCCCCAGGTCACGACACAGTTTGCCGCCGCGATCCGATCCCATATAACCGGCTGGCGGGCCGATCAGTGACCACAAGTCTTCGGCTTTTTTTAGCTGATTGAGTGGCAGGTTGATCAGCCGGCCGGCGAACAAAACCGTTGCAAGCGCCTTCGCGAGTTCAGACTTGCCAACGCCGGTCGGGCCGACCATCAGGAACGTAGCCAGCGGCTTGTTCGGTCGGCGCAACTCGGCGCGGCGGAATGTGGTCGCCACGACCTCAGACACAATCGCATCCTGGCCGATCACGCGCTGCCCAATGGCCTTGCGTACGGTGGCCGGTTCCAGCGCCGATAGATCAGCTTGTTGGCCAGCCGAACCAGCGGCAGGGTCACTCGCCGCAAGAAAATCGCGCAACTCCGGTTGCTGGATCGCGGGCACCAGATCGTAAATGGACTTCATGATTTTTCCTCCAAAAATTGCCATACACACCGATAGCGCACTAGCCGCCACGATGCCGCCAGCGACGATGCCGACAACACCTGCCGCGCCTGGCAATGCCGCCGGGAACAAGCTGGCAATGACCACCTGTGCGGCAAGCCCGCCCACGCCTGCGGTGAGCGGCAACGCGACCTTGCCGGTCGCTGTGAAATAGGCCGCGACCGGTACCTGCGGCCAGTGACGGCGAGCCAGCGCCATGACCGCGCCAACCGCCACCAGTGCCCCGACAAGCCGGATGGACCAGCCGACCAACAGCGCCGCCAGCATCAGGGTCGCAAAGGTGCCGACCACCGCGCCGATAGCGCCGTACTGCCGCCACCACGCGACGTAACGGGACGCTGCAGCGGTCACCGCCGCGCCCGCGCTCACTGCTGCACCCGCATGCCGCCGCGCAGCGACGCGGCATCATCAACGGCAGCGGCCGGCGCATCTGCGCTGGCTGCGGGTGCGGGTGCATCGGTTCCCGGTACCGCGGCATCCTCGCCGGGCAAAGCGAAGATCGTAACCGGCGTCATGGCTCCGTCGGTGCCAGCCGAAATGCGCGCTGACACATCGCCACGCCGGCTCACCCCGTGGCCCGGCTGGTCGATGATGAGCGCCAACTGGTGCCAGCCGGAGGACAGCGACAGCACAGCCTCAACACTCTGCGGCCGCGAGGACAGCTCGATGCCAGGTAGCGGCCAGCCGTCAATGCTGGCGGTCACCGATCCATTCCCGGCCGACGTCTGCAGCGATGCGAGCGATGACGCCGCGTCCAGATGGAACCAGCCCGCATACCGGGTGGTGCGTGCTGGCGCGTCTGCCGCCAGCGCCGCCGTGGACACGCCGCTACTCGTGCTGCGGATCGCATCGGCGCGAATGACGACCGCGGTGCCGTACTGGTCATTCGCCCGAACTTCGCGCGCCACCCAACCCGCCTCGATGCCAGAAGGTGGCTCGATGGCCTCTGCAGGTACCAGTGTCGGTGGCGCGGGGGCTGTACCAGCCGTTGCGGGCAGCGCTGGTGCTGCGGGCGGCAGCGATTGTGCAGCCACTGGTTCGGGTGCCGGCGTCACCTGTGTTGGTGCCGGTGCTGGACGAATCACCGGCGCAGGAGTGGTTGCTTCTTGCGGCGGTGCGGCCGGCGTGGGCGAGCGAATGGAAGACGTCACCGCCGCCAGGGCGAGGATGACAACCAGTCCGGCCAATGGAACGCTGGCATACGGCGGCAGCTTGCGGATAACGGACAAACGAGAGATGCGCATCATGGGTACTCCGTGTGGGTGTACCTATTGCGCGCGCGAGCCGCCATTTTTTTTGCTGCTGGCGACGACTACCATCTGTCGGTATGTCGTGTTCGTCCTGGGGGAAGGCGTGAGCCCGATCAAGCTTTTACAGCGCGTGTTCTATGACGCGGTGGATATTGTCCTGTTCCAGCCGCAGAAGGTTGCACGCCACGACACCGCCGATGGCGCATGGATGGCGGCGGTGGTGCTGTTCATCACCGGCGCAGGCGCGGGCATCGTCAAAGACGGCCTGGACGCCGGCACCAGCACCACGACGACAGCAACCCTTGTCATCGTCATCGCCGCATTCATCGCCTTCGTGGCAGCACGGGCGGCTGCGGCCGGCCGCGGCATGCAGCGGATCTACACCACGGCCATCGTGTGCGGTCTGACCGGCATCATTTACTGCCTGACAGCCGGGAACGTGGTGCTCAGGGTGCTACTCGTGATGTGGGCCGGCGCAGCCCTGGTCTACTGCTACTTCAAGCAGGGCGATGCCGCATAACGCCTGGGACAAGCGGCGTGGGCTCTGGCCAAGTTATCCCAGCCATCTGGAAACGCGCCTCTTGGCTTGAGCATGCGAAGCGACACGACCATCAGCAACCGCCTGCTCCCCGCGCGCGATTCCTCCGAGGACGGCCATGCGCTGCTCCATAAGCTCATACGTCTCGTTCCCGGCCTCTCGCAACACGACATCGCGCACGAACGCCGACACTGACACGCCTCGCAGGTCAGCAGCCCGCTTGATACGAGCCTTATCGGCTTGGTTTAGGCGCAGATCGAGATGAGCCTTGAACATCCGATTGTCCAATTGGTACTCAAGCTCTAAGGCTTCGTAAGCTTCAGCAAATCCCTTGCGCTTGGAGGCACGAGCTAAGAAAGCTTGGTGGTCATGTGCTACGGGTTTGTAACCATGTGCGGTCACGGCTGCCTCCTTTGTGAAGGAATGTACCATCCAAGCAAGCATCACTGCCCTTGCCTGTCGCCCCGCATTTTCCCTTCCGGAGCTCAATCCTCGTCCTTCTGCCAGCCCGGAACGCGCGCCAGCAGTTTTTCCAACTCTGGCCTGTCGGGTGCACTTAGCAGCGCCTCAAACCGGGCATAACTATCGTCGTCCAGGGTGAAAAACACTTGGTCGAGCACCACCGATTGCGCCTGCGCACACGAGGATTGCAGCACAAAATCTGAGCGCGACTGCGACAAAACGGCGGCTGCCCTGTCGATTAGCGCACGCTGCGCTGGCGCGGACGGAAACGAGGACTCTGGGTGTCAGAGGCATGACGGATGACTCGAGCCGCGAAAGCAGGTAGGCAAATCGTACACACCCGCCGGGTAGGCCGTAGCTACGGCCCTCCCGGTGAGATCACGCCAGGTGCAGCGCCTCCAGCTGCGCTCGCGCCGCCTGGGCCGCATCGTCCGTCGCCGCCGTGCGCACCGCGGGCGGCGGTACGGCAGCAGCGCGGCGCGCTGCTGCCTGCTCGGCCTCACGCACGCGCCGCCGCGCGTCCAGCAACCCGGCCTCCACCGCCGAAGGCAGCGGCTGACGGCCATCGCTGCGCAGCCGCAAGGCCATCGATTGCACGGCTTGCGCCCCATGCTCGGCGACCAGCTCGGCGACCAGCTCGAGGTCGTCGGCGACCCAGCATGACACCCCGTGCACCTGCCTGCGGTGCCGTGTCTGCCCTCCCTCCTCGGCTGTCGCAGCAGCAGCTGATGCTGGTCGCGCGTGTACTGCTGCCGTGGATATGCGTGCGGTAGTGCTGGCTGAGGTGGTGCTGCATCTATCTGTCACCCCGCCACTCGTGGCGGCACCATGCGTGGCGTCACCATGCGTGGATATCCGACGTATGGGACGTATGGCGAGCGGTGCATCACCGACGCCTGCACTCTGCGGCGAGTCGTACACGTGATGAGTCCAGTGCCATCGCCCGTCCGCGCCGTGGTGCCGCACGGCGCGGTAGTACCCGGCCTGCTCGAGTTCGCGGCGCGCCGCCCGCCAGCTGCTGTCGGTCATACCCAGCGAGCGGCGCACCTCCACGACGTATATCTGCCATCCGGGTCGGCGGCCTAAGTCCACCAGGTACGCGAGCGCGAGGCGGGCCCAGGGCAGGCGGAGTCCGCTCGCGGCCGTGATATGCCGCTGCGCGACGGACATCCAGGGGTCGCGCACATGCACCTGCACCTCTCCGTCGTCGCGCGCACTCATGGCAGCCACCCGTAGGCATCGGCACCGAGCGACAGCTGTCCAGCCTCCCGTGCAGTACGGATGGCATACCGCCTCCGCTCGCGTGTGCGGTCGGCCGTCGCACGTCCGCGGTACCCCCCGCCCCCGGCGCCCGCCGGCGCCACGGCCCTGGCCACTGCTGCGGCTTGCGGCCCGCACATCAGGGCGCTGGCGGCCTCGGCCGCCAGCGCCCACGCCAAGGGGTCGCTGCGATCCGCGTGGTCGGGCGTGTCGGCCAGCTCCAGCCGCACTGCGACGGTGTGGCCACGGTGCGCTCGCGCGGCTGGCTCCATGTTGCGGCGTAGTACTGCTGGCAGCTCCGCCGCGTGCGCCGCGAGCCATCGTTCCGCCGCGGCCAGCTCGTCCGTGCGGCCCCGGTAGCCCTCCGTCCGCGCGCTCATTTCGTCCCCCGATGCTGTGGCGCAGCATTTTTGCGCGGTCGCCCCGGGCGACGCGGTGCTGGTGCGGCGTCCTCGGACCCGCCTGCCTCGCCGACCAGGCCGGCGAGGACCGCCGCGATGTCCGCCAGCAGCACGCACTCGCTGGCCGCGCCGGGCAGCCGCCGCCGCGGCCAAGGGTACGTGCCTGCCGCGATGCGCTGGCGCGCGGCGTCGGCGGGGTGTTGCGGCGCAGCACCGGGCGCCAGAAGCAGAGCCTCGCCGACAGCGAGCACTACGGCGTGTTTTTGTTGCAGCGCATCAAAGGTCAAAGCAAACAGATCGGTCATGTCTGGCTCCCAGATGGGAGCCGCCGACCGACCACGCGCGCGATGGAGCCGCAGCGACCATAGCTGGTCGGCGGCTCCATATTAACTATAGCTTAACGAATGGAATTGGCCGCCGAAATCAGGCGGCGGCACCAATGGTGGTGCTGCGGCGTGGCAGCAGGGATGTGATGGCCACGCCGATGCTCGAGCGGCAGGCATCCTGTGGCGCCCGCGCGAGGCGGGCGGCGCGCTCGGCGGCGGCCCGTACCAGGGCGGCAAGGCGATCGGTCACGGCCTGCGGCGCGGCCGTGACGATGGCGGCAGCCGCAGCAATGGCGGCGGCCACGACAGCTCCGGCGAGCTGGTGCCGCATTGCCGCCGCACGCATCCACCACGTCGCGCCGATGAGGATCAGGGCGCCCAGCCGGACCCACGCCGCCAACCCTAGTCCGGCCGACGCCCAGTTGGCGCCCGCCAGCACGACCAGCACCAGGCCTATCGCCAGCGTCGCGCGGAGTGCCGTGCTGGCGCGCCGCCACTCAGCGCTGCGGTGGGTTTCGCGGCAGGTGATTTTGCGCCAGGCGCTGGGAGAGGTAGTCCTCATTCGTCGGATTTTGCGCCGATTTCTTGTCCGTGGCAGTGATCCAAGTCACATTTCACGATATTTATCAGCTAGTTGCTACTTGGCGCAACAAAACGCTACTGGACGCAACACAAGGCTACACCGGTGCTCGCTATGACCAATCTATGACCAATTGTCGCGACCGCCCAGCACCCGTGCCACACCGCTCGTGACCACCCCGTGACCAACGTCCGCGAAAAGTGGCTTTTTTCGGGCAAAAAAAGCCCGGCGAGTTAAGCCGGGTTCTTTATCTAACAGCTTGTTTCTGCTGTAGTAATTGGTGGGCGGTACAAGGATCGAACTTGTGACCCCTACCATGTCAAGGTAGTGCTCTACCGCTGAGCTAACCGCCCGCGCGTTACGCGAGCCGCGCAGTATAGAGGACACCCCGGCCGTCGACAACTGCGGCTCGCGGCGCCCGTCATTGCAGGGATTGCTCGCGCAGCTGGTGAATCTGGTCGCGGACGCGGGCGGCATCCTCGAACTCCAGGTTCTTGGCGTGCTGGTACATCTTCGCCTCCAGCTTTTTCAACGCTGCCGCCAGCTGCTGCGGGCTCAGGTTGGCGTAGTCGGCCGCCGACTCGGCCACCGCATGTGTGCGCGTGGATTTGCCACCGTGGCGGTTGTTGCGCGGTTCACTGCGGGCGCCTTCCATGACGTCGGCAATGGCACGCACGATCGTGGTCGGGGTGATGCCATGCTCGGCGTTCCATGCCAGCTGCTTCTCGCGGCGACGGCCGGTTTCGTCCATCGCCGCGCGCATCGAGCGGGTGACATCGTCGGCATACAAGATGGCCTTGCCACGCACGTTGCGGGCGGCGCGGCCGATGGTCTGGATCAGCGAGCCAGTGGAGCGCAGGAAACCTTCCTTGTCGGCGTCGAGGATCGCCACCAGCGACACCTCGGGCATGTCCAGCCCTTCGCGCAGCAGGTTGATGCCGACCAGCACGTCAAACTGGCCCAGGCGCAGGTCGCGGATGATCTCGCTGCGCTCGACGGTATCGATGTCCGAATGCAGGTAGCGCACACGCACATCGTGCTCGCCCAGGTATTCGGCGAGGCCTTCCGCCATGCGCTTGGTCAGCGCGGTGACCAGCACGCGGTCGCCGATGGCCACGCGCTTGTGGATTTCGCTGAGCAGGTCATCGACCTGGGTGCGCACCGGGCGCACTTCCACCTCGGGATCGACCAGGCCGGTCGGCCGCACCAGCAGCTCGACCACGGCGTCGCCGGACTTGTCCAGCTCGTAGCTGCGCGGGGTGGCGGAAATGTAGATGGCGCGCGGCACGCGCTGCTCCCATTCCTCGAAGCGCAGCGGCCGGTTGTCCATGGCCGAAGGCAGGCGAAAGCCGAACTCGACCAGCGTCTCCTTGCGCGAGCGGTCGCCCTTGTACATGGCGCCCAGCTGCGGCACGGTGACGTGCGACTCATCCACCACCAGCAGGCCATCGGCCGGCAGGTAGTCGAACAACGTCGGCGGCGGCTCGCCGGGAGCGCGCCGGCTCAAGTGCCGCGAATAGTTCTCGATGCCCTGGCAATAGCCGACCTCGGCCATCATTTCCAGATCAAACCGCGTGCGCTGGTCCAGGCGCTGGGCCTCCAACAGCTTGTTGGCCTGGTACAGATATTCCAACCGGTCCTTGAGCTCGACCTTGATGGTCTCGATGGCATTGAGCACGCTGGCCCGCGTGCTGGCGTAATGCGTACGCGGATAGACGGTGTAGCGCGGCACCTTGCGGATGGTCTCGCCGGTCAGCGGATCAAACAGCGCCATCGATTCCACTTCGCCGTCGAACAGCTCGATGCGCAGCGCCTCGGTCTCCGACTCGGCCGGAAACACATCGACAACCTCGCCATGCACGCGGTAGGTACCACGGCGCAGTTCCATCTCGTTGCGCGTGTATTGCAGCTCGGTCAGTTGATGGATCACCTTGCGCTGATCAATGTGCTCGCCAACGGCCAGGATCAGGCGCAGCGAGAGGTAATCCTCCGGATTGCCCAGGCCGTAGATGGCCGACACGGTGGCGACGATGACCGCGTCGCGCCGCGACAGCAGCGCCTTGGTCGCCGACAAGCGCATCTGCTCGATATGTTCATTGATCGAGGCGTCCTTCTCGATGAAGGTATCCGACGCCACCACGTAGGCTTCCGGCTGGTAGTAGTCGTAATAGCTGACAAAGTATTCCACCGCGTTGTGCGGGAAGAACGCCTTGAATTCGCCATACAACTGCGCCGCCAGCGTCTTGTTCGGCGCCATGACGATGGTCGGGCGCTGCACGCGCTCGATCACGTTGGCGACGGTATAGGTCTTGCCCGAGCCGGTCACGCCCAACAGCGTCTGCGCGGCCAGGCCAGCCTCGAAGCCCTTGCTCAGGCGATCAATGGCCTGCGGCTGGTCACCCGCCGGCTGGTACGGCGCGACCAGTTGAAATCGGTCAGTCATGAGCCACAAGTGTGGGCGCGCGAAGACGTTTCCAACCAGTCGAGGCTGACAGCCCTCGCGTCGCGTCGCCCACGCCGGGCGCATGCGCAGGCCGCTGCCGGCACTGCGCCGGGCTGCCTAGGCTGATGGCAATGACCGCCATCGGGGACGCCGCATGCACCATCCATTTCACGCCTGCACTCCGGTCCGCGGCTTCACATTGATCGAGCAGCTCATGGTACTGGCGATCATCGGCGTGCTGCTGGGCATCGCCGTGCCGCCGCTGCACGCGCTGATGGCGCGCAACGCCCTGCAGACGGCGCAGAGCGATTTCATCGCCGCGGCACAAAACGCCCGCGCCACAGCGGTCAACCGCGGCCTGCGCACGCTGCTGTGCCCCAGCACCGATGCCCGGCAATGCGCCGCGGGCACGGCGTGGGCCAAAGGCTGGGTACTGGGCGTCGATGCCGACCACGACAACCAGCTGGACGGTGCGCCGCTGCGGGTCGGCGGAGCGTATTCCAGCCGGCTGTCCATCCACAGCAGCAGCGGCCGCCAGCTGCTGCGTTTCCTGCCCGACGGCTCCGCCCGCGGCAGCAATCTCACCGTGCTGTTTTGCCAACCTGACAAGCCTTCCCCCGCACTCAGCGTGATCGTGTCCAACTCCGGTCGCATACGCGGCGCCCGCGCCAGCGCGCAGCAATCGGCAACCTGCCGATGACCGGCGCTCCCGCTCGTCGCGCGGCCAGCCAAATCCGCGCCGCTGGCGTCATTTGCGTGATATCCCGGCACCGGCGTAGCGGAAGCCGCGACGAAATCGCCCCATCCACTGAACGGTAATCGCCTCCGAACCTGACTTGGGTCATGCCGCCGACTTGCACCCCAACCTATATTCGCCCTACCTCACGGGCGAATCGCAGGGGAGCGGTTCGCTGGTTTTGCGCATGGCTGGCCCACGCTTCAAACCACGCAGGGGAATCGCAATGCAGCGGATTATCGACCTAACGCTCGCGGTGTTGGCGACAGTGGCGGCGTTTTTGTTGTCGTGGCCATTCTGGCGCGATTTTGAATACTGGCCGGAATCGCCATTGGCATGGTGGCTGTATTTCGTCGCCGGCTTCGTGCTGGCGGTGTATGTGTTCTACGTCTTCATCGGCAGTCTGCACATACTGTTCCTGCACGACACGCAGGCCGCTGATCCTCCGCCTCCAACTGAAACCACCGCCAACGAACAGGTGCGCTCATGAGCTGCGGTGTCGGCGACAGCAGCTGCGAGACCCCGCGCCGCCGCGGCGCACTGGTCATGCTGGCGGTGATGAGCATCATCTTCATCGCGCTGTCCATCGTCTCGTTCCTGCCTTCACGCGGCCAGGTCACACCGGACACGGTGACGTACGGTCCATACACGGCCGATCAAGGCAAGCGGGTGTTCCAGGCCTACAACTGCATGGGCTGCCACACGCTGGTTGGCAACGGGGCCTACCTGGGTCCGGACTTGACGCAGATCTACCAACACGCCGGGCCGGCCTGGCTGGCTGCATTCCTGCCGTCGGCGGCGGGTTGGCCGCCCGAGGCAGCCGTACGCGCCCAGCTGGCTGACGCCAACCAGCGCGCAGCCAGCGATACCGATTCGCTCGACGCCTATCTCAAGCAGTTTCCCGGCGCGACGGAGCGCATCCAGCGTCGCGGCGGCCACACCACGATGATGCCCAACCTGCCTTTGAGCCGCGACGAAATTGGCCAGCTGATTGCCTATCTCCGGTACACCTCGGCCATGCACACCGAAGGCTGGCCGCCGAAGGTGGAGGTGCAGGGGCTGGACCGTCGCCTGCAGCTGGCGTACGGCACGACGGCGATCGCCGCCACGCCCACGCCACCGGCGGCTTCCAGTGACACCATCGAACCGGCCGCACTGGGCGCGCAGCTGGCGCGCGACAACGGCTGCATGGCTTGTCATGCGCCCGACAGCAAGAAGCTGGTCGGTCCGGGCTGGGGCGGCTTGTACAACGCGAAAGTCACCTTGACCGATGGCACCACGATCACGGCCGACGATGCGTACCTGGCGGCATCCATCCGCCAGCCCGATGCACACATCGTTGCCGATTACCAACCGGGCGTCATGCCGGCCTACGACACGTTGCTCACCGACGATGAGGTCAACGCCATCGTCGCCTATATCCGCACGCTGGAGAAACAGTGATGCAGACGCACTATCAGAGCCAACGATTGAGCCTGCGTTTTTTCATGCTGATGCTGGTGTTGTTTGCCGCCCAGGTCATCTACGGCATGATCCTGTCGGCGCAGCAGATCGATCCCACGCTGCTGCAGGGCGTGATGAATTTCAACGTCGCCCGCGCCGAGCATCTCAACCTCGGCATCATGTGGATCGTGTGCGGCTTCATCGGTGCCATCTTGTTTGTCGCGCCGATCCTGTCCAAGCGCGAACTGGTCGCGCCATGGCTGATCAAGTTGCTGTTTTACGCCTTGATCGTCGTCGTCATCTGGAACTTCCTTACCCAGTTCCTGGCCCAGCGCGGTATCGCTGGCTGGTGGCAGGGGCAACCCTGGCTGCAGCAGGGGCTGGAATATCTGGAAGCCGGACGCATTGCCGGCGTGCTGATCCTGATCGGCTTTGCGATCCTCGCCTGGGTCGTACTGCGCACGTTTCCGCCGTTGCGGGAATGGAACGAAATCCATTGGGGCCTGGGCCTTGGCGTCACCG
Source organism: uncultured Rhodanobacter sp. (assembly GCA_964568445.1). Classification (GTDB taxonomy): domain Bacteria; phylum Pseudomonadota; class Gammaproteobacteria; order Xanthomonadales; family Rhodanobacteraceae; genus Rhodanobacter. The sequence continues at coordinate 118,179 of CAZMPZ010000003.1, read as the reverse complement.
CGTTGATGGCGGTATGGGTCTTTGGCTTGTTCTACGTGGCGCGACTGGATTTGCAGGAGTACTACCGCTGGTTCGTGGTGCATTACTGGGTGGAGGGCGTGTGGGAGGTCATTCACATCAGCCTGGTCGGGTTTCTGCTGGTATTGATGTTCAAGGCCAATATCCGCTCGATCGGCTTTGCAGTGTTCTGGGGCATCACCCTGGTGTGGTTGTCAGGGTTGATCGGCAATGCCCACCATTATTTCTGGATCGGCACGCCGGAATTCTGGCAATTCTGGGGGTCGCTGTTCAGCGCGCTGGAACCCTTGCCGCTGGTGTTCTGCTTTTGGCATATCTATCTGGATGCGCATGCCAACAAGCGGCCGCTTGAAAACGCGCCGGCATTCTATTTCCTGCTTGGCTCGACCGTGCTGGAATTGATCGGCGCCGGCATCCTTGGTTTCAGCATGACCTTCGCCCTGACCAACGTGTGGTCACACGGCACCTGGGTCACCGCCGGACACGCGCATCTGGCCTTGTTCGGCACCTTTGGCATGCTCGGCCTGGCGGCGGCGTATTACGCCATTCCAATCCTGCGCAACGTACCGCGCTACGACCAACGATTGGGCAAGTTGAGCTTCTGGCTGGTATTAACCGGCGTGCTGGGGATGGCCTTCGCCTTCGACATTGGCGGCACGGTGCAGATCCACGTCTATCGCATCCTCGGCCTGGACTGGTTCGGCGGCGACGTGTTCCGTGCCATGGGCGTGTTCAAGCTGATGCTGCCGCTGTTTGGCCTGGTCCTGGTCGTCGGCGCGATCACCCTCGCCTACGACCTGATGACGCTGGGGCAACGCGTGCGTGCTGCCGACGCCGACCTCGCGCCAGCGATGAATCCGCCTGCCCGCGGCTGGCGCAGTCCACTGAGCGGCTTCGAGGCCGGCATCTGGCTGCTGGGCATGTGGGTGTTTGGCGCGATCATTACCTTGGGGCTGCTCAGCTTCAACCTGCCGCATGTGCGCATCGACGGCGATCCCACCCTGCCGTATCTGCTAGCCGGCGTCGGCTATCCGGGGCTGCTGCTGGTGACGTTGCTGTTCGTGTGGCGCTTCCTGGCCTCCATGGAAGCGCGCGCCGCGGCAGCGGATACGAGCGATGCGCGCCCGCCCGCACCTGTCACTGCCGGTGCCTTCGCGCCATGATGTAGTTTTCAGGGAGTACCGCCATGGCCACGCTGCCACGGATTGTTTCGTCATTGCGCGGTGCGGCCATCGCCCTGCTGTTGATTGGGGGCAGCATCACGCCGATGCACACGGCCGATGCCGCCGATCCAGCCACGCCGATGGCATTGACGAAGATCATGCAGGACCTCGGCGCCGACATGCAGGGCGTGGTCGGCGCAATGGCACGCGAGGACTGGGACACGGTGGACAAGCTGGCGGTGCGCATCGCCGACCATCCAGAGCCACCACTAACCGAGAAGGTGCGCATCCTCGCCTTCATCGGCACCGACGCCGGTCGCTTTCGCGGTTACGACCAGCAGGCCCACGATGCCGCGCAGGGGCTGGCCCAGGCTGCGCAGCGACGCGATGGCGCCGCCACCATTGCCGCCTTCGCCAGAGTGCAGACCGCCTGCCTTGGCTGCCACCAGAACTTCCGCGCGCCGTTCCAGGCGCACTTCCACGGTCAGCGCTGAATCACGGGCCTTGGCGCCACGCCGATCAGTCCGCGCCGGTTACCTTGGTCGGCCCGGGCAACAAGCCAACCTCAGCTGCGTCGCTGCGGCAACATGCGGCGCAGCGTGTCGTCACGCACGAAATAATGGTGATAAAGCGCCGCGGCCGCATGCAGGCCAATGAGGTAGTAGCCCAGCGTGCCGATGGTCTCGTGAATCTTTTCCAGCTGATGGCCAAACTCGCGGTCGGCACCAACCAGCGGCGGCAACTCCAGCCCGAAGAAGGGGATGACACTGCCTTTGGCGCTCAGCGTGGTCCAACCCAGTACCGGCATGACGATGAGGAATGCATACAGCACGCCGTGCATCAGCCCCGCCAGGTGACGCTGCCAGGCCGCAATCTGTGGCAGCAGGCGCGGCGCGGGCGTGACGAAACGGATGGCCAAACGAATAAACACCAGTCCGAACACGGTCAGGCCCAGCATGAAATGCCAGGTTTTCATCATCGCCCGCTCGGGGCTGCCCTTGGGGAACATTCCATGCAGCTCGATGCAGGCGTACACGCCAATCAACAACAGCAGCATCAGCCAGTGCATAGCCATCGACAGCGTGCCGTAGCGATCGGCGGTGTTGTTCCAATTCATCGCGCTTGCCTCATCCAGGCCGCCGCCGGCCAGTGCCGGCTAGCCTAGCCGCCCCGTCGCGCGCGGTCGATACCCGCGGATGCCGACGATACGACACCAGTGCCGGGGTAACGGGCGGGCTTGGCGTTGGTCAAGTGCGCATCCCCGGCCCGCAGCTCAAAGCCGAGCATACAAAAAACAAAAAGCCAGCAACGTGTGCTGGCCTTTGAAAGATGGCGCCCGAAGTTGGACTCGAACCAACGACCCCCTGATTAACAGTCAAGTGCTCTAACCAGCTGAGCTATTCGGGCGCGTGAGCTGCGTAGTTTGCGCAGCGACTGACTGACTGTCAAGACGCGTGCGCAAATTATCAGGCATGGCGCACGCGATAGCACGGTACGTAGGCGCTGCCGCCGGGCAATTTCATGCGGTGCTGCACGACGAAAGCCTGCAGCAGCGCATCCAGCGCATGCATGATGTCGACATCGCCATCGATCTCGAACGGGCCGTGCTGTTCAATCGCGCGCACGCCCTCCTCCTTGACGTTGCCGGCGACGATGCCGGAAAACGCGCGGCGCAAATCCGCGGCCAGTTCGTGTTGCGGGCGGCCGTGATGGATCTGCAGCGCACGCATGGCCTCATGCGTCGGGCGAAACGGCATCTGGAACGCCAGCGGTATCTGCAGCGCCCAGTTGAAGAAGAACGCATCCTTGGTATCAAGCCGGTTGTGCCGCACCTTGTCGATGCCCTTGACCATGGCGCGGGCCACAGCCGCCGGATCATCGACGATGATCTGATAGTGACTGGCCACGTCCTCACCCAGGGTCAGGCGCAGGAAACGATCGATCTGCTCGAAATAGCCGGCCGATTGGCGTGGCCCGGTAAGGATCAAGGGGAACGGAACGCCCGCGTTGTCCGGATGCAGCAGGATACCCAGCAGATAGAGAATCTCCTCTGCCGTACCGACGCCGCCGGGAAACACGATGATGCCGTGTCCCATGCGCACGAACGCCTCCAGGCGTTTCTCAATGTCCGGCATGATCACCAGATGATTGACGATCGGGTTGGGGGACTCGGCAGCGATGATGCCCGGCTCGGTGATCCCGATGTAGCGGTTGTGCCGGCGCCGCTGCTTGGCGTGGGCGATGGTGGCGCCCTTCATCGGCCCCTTCATGGCGCCCGGACCGCAGCCGGTACAGATGTCCATTCCGCGCAGGCCGAGCTGGTAGCCGACTAACTTGGTGTAGTCGTACTCCTCGCGCGAGATGGAATGCCCGCCCCAGCACACCACCAGATTGGGATCCACATGCGGCTTGAGGATGCGCGCATTGCGCAGCACTTCGAACACACCCTGGGTCAGCCCGGCCGAGCCTTCCAGGTCAAAGCCCAGCTGCGTCATCTGCGTGGCGACGTAGACGATGTCGCGGATCACCGCCACCAGCAATTCGTTGATGCCGACGATGATCTGTCCGTCGACAAACGCCGGCGCCGGCGCATTGATCAGCTCGATCTTGATGCCGCGATCCTGCTGCTGCACCTGCAGGTCAAAGTTCGGGTATTGCTCCAGGATCGCCCGTGGATCGTCACTGACCGTGCCGGAAGTCAATACCGCCAGCGCACAGCGGCGCAACAAGGCATGCAATCCGGAGCCACTGGCATCGCGCAGCCGGGCCACTTCGTTGCGCGAAAGGATATCCAGCCCACCAACGGGCGAGATGCGCGCACTGACGGTAAGCATTCTGTCGCACACCGGCGCAATGTTGTCATTCATCCAATTTCCTCCATGCCATCCACGCGCAACACCGCACCATCGACGACCAACGTGCCAGCCTCGCGCTGCTGCCTGCCCCCGTCAATCCCAAGAAAAAGCCGGCACCCCGCAAGGCGCCGGCTTGTCTTTTCCAGGTCTGACGGAATCAGAACGTGTAGCGCAGCGTAATCATTGCCGACCAACGTGATACTACGTTGGTCTTGGTATTACGACCCGCATCGTAAATTACCTTCTGACTGGCTTGGTAATTGCCACTCTTGTCAGTCGGTAGCGAGTAAATGTACTTGCCATCCGCATCCACACCTTCGTAACTGGCTAGCGTACGCGTGTACGGGAAGCCCACGTAACTCTGTTGACCCCAGTCGCTGTTCAGCAGGTTCATGAAGTTGTAGATATCCAAGCGCAGCTCGCCCTTATTACCCTTGAAGATGCCGGGTACTTCCTGGCGGAAGCTAAGATCCACCTGATTCACCCATGCCGAGGCCGCGCGGTTACGACCGGCGATATCACCTTGGTGATCCTTCAAATACGAATCGCTCTGGATGAAATCGTAGAACTGGTCAATGACGGCTTGGCTGGTGCCTGTCTTGAAGCTCACATCGCCCTTGTTTGGAATGTAGATCAGGTCGGTCCTGTACGAGTCTCCATTGGCATCGTTGCCAAACGTCCAGCTGTACGGCTGGCCGCTGTGGCCGTCATAGAACGCGCTGACGCTGGTCACGTAGTCGCCGAAGAAGCGGTGCTGCCAGGTCAACGAGGCGTTCAGTCGCTGCTTGATCGCGTAGTTCGATGTCGATGCCACGTCTTCGTTCGGGTTCACCCAGGCACTGTTGGAGTAGTTCGAGCTGGCCTGGCTGGAGGTACCCGGGTTGACTTCGGTCGCATTGCCGAAGGTCACTCCCATGCTGCCGAACCAGCTCTCCGAAAACGGCTTCTTCAACGACAGCGTAAGCGCTTCGGCGCGGCCCTTGTGGGTGTTGGTCAGCAAGGTCGAAGTGCCGGAGAACGCCGGGTTGGCATTCGTGCGTGCATCACCCGACTTCGGCGCCTGGCCCAGCGTCTTGTAGTAGTTGTTGCGACCGTCCGGCAGCGTGCCATTCGGATCGCCAATATTGATGTTCTGATAGAGGATGCCGTTGCGCGTGATGATCCGCTGATATTCGGCCGAGAAGATCGTACCCAACCACGGCAACTCGCGATCGAACGCCAGGCTCACCTTCCACACGGACGGCAACTGGAAATTCGGGTCGACCGTGTCGACGTTCATCTTCGAGCTGGCCGGAGGCGGCAGGTTCTGCGCGAACGGATCCGGACTGAACATCGGCAGGTCGTTGCCCACGCCCGGTTGCAGGTCGTCGTCATTGAACACCTGGTAAGTGGCCGTGGTCATTCCGTTGTTCTGGTACGGGTTGGTCATCCACACGGTCGGCGGGTTGGACTGGAACAGGCCCACACCACCGCGGATCTGCATCATCCGCTCGCCGTCGAAGTTGTAGTTGAACGACAGCCGTGGTTCGACCAGCTTCATGCCATCGATGGTGTTGTCGTTGCGATAACCGAAGGCGTTGGTGAACGTCGAGTTGTAGACCGGCTTGTCATCCGTCTTGTTGAGATTGACGCGCACGCCAAACTGTACCGACAGGTTGCCGGTCGGCTGCCAGGTATCCTGCAGGAAGAACCCGTACTGGCGCAGCTTCCATTGTGCAGCTACATCGTCCAGCGTGTAGCCATTGGCCGGCTGGTAGATGTTGTACGAGTTGTAGATGCCCTTCTCGAAATTGTCGATACCCCAGAACGTGTATGCGCCGAACTGAGTGCGGCCGAACAGGTTGTAGATGTCGTTCTGTTGGAAATCGATGCCACCCTTGATGGTGTGCTCGTCCAGATACAGCGTGCCGGCGAACAGCGCCTTCCAAGTCTTGATGTCCAGCACGTTGTAATGGCTAAACTGGTCTTCGCCAAGGTCAACGAACGGCGCTTTGCCGCCAGCACCCAAGTTAACGAAAATCTGTGGTTGCTGTGTATCGACCGTGCGCACCTGCGAGAACTGCGAATAGCCGATCTTGGTTTCGGTGGAAAAGTTGCTGGTCCAGTCGTCAAACACCTGCAAAACGGTGTTCTTGGTGTCGCTGTTCTTGGTATACCAATAGCTGGTCAGACCGATGGAGGTGGACGAGTTGCCCTGCACGATCGGCTGGGTCTCCTTGGTGCGCTGGTAGGACAGGCTAGCGCGATGGTTGTCGGCGATGTTCCAGTCCAGCTTCATCAAGTAGCGCTTATCTTCCAGATCGACATTGCCACCACTGAAGGTGCCTGGGGTCAAACCAAGATTGTTGGCAGCAGTAATGATGCGGTCGAGATCGTTCTGCGAAACTTTGCTCGACGTCGATGCACCCGTCAGCGAAGGATCCAGGCCATTGGCCGAATCAGCCCCCAAACCGACAGTCTTTTCCTTCTCGAAGTTCGCGAAGAAGAACAACTTGTCTTTGATGATAGGGCCGCCCAAGGTCGCACCAGCGGTCCAGTCGTTTTTGTAGCCGTTGTAGCCGCGGTCCTTATCGAGCCAACCCGCATTGCCAACCAACTTGTCAGCATTGCGGTAGGCGTAATACACGGAGCCGTGGAAATCGTTCGTACCGCTCTTGGTCACCGCGTTGATGTTGGCACCGACGGTGTCGGAGGCCACATCGAAGTTCGCGGTCGAGATGTTGTATTCCTCGATGGTGTCAGTGGACACCGGCGAGCCGATATAGGGCATGCCATTCGAGTTCAGGCCGAACGGGTCGCCGACAGAAACACCGTCAACGCTGATGTTGTTATAACGGCTGTTCTGACCCATGGATGACATGGAGCCATCGCCACGGTCAGTGATGACAATGCGCGGGTCAAGGCGTGCGATGTCCTGAATAGAACGACCGGGTGTCGGCGTGGCTTGCAACTCACGCTGTGACACGTTGGTCGAAAGCCCTTTGTTGTCCGAGGAAAACGTCTGCGCCAATGCGTTGGCCGAAACCGTCACGCCTTGCAGATCCTGCGCATTGGCCGCACTACCCGCGCCCATGGTCAGATTGACCGCGGTACCTTGCGACAACTGCAAGTACACGTTGTCCTGCTTGGCCTGCGCAAAACCGGCCTTGGATACCGTCACATCGAACGGGCCACCGACGCGCATGCCCTGCGCTGAATAGCGGCCATCGGCATCCGTGGTGGTGATCTTGGTCGTGCCGGACGGCTCATGCACGATCTGCACGGTGGCACCGCTGACCGGTTGCCCGCTGGCGTCCAGTACACGGCCACTGATCGAAGAGGATGTGTCCTGCGCCAGCGCCGGCAAGGCAACGGCCAGCAACGAGCCAATGGCCAATGGCAGGAGCTTGCTGCGAAGTGATGTATTCATGTGAGGATGACCCCTGATTTTTTCGATAGAAAAAGGCGGAGCGGCGCGACCATGGTGGGCGATGCGCAGGATGACCAAAAGCCGGACCCTGGTTGGTACAACAGCCGCGGCAGCCGGGAGCGCTACGGCAGCAATTTTAAGCAAACATTAACGCTAGTGTAAGACATTTCGCGGGCATTGGCGTGACGATGCCCCGCCATCGCCTCACCGCGTACCGCCCAAGTACCTTGCACGCTTGGCCGGCTTGAGATCCGCCAGATCCAGCATGACCAGGCCGTCGACGCAGCCGGCGAACGCCGGGTCCTCGCCAAAGCCGAGGAACTGCACGCCGGAGGGTTCCACCAGGTCGACATATTGCCGATACAGCACTGGCAGGCTGACGCCCAGCGCATCCAGATGCTGGCGCAAGCGACCCAAGCCGGCAGCGGCATCCAGCCCATCCAGAGTCTCGCGCACGTGTTGCGCCACGTCGGACGAAGGGATGAACGGCTGCCGCGGCGCCGCCATGCCGGGCACGCCAAAATAGTGCTCGTGGGCCGCGACAATCCACTCGCGTGCCTCGCGCGGCATGGCGATGGACATGCTCACCGGGCCAAACAAATAGCGCACCTCGCGATGGCGCTGCAGGTACAGACCGATGCCTTGCCATAGCTGATCGAGCGCGCGCGAACGCCAGTAGGCCGGCGCGACAAAGCTGCGCCCCAGCTCCATGCCCTGGCTCAAGCGCGCTTCCAGTGCCGGCGAATAAGTGAACAGGCTGCTGGTGTAGAACCCGGCCACACCGTGTTCGGCAATCAATCGCGCACCCAAACCGAAACGATAGGCGCCGACGATGCGCCGCGCCGCTGGATCCCATACCACCAGATGCTCGTACAGGGCATCCCACGCATCCAGATCGCGCCGCGCCCCCGTGCCTTCGCCCACGCGGCGAAAGGTCAGCTCGCGCAAACGGCCAATCTCGCGCAACACGGCGCCTTCCAGCGGCCCGCGATACAACCATGCCTGCTTGCCATCATGCAGATCGGCCAGCTTGTCGGCCTGGGCCAGCTCGGCAGCAACTTCATCGGGGGATTCCGGATGCGCCAATGGCGCCTGTCCGCCAAATACCAAGGCGCGATGACGCGGCAAACGGTAGACGTGGCGACGCATCAAGCGCGCGGCTTGCCGGGGTGAATCGGCACTGCGCTCGCGCAGCTCGTCGGCACTGATCAAGGCGCCAACACTGACGCCAATGCGCCGCTGCCCGGCTGCCACCGCTTCGCGCGGCAACATGGCGGTGCTGAGCGGCTTGGCCAGCATCGACACGCCATAGAACCAGGCTGAATTGTGGGCTGACAGATGGATCGGCAGCACCGGCACGCGCAGGCGGCGGGCCAGCCGTGCGAAACCATCCGACCATGCGCCATCGCGCACGCCACGCGAGCCCATGCGCGACACCTCGCCCGCCGGGAACAGGATCAGCGCCTGCCCCTGCTCCAGCGCGCGAAACACCTCGCGCATGCGCGAGCCGGCGCCGTGCCCGAACACATCCACCGACAACAGCAATCCGCCCAGCTGTGGCACCACCGACAGCCAATCGTTGCCCAGCATGCGCACATCCGCTCGCACGCTGCCGATCAGATCCAGCAACGTCAGCGCATCCTGCATGCCCAACGGGTGATTGGCCACCACCAGCAATGGACCATCCACCGGAATGTGTTCGCGTTCGCGGGCATCCACGTGGTAGCTGGTACCGAGCAAATCCAGCACGCGGGCGACAAAATCCAGGCCCTGCACTTCGCCGGCGCAAGCCAGCACGCGATTGAAACCCCGCTCATCGGCCAGCCGCTCAAGGGCGCCGGCAACCGGGCGCCGCAGCCGCGGATATTGCGCCAGCCAGGGTACCCGCTCGATGAGGGATTGCTCGATGCTCAACATGTCACCGCCTCCTCGTCGCCCCAATCTGACTACCGATCATGCCAGCGTCGGCACATTTTCGCGCATGTCCATGGCGCGCGCTGACCTCATCCCATCAAGCCGCCAGATGCAGGAACGAGGCGACTCCCGCCATGAACATCTGCACCGCCATGGCAATCAACAACATGCCCATTACCCGCTCCAGCGCGGTAAGCACGCTTTCGCCCATCCAGCGAAACAGGAAGGTTGCGCTCAACAGGATGACCGACGTCGCCAGCCACGCCAGCAACAGGGCCGTGACCCAATCGGCTGTGCGCCCAGGCTGGGTATTGGTCAACAACAGCAAGGCGGCCATGGCCGAGGGACCAGCCACGCCAGGAATGGCCATGGGCACGATGAAGGGTTCGCCATCACCGGACTTGCCGAAAATGCCGCTGCCATCGGCCGGCGGGAACACCATGCGAATGCCGATCAAAAACAGCACGATGCCGCCGGCCACGCTGATGGAATCAGGCTTGAGCTGCAGCAAATGCAACATGAACTGGCCACCGAACAGGAAGCCCAGCAGCACGCCCAGCGCGATCAGCAGCTCGCGTACCATCACCCGCCGGCGGCGCTTGGGCGGCACGTGCTTGAGCAGGCTGAGGAACAGCGGCACGTTGCCCAGCGGATCCATGATCAGGAACAGCATGATGCCGGCCGACAACGTCGTCATCTGGTTCATGACGATGCTCCGCCAGCGACAAGCGCTGCGGCCGGTTCGCGCAGATCAAGCGTGGCGCCGCGCGCACCGGGCACGCAGCCGGCCAGCAAGCCGACAACTGCCGTGGCAGCGGCGGCGGGAGTTGGCCACTGTCGCGGGTCCTCGGCAAACCAGGCCTTTTGTCGCAATGCAGTGCGCATCGGGCCAGGCAACAACGCGTGCGTGCGCAGCGTGCTGGCATCGGTTTCGTCATGCAGGATGGCCGCCAGGCGTTCCAGCGCGGCCTTGGCCACGCCGTAGCCGCCCCAGTGCGCGCGCTGCAGCCGCTGCGGGTCGTCGAGCACAAACACCACTGCGCTATCCGGCGCCGCCAGCAGCAGCGGCATGCAGGCCTGAGTCAGCGCAAACGGCGCCGATACATTGACGTGCAGCGCGCGCAACCAATCGTCGGGCTTGTGCACGGCCAGCGGCGTCAGGCCATTGAAACTTGCCGCCGCATGCACGATGCCGTCCAGCCGGCCAAAATCACGCGCCAAGCCGTCGGCCACGGCCTGATAGTCGGGTGGCGTGGCCTGCTCCATATCCAGCGGATGGATGACCGGGGCCGGCAAACCCTCGTTGCACATGGCGTCGTGCAATTGCTCCAGATGGCGCTTGCGCCGACCGGTGATGACCACTGTCGCCCCGGCGACGGAAGCGGCGCGGGCCACGGCGGCGCCCAGCCCACCGTACGCACCGGTAACCACGATCACCCGATCGACAAGAGTCTGCGCCGGCAATTGCCAGGTCGCCGGCAAGCGCACCAAGGGAAGCATGCTCAAGATGCCGTCTCGGCCACGTCGCGTGCCATGCGCGCCAGTTCACCGGCGCCATGCAGGTCCTCGATGATGTCGCAGCCGCCAATCAGCTCGCCATGGATGAAGAGCTGGGGGAACGTGGGGAAGTTGGAAAAATGCGGCAACGCGGCCCGCACCTGCGGGTCAGCCAGCACATTGACGCAATGGAAATCCGCACCGGCCGCCGTCAGCGCCTGCGCCGCGCGATGGGAAAAGCCATCCATCGGAAGTTGCGGCGTACCCTTCATGAAGAGCACGATGGGGTGCTCTGCCAGCGTGTGGCGAATCTGTTCGTTGATGTCCATGACCTGGTGTTTCATCTTTACAATGCATCCGGGCCGGTAGTGTATCAGCGCCCTTCGCGCGCTCTGCCGGTCACGGGGCCTCATCCCGTCGCAACGCTATAGAAAAAAGGAGTCCGTCATGGCAATCACCCTTCCCCCGCTTCCCTACGAAAAAAACGCGCTTGAACCGCATATCTCGGCCGAAACGCTGGAGTTCCACTACGGCAAGCATCATCAGGGCTATGTGACCAAGCTCAACCAGGCGATCGAGGGCACCGAGTTTGCCAACGCCACGCTGGAAGACATTGTCCGCAAGGCCTCTGGCGGCCTGTTCAACAACGCCGCGCAGACCTGGAACCACACCTTCTACTGGAACTCGATGAAGCCCAACGGCGGCGGCGCACCCAGCGGCAAGCTGGCGGACGCCATTGTCAAGTCGTTCGGCTCGCTGGAGCAGTTCAAGGAGCAGTTCAACAAGTCCGCGACCGGCAACTTCGGCTCGGGCTGGACCTGGCTGGTGCAGCGCCCGGACGGCGCACTGGGTATCGTCAACACGTCCAACGCCGCCACGCCGCTGACCGGCAGCGACAAGCCATTGCTCACCACTGACATCTGGGAGCACGCGTACTACATCGATTACCGCAACGCGCGCGCCAAGTATCTGGAGGCGTTCTGGCACTTGGTGAACTGGGACTTCGCGGCGAAGAACCTCGCCTGACACCAAGGCATCGCCAATGATCACGGGCGGCTCCGGCAACGGCGCCGCCCGTTCTTTTTTTATACTCCGTCGCCGCAATCAGGCCTTGGACTGGCCCTGCAAGGCCGCAAGCACCGGCGCGGCCTGCGCCTGGCGCTGCACGCCAACGGCTACTTCCGCCACGCGCTCGGCCAGCGTGGCCGCATCGGGTGCACAGATCGTGGCATGCCCGGTCTTGCGGCCCGGTCGCGGCCGCTTGCCGTAGTCGTGCCAATGGCCATCGACTACGCGCAGCACCGGTGCCATCGGCGGCAGATCGCCCAGCCAATTGAACATCGCCGACATGCCGCGCGCGCCGGTATCGCCCAACGGCATGCCCAGCACCGCGCGGACGTGGTTCTCGAACTGGCTGGTATGCGCGCCATCGATGCTCCAATGCCCGGAGTTGTGCACGCGTGGTGCCATTTCGTTGCCAAGCAGCTCGCCCTCAGCGGTGACAAAAAGCTCGAGCGCCAACACGCCGACATAACCCAAATGCTCCGCCAATGCCCGCGCCAGCGCCTCGGCTCGCGGCTGCAGCCCGGCAATGTCCGGTGCTGGCGCCAGGCTCATGGCCAGCACGCCGTTGGTGTGCCAATTTTGCGTCAGCGGCCAGACGCGAAACTCGCCATCCCGGCCGCGCACCGCCATCACCGACAGCTCGCGCACAAACGGCACGAAGGCTTCCAGGATCAAGCCGTGTTCGGCTGCCGGTGCCGCCAGCGCACCCCACGCCGCATCGGCATCGGCCAGGCTGTGCAGACGAAACTGGCCCTTGCCGTCGTAGCCAAAGCGGCGCGTCTTGAGGATCGCCGGGACGCCGATCCGCGCCAGTGCCGTATCAAGTTCAGCACGCGTGGCGACCGGCGCGAACCGGGCCGTGGGAATGCCACACTGGTTGAAATAGGTTTTTTCCGTCACACGATCCTGCGACACCGCCAGGGCTTCCGGCGCTGGGCAGACGCTGGTGTGCTGCGCAAACAGGCGCGCGGTTTCCGCCGGCACATTCTCGAAATCGAACGTCACCGCATCCACCTGCGTGGCAAACTCCTGCAGCTTGGCGGCGTCCGTCCACGGCGTGACCAGCAGCGGCGCGACTTGCCCGGCACAAGCGTCGGCCACACCGTCCACCACCTTGACCGTCACCCCCAGCGGCACAGCAGCCAGCGCCAGCATCCGCGCCAACTGGCCACCGCCAAGAATTCCGAGAACAGGGGCTGGGCGAGCAGTCATGCGCGAGGGTCCGGTTGATCCAGCACTTTTTGCGTCTGGCGCGCGCGCCACTGGGTCAGTGCCGCAGCCAATTCCGGGTCATGCAGCGCCAGTACGGCAGCAGCCAGCAAGGCGGCATTGGTGGCACCGGACTTGCCAATCGCCAGCGTGCCGACGGGCACTCCCGCCGGCATCTGGGCAATGGAAAGCAGCGAATCCATGCCATTGAGCGCGCGTGACTGCACCGGCACGCCAAACACCGGCAACCGCGTCTTGGCCGCCAGCATGCCGGGCAAATGGGCCGCGCCGCCAGCACCGGCAATGATGACCGCCAACCCGCGCTCAACCGCATGTTCGGCATAGCTGAACAGCAGATCCGGCGTGCGATGCGCCGAGACCACGCGTACCTCGTGTTCGATGCCCAGCTCCTGCAGCACGACAGCGGCGTGCTGCATGGTTTCCCAGTCCGAACGCGACCCCATCACCACGCCGACGCGCGCTGCCGCGACAAGTTCCGTCATGGCCCAGCCATCCAAAAGTCGCTATTGTAGGGCTTTGGTGCCACTCGGACATTACCCGGACTTCCATGGACAAGCGTCTTCTCGACATCCTGTGCTGCCCGGTCAGCAAGACCCCGGTGCGGCCGATGAGTCGCGGCGAACTCGACGCGATCAATACCGCCATTCGCGCCGGTAGCGTGCAAAGCGTGGCTGGCACGCCGATAGGCGACACGCTCGACGAAGCCTTGATCACCATCGACCGCAAGGTGGTTTATCGCGTCGACGACGGTATCCCGGTAATGCTGCCCGAAGCGGGCATCGGCACCGCACAGCTGACGAATTTTCCCGCCACGGCCTGATTTTCCTTGATCTGATGCGATTTCTGCGACGGCTGACACATGACAGTCGTTGACATTTGGCTTATCTTCAACGTCCGTGCGGCCGCTTGGTCGGCGGGGCCAGCGCAACCGGGGAACGGGCATGAGTAAAGCCAATGAACCATCGGCGGTCGTCCACTTGAATGAACGCCTGACCAGCCACAGCGAACGCGTGGGCGAACTGCTTGACGCCGTGCGCGCACTGGCCAACCGCCGGCTGCAGCAGTGGATCAACAACATGTTCGAACACGTCGATGACGCGCTGTTCGATCTCGCCGAAAAAGCCGAAAACAATGCCACGCAGACCGGGTACTTCGACGGCATGCGCGAAGTGCGCAAGCGCCGGCCAGCCGTGGAGCGTCAGTTCCTCGGCCGCATCAACCACGATCTTGGCGGCCTGGCCCACCAGAGCGCCGTGTCGGCGCCATCGACACCCATCGCCGGCGGCCCGGTCGAGCTTTCATTGGTCGCCGACAACGAACTGGAGGAATCGCTTGCCATCACCAGCATGATCGGCAAGAACGAGGCCCGTCTGGCGCGCGACCTGTTTGCGGTCAACCAGCGCCTGTCCGTGATCTGCGGCGGACGCAAGATCGACGACACCAACAACCCGATGGCACCGGCCATCCTGTCGCAGGCGTTCCGCGAGGCACTGCACGAGCTCAGCGCGGACATGCGCGTCAAGCTGATCGTGTACAAACTGTTTGACCGCTATTTGTTGTCGGTGCTGGAAACACTCTACCAAGAGGTCAACGCCGAGCTGATCCGCGCCGGCGTCTTGCCGCAGCTGCGTCATGGCGCCGTCCGCAACGCCGGCACGGCCACCGCGGCGCCTGCGGGCAATGACATCGCCGGCAGCCTGGACTTGCCGCCGCCCGCGGACAACGTCGAGATTCCCGACAACCTGCTGCAAACGCTGCACGCGCTGTTCAGTGCACGGCGCGTGGCCAATGGCGGCGGCAGTGCCTACGTCGGCAGCGCCACCGGTGATGCCGGTTCGTCGATCCCGTTGCCTTCGGCCAATGAGTTGCTGGGCGCGCTCAGCGTGTTGCAAAGCCAGATCGCCAGCACCGACACCCTGCCCGCCACGGCTGGCGCAAGCGACGGCGCGGGTGCGCTCGGCCACGAAGTGCTGCAGCTCAAGACCCAGCTGCTCGGGCAGATCAGCGCCCTGCGCGGCCAGCGCTCGACGCATGTGGCGACAATCGACGAAGACACGATTGATCTGGTCGGCATGCTGTTTGAGTTCATTCTCGAAGACCGCACGCTGCCAGCGGAAATGCAGGTGCTGCTTGGGCGACTGCAAATTCCCTACCTCAAGGCTGCCATTCTCGATCGCAAATTGTTTGCCCACCGCCAGCATCCCGCGCGGCGGTTGCTGGACAACATGGCCGAACAAGCCAAGGGCTGGTCCGACGAATCCGATCGCGATCGCCGGCTGTATGACAAGGTCAAGTCCATCGTCGAGCAATTGCTGCACGACTTTGACGACGACATGGGCATCTTCGATCGCCTGCTCAGCGACCTGCAGCAATTCCAGGACACCAACAAGCGGCGCTCGGAAGTTGCCGAGCAGCGCGTAGCCGAGTCCGCCCGTGGCCGCGAGAAGCTCGAGATGGCACGGCGCCGCGCGGCCCGCGAGATTCTCGAGCGTATCAACGGCGAGCATCTGCCACCACTGGTTCACGGCATCCTGGCCAGGGCCTGGGCCAACCACCTGGTGCTCACCGTGCTGCGCCACGGCGACAGCTCGCCGGAGTTCAAGGCTGGCTTGCGCTTCGTCGACGAATTCGTCGCCAGCACCCGCCCCGCCACCAACACGGAAAGCCGCCAGCTGCTGCGCCACATGCTGCCGGGCATCGAGCGCGCATTGCGACACGGCCTGGCCAACGTGGCCTTCCAGGCCCAGGACATCGATCGCCTGCTGCTGCAATTGCACGCGTACTACCGCCAGCAACTGGGCGAGACGGTGGATGCCGTCGACCTGGCGGCAGTCAACAGCGAGGATGTCTCGATGCTGGCCATTCCCGACTCGGTGCAGCCGGTGGCTGAGCAGGATCACCTCGAGGCCGTCGAGCCACGCGATGAAATCCAGACGCCCCCGGACAGCCCCGAGCTCAAACGCGTGGAGTCGCTGCAGCCAGGCACCTGGCTGGAGTTCTCGTTGATCGACCAAAGCATGGTGCGCGCCAAGTTGTCGTGGATCAGCCCGATGAGCGGCCGCTACCTCTTCGTCAATCGTCGTGGCCTCAAGGTTGGCGATTACGCGCCGCATGAGCTGGCCACGCTGCTGGCTGACGGTCACGCCACGGTGCTGCCGACCAGCGCCCTGTTCGACCGCGCCATGAACGCCATCGTCGGCCGCCTGAGCGAGGAGGCGCCTGTCGATGGCGCCACGCCCACCAGCGGCACGAATACGCCATCACCGGACCCGGAATGACCTCAAGCCATCGTTTCACCCCGCCGCCGCAAGCTGACATCGCGGCGGATGTGGCTCGCGCGTTTGCCGAAGACCTCGGCCCACGTGATGTCACTGCCGATCTTCTGCCGGAGGACGCTATCGCCGACGCAGTGCTGACCTGCCGCGATGCCGCCGTCATTGCCGGCACCGCATGGTTTGATGCCTGCTTCCGGCGCATGGATCCACAGGTCGCCATCAACTGGCATACCGCCGATGGCGAACGGGTCGAGGCCGACACCATCATCTGCGAGCTGTCCGGCCGCGCGCGCGCATTGGTCAGCGCCGAGCGCTCGGCACTCAATTTCCTGCAACTGTTGTCGGGGACGGCAAGCGTCACGGCCGGCTACGCCGCTGCCGTAGCCGGCACCGGCGCACGCGTGCTGGATACACGCAAGACCTTGCCCGGCCTGCGCGTGGCGCAGAAATACGCCGTGCGCTGCGGCGGTGGATACAACCAGCGCATGGGCCTGTACGACGCCATCCTCATCAAGGAAAACCACATCATCGCCGCCGGCGGCATCGCCCAGGCCATCCATGCGGCACGGGCACTGCATCCCACACTGCTGCTTGAAGTGGAAGTGGAGACGCTGGACGAACTGGCGCAGGCACTGGAAGCCAGGGCCGACCGCATCATGCTGGACAACTTTGATCGCGCGCAGATGCTTGCGGCCGTCGTGCAGACCGCCGGACGCGTGCCACTGGAAGTCTCCGGCAACGTCACGCTGGACACCATCGCCGACTTTGCCAGCACCGGCGTGGACTTCATCTCGGTGGGGGCGCTGACCAAGCATGTGCACGCCGTCGACCTCTCGCTGCGCCTGCGTCTGCGACCCTAGTCGCCTGGGCGGCAGAAACCGCCCGGGCACCTGGCGCGGTCGCTTGCAAGACCGGCAGTGCGCCTACACACTGCATCCATGAGCAATCTCACCGACATGCTGGTGCTGCTGGCGCTTGGCGCCAGTGTAGGCGGCTGGCTGAAGTTGAGCCGTGCCCGCGAGCGGGCGGTGCACGAGGCACGTATCCAATGCCAACGCTATGGCGTGCAGCTGCTGGACGAGACCGTCAGCCTGCGCGGCATGCGCTGGCGCCGTATCGATGGCTTGCTCCATCTGGAGCGCTGCTATGCGTTTGAAGTCAGCACTGATGGCCGCAACCGGGAAGCCGGGCGGCTGTGGATGATCGGCCCGAGTTTGACGCACTTGAGCATGCCTGCCATGGAGCGCGCCGACAGCCCGACAGAGGGCGCAGCCCCGGTCCACGACAATGTGATCACCTTCCCACTGCGCCGGCTCCCGCCGGAACGGCTGCACCAAGACTCCTGAGCCGAAGATTCCCGAGCCGAGGCCCGGCATGCCATCAAGCAGCCGGTGCCATGCTGCGGCGGGCTTACTTCACCACGCGCAGATGCGGCGCACCACGCTTGGGTGCGTCGCCACCGGACGCCGGACCATCATCCGGCGAAGGCGCATCGCCGGCATCGGCCTCGCTGGGCGTGGCGGGTGCAGCGGCATGTTCGGCAGCGGCCTCGTCAGCCGGAAACATCATGCCTTGGCCATTCTCCTGCGCGTACAGCGCCAACACTGCGCGCACCGGGATGTGAATGACGTGGCTGTGCCCGGAAAAACGGGCCTGAAAGCTGATCCACTCGTTGCCGAGGTCCAGATTGGCCACCGCGCGCATGGCCAGGTTGAGTACCACCTGGCCATCCTTGATGACCTGCGGCGGCACCTTGACGCCACTTACCGTCGCGTCGACCAGCACATACGGTGTCAGGTCGTTGTCGGTGATCCAGTCGTAGATCGCCCGCAGCAAATACGGGCGATTCGGCGTCATGGTGACCGCATCAGTAGTGCTCATGATCCTGCCGCATGGCCATCTCCACCTCGGTCATGCTGCGCGCAAAACCTTGGCTGTGGAACAAGCGCGCGCCATAGTCGGCAATCGGCTTGCCCCCGCGCCCAAGATCAACGCCCAACACCGGCAGACGCCAGATCACCGGCGCCACCAGGCAATCAGCCAGGCTCATTTCCGAGCCCATGAAGAACTTGCCGGCCTTGAACACCGGCACCGTGCTCAACAGGCTTTCACGCAAGCGCTTGCGGGCAGCATCCGCGGCACGGCCGCCCGCCTGGATGGTGGTGATTTCGCTCAGCCACTCCCGCTCGACCCGCACCGCGGCGGCACGCAATCGTGCCCGCGACAACGGATCGATCGGCATCAGCGGCGGATGCGGATAGCGCTCGTCGAGGTACTCGCAAACCACCGTCGTGTCATGCAGCACGATGTCGCGATCGGCCAGGGTCGGCGTGGTCGCGTATGGATTGAGGTCGATCAGGTCTTCAGGGACATGGCCCGCATCGACCATGACCCGGTCGTAGGTCACACCCTTTGCCGCCAACACCAGGCGGACACGATGACATTGCACGTCATCAGCAGCGGTAAACAGCGTCAACGTCGTACGCGAGCGAACGCTCTGCACCATGTGCGATTCCCTGTCGGTGGCCGTAGGTGCGGCGCGCGGCCGTCGCGCCCGGGTAGTATCCATCAGTGGGTATGTACGTCCTTCCAGTATTCCTTCTTCAGAAAATACGCCAACAGCGTGAATGCCGCCAGGAACAACAGCACCCAGATGCCGTAGTGATGGCGCTGCAATGCGGCCGGCTCGGACACGTATTGAAGGAAATTGGTCAAGTCGCGTGTCGCCTGCTGGAATTGCGCCGGCGTCATCTTGCCTGGCTGTGACAGCTCCAGCTTCTCCACCGCGGGGTCCTCACCGGCCTTGGCTGGCGCCATTACCGCCGTCTGCAAGCCCTGCAATTCCCACAGCGGGAACGGCATGGAGGCATTCGGGAACACGGTGTTGTTCCAACCCACCGGGCGACTCGGGTCGAGATAGAACCCGTTGAGATAGGCATTGACCCAATCCGCACCCTTGGCCCGCACTTCCAGCGAGAGATCCGGTGGCGCCTTACCAAACCACTTGGCGGCAAGCGTGGCCGGCATGTGCGAGACCACTGGCTCGCCATACTTGGCGCCGGTGAAATTGAGGTTGTCCATGACCTGCGCTTCGGACAAGCCCAGATCCTCGCCGATGCGCGAATACCGCGCATATTTGAGGGAGTGGCAGCCCACGCAGTAGTTGAAAAACAACTGCGCGCCGCGTTGCAGGGAGGCCTGATCCTGCACATTGGTGCCGGCTGGCGGCAAGCCCGCCTCTTCGGAAGCTTGCGCCGCGCTGCCGACGACCATTACCAGCGCCAGCGTCGCCGCAAACAGATACCGCTTTACCCGCCGTTGGCACTTAGTCATGCGTGATCACCCGATCCGGAACCGGCTTGGTCTTTTCCCAGCCAAAATAGGTATATGCCCACAGGAACACGAAGAACCCAAAGTAGATTGCCGTCATCACGCGACCAAACAGGTTTTCCCAGAAGGTCACGTCGACGTCGCCAAACCACGCCGGGATCACCTCGGCGGTAATGCCTGCGCCTACCGCGCCAAGCATGAAGAACGACAAGACGAACAAGCCCAAGCCAATCTTGAAACCAGCACCGCGGTAACGAATCGACTTGACCGTACCGCGATCAATCCACGGGAAGGCAAACAACACGGCAATGGAACCGAACATCGCGATGACGCCCCATACCGCCGACCCCAGGAAGGACGGGATCATCCGCACGATCGCGTAAAACGGCGTGAAGTACCACACCGGCTTGATATGCGACGGTGTCGCCAGGTTGTTGGCCGGGATGAAGTTGTCGTGCTCCAGGAACCAGCCGCCGAAGGTGGGTGCAAAGAAGATGATGAACGCGGCGATCATCAGGAAAAAGCCGACGCCGACCAGATCCTTCACCGTGTAATACGGATGGAAGGGAATGCCGTCGACTGGCGCTGTCGCGCTCCAGCGATTGCCCTTGGGCCCGTGCTTGACGTCCACGCCGTCGGGGTTGTTCGAGCCAACCTCGTGCAGCGCCGCCAGATGCAGCACCACCAGCAACAACAGGACGATGGGCAAGGCAATGACATGCAGGGCAAAGAAGCGGTTGAGCGTGGCATCCGCCGGCAGGAAATCGCCCATGATCCACTGCACCAGCGCGTCGCCAATGAAGGGAATGGTGCCGAACAGCGAAATAATGACCTGCGCGCCCCAGAACGACATGTTGCCCCACGGCAGCACGTAGCCCATGAAAGCCTCGGCCATCAGCACGAGGAAAATCAACATGCCGAGCAGCCACACCAACTCGCGCGGCTTCTTGAAGGAGCCGTACATGATCCCGCGGAACATGTGCAGGAACACCACCACGAAGAACAGCGATGCGCCCGTGGAGTGCATGTAGCGGATCAGCCAGCCCCACTCCACGTCACGCATGATGTATTCAACCGAATCAAACGCCCCGGCGGCGCTCGGGTTGTAATTCATGGTGAGGAAAATGCCGGTGATGATCTGGTTGATCAATACCAGCAAAGCCAGCGAACCGAAGTAATACCAAAGATTGAAATTCTTTGGCGCGTAATACTCGGTCATGTGCTTGCGATACATCGGCGCCAGGCCGGGTGCACGCTCGCTGATCCAGTTGCCGAGGCCGGACGATTCTTTGGCCATCAGACAGCCTCCTTCGGATCCACGCCAATCTGGATGGTCGTGTCGTCAATGAAGTGATACGGCGGTACCGGCAGGTTCTTTGGTGCCGGCACGCCGCTGTAGACACGCCCGGCAATGTCGTAGCGCGACTTGTGGCACGGGCAGTAGAAGCCGCTTTTCCAATCCGGATCAAATGGTTCGGGCTTGAGTTCGGGGAAGAAATCCGGAACGCAGCCCAGATGCGTGCAAATGCCGATGACCACCAGCCACTCGGGTTTGATCGAGCGCGTCTCGTTCTGCGCGTATTTCGGCTGTTGCGAAGCGGAGGCACCGTCGGACTTGGGATCCACCACGCGCGAATCCACCTGCGGCAGGCTGGCCAGCTGCGCCGGCGTGCGATTGACGATGAAGACGGGCTTGCTGCGCCAGGGCACGGTAATCATCTGCCCCGGCTCGATCTTGGCCAGTGACTGGGTAACCGGAGCTCCTGCCGCCTTGGCCCGCGCGCTGGGCTCCCACGACTTGATGAACGGCACAGCTGCCGCGACGACTCCGATGCCACCCATCACCGCGGTGGTTGCTGTCAGGAATCGGCGGCGGCCATGATCGACGACTTCATTCGCCATCAGGCTCTCCGGTACTTGCACTGTCATTGGGGTTTAGGGCCCGCGAAAATCGCGTTAGTGTAGCGTCAGCACTGGCCTCGTACAATAAACGACTGCCTGTCGCAGGGCTCGCGCACTCTTGCCCGACGCCAGATCGAGCGAGATGCCAGCCCGACTGGCCGCCGCAGCGATCGACTACGCCACTTCACCGCACGTCAGGCCCCCGAGCCCATGAAACCCACTCTCGGCACGATCGCCTTCATTGCCCGCTACGTCGTGCTCGGCCTGCTGGCGGCATTTGTCATTGCCTGGTTCTGGCCCGCCACGGGCGAGCGTCTGCGCGCGCATTTCGGTTTTGCACAGACGCCCCCCCACGTCGCCGTGGTGGCTCCCGCCAGCGGCCCGGCATCCTATGCCGACGCCGTCGCGCTGGCCGCGCCGGCGGTAGTGAACATCTACGCCAACAAGATCGTCACCGAGCAGGCGGTGCGCATGTACAACGATCCGGTGCTGCAGCAGCTGTTTGGCGGTACGCCAACCACGTACCAGCACCGCGAGCAAACCCTCGGCTCCGGCGTCATCGTGCGTGCGCAGGGCCAGGGCTATGTGTTGACCAACAATCACGTCATCGCCAGTGCCGCCGACATCCAGGTGCTGCTGTACGACGGGCGTATCGCGCGCGCCACCCTGGTCGGCGCCGACGAGGAGACCGATCTGGCCGTGCTCAAGATCGACGCCAACAATCTGCCGGCCATCCATCTGGCGCAGACCCAGCCGCTGCGGGCCGGCGACGTGGTACTGGCCATCGGCAACCCGCTGGGGCTCAACCAGACCGTGACCATGGGCATCGTCAGCGCCGTCGGCCGGCAGTTGAACAACGCCAGCGCAGAGGATTTCATCCAGACCGATGCCGCCATCAACCTGGGCAACTCCGGCGGCGCGCTGATCAACACCCGCGGCGAGCTGGTCGGTATCAATACCCTGCTGATCGGCAAGGCGGCCGGGGCCGAAGGCATCGGTTTTGCCATCCCGGTGGATGTGGCGCGCAAGGTACTCGACGAGATCATCGCCACCGGGCACGTGGTGCGGGGCTGGCTCGGCGCCGACTACACCTTCGTGCCGGTGGCCGCCAACAGCGGCTTGCCTTCGGCTGCGCGCGGCGCGCTGGTGACTGACGTCTATCCCGGCGGCCCGGCGGCACAGGCCGGCATCCAGCCACGCGATATCGTGCTGCGCATCGGCGACCATGACGTGATCGGTCCAGCCGACCTGCGCCGCGAGGAGGCGGCGCTCAAACCCGGTAGCGCCGTGGTCGTGTCCGGCCTGCGCAATGGCAGCGCATTCCACGCCACCGCCACCCTTGCCCGCCGCCCGCCGATGGGCGGTGCCGCCACAGCGCAGGATTGATCGCGGCCCATCGGCTTGACGCCGGCGCGGAGAGAAACCCGTCGCATCCAGCGCACAGCTACAACCTGGTGGGAGCCGCAGCAGTATTGACGGCCAGCGGTGGATGCAGCGCTGCTTCGTAGCGCTTGCGCAGCGTCGCCACGCGCCCGACATAGACCATGGTTTCGGCAAACGGCGGCACGCCGTTGTAGCGCTGTACCGCGCCGGGACCGGCGTTGTAGGCAGCGGCAGCCAGCCGTTCGCTACCGGCAAAATCATGCAGCAGCAGACCCAGGTAACGCGCGCCACCGCGAATGTTTTGTTCGGTATTGAAGGCGTCGAGCACGCCCATGTCACTGGCGGTGCCGGGCATGAGCTGCATCAGGCCCTGCGCGCCCTTGATCGACAACGCACGCGGATTGAATGCGCTCTCGGCATGGATGACGGCGCGCAGGAAAGCCTCGTCCACCCCGTATTCCGCACTTGCAGCGCGGATGACCTGCGCGTAATCGGTCAAGTTCAGGTGCACGCGATCCCAATGGATGGGTGAGCGCACGTCGCAAGCCACGCAAGTGGCGATGTAGCTGAAGAGCATGGTCACGGCCCGCCCGCCAGCGCTGCCAGGTGGCCGCAGGTTGGTGTATTCGACGCTGCCGTCCTTGCGCACGATGCGGTACACCGCTCCGCGCAGGACTTGCGCCGTGCTGCCGGTGGACACCTCTGCGGTTGCCGCCGGTGGCATCGCCGCATCAGTACCGGCGCTCTGGCGATAGCTCCATTGGCCGGGAGCGCCTTCCGGCGCCGGTGTCCGCGCACTGGTCATGGCCGCGCCGCGTACAGCGGCCAGGGAGACATGCTGTGCTTGCGCCGCGCCCTGTGCCTGCGCCGTCGTCAGCACGTCGCCCCTGGCCTGGGCCAGCGTCACCGCCTGTGCGCCATCGGCATGCAGGCTGTCGGCCGTGGTGCTGACAGCGCCGCTGACCCGGGTCAGGGTGACGCGCGCCGGTGGGCGCGGCTTGGCGCGTGGCGCGGTGGTGCCAAAGCTGCCGATCCGCCGGCAGCCGTGGTAGCCAACGGCGGAGCTGGTGTAGACCGCCTCGCCACTGCTGCCCGCACAGCGATACAAGCTGCCGGCCTGCGCGGTGGTGGCCAGCAACAAGCCAAACCCGACGACGCACGCCCACGCGACCCCTTGCAGGATCGAACGTGACGGGAAGCCGTGGACGCGACTGTCGACGCTCCCCCGTGGTTTCGCAACGCCGGACATGCACGCAGTGTGCCGCCATGCGCGCCCGGCGCCAAGTGCGGTGATCCGCCATCGATGTGACCAGGTGCACGATGCGGCACACACGGGCCGGCATCCGCGCCGGGCGTCCCGTCGACACGGCGCAAGTGCTTGATCCGTCACGGGCTGCGGCTGGCGAGTCGGGCGCCGCACAGGTAAAATGCCCGGTTCTTGCAACGGCACGGCAGCACACGTCATGAGCGGCAAATTCTTCATCAAGACCCAGGGCTGTCAGATGAACGAGTACGACTCGGCCAAGATGGCCGCCGTGCTCGAGGCATCCTGCGACATGAAAGCCACCCAGGACGAGGCTGCTGCCGACGTGATCCTGATCAACACCTGCGCCATCCGCGAGAAGGCGCAGGAGAAGGTCTTCAGCCAGCTGGGCCGCTGGAAGGAACTCAAGCACGGCGACAAGCCGGTACTGATCGGCGTGGCCGGCTGCGTCGCCTCGCAGGAAGGCGAGGACATTCTCAAGCGCGCGCCGTACGTGGACCTGGTGTTTGGCCCGCAGACCCTGCACCGGTTGCCGCAACTGATCGAGGCGCAGCGCGCCACCGGCTTGCCACAGGTGGACATCAGCTTTCCGCAGATCGAGAAATTCGACTGCCTGCCCGAGCCGCGCGCCGAAGGCCCGACGGCCTTCGTGTCGATCATGGAAGGCTGCTCCAAATACTGCAGTTATTGCGTGGTGCCGTACACGCGCGGCGAGGAGCTCAGCCGGCCGTTTGACGACGTGCTGGTGGAAGTGGCCAAGCTGGCCGCCCAGGGCGTGCGCGAGGTCAACCTGCTGGGCCAGAATGTCAACGCCTATCGCGGACCGACCTTCGATGGTGGCGTGGCCGACCTGGCCGTGCTGATCCACGCCATCGCGCAAATCGAGGGCATCGGCCGCATCCGCTTCACCACCTCGCATCCGCTGGAGTTTTCCGACTCGCTGATCGAGGCCTACGCCAACGTGCCCAAGCTTGCCAACTTCCTGCACCTGCCGGTGCAGTCCGGTTCCGACCGCGTACTGGCGGCGATGAAGCGCGGCTACACGGCGCTGGAATACAAGCGCAAGATCCGCAAGCTGCGCGCGGTGCGGCCGGACATCTGCATCTCCACCGATTTCATCGTCGGCTTCCCGACCGAGACCGAGGACGACTTCGACAAGACGCTGGCGCTGGTCGACTCGGTCGGCTTCGACCAGAGCTTTTCCTTCATCTTTTCCGCGCGCCCCGGCACGCCGGCAGCCAACCTCGCCGATCCCACGCCGCTGGCGGTCAAGCAGGACCGCCTGCACCGCCTGCAGGCCGCCATCAATGCCAACGCCAGCAAGATCAACCAGGCCATGGTCGGCACGGTGCAGCGCATCCTGGTGGAAAAGCCCAGCACGCGCGATCCCAGGGAACTGAGCGGCCGCACCGAGAACATGCGCTTCGTCAATTTTGCCGGCGAGCGGAAAATGATCGGGCAGTTCGTCGACGTGATGATTACCCAGGCCATGGCCAACTCGCTGCGCGGCCGCGTGGTTGCCGACACGGTCGCCGCCTGACATGGCGACCGCCAGCACCCAGCGCGACTTCACCCTCGAACCACAGGACAACACCCAGCTGGCCAACCTGTGCGGCCCGCTGGACGAGCATTTGCGCCAGATCGAGCTGCGCCTCGGCGTGGAGGTCAACCATCGCGGCCACGCTTTCCAGGTCATTGGCGACACCGGCATCGCGCGCGCCGCCGAGAAGATGCTGCGCCAGCTCTACGCCAGCGCGCAGGAAGAAGCGCTGACCGGCGCCAAGGTCCACCTGTGCCTGGCCGAGTCCGGCGTCGCCGCGCTGAGCGCGGAAACCGCCGACGCCGTGCCGGAAGTAGTCATCCGGGTCAAACGCGGGTTGATCAAGGCACGCGGGGCCAATCAGGAACGTTACCTGCACGCCATCGCCACCCACGACATCAACTTTGGCGTCGGCCCGGCCGGTACCGGCAAGACCTATCTGGCAGTGGCCAGCGCAGTGGAGGCATTGGAAGCCAACCGGGTACAGCGCGTGCTGCTGGTCCGCCCGGCGGTGGAGGCCGGCGAGAAGCTGGGCTTCCTGCCCGGCGACCTGTCACAGAAGGTCGATCCGTACCTGCGGCCGCTGTACGACGCGCTGTACGAAATGCTCGGCTTCGAGAAAGTCTCGCGGCTGATGGAGCGCAACGTGATTGAAATCGCGCCGCTGGCTTATATGCGCGGGCGCACGCTCAACGACTCCTATGTCATCCTCGACGAGGCGCAAAACACCACCGTCGAGCAGATGAAAATGTTCCTCACGCGCATCGGCTTCGGCACCGTGGCGGTCATCACCGGCGACGTGACCCAGGTCGATCTGCCGCGCACCACGCGCTCCGGCCTGCGTCAGGCCATCAAGGTACTGAACGAAGTCAACGGCATCAGCTTCACCTTCTTCACCTCCGGCGACGTCGTGCGCCATCCGCTGGTGGCCAAGATCGTGCGCGCCTATGAGACGTTCGAAGCACGCAGCGAAACCGGGGACGGCAGCCAATGAAGGCGTCGCGCACAACACGGCCCATCGGCGCCGCGCGCTCCGGCCCGGCACACCGGCTTGGCTCGCGCCATGACTGACCTGCAACTGGCCCTGCGCTACGGATTGCCGCGGACTGGCGTGCCCGCACCTGCCAGCTTCCGGCAATGGGCATTGGCGGCGCTCCACGGCGCCCGCCATCGGCGCCGCACACAGCTGGCCATCCGTATCGTGGACACGGCCGAAGGGCTCGCGCTCAACCGCGACTATCGCGGCCGCGACTACGCCACCAACGTGCTGTCCTTCCCGGCGGAGCCGCCGCCGGGCGTGCAATGGCCGCTGATCGGCGATCTGGCCATCTGCGCGCCGGTGGTGGCGCGCGAAGCCGCTGAACAAGGTAAACCCGTGCGCCAGCACTGGGCGCACCTGACCGTACACGGCGTGCTGCATCTTCTGGGCTACGACCACATCGTCGATGCCGACGCCGAGATCATGGAAACCCTGGAACGCCGCGTGCTGGCCAGCCTCGGCATCCCCGATCCATACGCCTGACCCGCATGCCGCATCACCGTGGAGTGAGCCAAGGCCACGATGGCGGGATGCAAGGCGGACACGGACGGTTGCGCTCATCACGCGAAAGCGGGAGCCGGCCTCGGCGACGACAACAATCCCGGCGGCCTGAACACGCTGGATATTTCCGCTAAACTGGCGTACCGCCCGCATTTGCGGCAGTCCACAAGCGACAGATGAACGACGACCCTGGCAGTACCAGCGGCCCGGCGCACCGAACCTGGTGGGACCGACTGGGCCACATGTTTTCCGGCGAACCCCGCAGCCGCCCTGAATTACTTGCCGAGTTGCGCGCCGCGCAATCCAACGGCCTGCTCTCCGCCGACACGCTCAACATGGTCGAGGGCGCCATCACCGTCACCGAGCTCAGCGTCGACGACGTCATGGTGCCGCGTACGCAGATCGTGATGCTCAGTGCGGACTGGACGCTACCGCAAATCATGGCCGCGGTGGTTGAATCCGGCCACTCGCGCTTCCCCGTCCATGGCGACGACAAGGATGAGATCCTCGGCATCCTGCTGGCCAAGGACCTGCTCAAGTTCTTCGGTGCCGTCGATACCTTCGACATCCACGCCATCATGCGCCCGGCGGTGCTGATCCCCGAGTCGATGCGGCTGAACGTGCTGCTGGCGGAGTTCCGCCTGTCGCGCAACCACATGGCGCTGGTGGTGGACGAATACGGCGGCGTGGCCGGACTGGTCACCATCGAGGACGTGCTGGAGGAAATCGTCGGCGAGATCGACGACGAGCACGATGAGGCCGAGCCGATCCTGATGCACGAACAGCCGGATGGCGACTGGCTGGTCAGTGCGCTCACGCCCATCGAAGACTTCAACGAGCAGGTGCAGGCCGACCTGCCCGATGAGGAATACGACACCGTCGGCGGCCTGGTCACTTCGGAGTTCGGGCACCTGCCCGGGGTTGGCGAGAGTGCGGCCATCGGCGACTGGTTGTTCAAGGTGACGGCGGCCAACGACCGCCGCGTGCAGCAGTTTCGCGTCGTGCGCCAGCCGGACGTGCAGGCGCGTGCCTGAGCCGTCGCCGCCGCGGGTGCCCTCATGCGCCTGACCGTCCGCACGCTCATCGTCATCGTGCTGCTCACGCTGGCGGCTGTGCCCCATGCGTGGGCCAGCGTGGCCAACGCGCCCGGCGCCAACCTGCAGGTCGCGCTGGTGACCTACGGGCCGGGGGCAACCTACTGGGAACGCTTCGGTCACGACGCCATCGAGCTGCGCGACACGGCGTCCGGCGAGGCGGTCAATTTCAATTACGGCGTGTTTGATTTCAGCGAGAAGGATTTCTTTCTCAACTTTGCCCGCGGCCACATGCGCTACCTGATGGACGCGGCGCCGACGGCGCTGGATGAAAGCCTGTACGTCGCCGACGGCCGCTCGGTCGTGCGCCAGCGGCTCCACCTTGACCCGGCCCAGGCCGCCACCCTGCGCGATTTCCTGCTGTGGAACCTGCGCCCGGAAAACGTCGCCTACCCGTACGATTACTACGCCGACAACTGCACGACGCGCGTGCGCGACGCGCTCGACGCCGCGCTGGGCGGCGTGCTGCGCGCGCAGCTGCAGACGCGCGGCGGCGCCATGACCTACCGCGAGCACACCGCACGCATGATGCGCGGCGAGCCGTGGCTGATGCTGACGCTGGATCTCGGCCTGGGACCGTATGCCGACCAGCCACTGGACGCCTGGCGCGAAAGTTTCCTGCCGGACGTGCTGCAAGCGCATTTGCGCACCATCCGCGTCACCGATGCCAATGGCCGCAGCCAACTACTGGTCCTCGACGAAACCACCCGCGCAGCGGGTCGCCTGCAGGCGGCAGCGACCGCGCCCGACCTGCGTGCGCCGCTGGGCCTGGCTGGCTTGCTGCTGGCCTTGGCGTTGCTGGCGACGCGGCGGTTCTGGCTGCCGGGATACCTCGCGCTGGGCACGGCGTATCTGCTGGCCGCCGGGCTGATCGGGCTGATCGCCCTGGCCTTGTGGACATTGACCGCGCACTACGCGGCCTGGGCCAACGCCAATCTGCTGCTGTTCAACCCGCTGGCGTGGCTGCTGCTGCCAACGCTGTGGCGCGCGCGCCGCGCCTTGGCGCCGTCACGCATCGGCAACGGCGTGCTCATCATCCAGCTCGTTGCCGGCATCGTGGCCACCGGCTTGCACCTGCTGCCCGGTGTCGTGCAGCAAAACCAGCCGTGGCTGCTGTTCGCACTGCCCGTCTGGCTGGCACTGGCGTGGACCACGCGGCGCAGCGTGCGCGCCTGAGGGGCTGTGAACTTGTCAGTCTCTCAGGCCGGCCACGGCGAGGGCATGGATGCCCGAGTTGAGGCAACGCAGGAGCAGTTGCCCGATGGCCGGATGCGAATCAGGCACGCGAGTGCTCGATTCGCGTGAGCGCGCCCGGGCGTGTACCGGGCGCGCGATGGAAGGAAACCACAGGACGTGGTTTCCTTCACAGCCCCTGACAGGCGCGTTGCCCCGTCTGCGGCGGAGCGGCATCATGCGGCAATGAACCTGATCCCGCCGGTTGCCGAAACGTCACCCTCCGACCTGCCGATGGTGGTCAACTGCATCGGTTATCACAAAGACGGCAGCCGCATCGGCGAGATCACGCTCGACGCCATCAGCGACGTGCTGGCCATGCCTGACACTTTCGTCTGGGTTGGCCTGCATGAGCCGGACGAGGCGCTGCTGCTCAAGCTGCAGACGGAGTTCGGTCTGCACGACCTGGCCATCGAGGACGCCCACACCGCCCATCAACGCACCAAGATCGAGGCCTACGGCGACTCGCTGTTCCTGGTGGTGCAGACCGCGCAGCTGGTCGATGGCCAACTGGCCTTCGGCGAGACGCACATCTTCCTCGGCCCGCGCTATCTGGTCAGCATCCGCCACGGCGCGTCGCTGTCGTATGCGCCGGCACGCCGCACCTGCGAACTGACGCCGCAGCTGCTGGCGCTGGGGCCAAGCTACGGCCTGTACGGCATCCTGGACTTCATCGTCGACAACTTGCTACCCATCGTGCGCGACTTCCGCGAAGAACTGCAGCAGCTCGAGCAGGACATCTTTGCCGAGACCTTCAAGCGCAGCACGGTACGGCGCCTGTACGACATGCAGCGCGACCTGATGACCCTGCGCCTTGGCGTGGCGCCGCTGCAGGACATCATCAACCAGTTGGTGCGCCTGCATCCGACCCTGATTCCCGACCAGCTGCGGGCGTATTTCCGCGACGTCTACGATCACGTTTTTCGCGTCAACGAGTCCATCAATGCCATGCGCGAAATGCTCAGCGCCGCGATCAACGTCAACCTCGCCCTGGTCACTTTCGGCCAGAACGAGGTGATGAAAAAACTGGCTGGCTGGGCCGCCATGCTGGCGGCGCCGACCCTGCTTACCAGCTGGTACGGCATGAATTTCGAGCACATGCCGGAGCTGGCACAGCCATGGGCCTATCCCGCCATCATCGGCGTGATGGTCGGCGTGGTCGGCAGCATCTTCCTTGGGCTCAAGCGCGCCAAGTGGCTGTAGGCACGCACCCTGTGTGCGATCGCCTGTCGACAGGCTGATCGCGCACGGAGTGCGTCCCTGCAAAATCCAAAGACTTCCTAATGCGACGCCGGCCGGGCCGCATCCTTGGCCGTCCACTGCTTGAGCCACGCGTTGACCTGATCGTGCCACTGCACGCTGTTGTGCGGCTTGAGCACCCAGTGGTTCTCGTCCGGGAAGTGCAGCAGCTTGCTGGGGATGCCTCGCCGCTGCAGTGCCGTGAAAGCGCCCAGGCCTTGCGTGTCGGGGATGCGGAAATCGCGCGACGAATGGATGATCAACATCGGTACGCGCCAATCCTTGACGTGATTGAGCGGATTGAACTTCTCGTAGTTTTCCGGGTGGTCAAACTGCGTGCCGCCGTTCTCGCGCTCCTCGAACCACAACTCCTCGGTGTCGTAGTACATCGCACGTGTGTCGAACACGCCATCGTGGTCGATCAGGCATTTCCACGGCGCGTTCCACACGCCGGCAATCCAGTAGGTCATGTAGCCGCCGTAGCTGGCGCCGAGCGCGCAGGCACGGTTGCCATCGAGGAACGCGTACTTGTCCAGTGCCGCCTTCCAGCCCAGCTTCAAGTCGTCCAGCGGCTTGCCACCCCAGTCACCGGAAATGGAATCAGTGAAAGCCTGGCCATAGCCGGTGGAGCCGTGGAAGTTGATGGTGACCACGGCAAAGCCCTGCCCGGCATACGTCTGCGGATTCCAGCGGTAGCTCCAGCCATTGCCCATCGCGCCTTGCGGGCCGCCGTGGATGATGAAGGCCACCGGGTAGCGCTGGCCGGGCTGGTAGTTTGCCGGCTTGACGACATAGCCCTGCACCGTCTCATCGTGCCAGCCGGGGAATTGGAAAAACGCGAAGTCGCCCATCTTCGTCTGGCGCAGCGCATCGGCGTTGAAATGCGTTACCTGGTGCGGCTCGCCTGCAGCACGACCCGCCGCCAGATCCAGCGTGTACAGATCAGACGGGCGCTTGAGGTCATTGCGCGCGAGCAGCAGTTTGTCCGCGCCCAGCGCATAGCCGCTGACCGTGCCTGCGCCACTGACGGCGCTGACTTCGCCGTTGGCGACGTCAATGGCGAACAGCGGATGCTGGCCCTCGTCATCGGCCGTGGCATACAAGGTCTTGCCATCGGCGGAAATGGACAGCCCGCCGGGCGAGCGATCCCAGCTCGGCGCGATTTCGCGCTTGGCACCCGTGGCCAGATCCAGCGCCATGATGGCGAAGCGGTCGGCCTCGAAGCCTGGCGTCTTCATCGCCAGGTAGTACAGCGTCTTGCCATCGGGCGACGGCACTGGATACGCATCCCAGGCCAGGTTGGCGGCAGTCAGGTTGACCGGCGCGGCGTGGCCATCCAGTGCCGCGCGGTAGACATCGAAATTGGTCGACCACGGCTCGGTCGTGCCGGCAATGCGCACGTCGAAATACACGCTCTTGCCATCCGGCGCAAAGGCAAACTCGCTCTCATCGCCAAACGGCTTGCTTGGCACGTCGCCGTCGATGCCACGACTGACCCGTGCCGGCTCGGCCGGCAGCTGGCCATTGGCGTCGAAGCGGGCCGCAAACAACTGATTGCGCTGGCCGTCGGCCCAGGTATCCCAATGACGCACGAACAGCTTGTCGTACACCGTGCCGCTGGCCTTGTCGGCGCTGCGCGCGGCCGTGCGCTGCTGCGTGCAGGCCAGCGTCGCGCAATCGGTAAACACCGAATAGGTCAGCAGGACCTGTCGGCCATCGGCCGACAATTTGTAGCCGCCCAGATCCAGTACGCCGTGACTGACCTGCACCGGCGCGACGTGCGCCGATGACGCCACGCCCTGGCCGGTCACCGCCGCCACCCGCCACAACTGCGTCAGCCCGCCGGCCGGCGCCAGGAAATACAGGCTGTGCCCGTTGCCCGACCAGCGCGGCGAACTGCCGTCGTCGACGACCTTGACCGGCGATGCGTCGGCCGCGGCCAGATCCAGCACATAGATGGCGTTGCGGCCCTTGTTGGCGGCGTAATCGGTACTGCGCACGCTGAAGGCGGCATAGCGCCCATCGGCTGAAAGCTGTGGATCACCGACGCGATCGAGCATCACCAGATCGCGCACGTTGAAAGCATGCGGGCCGGTGGCCGGTACAAACTGGGTGTCGACCGCCTCGCCCGCCAGCGCGGGGCTGGCAGCCAGCGTCAACAACAGGGCCATCATCAAAGGTTTCATGGAAGCTCCCGATCTGTTCGAAACATCATGGACAATGCGGCGCCGCCGGTGGCCAGCGGCAAACTCCATCGTGGATTCAAGCAGCCTCCGGCAACGTCGGCGGTGTTGCCGCCTGGCGCGGCGGCAACGCCAGCGCCACGTTGCACAACGCATACAGGCGCGCCACATGCGCCCACGCCAAAGCCAACGCGACCACTTGCACCAGGACGATGCCGGCAAGCCATGCCCCCACGCTACCGCCATCCACGGCAATGCGCACCACGCCCAGCACCATGGCCACGCCATAGCCGATCACGCTGACGCCAAGGAACCAGCCCAGCGTCGACAACGGGCGCCGCAGCAACAACCGCCAGCCGCGGCCAAACGCGCGCGTCGACGAACGCAAGGCTGGATCGGCCATGAAGGCGGCGCGGGAGGCATCCATCACCACTTGCACGACGACAAACGCCACCACCATCGCCACCGTGGCCCAATCTCCCACGCTGTCCGCACTCGATTCCAGCACCGCACGCGCAGCAAACTTGTCCGCCAGCACGCCTGCGGTGGCCGCCACAGCCGCAGCCAGCGCATACAGCGGCAGCGCCCACAGCAGCAGGCGAAACATGCGCGGGTATTCGACGACGCCGCATTGCAATAGATGACCAAAGCCCAGCCGGCGCCCGGACAAGGCGCTGCCGACGGCCATGCCATTGAGGAAAGGCGACAGCAGCAGGGCCAGCAACACGGATACCAGTACGGCGGCACCCAGTGCCGGGGTGGCCTCCGGCAGCGCAAACAACGTGTCGCCAAACGCCACCCCGTCAAAATGGTT
The DNA here is from genome assembly GCA_964568445.1 of uncultured Rhodanobacter sp. Taxonomy (GTDB): domain Bacteria; phylum Pseudomonadota; class Gammaproteobacteria; order Xanthomonadales; family Rhodanobacteraceae; genus Rhodanobacter. The sequence goes on along the minus strand of CAZMPZ010000003.1, from coordinate 84,231 downwards.
GGCCCAGGCCTGTGCGTGCACCGAGTGATCCAGCAGCGATGCCAGTGTGCGCCACAGCGGCAAGCTGGCCACGATGGTGGGAATCAGCAGCAAGCCCACCCAGAGCAGCAGCAATCGCCACTGCGTGGCAGTGCCCAGCGAGCGCAACGTGGCGCGTTGATCGACCCGTGTGGTGACGTGCGCCATCAGAGCGCCCCCAGCAGTGAATGAAGGACCTGCAGCAACGCCGCCGCGTCGGCGCTCCAGCGTCGTGATGCCGCGCCGTTGGCCTCAACTGTGCGGCTGTCGTTGAGCTTGTTGGCATCCAGCAGAATCTTGCGTTCGGGATCGAGCTCGGCCGATACCACCTTGGTCGCGGCGGAAAAGTCGAATCGCGCCCAGCGCCGGCCGTCATCCCAATGCAGGTCACGCTGGCTGCCATCGGCAAACTTGACCCGCAGCAGCTGCGGCACCGGCGCGCCATGGCGGGTGACGGTGACGGTGCTGAGCCACGGGAACGGGCCGCTGCCGTGCTTGGCCTTGGGATGTGCCTTGTGCCATGCGGTGCGCTGCTTGGCAATGTCCTTGGCATGTTGTTCCTTGCTGACTTCCATGCGTTTGCCGTTGCGCACGAAGCTGCCGGCCGCGGGCAGCACCTCGCGCGTGTCAATGTTGTTCACGCGGTCGTCGATGCTGTCCGTGCCAAAGACGTAGCGCGCAAAGATGTCGTTGACCGCGCGCGCCTGGCCAGTGCCGGCAATCAGCGCGTCGCGCAAGTCGGCAACCGACGGGTGGCGAAAACGCCAGCGCTGGTAATACGTGCGCATGCCGCGCGCCATGGCCTCGCGGCCGACGCGCTGTTCCAGGTCGTGCATGGCGGTGGCGGTCCGCATGTAGACGGTGCCGTAGCTGCTGCCGGACAGGCGATCCCAGCTGTTTTGTCCCAACGGATCGGCGCCCCAGGCCAGGCCCGCGCCCAGGCGATCCATGACGAAGCTGCTCAGCGTCGGCGTGATGCCCAGTCGCTTCATCCAGCCCGAAGCCATGTGCAGCGGCTGCTTGCGATCGCTCAACATGCGATCGTCCCAGTACTGGTTCATGCCCTCGTCCAGCATGGGTTCCTCAAACTCGTTGGAGGCGAGGATGCCGTAGAAATAGCCGTGACCGAACTCGTGGATGTTGACGAAGTCGAGGCTGTACTGCGTCGCCGTGCCCGCCTCGACCTTGGCGTAGCCCTCGGCGGTGAAGAACGTCGGATATTCCATGCCGCCGGCTTCAGAAGCGTTGTATGGCGGAATCACCACGGTCACCGTGGCATACGGATACGGCCCCAGCGTGTCGGAAAAATACGTGAGCGAATCGGTGGTGGCACGCAGGCTCGGCGCCGCACTGGCGGCATATTCGGGCGGATAGATCACGCGCACCGCCACCGCCGGACTGCCGGGCCCCTGCCATTGGCCGGCCAGCGTCTTGTAGCCCTTGGCCGCAACCCAGGCAAAGTCGTGCACGTCGCCCTGCGTGAAATGCCAGGTGGCCATGCCGTTGGCGCGCACCGGCTCGCCCTGCTGCACGCCCACCGCGCCGACGACGTAGTCATCCGGCGCCGTGATGTGCACGTCGTAGGCGCCGAAGTCGGCATAGAACTCGCTGTTGAAATGAAACTCGTGCACGTTCCAGCGTGGCGCCGTCGCCCCGCGTTCACCGGGCAGTTCAAGCACGCCGATCTTCGGAAACCACTGGCCGACCAGGTTGAAGTCGCCAAACCAGCCGGTGCGCTCGACCACCCGCGGCAACTGGCTGCGGAAATCGATATCCAGCGTCAGCGTGCCGCCAGCCGGCACCGGCGTAGCAAGATCGACGCGGGCCACGGTCTGGTCCGTCGCCGGGCCGCCATCGGGCTGGACGAAGCGCCACTTGAGCGGCACGCCATCCTGTGCCACGCGCTGCAGGTCGATGAAACCCCACTGGCCGTCCTTGAGCACCGCCGCGCCGCGCGAACGACCGTGCGCGGTCAGCACCTTGCGTTCGGCAAACCAGGTGCTGCCGTCGTTCTGGAAGGCATTGAGATACAGGTGGAAATACACCACGCCAACCGGGCGATCACTGCGGTTGCGCCAGGTCATGCGCTGCTTGCCATCCACCGCGTGATGGGTGGCATCGAGCTTGGCGTCGATGGTATATGTCACCACCCGATCAGACAGCGTCGCCTCGTGCCCCGTGCGCTCGCCGCCCCAGGCATCAGCGGCGCTGGCCGCCGGTACGGCCCACGCATTGGCCGCGGCAAACGGTATTTCCGGCAACGGCGCCGGCGCGGCGGCAACCGTTGCATCAGGTGTAGATGCGGGCGGGGGACTTTGCGCACCTGCCACGCCGACGGCACCGACCAGCATTACGGCAAACAACAAACCCCATCGGCGTGTACGTCGCATGTCGCGCTTCCCCTGGCAATGATCCCAAGCGTGGCACCGGCAGCCTGCGCCCACATAGGCCAGAGGTCACGCGGCAGGGTCAATATACGTCACGCCGATAGCGTCCGGCCGCACGCAGCTGTTCGACGCCGGCATCACCCAGGGTCTCGCGCAGCACGGCGTCCACGCCACCGGCCATGCCCTGCAGGCTGCCACACACATACACCGCCGCTCCAGCATCGATCCATTGCCGCAGCGGCGCAGCCGCTTCGCGCAATCGCTGCTGCACATGGATGCGTTGCACCTGGTCGCGCGACCACGCAAAGTCGGCGCGTTCGATCTGACCGGCGGCCAGCCAGCGCGTGATGTCGTCGCGATAGGGAAAATCGTGCGCCTGCTGGCGCTCGCCATACAGCAGCCAGTTGCGATGACGGCCCGCGGCAACGCGCGCCTGCAGCAAAGCATGCAGCGCCGCCATGCCGGTACCGTTGCCAATGACGATCAGCGGGCAGTCATCGCGTGGTACGTGGAAGGCGTCGTTGCTGCGTACGCGCAAGTCGATGTCGGTGCCCAGCGGTGCGGCATCCGTCAACCAGCCGGCACCGATGCCGACCACGCCATCGGCTGAACGCGTCTGGCGCACCAGCAGATCCAGCGTGCCATCGGCGGGCAGCGAGGCAATGGAGTAGTCGCGATGCGGCAGCCGCTGCAGGCTCGCCGCCACGGCGGATTCGTCCATGCCGGCCACCTCATCGCTGGCTGGCAAGCGCGAGCGCGCCAGCGCGGCGGCCAGCGGCATCCGCTCGCGGCCAAACTTGACGGTCAGGGCGCCATCCAGCGCCTGCGCCGCCAGCCACGCGGCAACCACGCCGTCGCCATGACACGGCCCGACTTCCGCCACGTCGCCGGCCTGCCACGAACCGCTGGTCAGCGGGCCGCGCAACTTGAGCAAATAGCATGGGCCGCCGACGCTGCCGGGGTTGAGCAACGCCCGCTCCATCAACCGCCAGGATTGATAGCGGGGCGCAGTCCAGTCCGGCAGGTCGTGGGCGCCGGTGAGCGTGGCCAGGTGATACTGCCAGCGCCGCAGCGCGCCTTCGTCCTCGCTGTCGACTTCGACCAGGTCAAACATCGGCTGGGCGCCGCTGGCATGCAGCCAGCGCTGCAACGTGTGGCCGAAGCCGCAGAAATCCTCGTAATCGCTGTCGCCCAACGCGAGCAGGCCATAACGCAAGTGACGCAGATCGGCCGCCTGCTGCATGTGCGCGGTGAAAAACGCCAGCGCATCATCCGGAGCGTCGCCATCGCCGGTGGTGCTGACGACAAACAACGCCGCGTCGCCGGCTGCCAGGTCTGTCGGCGTCAGGCTGTCCAGCGCCACCATCGAGGTCACGACGCCGGCGTACTGCAAGCTTTGCATCGTCTGCCGCGCCAGTTGTTCGGCAAAGCCGGTCTGGCTGGCATAGATCACCCGGATTGCGATGACCGGCTGCCCCTCCGCCGACACACGACCAACCATCGCGGCCTGCCCGCCGGTGCCTTCATCGACATCCACCGCGCTGTCGGCCTGCACATACGGGCCGCGTGGCGTCAGCGCGTCGTGACCGCGCCCCAAGTCGACCGGCGTATCGGTCGGCCAGCCGATCAGGCGCAGCAGCCGGTGAATCCATGACTGCCGCGTCGACGCACGATCCGGCGGCAAGGGAAGCGACGTTGTCGATGGCAATGCGTGTGGCGTGATGACCTCGCATCCGGCCCTGCAGCGTGCCGGTGCGCGGACGAAAACGGTGGATTGCGGCAGGCCGATCGACGTGTCGTCGGCCACCAATAAACCGCCAATTTAACCGTAAACAAGAATCACTCGCAACAATTGCTTGCAGCCACCCAGCCGACAACCCACACTCATCGCGGTGCCGGAATTCATCGCATGCGTATATTGCTGGTTGAAGACGAGTCATCCATTGCCGCCGGCCTGTGCTCCGCCTTGCGCCACAGCGGACATGTGGTCGACCACGTTGCCGACGGCAAGCTGGCCGATACGGCGTTGCGCGACAACAACTACGACTTGCTGATCCTTGATCTGGGCCTGCCGCTGCTTGATGGCAGCGAAGTGCTGCGCCGCCTGCGCCGTCGCGGCACCGGCATGCCGGTGCTGGTGGTGACGGCGCGCGCCAACCTCAACGACCGCATCGACGTGCTGGATCTGGGCGCCGACGACTGTCTGGTCAAACCGTTTGCGCTGGCCGAGTTCGAAGCCCGCGTGCGCGCCCTGCTGCGCCGCATCGGCAGTCGCGGCATGCCCGAGCTGACCTTGGGCCGGCTGCGGCTGGACCTGCCCGGTCGCCGCGCGCGGGTGGACGACGTGGCGCTGGAGCTCACCGCACGCGAGTTTGGCCTGCTCGAAGCGCTGGCACTGCGGGCCGAACGCGTTACCAGCCGCACGCAGCTGATCGATGCGCTGTGCGACTGGGATCAGGGCCTGACCGATAATGGCCTGGACATCGCCATCTACCGGCTGCGCCGCAAGTTGCAAGGCAGCGGCGCCAGCGTGCGCACGATCCGCGGCCTGGGCTACCTGCTGGAAGCGGCGACCGACGACGTACCAATCCCATGACCGACGCACATGGGCACCGCCCGCGCTTTCGCCATCCAAGCCTGCGCCGGCGCCTGCTCGGCACGCTGCTGCTGCCCATCCTTGCCCTGTTGCTGCTGGACGCGCTGGCGACTTACAACGTTGCGCTGCGCTACGCCAACCATGTGCACGACCGCGACCTGAGCGACGACGCCATCACCCTGGCACGCATGCTCAGCAATCCACAGTTTGGCAACAAGCTGACTTCGCAGGCGCGCTTTCTGCTCGAATACGAGCCCGGCGAGCGCAATTACTTTGCCGTCACCAGCAACCAACGCGGCCTGCTTGCCGGCAGTCAGCGACTGGCCGCCATCGCGCCTGCCAGCCGCGGCATCGACACGCCGGTGCTGCTGGACGGCCGGCTCGACCACGCGGCATTGCGTGTCGCCTCGGTCCGCACCACAGCGGCAGGCAACGCGGACGAAATACTCACCACCACGGTCGCCGAAACGTTGCACGACCGTCACCGCCAGGCACGCGAAATCCTGCTGCTGGCCACGCTGATGCAAACCCTGTTGATCGCCTGCGTGCTGGCGCTGGTATGGCTGGGCGTGCGCCGTGGCCTGCGCGTGCTCGACCCGCTGACGGCCCGCCTGGCCGCGCGCACGCACGAGCTGACACCGCTGGGCGGCGCCGACGTGCCACTGGAAATCCTGCCTTTGACCCGCACGATCGACGCCTTGTTTGCGCGCGTACGCGACATGCTGGCGTTGCACGATCGTTTCATCGCCGACGCGGCACACCAGTTGCGCACCCCTCTGGCGGGGCTGCGGCTGCATGTGGAACGCGCCCTTGCCGATCCCCGTCGGGAGACTGTCGACGACGCGCTCGGCCATATCCAGCGGTTGATCGAACGCGCCACCCGCACCTCCAACCAGCTGCTGGCGCTGGCGCGCGCGCAAGTGCCGACACCGGCCGCCGCCGATCGCCACCGGATCGACCTGGCCCATCTCATCCCCGAAGCCGTGGCCTTGCGCGTCCACGAGGCGCTGCTGGCCGGCATCGACCTGGGCTACGACAGCACTCAGCCGACGCTAAGCATCATGGGCGATCCTTCCGGAGTGCAGGATCTGCTGGACAACCTCATCGACAACGCCATCCGCTATGCCGGCCGTGGCAGCACGGTGACCGTCGGACTGCAGCGGACAACGGACGGCAGCATCGAGCTCAGCGTCGTGGACGATGGCCCCGGGGTGGCGCCGGAATGGCTCGCACGGCTGGGGGAGCGGTTTTTCCGGGCGCCCGACAATCATGGTGAAGGCAGCGGGCTGGGCCTGGCCATCGTCCAGCACATCGCGGAACGCCATCGCGCCACCGTGGTCTACCAGGCCGCACCCGTCCACGGGCTGCGCGTGGTGGTGCATTTTCCACCCGCGCCGCCCGCCTGATCGGAGGGGCCCGGTCGGTTGCGGCTTCAGCACGGGCGTGCATGCGCTCGCCTACTGCCGCCGCAGCCCACCCACGACCAAAGTGCACAACCGGCATGACCACGATGACACCGCAACGCCACATCACCCACCTTCAGGATTGTCCTAACCTCGTCGCAGCACGCCGCCACGCGCGGCTGGGCGCGGGCCTGGGACTGTGCCTGCTGCTGGGCGCATGCGCGGCGCCGGTGCCGAAATTGGACGACGCCCCCTGGCCGGCACAGTGGCAGCATGCGGCCGGCACCAGCGCCGCCAAGCCGACCGACCTGCATGGCTGGTGGTACGCTTTTGCCGATCCCGAACTGGACGCGCTGGTCGATCGCGCCGTCGCCGGCAACCTCGACCTGGCGCAAGCGCATGAACGCCTACTGGCAGCACGCGCCATGCAAGGCAGCGCGGCGAAGCGTTATCTGCCGCAGCTGGACGCCCGCACGCGGGATGCCATCGACCCCGATGCCAGCGGTTCGTTTTTCGTGGCCGGCTTCGATGCCAGCTGGGAGTTTGGTCTGTTCGGCCGTCGCCAGGCCACTGCGCGCCAAGCGCAGGCGGACGTCGATACCAGCGTTGCCGACTGGCATGCCGCCCAGGTGTCGCTGGTGGCTGAAGTCGTGCGTGAATGGGTTGACCTGCGCACGGCGCAGCAGCAGGAGCAGCTGCTGCGCCGCATGAGCCAGGCGCGCCAGCGCGCGTGGCAATTGCTGCGAACGCGCCAACACCTGCAGCTGGCTTCGGACGATGCCGTGGCCGCTGCGGCCGCCGCCGCCGCACAAGCCGATGCCGCGCTGGCCGCACCACGCCAGGCGATCAACGCCAGCGCCCAACAGCTGGCGGTGCTGCTGGCCCGCAACCAGCCCGATCCGGCGTGGCTGCGGCCTGGCAGCGTGCCCGAGCTGGGCGCGTGGCAGATCGACGGCACGCCGGCCAAGCTGCTGCGCACCCGCCCGGAAATCGCCCGCGCCGAAGCCGACGTGCTGCGCGCCGCCGGCCAGCTCGCACTGGCCCACGCCGAGCTGTACCCAAGCATCACCCTTGGCGGCTCGCTGGTCTGGGCCACCGACATCAACAACGACCATCGGCATTCGACCACGCCCAACGTCATCTCCTCGCTGGGGCCGATCATCGACATGCCGCTTTTCGACTGGGGCATGCGACTGGCCGCCAAGAACGCCCGCGACCACGAGCTGCGCGCCAGCGTCCTGGCCTATCGGCAAGCGGTGTTGCAAGGCGTGGCCGAAGTCGAAACCGCGCTGGGCAGCCTGCAGCAATCGCGTCAACGCGAGCAGGCCAGCACGCGCGCATGGCAAGCGCTGCAGCGTGCCGACCAGTCCGCGCTGACGCGCGTCAGGTTGCGCCTGGACAGTCCGCTCGAACAGATCCAGAGCACACTGGCGGCGGCGCAAGCCGCCATCGAGTTGAGCGACGCGCGCGCCGCACGCAACCTCGCCTACGTTGCCTTGTTCAAGGCGCTCGGCGGCGCGCCGCTGCCGGCGGCGGCACCCACCGCGGCTGACGCCAACCCGCGCAGCGGACAAACGCCGCGCTGATGGTCGCCCTCGCCCGCAAAACCCTTATCCACGAATGGCGCCGGTTTTTGCCGGCGATCCTGGCGGTCGGCTTTGCCGGCCTGCTGCAATTGCTGCAAGTGGCCTTGGTGCTTGGCATCTTTGGCAGCACCAGCGTGTACATCACCGGCTCGTCGGCGGACATCTGGGCCGGCTATCCGGGGACGCAAAGCGTCGGCCAGGGACGGGCGATCAATGCCGACGTGGCGTCCCATCTGCTGATGGATCCCGCCGTCGACCGCGTCGAATCGTACCTGTGGGTGGATGGCGACTGGCGCGGCCCGCGCAAGGCCGGTGGCGTGTCGGTCTTCGTCTCCGGCATCGATCCACGCGCGAATGGCTTGCTGTTCTCCAAGGCGCTGCCGGGTGATCTGCGTGCCCGGCTGGCGGCACCGGGTGCCGTCGTGGTGGACCGTTCGGAGATCGACCAGCTTGGCGTCGACCTTGGCCAGAGCGCCACCATCAACGGCCATCGCGTGCAGGTGGTCGGCATCAGCACCGGCCTGCGGGCGCTGGGCGGGGTCAATGTGCTGTGTTCGCTCGATACCGCACGCATGCTGGACAACGACACCGACGGCGAGGGCGGCGATGACCCGACTTACGTCGTCGCCACGCTGCACGACCCGGCGCAAGCCGACGCCGTGGCCGCGCGCCTGCGTGGCGCGACGACCTTCGGCCCGTACACGGTCTGGAGCGCCGGCGATTTCGCCCAGCGTTCGGTGCGCTACTGGCTGTTTGACACCGGCGCCGGCGCCGGTGTGCTGTTTCTGGCCGGCATCGTGTTTCTCGTCGGCGCGGTCATCACCAGCCAGACCCTGGTCGCCGCGGTCAACGGCTCATTGCGCGAATACGCCACGCTCAATGCCCTGGGCATCGGCATCGGCGCGCTGCGCCATGTGGTGCTGGAGCAGGCATTGTGGGTCGGTGCGCTGGGCCTGCTCGGCGCCGGCGGCCTCGGCACGGTGCTGATGTTGATTGCCCGCAGCCAGGATGTGCCGGTGGTGCTGAGCGTACCGGCGGCACTGGCGTGCATCGTGCTGGTGCTGGGGCTGGCCGGTGCTTCCGGGCTGGCGGCGATGCGTGCCATGCGGCGCATCGATCCGGCGACCCTGCTGAGGTAACGCGATGGTCACCGATCTTCCCGATGCCACCGTCGCTCCCGCCCTCGTCGCACGGGACGTGAGCAAGGCGTTCGCGTCCGGCAACGTGCGTACGCAGGTGCTCGACGGCCTGTCGGTCAACGTCAACAGCGGCGAGCTGACCTTGATTTCCGGCCCGTCCGGCTGCGGCAAGAGCACCTTGCTGGCGGTACTCAGCGGGCTGCAAAAGATGGACGGCGGCAACGTGCAGGCGCTGGGCAGCGACCTGGCCCGGCTCAGCCGGCGCGCGCTGGAGCGATTCCGGCTCGAACACACGGGGTTCGTGTTCCAGGGCTTCAACCTGTTCCCGGCATTGAACGCACTGGAGCAGGTCGAGCTGCCGTTGAACTACATGGGCCTGACCGATGCCGATGCGCGCCGCCGTGCCCGCGCCGCACTCGAAGAGGTGGGGCTCGGGCCACGCATGCATTTGCGCCCGGCCGAACTGTCCGGCGGCGAAAAACAACGCGTGGCCATCGCACGGGCGCTGGTCAAGCAGCCGCAATTGTTGTTCGCCGACGAGCCAACCAGTGCCCTGGACGCGGCCAACGGTCAGATCATCATCAATATCCTGCACACCATCGCGCACGCGCACGCCACCACCGTCTTGTGTGTCAGCCACGACCCGCGCCTGATCCATCACGCCGACCGCGTCCTGACGATGGAGGACGGCCGTATCCTCAGCGACCAGCGCGCACCGACACCCGCCCCCGCGCACCACGGAACCTTGCCATGACAGCCCGTGCCACCACCCTTCACGCCCGCCAGCCGGCACGCCACCTGCTTCACGCACTGACGCTGGCATTGACCCTTGCGGGCGGCATTGCCGGATGCACGCAGCGCACCCCACCCAGTGCCGCGCCGGCCAGCACCGACGTCGCGGTCGCGCGTGGGCGAATCGACATCGAAGGCGGTCTGCTCAACCTGTCCATGTCGCGCGATGGCACGCTGGCGCAAGTCGCGGTGCATGAGGGCGATCACGTCAAGGCCGGCCAGCTGCTGGCGGCGCTGGACCCCGAGCCGGCACAGTTCGCGCAAAATGCCGCCCGCGCCGAGCACGCCCAGGCCCAGGCCCAGTGGCAACTGGCCGGGGCCCGGCTGGACGCGGCACGACAACGCGCGCAACGCCTGCGCGCCGCACACGCCGCTGGCGCTGGCGACGGCCAGAGTGCCGACGACGCCCGCGCCCAGGTAATCGAGTTGACGGCCGAACGCACCGCGGCCAAGGCCAGTCTTGACCTGGCGCAGCAAAAGCTGGCCCAGGCGCGCTACGAGCTTGGCCTGCGCCAGCTGCATGCACCGGTCACCGGCGACATCATTCACGTCAGCGCCCAGGTCGGTGCCAGCGTCGGCCCCGGCAGCGCGGCACTGTTCACGCTGCTGCCGGAACGCCCGCGCATCGTGCGCGCCGAGCTCAACGAGAGTTTCGCCGCCGCGATCCGCCCCGGCACCCTGGCGCGGGTGACGCTCAGCAGCGGCGACGACACCCGTGCCCTGGCCGCGCATGTGCTGCGCGTGGCGCCGGTGTATGGCCCATCGACGCTGGAAAATGACCCGCAGATCCGCGCCAATGCACGCACGGTCGAATGTGTGCTGGCGTTCGACCAGCCGCAGGATTTGCGCATCGGCCAGCGCGTGCTGGTGCGCTTTGCCCGGGATGGTGCCCCATCGCCGGGTCGTTGATGGCCTGCAGTGACCGCTGAAAGGCTGCGGAAACGGCGCCCTGCCATGGTGGCAACGCCATGGCGCGTGCAGCGTCGTGCCTTTCCCCCTTGCCAAGCTTTGCCATGATCCAAAACTCCGATTTTCACTTTGCCGGCGGCCGCAGCGGTGTGCTGCTGATTCACGGCCTGACCGGCACGCCGATGGAGATGCGCCTGCTTGGCAAAGGCCTCAACCATGCCGGCTTCACGGTTTGCGGCATGCAGCTGGCCGGGCATTGCGGCAGCGTCGATGATCTGCTTGCCACCGGCTGGCACGACTGGTACGCCAGCGTGGAGAAGGCCGCCGACGCCATGCTGGGCAAGGTCGATCACCTGTTTGTCGGCGGTCTGTCGATGGGCGCGCTGCTGGCGCTGAAGCTGGCCGCCGACCGCCCGCAGCAGATTGCCGGGGTGGGCGTCTACGGTGCCACTTTCCGCTATGACGGCTGGAGCATCCCGCGGCTGGCGCGGCTGGCCTTCCTGCTGCCGTGGCTCAAGAAGCTCGGCATCGGCCGCGAGCGCAGTTTCATGGAACAGCCGCCGTACGGCATTCGCGACGAGCGCCTGCGGGCGCAGATCAGCACCGCCATGCTGGGTGGCGACAGCGTTGCTGCCGGGCTGCCGGGCAACCCGTGGTACTCGCTGGCCGAGCTGCACGACCTGGCCGCGCAGGTGCGCCGGCAGCTGCCGCAGGTGACCGCGCCATGCCTGGTGGCGCACGCCAGCGAGGATGACGTGGCGAGCCTGCGCAACGCGCAGCTGGTATTGCGCGGGATCAACGCGCCGGCCGAGCTGCTGCTGCTCAAGGACAGTTACCACATGATCACCATCGACAAGGAGCGCCGCACCTTGATCCAGCACTCGGCGGCCTTCTTCAACCGCATCATGGCCGGCGCCGACACGCCGGCCACGGCCGCAGCCTGAGCATGCCGACCGCCGGCCCGCTGTCCACGCTGGTCATGGCCTTGTGGGCGCTCAACATCACGCTCGACACCGGCGGCCAGCTGGCGTTCAAGGCCGCTGCCGGCGACCCGCGTGCCGGTGACGGCCTGGCGCGCTGGCGGTACATGGCCCGCCAACCCTGGCTGTGGCTTGGCATCGGCTGCTATGTCTTCGAGTTTCTGGTGTGGATCGCCTTCCTGTCGTTGATCCCGCTGTCCGACGGCGTGCTGCTGGGCTCGATCAACATCGTCGCGATCATGCTTGCCGGGCGCTTCCTGTTTGGCGAGAAGCTGACCCGGCTACGGGTGCTGGGCGTGGCCCTGGTGACGCTGGGCGTGGCCGTGGTGGGAGCGGCCGGATGAGGCGCTTCTATATCCCCGGTTTCCTGCTGTTGATGAGCTTCGACACGCTGGCCCAGATCAGCTTCAAGTACGCCGGCACGTACGCGCTGCCGGTGGCGGCCGACGTGGCATGGCTGCTGCGCGTATTTGGCCAGCCGTGGATCTACGGCGCCTTGGTCGGTTACATCGGCGCCTTTTTCACCTGGATGGCGCTGCTCAAGCACGCGCCGATCGGCCCGGCTTTTGCCGCCTCGCACCTGGAGGTGGTGTCGGTATTGCTGCTGTCGATCTGGCTGTTCAATGAGCCGCTGACCTGGCCGCGCGGCATCGGCGCACTGCTCATCATCGGCGGCATCCTCTGCCTTGGGCTGGCCGAAAGCGCGGCCGAGACCAGCACCGCCCCGGCAGGCACGCAGGCCTGAGCTACGCTGGCCGCATGCTGCCGCGCCGCCGCCAGGAACTGCCGCCCACCGCCGGCTTGCCGCTGCACTGGCACGACCTGCGCCCCGGCACGCCGGCGCTCGCCGCTGCACTCGCCGCCCAGCTCGGCACGCCGCCGCTGCAACTGGCCTGCTCCGGTACAGCCTGCCTGCTGATTGCGCTGACCACGCTGGCGGCGCTGCGGCCGCAGCGTCGCGTAGTCGTGGTTCCGGCATTCACCTGCCCGCTGGTCGCCATCGCCGTGCATCAAGCCGGGCTGGAATTGCGCCTGTGCGACCTGCGCCGCGGCCACTACGACATGGACCCCGCGGCGCTGCATGCTGCCTGCGACGAGCAGACGCTGGCGATCATTCCCACCCACCTTGCCGGTCGCGTCGCCGACGTCGACGCCGCGCTCGCCGTCGCGCATACGGTGGGGGCGTACGTGATCGAAGATGCCGCGCAAGCCTTGGGGGCGCGCCAGCATGGCGCCAGCGTCGGCCTGGCCGGCGACATCGGCTTTTTCAGCCTGGCCGCCGGCAAGGGCTTGTCGATCTACGAAGGCGGCTTGCTGCTGGCCCGTGATCCGGTGCTGCGCGAGCGGCTGCAGGACACCGCTCGCCGCATCGTGCCGCGCAGCATGCACATGGAATGCCGCCGCAGCATCGAGTTGCTGGGCTACGCGGCGCTGTACCGGCCAGCCGGCCTGCGCCTCGCTTACGGCAATCGGCTGCGCCGCGCACTGCAGCATGGCGATCCGGTCGCCGCCGTCGGCGACGACTTTCCACTGACCATTCCGCTGCACCGCGTCGGCTGCTGGCGCCGGGCCGTGGGAGCGCATGCGGCAAGGCGCCTGCCCGCGTTCCTCGACCAGCTTGCCGCGCAAGCGCAGCGCCGCATCACGCGGCTGCGCGGGATCGCCGGCATCGACGTGCTTGACGACCCCGCCGACAGCCGCGGCGTTTGGCCGTTTTTACTGCTGTTGCTGCCCAGCCAGCGGCAGCGCGACGCCGCATTAGCGCAGCTCTGGTCGCGCGGCTACGGCGTCAGCCGCTTGTTCATCCACGCCCTGACTGACTACGCCTATCTTGCCGGCATCGTGCCCGCGCAGGGCGTACCGAACGCCCGCGATCTTGCCGCACGCTCACTCAGCATCAGCAACAGCCCATGGCTGACTGACGCGGACATGGAAGCCATCTGCTGCGTACTGGCAACCGCGACCCGGTGACGGCGTGCCTCTGCGCACGCACGGCCGGGCTCACCGCCGCGAGCGTTCACGGCGGCGTGGACAGCAGCTCGATGCGATCAGTGTCGTACAGGGTCACCGCCAAGGTACGGCCATCGTGCAGGAAGGTCACTTCGCGCGGAAACCCGGCCGCCGCTGCCGACAACTGTTGCGTGGGGGCGCTGGTCGAGGCATCCGCCAGACCGGCAAGCCGGCCGGCCGTATCGGCGCCGAAGCGGCTCGACAGCGCCGCCCACACCTGCCGGCCATCCGGACGCACCGCCACGCCGACCGGACTGGTGCCGATCGGGAAACGGGCGTAGGTGGCGTGCCCTGATGTCGCCAGCAGGTCGGCAGTCTGGAATCGCAGCAGGGCGTTGTCGTCGCGGGCGCTGACCCAGAGCTGCTGACCCGATGGCGCCACCGCGACCCGTACCGGATTGCAGCCTGCCTGCACCGCCTCGACCACGGCTCCGGCCGGATCGCGTCGGGCCCGTTCGACGTCGATGCGCAGCAGCAAGCCCGGTGCGTGCTCGCGCTCCCGGCGCATTTCCGGCGCGCAGCGGGCTGGCCAGCCGGCGGCCGGCGGCGCCACCTGACTGGTGGCATACAGCCAGCGGCCATCGGGTGACAGCGCCAACCCCACCGGGTCGCGTCCCGTCGGTATATGGCCGATCAGCGCCGTAGGCGAGAAGCCATCGTGGCGGGCGGCAGCCAGATTGAACACACTGAGCCGGTGCGCATGTTCGTCGCTGACGAACAGCAGCTGGTCGTCGCGACTGATCGCCGCGTAGACCGCCCCGGCACCCGATCCATCGTGCAGCTTGCCAAGCAGCGGATCGGCGCCACCACGTTCGAGCGCGGCGACGTCCAGCGCCGCCACGTCGTCACCTGTGGCCACAACCAGAACGGCGCCGTCGTGGGTCAGCGCGGCACCCAAGCCGGCGCCCGGCAACGCCGCGACGTGATCCAGCGCAAAGGTGCCGCCGCGATTGCGCAGCACGGCAACCGCGCCGCGCTGTTGGCCAATGCCCATGGACACGAACAGCCAGCAGTCGTCCGCCGTCACCACGACCGCGAACGGATGCCCTGGCAGGGCGATCTGCACACTCTGCGCGCCCTGTATCGGCGTCGCGCAGGACGTGGACTGCGCCTGCCCCACAGGCACCAGCGCCAGCAGACCGACGAAGGCAATCCAGAGGATCTTCCGCATGTCGACTCCCGGTTCCGGTTTCGTACGCGTGGCGACAAATCACTGGCCGCATGCGCTTTTACGGCCGCATCGGCCCGCTGTCAACGCGATTGTTGATGCCTGCGACGGCGCAACGATCCCTGCCGGAGGGAACGTCCTCAGCATGCGCCGCAATCGCTTCGAGCAACCGCAGATTCAACGCGTGCTGCTGCGCCTGCCAGGCGTCCAGCTGCGTCGGGTCGATCGCCGGTTGTGCGTCCAGCGCCGACAGCTTGCGCTTCCACCAGTTGCGGTAGCGGTAATGCGAGACCTCGCCGTTGATGTCGCTGCCGACCAGGCCGTGGCGCAAACTGTCGATCAACGCCAGCGCGTGCCCGGTCAGCAGGCAGCCTTGATCCCAGTTGGTGCGGGCCACTTCAGGCGCAAACACGTCCTTGTCGATGGACAGGTAACTGGCGCCGGTTTGCGTGCGCTGCCATTGGGCGAAGGCATCGACCATGGCCGCGGGATCGTCGAACTGGCGAAACGCCTGGCCCAGGCCAAGCCGGCGTGACCAGCCGGTATCCACGCCGATGCTCCAGTAGCAAAGCTTGCCGCGCCGCAACGGCGCCAGGTAATTTTCCCAGGCGTGGCCGCGGCCGATGTCGGGCGAGGTGATGCCAAGGACATGCACCTGGCTGACCTGCGGCAGCAGCGCCACCTTGCGCACCCATGAGCCGCAATGCACGCCGAACGGAAAACGCATGTTGTCCGGGTGGTTGTCGAGCACGACGACCTGGAACGGCGCACGCGGCGAACGTATCCGCGAGATCAGCGGCCAGCTCAGGTGATGGAAATCGCCGCTGCCCATGAACACGGTGCCGTACCGCGACGGCAGCAACTCATCCAGCACGCGGCCGAAGCGGCGCAGGGTCGCCAGCGAGCAGCCGAAACGAATCGCTTCCTGCCAGTGCTCCAGCGGCAGCACCAGGCGGTCCGGCAACGGCCCGACCGAATGGTCCACGTCCAGCACCACGGGACGGCGCGACAGGTCATCCATGCGCCGCCTCCTGCCATTGTCGGTCGCTTTCAAAATGCCCGCCCAGCCGGCGCAGCAACGCCCGCAACAGGGGATTGCGCGCATACACCGCGTGGCGGGTAAACGTCATGCGGGCCCCCAGGGACGCCTTCACCTGCGGGTCGGTCCAGCCGGCGACGTAATGGGTGAGGCCGTGGCGACGGGCATAGTCCAGGTTGTGCATCCAGCTCACGCAATACAGGTTGTGCTCGCGGGACTGCGGGTAAGCCAGGCCAAGGTACTTGTCGACCAGTTTGCCGGCGTACTCAAAGCACAGGTTCCAGCCGATCATCTGCCCGGCATGGCGGTAGACAAACACCACTCCGCCGTTGCCGCCATCCTGCAATACGGTGCGGAAAAAGTCGGGGCCGAGGCGGTCGAAATGCACATCGCTTTGCGCGTACACGTTGTCGAACAGCGCGTAATACGCGGCCAGCGTGGCCGCATCGTGAAACCGCGCATCACCGGTCGGCACCGTTTCAACCTGGATGTCGGCGCGTGAGCGCAGCTTGCGCCGGATGTTCTTGCGCCGGCTGGCCGACAAGTGCGCAAGGTAGTCATCTTCCGTGGCAAAGTCGATCGGCACCCACGCCAGCGCCTGGCCTTCCAGCAACACGAAGCCGGCAGCCACGCAGGCGGCGGCAAACGCGTCCGCATGCGCATTGTCGACCGCGTCCAGCAGCGGCGACTGCTGCGCGATGTCCTTGACGATCAGCAGCGCGGTGTCGCGCCCGCGCTCGGCCTTGAGTTGCCGCGCCAGCGCGTCCGGCGCCACGTCCGGCGGCAGCAGCGCATATTCAGACACCGTCGTGCCGACAAACGTCGTGCGCCAGCGCAGCGCACGCGACCACAACCGCTGCAACGGCAGCGAGCGCATCCGCGCGCGCCAGCGGTCGTCGGCCGTGGTGAGCAGGTCAAATGGCGCGACGAAGCCCGGCATGCCCTGCACGGTGACATGCGGCACAAAGCCCACCGGCGGCTGCGCCATGAACGCGGCAATCAAGCCATCGGGTTCCAGTTGCGAGATGAAAGCCATGTGTAAGCCAACCTGCCTAGACTGCGTGCAAGAGGTCGTGGCCAACGACCACCTTGGAGTTTCGCGCGATGAGCACACCTGTCCAACTGCAAGTCTTCGAGCTGGTTGCCAAATCGGCCAAGACCGATCTGGCCAACATCAAGCCGGAAACCACCCTCAAGGATCTCGGGGTCGCCTCGCTGGATGCCATCGAGCTGATCTTCGACATCGAGGAACACTTCGACATTTCGTTTCCCGACCAGCAAGGCGCGAAATTCGACACCGACACCGCGCAAAGCCTGGTCGACGCCGTGCAGAGCGCGCTGGATGCCAGGGCCGCCGCAGGCGAAGGATCCAAGTAATGCACACCGGGACAACGCACCGCGTGGTGATTACCGGCATGGGCGCGGTCAGCCCGCTTGGCATGGGAGCCAAGACGCTGTGGCAAGCGCTGTGCGAAGGTCGCAGCGGCATCCGTCCGCTGCGCCACGTCGACGCCGGACGCCTGCGGGTGAAGATTGCCGCGCAGGTGCCGGAGAGCTTCGACCCGGCGCAAGGCATCGATGCGCATACCCTGCCGCTGCTCGACCGCACCTCGGCGTTCGCCCTGCACGCCGCACGCGAGGCCATCGCCCAGTCCGGCATCGACTTCGGCAGCGACGACCTTGGCGCCCGCACCGCGGTCATCATCGGCACCGGGGTCGGTGGCGAGACCACCCAGGACGAACAGAGCCGCCGCCTGTTCGGCGAAAACGCGCAGCGTGCGCATCCGCTCACCATCGTGCGCTTGATGGCCAATGCCCCGGCCAGCCACATCAGCATCGCCTGGGGCCTGCGCGGGCCGACCTTCGCCGTGGCCAGCGCCTGCGCATCGGCCAACCACGCCATCATCCAGGCCGCGCAACTGGTCCACTACGGACTGGCGGACGTGGTCGTCACCGGCGGCACCGAGGCCTGCCTGAGCTACGGCGCACTGCGCGCGTGGGAAGCCATGCGCGTGCTGGCCGACGACGCCTGCCGGCCGTTCAGCGCCAACCGCCACGGCCTGGTACTGGCCGAGGGCGCCGGGATTTTCGTGCTGGAATCGCTGGCGCATGCCCGCTCGCGCGGTGCCGTGGTGCTGGCCGAGCTGGCCGGCTGCGGCATGACCGCCGACGCCACCGACATCGTCTCGCCAAGCGCGGACGGCGCCGCTGCCGCGATGCATCAGGCGCTGGCAGACGCCGGGCTGACCACGCAGGACATCGACTACATCAACGCCCACGGCACCGGCACCGTCGCCAACGACGCGACCGAAACCCGCGCCATCCACCAGACATTTGGCGCCCATGCCGGGCACTTGGCGATCTCCTCGACCAAGTCGATGCACGGCCATGCACTGGGTGCCTCCGGCGCGCTGGAACTGGTCGCGGTGATCGGTGCCCTGCGCGACGGCGTGGTGCCGCCCACCGTCAACCTGGAGCAGGCCGACCCGGCCTGCGACCTGGATTACGTACCCAACGTCGCCCGGCCCATGCCGGTGCGCGCGGCGCTCTCCAACTCGTTCGCATTCGGCGGCCTCAATGCGGTGCTGGCGCTCAAGCGCGCACCGTAAGCCCGCCCGCCGCGCACGTTCGGCCGTGCTCCGCAACGATGCGCCGGCACGGGGAATGGGCATCAGCGCTGCTTGGCCTTGGTCAACAGCTGATCCAGCAGCGCGATGGCCAGATCGATCTCCTCGTGGGTGATCTCCAGCGACGGTGCCAGGGTGATCACGTTCTTGTACCAGCCGCCGACGTCCAGCACCAAGCCGATCTTTTTGCCGTTGTGGCTGAGTCCGCCGGCCAGGCCAATGTCGACCATCTTGTCCAGCAATGCCTTGTTTGGCGTGAAACCGTCATCGGCGCAGATTTCCGCACGCAGCGCGAGGCCCAGGCCGTCGACATCGCCAATCTCCTTGTGGCGCTTCTGCAAGTCGCGCAGACCCTCGAGGAAATGCGCGCCCTTCTTCGGCACCGAGGTTTCGTAATCCAGCTCATACCCCATCTTGATGACTTCCAGCCCCAGCGCCGTACCCAGCGGGTTGGAGTTGAACGTGGAATGGGTCGAGCCGGGCGGGAAGACCTGCGGGTTGATCAGCGCCTCGCGCGCCCACAATCCGGACAGCGGGTTCAAGCCATTGGTCAGGGCTTTGCCGAACACCAGCACATCGGGTGTGACTCCAAAGTGTTCGATGGACCACAGCTTGCCGGTACGCCAGAAACCCATCTGGATTTCATCCACCACCAGCAAAATGCCGTACTTGTCGAGGACTTTCTTCAGATCCTTGAAGAAATTCATTGGCGGGATGACATAACCACCCGTGCCCTGGATCGGCTCGACATAGAACGCGGCGTATTCGGCCTGATTGACCTTCGGGTCCCACACGCCGTTGTATTCGGTCTCGAACAAGCGCGCAAAGTGGCGTACGCAATCATCGGAATACTCCTCCGGCGTCATGCCCTTCGGACGACGGAACGGATAAGGGAACGGAATGAACATCGCGCGCTCGCCAAAATGTCCGAAGCGCCGGCGATAACGATAGCTGGAAGTAATGGCCGAAGCGCCCAGCGTACGCCCGTGATAGCCACCCTCAAACGCAAACATCAGGCTTTTGCCATTGCAAGCGTTGCGCACCAGCTTCAGTGAATCCTCGATGGCCTGCGCGCCGCCCACGTTGAAATGCACGCGGCCATCCAGGCCAAACTTGCGCTTGGCATCCAGGGCCACGGCTTTGGCCAGCTCGATGCGGGTCTGGTGCAGATACTGGCTGGCCACCTGCGGCAGGATGTCAATCTGACGTTTCAGGACATTATTGAGGCGCGGATTGCCGTAACCGAAATTGACCGCCGAATACCACATCTGCAAATCCAGAAACGGCGTACCGGCCGTATCGAACATGTAGCTGCCTTCACCATGGCGGAAAATCTTTGGTGGATCGACATAATGCACGGTGTCGCCAAACGAGCTGTATTTCGCCTCGTCGGCAAGCAATTGCGCATCATCAATGATCAAAGAGGCATTTTTATCGTAGGCATTCATGGGCAATCCGTCAGCAAAGGCAGGTCAAGTGGTGAAACGATAGGTGGTGCGATACCTTCAGGTAATCGATTCGGCCGCCGACGCGGGCAGCGTGTCACCCGTCATCAAGCTGCCGTCCAGCAGCGCGGGCAGAAGCTCCAGCGCGTCTTCGAAACCGGTGATCGGCATATAGGGGATGCCCGCGGCGCGGCAATGTTCGATCAGGCGGTGCTTGGCAAACACGAAGTCGGCGCGGTCGGCGACGCAAAAATCCGATACGCCGTCGCCAATGAGCAACGTCCGCGCGCCGGTCTGGCGGGCCTGCGCCATGCACGCGCACTTGCAGGTGCCGCTGCGGCAGCCGTTGGCCTGGAACGGCGAAGTCAATCGCCACTGTCGCGGCGGCGGTGCCGGCGCGAGATGGTTGGCCGCCAGCGGCAAGGTATCCAGGCCATAGCGGGCAAGCATCTGCCGGATGGCCACGTCCAGGCCGTCGCTGACGATGCGGATCGGCACGCCCAACCCGCGCGCCTTGGCCACGAATGCGGGAAACGCGTGATCGATCCACAACTCGGCCAGATGCGCGTCCAGCTCGGCGCGCGTCATCTGCAACAGGCTGACCTGACCGGCCATGCACTCACGCGAGCCGATGCGGCCGGCGCGCCAATCGCGCTCCAACACCTCCCATCCCGGGCAGCCAAAGCGGTCAAGCAGCGAATCGATCACGTCTTCGACGGAAATGGTGCCGTCGAAATCACACAGGATGGTCCAGCCGGAGGCAGACATCGACAGCTCGTGCGAAGGGCAACATACGCACCGTAAGGCGCCTGTCTTTCGGCGCCCTTTCCCGCCAGAAACCCGCGCTGGTCTCCCGGCGCGCTTCTCCATCGGAAACCCGCGCCCGCCCGTCGTGCGATGGATAAGCCAATTGAAAGCCTGCCGGCGTAGCCTGCGCGCATGAAGGCGAGCCGCTGCCCGCCACGTGGACCGGACGTGACCGCGCTGTGCAAGTGGACCGCCATGACCGTCACCACGATTGCGGCAAACCTTTGGCCATCGGGTGACCGTGCGCGGCACGGCGTGATCGCGATCATCGCGCTCGGCCTGGGCGGCTGCGCCACTTATGCCGATCTGCCGCTGGGCAGCGGCACCGGCGCCGCCAGCGTGGCGCAACTCACGGCACCGACCGCCGCCATGCCGCTACCCATCCGACCGACACATCGATTTGATCCGACCGATGGTCTGGACGTCACCGAGGTGGCGATGCTGGCCGTGGTCAACAGCCCGCAGTTGCAGCTCCAGCGCGACACGCTGGGCATCGCGCATGCGCAGGCGTTTGCCGCCGGACTGCTGCCTGATCCGCAACTGGCGCTGTCGACGGATTTCCCGCGTCAGCCCGGTGCCAATCTCGATACTGCGTACAGCCTTGGCCTTGGCGCAGACATCGGCACGTTGCTGACGCGCGCCTCGCGCCGCGCCGCGGTCCGCGGCCAGGTCGACCAGGTCAACCTCGACCTGCTGTGGTCCGAGTGGCAGACCGTGGCGCAGGCGCGGCTGCTGTTCAATCAGGTGCTCAATCTGCGCGCGCAACAAGCCCGGCTGGAGCGCGAGCAGTCCGCCCTGGCCACGGTCAGCGCTGCCATCCGCGCCGCACTGACAGCCGGCAATCTGACTTACGACAGCGCCAGCGCCGGCCTCAATGCCGAAGCGGAGGCGCGCAAGCGCTGGGCTGATACGACGACGGCACTGCACCAGGCACAAGGTGACCTGCACGTGCTGCTGGGGCTGGCTCCCACCGCGAAACTCACGCTGACCGGCGAGCCTTGGCACAGTGAACCCACGCCGGCACAAGTGCAGCTGGCACTGGCCGACCTGCCACGGCGGCGGCCCGACCTGCTTGCACTGCAGGCTGGCTACGCCGCGCAACAGGCCAAGCTGCGCGGCGCCATCCTGGCGCAGTTCCCGGCCCTGACCATCGGCTTCAACACCGCGCGCGACACCAGCGCGGTCTACACCACGGGCTTCAGCATCGGCATCACGCTGCCGATGTTCGACCGCAATCGCGGCAATATCGCGATCGAGCAGGCCACCCGCCAGCAACTGCGCGACGACTACGCTGCTCGCGTGCTCGCCACGCGCAACGACATGCAGCGCATCCTGCGCGACCTGCACACGCTCGACGACCATCTCGACACATTGCGCGTGCATGCACAGCAACTGGAGCACGCGCGCACGACCGCCGAACGTGCCTGGCAATCGGGCACGCTGGATTGGCCGACGTATCTGGCCATTCGCGGCAGCGCGCTCACCGCTGATCTCGACCTGCTATCCACGCAGCAGGAACGCGCCAGGCAATCCATCGCGCTGCAAGCCCTGCTCGGCGATACCGACCTTGCCACCAACCACACCGATTCCAGACAAGCCGTCCAGCCATGAATCATTTCGTCGCCCCGCCCGGCTTGTGGGCGCTGCTCCTGTGCGGTCTGCTGGCCGGTTGCGGTCAAGCGCCGGCGGATGACGCCCAGACCGCCACACCGGCAAGTGCGGTTGCCGTGACCACCGTCGTGCCGGTGCGGCGCAGTTTTCACGACAGCATCGAGGCCTGGGGCAGCGTGAACGGCGATCCACGACGCGCACGCGTGCTCAGCCTGGCGCATGGCGGCCAGGTTACGGCGCTGGAAGTATCGGCGGGCCAGGCCGTCAAGCGCGGCCAGCCGCTGCTGACGATCACCCCCGATCCGATCGCACGTAGCGCGTACCAGCAGGCGCAGACCGCGTTGACCGCGGCCGATGGCGAGCTGGTGCGCACCCGGCAGCTGGCGGCGCAGCGACTGGCCACGCAATCGCAGTTGGCGGCGGCGCGCCGGGCACTGGCCGACGCGCGCTCGACGCTGGCGGCCCAGCGCGCGCTGGGCGGCGCTGCCGATGCCATCGTCAACGCACCAGCCGATGGCGTGGTCACCACCTTGCAAGTCGAACTGGGCGAGCGCGTCGCCGCGAATGCACCACTGCTCAGCTTCACTCCGAGCCACGCTTTGCTGGTCGTGCTTGGTGTGCAGCCGGAAGACGGCGCACGGCTGCGCACGGGCATGCCGGTGCAGGTGCAGCCGGTCCACGGTGCGCACCAACCCCTGGTCGGCACGCTGCGCACGGTGAGTCGCGCGATTGATCCACAAAGCCGGCTGCTCAATGTGCAAGTCGCGTTGCCGGCCAACACCGACGCCAACCTGATGACGGGCACGGCGGTGAGCGCACGGATCGACATCGCCATGTTCACCTCCTGGTCGGTGCCGCGCGCCGCCGTGCTGCATGACGCGCATGGCGACTATCTGTTCCAGGTCGAGCGCGGCCACGCCAAGCGCATCAACGTGACCGTGCGCGGCGTGCAAGGCGAAACCCTCGGCGTGGAAGGCCCGCTCGACCCCAAGGCCAAAATCGTGGTGCTGGGCGTGTACGAACTCGACGACGGCGCTGCGCTGCGGGAGTCGGCCGGATGAATCCTGCCGCATGGATGCAGGCGCATCGACGCTCCCTGCTGTTCCTGGCCCTGATGCTGGCCATCGGCGGCATCGTCAGTGCTTTCCTGATGCCGGTGGCGCTGTTTCCCAACGTCGCCTTCCCGCGTGTGCAGTTGACGCTGGATGAGGGGGATCGTCCGGCGGACCAGATGGCGGTCGAGGTGACGACGCCGGTCGAGGAAGCCGTGCGCCGCGTGCGTGGCCTGCGCAACGTGCGCTCCACGACCAGTCGCGGCAGTGCGGATATCGCCATCACCTTCGACTGGGGCGCCGACATGGCCAAAGCCCTGCAGGAGGTCAACGGCGCCGTCAGCCAGGTGCTGCCGCAACTGCCGCCCGGCACGCAGCTGTCGACCCGGCGCATGGACCCGACCACCTTCCCGATACTGGCCTGGAGCCTGCGCTCGCACACACTGTCACCCAGCGCGCTGCATGACTTGGCGCAATACCAGTTGCGCCCGCTGCTCAGCGGTGTCGACGGCGTTGCCCACGTCGACGTGCAGGGCGGCGATGTGGCCGAGTTCCATGCCGACGTCGATCCGGACAAGCTGCGCGCGCTGGACCTGAGCCTGGCCGAGGTATCGGCGGCGGTCAGTCATGCCGCTACCATCCAGGCGATGGGCCGGGTTTCGGACCACTACAAACTCTATCTGCTGCTGGCCGACAACCAGCCACGCACGCTCGATGCACTGCGCGGCATCGTGCTGCGCGCCGGCAGCACCGGCGTGGTGCGGCTGGGCGACGTGGCGCGGGTCAGCTTGAGCCATGTGCCGCAGTGGACCCGGGTCAACGCCGACGGCCAGGACGCTGTGCTGCTGCAGGTGTACCAGCAGCCGGCCGGCAACAGCGTACAGATTGCCCGCGACGTGCGCCAGCGTCTCACGGATTTCGCGCCGCACATGCCGGCGGGGGTGACGGTTGCCAACTGGTACGACCAGACCCAGCTGGTCACCGGCGCGGCCAGCAGCGTGCGCGACGCGATCCTGATCGGCATCGTGCTCGCCGGCCTGGTGCTGGCGGTGTTCTTGCGCAGCACACGCATGATCCTGATCGCCTTGATCGTGGTGCCGGCCGTACTGGCAATCACCGTGCTGCTGCTGCGCGTGCTCGGCATGAGCTTCAACATGATGACGCTGGGCGGGATGGCCGCGGCGGTCGGGCTGATCATCGACGACGTGATCGTGATGCTTGAGCACATCATGCGGCGGCTCAATCAGGGCGAAGGCACGGTGCACGAGCGCATCGCCGGCGCGGCGTGGGAATTCACGCGCCCGCTGACCGGCTCCAGCGCCGCCACGGTGGTGATCTTCCTGCCGCTGGCGTTTTTGTCCGGCGTCACCGGCGCATTCTTCAAGGCGCTGTCGCTGACCATGGCCAGCGCGCTGGTGATTTCATACCTGCTGACCTGGGTCGCGGTGCCGCTACTGGCCGGACGATTCCTGGGCCGGCATCCATCGCCGCCGCACCCACCTTCGCACTTCACCACGCGGGTGATGGCTGGCTATCACCGCGTGCTGGCGTGCTGGCTGCGGCGGCCGCTGTGGGT
Source organism: uncultured Rhodanobacter sp. (assembly GCA_964568445.1). GTDB lineage: Bacteria > Pseudomonadota > Gammaproteobacteria > Xanthomonadales > Rhodanobacteraceae > Rhodanobacter. The sequence goes on along the minus strand of CAZMPZ010000003.1, from coordinate 59,086 downwards.
CCTGCTGCTGGTGGTACCGCTGCTGCTGATCGGCGGCTTTGCCTACACGCGGGTGGCCACCGGCTTCATGCCGAAGATGGACGAGGGCGGCTTCATCCTCGATTACCTGTCCAAACCCGGCACGTCGCTGGAGGAAACCAACCGCCTGCTCAACCAGGTCGAGGCGATCCTCCGCGCCAATCCCCACGTGGACACCTACTCGCGGCGCACCGGCCTGCAACTGGGCGGCGGTTTGACCGAGGCCAACCAGGGCGACTTCTTTGTGCGCCTGAAGGCCGGCCCACGCCCGTCCACCGAGGAAGTGATGACCCAGGTGCGCACGGCGGTGGAGCGGCAGGTACCGGGATTGGACATTGATCTGGCACAACTGATGGAGGATCTGATCGGCGACCTGGTGGCCGTGCCGCAACCCATCGAGGTGCAGCTATACGGCGACGATCCGGCCCAACTCGAGGCCACGGCCGGCAAGGTCGCCACGGCGCTGGGCCGGATCGACGGCGTGGTCGGCGTGCTCGATGGCATCAACCCGGCTGGCGACGCGCTGACGGTCCAGGTCGACCCGATCCGCGCGGCACTGGAAGGGCTGGATCCGGTCGCCGTCGCCGATCAGGTTGCCGCCGCCATCGACGGTACCGTGGCCGCGCAACTGCCGCTGGCGGACAAGGTGGTCGGCGTACGCGTGCGCCTGCCCGACAGCGCGCGCCAGCATCTGGAGCAGGTGGCCGCACTGCCGATCCGCGCGGCGGACGGCCATCTGTTTCCCTTGTCGCGGGTGGCGACGCTGAAGCAGGTGCAGGGCCAGCCTGAAATCACCCGCAACAATCTCAAGCGCATGATCGCGGTCACCGGGCGCATCAGCGGACGCAGCCTGGGTGCCGTGATCACCGACGTCAAGCACGTACTGGCGCAACCGGGCCTGTTGCCCAAGGGCGTGTTCCACCAGCTGGGTGGCGTGTATCAACAGCAGCAGCAGGCATTTCGCGGATTGACCCTCGTGATGCTGGCGGCTATCGCGCTGGTGTTCACGCTGCTGCTGTTCCTGTACGAAAGTTTCCGCGTGGCACTGACGATCCTGGCGATGCCCTTGCTGGCGCTGCCCGGCGTCTTTGCCGGACTGTGGCTGACCGGCATCGAGCTCAACATCTCCTCGATGATGGGCATGACGATGATCGTCGGCATCGTCACCGAGGTGGCCATCTTCTACTTTTCCGAGTTTGAACAGGCGGCTGCCGACATGCCCTTGCCGGCGGCGCTGCACGCCGCCGGCCAGCACCGCACACGGCCGATCCTGATGTCCACCCTGGCTGCAATCCTCACGTTACTGCCGCTGGCGCTGGCCATCGGCCAGGGGTCGCAGATGCAGCAGCCGCTGGCCGTGGCGATCATTTCCGGCATGGTGCTGCAGCTGCCGCTGGTGTTGCTGGTGATGCCGGTGCTGTACGCCTTGCTGCGGCGGCACACCGGCACCGACTCCGCCGCACCCGCCGGCTGACATCGCCCTCGCGCCTGCGACAACGGGCATGCACGCCAAGTCGCGCCCGCAACCTTTCCGGGGCCGGATCAGTCGCGGACGTGATCCGGGATCACCACCTTCACCCGCAACCCACGGCCAAAGGGCGAGTCGAGCAATTCGATCCGCGCCCCGTGCAGCTCGGCGGCACGCTGCACGATGGATAGACCAAGCCCGTAACCATCGCCATGGCCCGTGGGCTCGCGATGAAAGCGCGCAAATACCGCGGCGCGGCGCTGCGGCGGGATGCCCGGCCCATCATCGGCCACGTCGATGATGGTGGCCCGTGCGTCCCGCGACAGCGACAACTGCACCTGGCCATCGGCCGGCACATGGCGCATCGCGTTCTCCACAAGGTTGCGCAGCAAGGCGGCCAGCGCGGCCTCATGGCCCTGCACGGGCATGACTGCGCGGGTGTATGTGAAACCCAGCTCTGCGCCGCATTCGGCAATCACCGGTGCCAGCTCCTCGATGACGGCAGCAGCGACGGCGACCAGGTCCACCTGTTGGCGCTGTGCGGACGCCGCGCCGGATTCCAGCCGCGCCAGCGCCAGCAATTGTTCGATCCGCCGCGCAAGCGCAGCCACGGTGTGCCGCGCGCCGGCGAGACTAGTGGTCACTTCCTCCGGATCACCGGTGGCCGTGGCGCTGTCGATGTTCAACATGATCGACGCCAGTGGCGTGCGCAGTTCATGCGCCACATCGGCGCTGAAGCGGCGCTCGCGCTCCAGCGCATCGGCAAGCCGGCGCAATTGCCCGTTCAACGCATCCAGCACCGGTTGCAGTTCCAGCGGTGCGTGCGGCAGCGTGATCGGCGCGCGACTGTCCAGCGGGCGCGACGCCAGCGCCTCGGTCAACGACTCCAGCGGGTGCAAGCCGCGCCGAACCGCCCAGCCCACCAGCACCCCCAGCAACGGCAGTCCGACCAGCAATGGCAGCCCGTGATCAAACCACAGCGCACGCAGGATGTCGTGGCGGCTGTCGTAGCGCTCGCCAGTGCGGATCACCGCCCCGTCGGCAGCATCCCTCAACGTGAACAAGCGCCAGCGGTATCCACCAGCATCGAGGTCGCGGAACGTCGCATCCCCGGCCCGTGGCGCCGGCAACACGGCGAGATTGGCGGTGGCTATACGCATCTGGCCGGAAGCATCGAACACCTGGAACCCGACCTCGGATTCGAACGAATGGCCTGAACCCTGTGTGGAGTGTGCGTCCCGCGCTGCGACCGGCACCAGCCACCCGCTTTGCCCATGCTCGGCCGCGGCAATGCCGCCCTGGCCGATGATGACCTGCAAGGTGCGGGCCGATTGCGCCAGCCTGCCATCGGACAGCTCGTTGACCTCTTCCAGCGTGCGCTGGAAGCTGAGCACGGCCAGCGGCAACAACACCGCCACCAGCACCAGGATGATCAACCAACGCAGTCGGCCACGCAGGCTGGGCTGGCTCATGTGGGGTCACGCGGGATCATGTAGCCAAACCCGCGCACGGTGCGGACCGTGTCGAAACTGAGCTTCTTGCGCAAGGCATGCATGAGCACCTCCAACGCGTTGTCGCCCACCACATTGTCCAAACCGTACAGCGAGTTGACCAGGCTTTCCCGTCGCACCAGCCGCCCGGCGCGTTCCATCAAGACCTGCAGCAAGGCAAACTCGCGACGGGTCAGGTCGACCGCCTCGCCGCGAAACGTCACCTCTGACGTCCCCAGGTCAAGCGTCAACGCGCCAACCTCGATCCGATTGGCAGCCAGGCCTTGCGCGCGGCGATTCAGCGAGCGGATGCGCGCGCACAGTTCTTCCAGATGAAACGGCTTGATGAGGTAATCGTCGGCGCCGGCATCCAGCCCGTGGACACGCGCCTGCAAACCGTCCCGGGCCGTCATCACGATCACCGGCGTCGCCACCTGCGCCTGCCGCGCCGCCAGCAACACGTCCAGTCCATCCATGCCCGGCAGGCCCAGGTCAAGCAGCACCAGATCAGCGGTCTCGTCGCGCAGCGCACGCAGCGCCTCGCGGCCATCGCGCAGCCAGGTGACCGTGTAGGCGAGGCGCTCCAGCGCACGTCGGATGGCTTCGCCCAACTGGCGGTCGTCCTCCACCAGGATGATGTGCACCCGCTTTCCTCGGTTCTGAGCAGACCCGACGGCGTGTCGCCTGCACGCCGACACTATGCCGCAAGATGTCCGCCGGCGGCCCGGGTCAGCGCCGGTAACGCGACGGCCGACGCGGTGTCATCCCGCCGCCGCATGCCGTCTCAGCGATCGTCACGGGTCCAGACGTGGCCGTCTTCCTCATGCACCGGAAAACTGGCGATGGGGATGTAGGCCGGCGGACGGGTCACCGCGCCAGTGCGCAAGTCAAAGCGCGCGCCATGGCGCGGGCACTCGACTTCAAAGCCGAACACCTCGCCGCCAGCCAGCTCGCCGCCATCGTGGGTGCAGATGTTTTCAATCGCGTACAGCGCGCCATCGACATTGTAGACGGCAATTTCCGTATCGCCATCCCACACCAGCTTGGCCTCGCCGGGAAGAAACTCGCCACGCGTGCCCACATCCACCCAGCCATTCATGCCACGTCTCCAGTCAAGGGTTTGCACAACACGACAAAACGCAAATCGTCACGCCGCGGAATGCCAAAGCGCGCGTTGCCGTAGGGGAACGGCTGGTGCTCGCCATTGGGTCGATAGCCGCGGCGCGCATACCAGGCGATCAGCTCCGTGCGCTGCTCGATCACCGTCATGCGCATGGCGTGGCAGTGCCACTGCTCGCGCGCGTGGCGCTCGGCCGCCGCCAGCAGCCACGAGCCGAGGCCGCCGGACTGCAGCTCGGGGTTGACCGCAAACATGCCGAAATAGCCATCCATTCCCTGTCGCTGCACATGGCAGCTGGCCACCAATTGCCCGTCGCGCTCGCCCAGCAGCAGGCAGCCGGTCGGATCGGCCAGCAACGCGGCGACAGCGGCGACATCGGTACGCTGGCCATCGAGCAAATCCGATTCGGTGGTCCAGCCACGCCGGCCCGAGGCGCCGCGATAGGCCGACTCCACCAGCGCCACGATGGCATCGATGTCCGCCGCCGTCGCGGTGCGCAGGCGGGGCTCAGTGCGCGCGATCATGGCTTGATGATAATGGCCGTGCGTGGCGCGCCTCCATGATCTGCGGCAGGCACCTGTGGCGCGTGCGGAACCCCGCCATCACGCACCGGCTCCGGCCTGCCGTACACGCGCACGCCGGGCGGCATAGGCCTGCAGGCAGGCGTGTACCAGGGACAGCATGCCGGGCGCCGCGTCGGCCGTCGCCGGTGCCGCCCGCGCCAGCATGTCGCCGATGATCTGCTGGGCTTCGACCGGATGGCCTTCCTCCAGATCACGCATCATCGAGGCGGTCAGGACGGAGTCGGCTTCCGTCAGGATGCGGCGCGCGTGTTCCTGCGTGCCTGCCGCCAGCGGCTGGCCGGCGCGCTCGGCCACCGCGCAGCATTCGGCAAACAGCGCCAACGTCGCTTCACGTCCGCCAGGCGCCGCCACGATGTCGCCCACGCTTGCGCGCAGCAGGCAGGTGATGCCGGCCAGCGTGGCCAGGAATACCCATTTGTCCCACATGTCCTGCACGATGTGGCCGCTGGAGCGCGCATCGAAACCGGCATCGCCAAGCACGGCGGCTATCGCCTTCAAGCGCGCACTGTCGGTGCCGTCGCGTTCGCCGAAGGTCAAGGCATGCGTGCGATTGAGATGCTGCACGGCGCCGGCTTCGTCCAGCGTGGCGGCAATCATGCAGCGTCCGCCCAGCACATGCTCGCTGCCAAAGCGCTGATCCAGCGCCGCAAGATGCGCCATGCCGTTGAGCAGGGGCAGGATCGCCGTCTGCGGCCCGACCGCGCCGGCCATGTCGCTCATGGCCGCTTCCAGGCTGTAGGCCTTGCACGCCACGATGACCAGGTCGTAGGGGTCGTTGACCTCGAACGCGCGGACCATCGGCGGCGCGCGCAGGGTGACGTCGCCAGCCGGGCTGCGCAGCACCAGGCCGTTGCGCGCCAACGCCGCCGCGCGCTGGCCGCGCACGAGGAAGGTGACGTCGCGCCCATGCTGCAGCAGCCGGCCGCCGAAATAACCGCCGGTCGCCCCGGCGCCCAGGATCAAGATGCGCATTTCAATCTCCGGCAGTTTTCCGTGACGCTTGGTCCGCGTCGTGCGCGGCAAGCAGGTCTCCGATGCGCGCGTCCTTGTCGCGCCACAACGTATTCATCCAGGCCTTGACGCGACCGCGAAAGGTCACGTCGTGGTCATAGTCGCCGCGCAGCTGCGCATCGATCGGCAACGCGCGCACCTCGATGCGCACATGGCGCACGCGCCCGGCGAAAAGATCAAGCATGGTGCACGGCCCATCCAGATACACGATGGTGACGTCGACGATGGCGTGCAGCGTCTCGCCCATGGCGTCGAGGACAAACGCCACGCCGCCCGCCTTGGGCCGCAGCAGATGGACAAACGGCGACGATTGCGCCGCGTGCTTGGCAGTGGTGAAGCGCGTGCCCTCGACAAAGTTCATCACCGACACCGGCACCCGGCGAAACTTCTCGCAGGCACGGCGCGTGGCCGCCATGTCCTTGCCCTGCAACTGCGGATGGCGCAGCAACTGCTCACGCGAATAGCGTTTCATGAAGGGGAAATCCAGCGCCCACCACGCCGCGCCCAGCAGCGGCACCCAGATCAGCTGGCTCTTGAGAAAAAACCGCAGGAACGGAATGCGCCGGTTGAACACCTTCTGCAGCACCGGGATGTCCACCCAGCTTTGGTGGTTGCACAGCACCAGGTAATTGCGGTCCGCGCGCAGGTCGTCGACGCCGGTGACGTCCCATTGCATGCGCGTGAATACGCCGAACAACCCGTTGTTGACGCCGATCCAGCTCTCGGCAATGACCACCAGCGTCCGCGACAGGCCGCGGCGCAGCGGCGGTATCGGCACCAGCACCTTGACCAGGGCCAGGACAAACAGGGGCACGACGTGCACGAGAATGTTGAGCGCCAGCGACAGCATCGCCAACGGAATGCGCAGCGCGCCGGGCAACCAGGCAAGCATCGGATCGATCCAGAAACGGAAGCCGTCAGGGTAACGCAACGCCCGTGGCGGGCGGTCACATCAGCAGTTTGCGCACCTTGAGCAAGGCCGTGATGAAAGCGTCGACTTCCTCGCGCGTGTTGTAGAACGCCAGCGACGCCCGCAACGTTGCCGGCACGCCGAAGAACTGCATCAACGGATGCGCACAATGATGCCCGGAGCGCACGGCGACGCCTTGCAAATCCAGCAGCGTCGCCAAATCGGTGGCCTGCGCGCCTTCCAGCAGGAAGGAAATCACCGGCTCCTTGTCGGCCGCGGTGCCAACGATACGCACGCCCGGCACGGCCTGCAGCCGCTCGGTGGCGTAGACCAGCAGCTCCTGCTCCCACGCCTGGATCGCGGCAAAGCCCAGATTCTGGTAGTAGTCGATGGCGGCGCCCAGGCCGACGAAGCCGGCGATATTGGGCGTGCCCGCCTCGAACTTGTGCGGCACGTCGGCAAAGGTCGTGTCGTTGAAGCGTACCTCGCGGATCATGTCGCCGCCGCCAAAGAACGGCGGCATGGCGTCAAGCAATTCCCGCCGGGCCCACAGCGCGCCCGTGCCGGTCGGGCCCAGCATCTTGTGGCCGGTGATGGCGTAGAAATCGCACCCCAGCGCCTGCACGTCCACCGGCCGATGCGGCGCCGCCTGCGAACCATCAACCAGCAGCGGAATGCCGCGCTTGTGGCAGGCGCGGGCAATCTCGCGTACCGGGTTCACCGTGCCCAGCACGTTGGATACATGCCCCAGGCAGGCCAGCTTGACCTCGGGCGTCAGCATGGCGATGTAGCGCTCCACGATCAGTTCGCCGCGCTCGGTGATGGGCGCGGCCTTGACCGTGGCGCCGCTGCGCGCCGCCACCAGCTGCCACGGCACGATGTTGGCGTGATGCTCCATCACCGTGGTGAGGATGCTGTCGCCCGGCTGCAAGCGCGGCAAGGCATAGCTGTAGGCCACCAGATTGGTCGCCTGCGTGGTGCCGGAAGTGAGCACCACCTCGTTGCGCGACGGCGCATGGATGAACTGCGCCAGCTTGTCGCGCGCAAGCTCGTAGGCCGCGGTGGCCTCCTCTCCCAGCTGATGCACGGCACGCGAGACATTGGCGTTGTGCTCGCGGTAGTGCGTGGCCACCGCATCGATCACCGACGCCGGCTTCTGGCTGGTGTTGGCGTTGTCGAAATACACCAGCGGGTGATCGTGCACGCGCCGCGCCAGCAACGGGAAATCCGCGCGCACGCGGTTCACGTCAAACGTCGGCAAGGTTGAAACAGGGGTGGCACGGGCATTCATGGGCATTCCTGGAAATTGAAGCGCAATGCAGTCGCGGTCCGGCACGAAACCGGGCCGCGATCACGCCGGCAGCTGTGCCAGCAGCAGCTCGCCAAGGTGTTCCCGCAGCGGCTGGTTGGCAACGTCGCCCAGCACCGCACGGCAGAAGGCAGCCGTCAGCACGGCACGCGCGTCGCCTGCGGCAATGCCGCGCGAGCGCAGGTAGAACAACGCCTGCTCGTCCAGCTGGCCGACCGTCGCCCCATGTGCCGCCTTCACTTCATCGGCATAGATCACCAGCTCCGGCTTGGTGTCGATTTCCGCACTGGCCGACAGCAGCAGGTTCTTGTTGGTGAGGTTGGCATCGCTGCCATCGGCGCCGGGCGCAACCTGTACCGCACCGCGAAACACGCCATGGCCGCGTTCGCTGGCAACGCCGCGCCAATGGGCATCGGACACGGTGTTGATCGCGTCGTGATGGATCGACAGCTGCGTATCCATGTGCTGCCGGCCATGCGGCATGAACACGCCGCGACCGTCAAAACGCGCGCCGTCGCCGACCAGGTCAACCCGCACGTCGTGCCGCACCAGCGCGCCGCCCAGCTCCAGCATGTGCAGCGTGGCGCGCGCATGCTCATGGATGCGCACGCTGCTGCGGCGCATGAGCGTGGCCACGCCGGCGCTCTGCACCAGCACATGCCGCAGCCGCGCATGGGCGTGCAGCTCGATATCGCTGACCAGGGTCCCGAGCTGCGCCTGCTCGCCACAGGCCACATGCTGCTCGATCAGCTCCAGCTCGCTGTCCGCGCCCAGGTCGATGACGTTGCGCGCATGCCATGCCAGTTCCGCATCCGCCGCCGCGCCGACAAACACCAGCTGCACCGGCCGGGTTATCCGCGCACCGGCGGCAACGCGCAGCACCACGCCATCGGTCGCACTGGCCGCATTGATGCGGGCAAAGGCATCGCCAGCGTCACGATAGTGGCGCGACAAGGTGAAGCGCAGCGGTTCGGCATCCGCCGCCAGCGCCAGCGACAACGGCTGCAACTGCAGGTCGGCGGGCAGCGCCTCCAGCGCCGACAAGTCGGCACGGAACACGCCATTGACGAACACCAGCCGCGGGCCATCGACTGCAGGCAAGGCAAACAGCGCCGGGTCGATTTGGCGGCTTGCTGCCTGTGCATCACCGCGGGCAAACGGCTGCCGCGCCAGCGAACGCAGCGCGGTGTATTTCCATGCTTCGACATGGGTATCGGGCAAGCCGGCAGCGGCAAACGCCTCGCGGTTTTCGCGCCGCGCCGCATCCAGCCAGGCAATGCCCGAGGTCGGCAGCGGCGTCTCCAGCAGCGACGCCAGCAAGGGCGAAGATGCGGCGGTGGTCATGCGCCAGCCTCCGCCGTGATGCCGGCATAGCCGTGTTCTTCCAGGCGCAGGGCCAGCGTCTTGTCGCCGCTTTCGACGATGCGCCCGGCAGCCAGCACATGCACGAAGTCCGGCACGACGTAATCGAGCAGGCGCTGATAGTGCGTGATCATGAGAAAGGCGCGATCTGGCGCGCGCAGCATGTTGACGCCCGCGGCCACCTGCTGCAGGGCGTCGATGTCCAGTCCGGAATCGGTCTCATCCAGGATGGCCAGCTTCGGCTCCAGCAACGCCATCTGGAAAATCTCGTTGCGCTTCTTCTCGCCGCCGGAAAAGCCCTCGTTGACCGCGCGGTGCAACAGCTCGTCGGACACTTGCATGACCTTGAGTTTCTCGCGCACCAGCTTGAGAAACTGCATGGAATCGAGCTCCTTCTCGCCGCGCGCCCGGCGCTGCGCGTTCAAGGCCGTACGCAGGAAATAGGTGTTGTTGACGCCGGGGATTTCCACCGGATACTGAAACGCCAGGAACACGCCGGTGGCCGCGCGCGCTTCCGGTTCCAGCGCCAGCAAGTCCACGCCATCGAAGCTGACCGTGCCGGCGGTCACTTCATATCCCGCGCGCCCGGCCAGCACGTTGCCCAAGGTGGACTTGCCCGCGCCATTGGGGCCCATGATGGCGTGCACTTCACCCGCATTCACGGTGAGGTTGATGCCCTTCAAGATTTCCTTGCCGGCCACGCGGGCGTGCAGGTTTTCAATTTTCAGCATGTCGGTTCCTGATCGTTTGCTCCCCTCCGGGCGGAGGGGTTTTGCGGCGAGGTGCCACCTGCACACACCGTGCGCAGGCCTGGCACCGTCATCCGCGTGTGGGATGCCCGCCCACGAACGGGTCGGGCAAGAGGTCAGCCAATGGCGCCTTGCAGCGATACCTCAAGCAGTTTCTTTGCCTCCACCGCGAACTCCATCGGCAACTCGCGGAATACCTGCTTGCAGAAGCCATCGACGATCATCGAGGTGGCATCCTCGCCACTGATGCCGCGCGACCGGCAATAAAACATCTGGTCGTCGGAAATCTTGGAGGTGGTCGCCTCGTGCTCGACAATCGCGGTGGGGTTTTTCACCTCGATATACGGGAAGGTGTGCGCGCCGCACTGCTTGCCGATCAAGAGTGAATCGCACTGCGTGTAATTGCGCGCATTCTCGGCACCCTTCTCCACCTTGACCAGTCCGCGATAACTGTTGTTGCTGCGCCCGGCACTGATGCCGCGGGAAATGATCTTGGATTTGGTGTCGCGGCCGATATGCACCATCTTGGTACCGGTATCCGCCTGCTGGAAATGATGGGTCAGCGCGACGGAATAAAACTCGCCCACGGTGCGATCCCCGCGCAACACCACGCTGGGGTATTTCCAGGTGATGGCCGAGCCAGTCTCCATTTGTGTCCAGCAAATCTTGGAATCATTGCCGCGGCACTCACCGCGCTTGGTCACCAGGTTGTAGACGCCGCCCTTGCCGTTTTCATCGCCCGGATACCAGTTTTGCACCGTGGAATACTTGATCTGTGCGCCTTCCAGTGCGACCAGTTCGACCACGGCCGCATGCAGCTGGTTTTCATCGCGCTTGGGCGCGGTGCAGCCTTCCAGATAGGAAACGTGGCTGCCTTCCTCGGCAATGATCAAGGTGCGCTCGAATTGCCCGGTATTTTGCGCGTTGATGCGGAAATACGTGGACAGTTCCATTGGGCAACGCACGCCCTTGGGAATGAAGACGAAACTACCGTCGGAAAACACGGCTGAATTCAGCGCGGCAAAGAAGTTGTCGGCAATGGGCACCACGCTGCCAAGATATTTCTGCACCAGATCCGGATGGTTGCGGATGGCCTCGCTCATCGAGCAGAAGATGATGCCGACGTCAGCCAGTTGCTTGCGGAACGTGGTGCCGACGGAAACCGAATCAAATACCGCGTCTACCGCCACGCCGGCCAGCGCGGCACGTTCGTGCAGCGGTACGCCGAGTTTCTCGTAGGTTTCCAGTACGGCCGGATCCACCTCGGCCAGGGATTTCGGCTTGGCCTTGGGCGCGCTGTAATAGCTGACCGCCTGATAATCGATCGGATCGAGCTTGAGCTTGGCCCAATCGGGCGCCGTCATCGTCAGCCAATGACGATAAGCCTCCAGTCGGCGATCGGTCATCCATTGCGGCTCTTCCTTGATGGCCGAAAGCTGGCGAATGATGTCCTCATTCAAGCCAGGCGGCAGGCTGACTGTCTCCACCTTGGTGACGAATCCGGCCGAGTAAGTCCGACCCAGCGCCTGCGCCACTTCGGCGTTGTCGCGCAAAGCGGTGGCGGTACTGCTTTCACTGCTCATCATGCTGTCCATTGGTTGATCCTGTCGGCGGCGCCAGGCGCCTGCCGGTCAATGCCTTGGCTTCAACGCCCGCCGATGACCGCCATGTGCGGCACCGGCCGGCGCCGCGGCGGGCTGCGCATGCGCATGTCGGCCAGACTCACCGCGCGCAAGGCCTCATCCAGAATGCCGCTGATCTGCTGCCAGCTGCCGCGCACGCGGCAACGCGCCTCGCGGTCGCACTGGCCGCTGCCCAGGCCGCACTCGGTGACCGCAATGGGGCCTTCCAGCGCCACGACGATCTCGGCCAACGAAATATCCGCTGCCGGACGCGCCAGCCGGTAGCCGCCATTGACCCCGCGAAAGGATTCCACCAACGCCGCGTGCCCGAGCGATTTGAGCAGCTTGCTCACGGTCGGCAACTCCAGCCCGGTTTCGTCCGAAATCTGCACCGCGCTGACCACGGCCTGCTCATGCTCGGCCATGCAGGTCATCACGGCGGCGGCGTAATCGGTAAGTCGACTGACGCGTAACATGGGCGTTCTGGCGTGGCCGTTAATCGGGACCAAAATGGTACTGTTTACGCGCTCCGCGGTCAATCGCCGCATGCCGTCCGCGACCTTTTTCGGCTTCACGCTGCGCCTGTGGCGCCGCTAAGCTGTAGCGATCTTTTTCGATTGCCGCCCATGCCTTTGCCATCCCGTGCCACTGCCCGCCTCGCCTGGACCCGCCAGGTCCTGCATGACGCCAGCGTGACGCTGACCCCGGCTTCAGCCGATGCCAGCTTTCGCAGTTATTGGCGCACGCAAGCCACCACGCCAGCGTGGATCGTGATGGATTCGCCGCCAGCGCAGGAAGATCCGCAGCCGTGGTTGCTGATTGGTCAACGGCTGGCCGCCGCCGGACTGCATGTCCCGACAGTGCGTGCGCAGGACGTGCAGCAGGGTTTCCTGCTGATCGAGGACCTTGGCCACCACCTGTATCAGGACGCACTGAACACGGACACGGCCGACGCGTTGTACGCCGATGCCATGGATGCCCTCGTGCGCATGCAGTGCGCGGCCGAGACCGGCGGACTGCCGGCCTATGATCGCGACTTCCTGAGCCGCGAGCTGGAGTTGATGCCGCAATGGTTCCTCACCCGACATCTGGGCGTGCAACCCAGTTGCGCCGAGTGGGACGTGTTGGAAGCGGCCTTCACCCACATCCTGCATGCGGTACTGGAGCAGCCGCGCTGCTTCGTCCATCGCGATTATCACAGTCGCAACCTGCTGGTTTGCGACGTCGACGCCCCTGATCCGCGGCGGTTGGCCACGCCCGGCATCATCGACTTTCAAGGCGCGCTGTACGGTCCGTTGACCTACGACCTGGCCTCGCTGCTGCGCGACTGCTACGTGCGCTGGGATGACACCCGGGTTTCCGCCTGGGCCGAGGCCCACCGCCAGCGCCTGCTGACGACACGCTTTGCCGCAGCCGTGGCCGACCGCGCGCGCTTCATGCGTTGGTTCGACCTGACCGGCCTGCAGCGCCACATCAAGGTATTGGGAATTTTTTGCCGGCTGCACTACCGCGATGGCAAGGCCGGCTATCTGGGCGATCTGCCGCGCGTTTTCGGCTATGTGTGCGACATCGCGCAGCGCGACCCGCAACTGCGCGAATTTGCCGACCTGCTGCGCCGCCACGTCGGCCGTCGCGACCTGCGCGTGGCGGCCCCGGCATGAGGCATGCGCTGATCTTCGCCGCCGGCCGGGGCGAGCGCATGCGGCCACTGACGGATACCGTCCCCAAGCCGCTGCTCGTCGCCGGCGGCAAACCACTGATCGTCTGGCAACTGGAAAAACTGGCCGCGGCCGGTATCCGCGAGGTCGTCATCAACACCTCGCACCTTGCGTCGCAGTTCCCGACCGCCCTGGGCGACGGCTCACGCTGGGGCTTGCACATCCAATTTGCCTATGAAGGTGACACGCCGCTGGAAACCGGCGGCGGCATGCTGCACGCCCTGCCCTTGCTGGGCGACGAACCGTTCCTGGTGCTGAACGCCGATATCTGGTGCGATGCCGACTTGACGGACCTCCCGGCCCAGCCGGAAGGCCTGGCGCACCTGCTGCTGGTGGACAACCCGCCGCAGCACGCAGGCGGCGACTTTGCGCTGGACCGGCGCGGCCGGCTGCACGCCGACGGCACACCCAAGCTCACCTACGCCGGCATCGGCGTGTATCGGCCGCAATTGCTGGCCGGTTGGCGCGAGGTGAGCGCCGATGCAACGGCGTCACCACCGCGCTTCAAGCTTGCGCCACTGCTGCGCGCAGCCATGGCCGGGCATGCCGTGAGCGGCACGCGCCACACTGGTACATGGTTCGACATCGGCACACCCGCGCGCCTGCAAGCGCTGCGCGACCGCCTTGGCGACAGCGGGCACGCGACGCGGTGACCTACAGCGGCGCTGGTGCGCGCTGACGCCGGACGATGGGTGCCGGGTCATCTGACACAACCGGCCGCACACCGGGTGCTGCCGCCAAAGCCGCCGTCGGCGCGCGACGAGTGGTGCCGCCAGCCTTGACCGCCCCCGCCACGGCGACGCCATTGGACAGCGCCGCGCGCTGCGCCTCCTTGGTCATCACCAGAATGCTGATGCGCCGGTTGATCGGGTCATCCGGGTGCACCTTGTCAAACGGCACCGCGGCCGCCAGGCCCGCCACCAGCGTGATCTTGCCCGACTGCAGGCCACCGGCCAGCAGCGCGCGACGCGCGGCATTGGCGCGATCGGCCGACAACTCCCAGTTGCTGTAGTCATGCTCGCCGCTGCTGTAGGGCGCGTTGTCGGTGTGGCCGGAGATGCTGATCTCGTTGGGCACGCGATTGATGAAACTGCCCAGCTCATGCAGGATTTTCAGCGTATACGGCTTGAGCTGCGCGCTGCCCAGATCAAACATCGGCCGGTTGAGCTTGTCCACGATCTGGATGCGCAGGCCTTCCGGGGTGATGTCCAGCAGCAGCTGGTCCTTGAACGGCGCCAAGGCCTGGCTCTGTTCGATAGCCGCGTGCAACGCATCGCGCAGCTGTTCCAGCCGCGCCATGTCGCGCTCACGCACGGCCTGCTCGTCCGGCGTGCCGTTGGCGGCAGCCGTGCGCTCATCCTCGCTCGATGACCCCTTGCTCGCGTCGCGCTTGTCCTTGCCCGGCCCACGCGGCAAGTCCATGGCGCCACCAAGCTCGATCGCACTGTCGCTGGCGCCACCAGGCCCCATCTGGCCAGGCGGTGCCATGGTTGACACACCCTGGGTCATGCTGGGGTTGTTGAAATACGCCGAAACCGCCGCTTTTTGCTCCTCGGTAGCGACGCCAAGCAGCCACATCACCAGGAAGAACGCCATCATCGCGGTGACGAAATCGGCATATGCCACTTTCCACGAGCCGCCGTGATACGCATGTCCGCCGCGCCGGCCGCGGCGAATGATGATCGCCTCGGGCGCGCCATCACTCACGTTGGCGCGCCCACACGGTCACCGTTGAGGTGATCCTCCAGGTCCAGGAAGCTTGGCCGTGCATGTTCGGCCAGCACCTTGCGCGCGAACTCCACCGACACTTTCGGGTTGTAGCCCCGCAAATTGGCCAGCAGGCCAATCTTGACGCATTCCAGGGCCCGGCTTTCTTCGCGGACACGGCTTTCCATCGCCGCCCCCAGCGGGCCGACAAAGCCATAGCACAGCAGGATGCCGAGGAACGTGCCGACCAGGGCGCCGGCGATGTGTTCGCCAATGCGCGAGGTGTCCCCGCTCAACTGCGACATGGTGGTGACGATGCCCAGCACCGCTGCCACGATGCCAAAACCCGGCAGCGCATCGGCTGTCTTGATCATCGCCACGGACGGCGCCTCGGCAGCCTGCTCATGGGTTTCCAGCTCCACTTCCAGCAGCTGTTCAAGTTCTTGCGGGTTCATGCTGCCGCCGACGATCAGGCGCAGGCAGTCGGTGATGAACTCGATCAGGTGATGATCGGCCAGCAGCTTTGGATAAGCGGAAAACACCGGGCTTGCCGCGGGATCGTCAATGTGCGATTCCAGACCAAGCACGCCCTGTTTGCGCATGACGTTGAAAATGTCATACAGCAGTGACAGCAGGTCGACATAGTCCGCACGTTGATAGCGCGGCGGCTTGAACAACGCGACAATTTCACGCCCGGCCTGCTTGACCACCTTGCTGGGGTTGGCGGTGATGAACGCACCAATTGAGGCGCCGCCGATGATCAGCAGCTCATAAGGCTGCCACAGCGCCAACAGGTGGCCGTGCGACAGCACGTAGCCGCCGAACACGGAAACCAGCACCACCAAGGAGCCAACGAGTATCAGCATGAGCGCGCCCATCAGGGCATCGTGCCCCGTCAACTGGGCGTATCGGCCGCTGCCGCCGCAAGTTGAGCGGCAATTGAGGCTCGCCGATGCGGCGCGACGCGGCCGCGCCCGCCCAATCCGGCGGTCGTGTCGCCAGCGGCGGCGCCGACCAGCGCCGCCCCGAGACCTTACGGGCGGCGCGCCAGCTCCGGGTTTTCCTTGGTCACCGGCATCAGGTCCTTCTTCGACACGCCAAGCCAGAGCAGGATCGGGCAGGCGATGAAGATGGACGACAAGGTGCCGACCACGATGCCGATCAACATGGTGATGGCAAAGCCATGCACCACCGGGCCGCCGATGAAATACAGCGCGCCCATGGCAATGGCCGTGAACAACGAGGTGATGATGGTGCGTGACAAGGTATTGTTGATCGAGCGGTTGAGGATTTCCTCCGGCTCGGCCTTGCGCGCCAGCCGGAACAGCTCGCGCACGCGGTCGAACACCACCACCTTGTCGTTGATGGAGTAACCGATCACCGCCAGCACCGAGGCCAAGACGGTCATGTCGAATTCACGTTGCCACAGCGCAATGACACCCAGCGTGACCAGCACGTCATGCACTTCGGTAGCCACGGCGGAGATGGCAAAGCGCCGCTCGAAGCGAATCCACAAGTACGCCATGATGCCGAGGATGACGAAGATCGCCGCCACCGTGCCGTCGCTGCGCAACTCGGCGCCAACCTCCGAACCGACGTAGTCGCGGCTCTTGAGCCTGGCGTCGGGCCGCGCCTCCTGCAGCGTGCTGGTGACATCCCGCGCGATGCGATCCAGGTTGACCTTGCCGTCGGCCGTCTGCAGCGTCGCCGGGTCATCCTTGGGCTGCATGCGAATGGCCACCTCGCGCGTGCCGCCCAGGGCCTGCACGACGGCGTGGTCCATGCCCCCCTTGGCCAGCGCGGCGCGCACATCGGCCACCTGCACCGGCTGCTCGTAATCCACCACCAGCGACACGCCGCCGGTGAAATCCAGGCCGTAATTGAGGCCGCGCCCGACAATCAGCGCGATTGAAGCAATCACCAGCAGGATGGCCACGACGATGCTGTAGTTGCGCATGCCGAGGAAGTTGATGTTGCTGTTGTGGTTGAAGATTTCCATGGTGGGTCCTTAAACCGACAGCGTCTTGAGCTTGCGGTGGCCGTGAATGGCTGCCGTGAACGCATGGGTCAGCGTCACCGAGGTAAACAGCGACGTGAGAATACCGATCAGCAGCGTGACGCCGAAGCCCTTGATCGCGCCCGTACCCATGGTCGTCAGCGCCAGTGCCGCAATCAGGTGGGTGACGTTGGCGTCCAGAATGGTCGACCAGGCTTTTTCATAGCCGGCGCGAATGGACGCATGCGGACTGGAGCCGTTGCGCAATTCCTCGCGCACGCGCTCGCAGATGAGTACGTTGGCGTCAATGGCCATGCCCAGCGTCAGCACAATACCGGCAATGCCCGGCATGGTCAGCGTGACGCCGATCAGCGACATCACCGCCACCAGGATGACCAGGTTGAAGAACAGCGCGATGTCGGCCACCAGGCCAAACAGCTTGTAGTAGATCGCCGCCGCCGCCAGCACCATGGCCAGGCCCAGGAGCACGGCGCGCAAGCCCTTCTCGATGTTGTCCTGGCCAAGGCTCGGGCCGATCACGCGCTCCTCGACAATGTCCATCGGCGCGGCCAGCGAACCGCCCTTGAGCAGCAGCGCCAGCTCCGAGGCTTCCTTCGGGCTGCCAAGGCCCGTGGTCTGGAACTGCTTGCTGAAGGGGCTGGCGATGGAGGCGTCGTTGATCACGCTTTCGGTGATACGCGGAACCTTGACCTCCTTGCCGTTGATGATCTTGGTCTCGACCACGCGCTCGACGTACACCACCGCCATCGGCTTGCCGACGTTGGCGTTGGTGAAGTCGCCCATGCGCTTGGCGCCAGCGGCATTGAGGGTCACGTCGACCTTGGGCGTACCGCTTTGCTGGTCGATGCCTGACGAGGCATCCACCAGCTCGCTGCCGGTGACGATGATGCGCTTGCTGACCAGCACCGGCACCTTCGTGTCGCGCATGTAATAGAGATTGGCATCGGGCGGGATATTGCCCGTACGCGCCGCTTCCACCGCTGCCGGGTCGCCGGCCTGGCCGATGCCGGCGCGGTACTGCAAGGTGGCGGTGGCGCCGATGAGCTTCTTGGCCTCGGCCGGATCCTGTACGCCGGCCAGCTCGACGACGATGTGGCTGTCGCCCTGCTGCTGGATCAACGGCTCGGACACGCCCAAGGCGTTGATGCGGTTGCGCAGCGTGCCCAGGTTCTGCTTGATCGCATTGAGCGACATGTCGCGCAGCTTTTCCGGCTTGATGACCACGTTGAGCACGAAGCGGTCGCCCGTGCTCGGGCCGTTGGCCAAGTTGAGGTCTGGGTACTCATTGCCAATGACGGTGCTGGCCGCGTCACGATCGGCCGACGAACGCAACAGCACACTGATGCCGTTGCCGGTACCACTTCTGCGCTTGACCGATTCGTAGCGGATGTTTTTCTGCCGCAGGATGCTGCGCACGTCATCGGCGTAGCTGTTCTCCTGCTTGTCGATGGCGTCGTTTTGATCGACCTGCATCAGGAAGTGCACGCCGCCCTGCAAGTCCAGGCCCAGCGGCATGGCGCGCGCACCCACCAGCTGCAACCAGGCCGGCACCGTGGACTTGGGCTTGAAGGCCACCGTATAGCCATCACCCAGCGCCGCCTGCAGAGTATCGGCACCCAGCTTCTGCTCGTCGGCATTGGCAAAGGTGGCCAGCAGGTGCTCGCCGTCGATGGTGACTTCACCCGGCACCAGCTTGGCTGCGGCCAACGCACCGGTCACTTTCTGCTGCACGCTGGCGTCGATCGGCGGCGCGCCGCGGTTGGCGGTGACTTGCACGCCAGGGATGGCCAGGAACGCATTGGGCAGCGCGTAGATCACGCCAAACAACATGGCCGCAGCAACCAGCCAGTAGCGCCAGCGGGGAAAATCATTCATACATTGAGCCCGTGAAGGCCGTGGCCAGCGCCACGGCAAAAACCTGCAGAAAGTGACGCATGCCGCGGTCAGGCGGACTTGAGCGAGCCCTTGGGCAGCACCTGCTGCACCGAGCCCTTCTGCACCTTGACCTTGACGTTGGGCGCAATTTCCACGGTGATGAAGGTCTCGCCGACCTCTTCCACGCGCCCGGCAATGCCGCCGCCGGTCACCACCTCGTCGCCGCGCGCGAGGCCGGCGACCATGGCGCGATGTTCCTTCTGCCGCTTCATCTGCGGGCGGATCATCATGAAGTACATCAGGCCGAACAACACCACCATCATGAGGATCAGCTGCATGCCGCCACCGTCGGGCTGCGCCGTCGCGGCCTGGGCAAGTACGGAAGGCATCGGTAGATTCATCATTGATCTCGCAAGTTGTGGCGTGGCCCATTGAAGTGGGCTGAACGCCTGATAAAAGATTCTCGATTATGCCATGCGTCCGCCGGCCGGTGCACGACCGGCAGCGCGGGCACGCGCGCAGTCATGCCGGCTGCGGCACCGCCCGGCGTGCGGCGAAGTCCGCCATGAAAGCCGCCAGCTCGCCAGCGGCAATGGCCTGGCGCAGGCCCGCCATCAGCCGCTGGTAGTAGCGCAAATTGTGCATGGTCGCCAGCTGGCTGGCGAGAATCTCGCCGCAACGGTCGAGATGACGCAGATAAGCGCGCGAAAACCCGTTGGCACAGGCATGGCAGTCGCAGCCATCCTCGATGACCCGCGTATCGGTGGCATAGCGCGCATTGCGGATGCGCAGCGTGCCGTGGGCAGTGAACAAAAAGCCGTTGCGTGCATTGCGCGTGGGCATCACGCAATCAAACATGTCGATGCCACGCGCCACCGCGGCGACAATGTCTTCCGGGCGGCCCACGCCCATCAAGTAGCGCGGCTTGTCCGCCGGCAGCAGCGGCACGGTGAAATCCAGCGCGGCATTGCGCTCGGCCTCCGGCTCGCCAACCGCCAGGCCGCCGACCGCATAGCCGTCAAAACCAATGTCGACCAAGCCGGCTGCCGAGCGCTGGCGCAGATGTTCATGCACCCCGCCCTGCACGATGCCGAACAGCGCATTGGTATTGCCCAGTGCGTCGAACGCGTCCCGCGAGCGTCGCGCCCAGCGCAAGCTCAATTCCATCGACGTGCTGGCCACGCGCTCGCTGACCGGCTTGCCGTCCAGCTGATACGGCGTGCACTCGTCGAGGATCATGGCGATGTCCGAGTCCAGCGCGGTTTGCACGCGCATGGACACCTCCGGCGACAGGAACACGCGCGAGCCGTCCACCGGCGAGGCAAACGTCACGCCTTCCTCGGCCAGCTTGCGCTTGTGCGCCAGCGAAAACACCTGGAAGCCGCCCGAGTCGGTGAGGATGGGCTTGTCCCAGCCGATGAAGCGATGCAGGCCGCCAAATTTGCCGATGACCTCCAGCCCCGGCCGCAAAAACAAGTGGAAGGTGTTGCCCAGCAGGATCTCGGCGCCCGTCTCGGTGACGTCGCGCGGCGTCATCGCCTTGACCGTGCCATAGGTGCCCACCGGCATGAACGCGGGCGTTTCCACGCTGCCATGGGCCAGATGCACGCGACCACGGCGGGCGGCGCCGTCAGTGGCAAGCAGGTCGAATTGGAGTGCTGTCATCGGCGCATTATCCCGGGTTTGCAACTCAACCGCCGCAGCGTGCGGCGCAGGCACGGCCCGCCGGCTTTTGTCGTCATCAAACCGCCGCCATTGCAGCAGGCATTGCCCGCTATGCGGGCTACCCCCGTAGGCGTCCGCTCGCGGGCGATGCTTTTTTGCTCTCGCGTCACCAAGGCAGGGCATCGCCCCCCAGCGGGCTCCCACGGGACACGGGTGGCGTGGCACCGCGTGGCGGGCGGTGCCGGCCCTACGCCAACGGTGGCGGCAGGATCAGCATGGCGTCGCCGTAGGAGAAAAACCGGTAGCGCTCGGCCACGGCGTGGCGATAGGCATCCAGCATGTATTCGCGTCCAGCCAGGGCCGACACCAGCATCATCAAGGTTGACTGCGGCAGATGGAAATTGGTGATTAAGCCATCGATGCTGGCGATGGTGTAGCCCGGATAGATGAAGATCTGCGTCTCGCCCTCGAACGGCTGCAGCTCGCCATCGACCATGGCGCTTTCCAGCGAGCGCACCACCGTCGTGCCAACGGCGATCACACGTCCGCCGGCGGCGCGCGTGCGCTTGATCTGCGCAATCAAGTCGGCGCCCACGCTCAACCATTCACGGTGCATGTGGTGGTCTTCGACCGTGTCCTCGCGCACCGGCTGGAACGTGCCGGCGCCGACGTGCAGCGTGACGTAGCCAAAGCCCACGCCCATGGCATGCAGTTGATCGAGCAGCTTGTGATCAAAATGCAGGCCCGCCGTGGGCGCGGCCACCGCACCGGGCGCACGGGCATACACCGTCTGGTAGCGCTCGCGATCGCTGGCGTCGGGTACGCGGTCGATATATGGCGGCAGCGGCATCTCGCCCAGCGCCAGCAGCAGTTTCTCCAGCGGCTGCGGCGAATCAAAGCGCAGCTGGAAAAAGCCATCGTCGCGCCCCTGCACCACGGCCTGGCTGCCATCGGCCAGCACGATCACACCGCCGGCCTTGGGTTTCTTGCTGACACCCAACTGCACCGTTGCGGTGTGTTCGCCAGTGATCCGCTCGATCAGGATTTCCGCCGCGCCGCCACTGCTCTTGTGCCCATGCAGGCGCGCCGGCAACACGCGCGTGTCGTTGAACACCAGCAAATCGCCAGCGCGCAGGAGCTGCGGAAGGTCGCGAAACATGCGGTCTTCACGCCGGCCGGCGGCGGCATCCAGCAACAGCAGACGGCTGGCGGAGCGCTCTGCCAGCGGCGCCTGGGCAATGAGCTCATGCGGCAGATCAAAATCAAAATCGGACTTCTTCACGGGATGCTCAGTCGAAAGCGCGCGGCGCGCGCAACGGACCATTATCGTGCAGTGCAGTACGTCGGTGCAGCCCAGGGGGTTACGGCGCTTCATGCGGCAAGGTATCCTGTAGCGGCGCTGACGCACGCCGATGGCTCTTGACGTGCGCCCTCAGCTGCGCGACGGGCGGCCCATCACGACGGCACGGCTCGTCCTTCATTCATCCATGCCGCGCCGGAACCTTGGTGTGTCCCGTCGGGCAGACAGCAAGGAGACAAGCCATGGGCGTGATCAATCAGTTGCGCGAGTTGCGCGAATTTGGCGGCAAGCCGCGCACCGTCGGACTGGACGACGCCAGCATCGAACGCCTGGCCGCAAGCGACCCCTCGCTGGTGCAGGCCATCACCGAGGCAGTGGAGCGCCATCGTTCGCTGCGCGCGGACATGGGCGATTTCCTCAAGCTCGACGAAGCCGAGCAGATTCACCAGGCGCAGGCCGGGTTCGTCAATTTCTATCCGGACGACGCGGTCAATCCCTACCTGCCGGGCGCCGCGCGCGGCCCATGGATCGTCACCCTCAAGGGTGCCGTGCTGCACGACAACGGCGGCTACGGCATGCTTGGCTTCGGCCACAACCACCCGGCCATCATCGGGGCCATGTCGCGGCCGCAGGTCATGGCCAACGTGATGTCGCCGAGCATCTCGCAGCTGCGCTTCACGCGTGCCATGGACAAGGAGCTGGGTCGCGTCCATGGCACCAGCCCGTATGCGCGCTACCTGTGCCTCAACTCCGGCTCCGAGTCGGTATCGCTGGCCTGCCGCATCGCCGACGTCAACGCCAAGCTGATGACCGAGGAAGGCGGCCGCTACGCCGGGCGCAAGATCAAGCGCCTTGCCGTCAAGGGCGCCTTCCACGGCCGCACCGAGGGCCCGGCGCTGTATTCCAACTCCACGCGCAAGACTTACACGCAGTACCTCGCCAGCTTCCAGCACGAAGATTCGGTGATCACCGTTGCACCGTACGACGTGGCGCAACTGCGCGCCGCGTTTGCCGAGGCCGACAAGAATGGCTGGTTCATCGAGGCGATGTTCCTCGAGCCGGTCATGGGCGAAGGCGATCCGGGTCGCGCCGTCACCGTCGAGTTCTACCAGGCGGCGCGCGAACTGACGCGTGCACACAATTCGCTGCTGCTGGTCGACTCCATCCAGGCTGGCCTGCGTGCGCACGGCGTGCTGTCCATCACCGACTATCCGGGCTTTGAAAAGCTCGATGCGCCGGATATGGAAACCTTCTCCAAGGCGCTCAACGCCGGTCAATATCCGCTGTCGGTGCTGGCGGTTACCGCCGCCACCGCCGAGCTGTACCGCAAGGGCATCTACGGCAACACCATGACTGGCAATCCGCGCGCGCTGGACGTGGCCGTCGCCACCGTCGGCCTGCTCAATGACGCGGTACGCACCAACATCCGCGAACGCGGCAAGGAATTCCTCGACAAACTCGGCGCACTCAAGCACGAGCTGGGCGGACTGATCACCAAGGTCCAGGGCACCGGGTTGCTGTTCTCCTGCGAACTGGCTCCCGAGTACAAGTGCTTCGGCGCCGGCTCCACCGAGGAGTACATGCGCGAGCACGGTATCGGCGTGATCCATGGCGGCGCCAACTCGCTGCGCTTCACACCGCACTTCAACGTCACCAGTGCCGAGGTCGACCTCATCGTCGCGCATGTGCGCAAGGCGCTGCTTGAAGGCCCGCGCAAGGCCAAGGCCGAAGCCGCCTGAAAGTAACTTCAGCTTCACCGACAAAGCCGCGCCGGTCTCCGGTGCGGCTTTGTCGTCTCTGTAGGCCGTGTCCACCCGATAGTCGGTGACCGCCGCCAGCGACAGTGTGTAACCACCACGCGGTGCACCGCGCCGCCGACACGATGCCACAGCCAAATACCGCATCGGCGTCGGCCTTGCCCGACTTCGCGCATGCCGCCGGCTGCCTAGACTTTTGGCTGCCGGCACTTGGCCGGATCAAGGAGAGGATCCACGCATGCGCACGTCATTGCATCTGCTGCTCGCCAGCACACTGTTTGCCACCGCCGCCGCATTCACCATGGCGCCGCAGGCCAGCCTTGCCGCCAATACCCCCGCCAGCCAGGCGGCGCCGGCCAAGACGCGAACCCCACAGCAGCAGCGCATGGCCGATTGCAGCCACCAAGCCAAGGCCGAAGGCAGGAAGGGACCGGAGCGTCGGTCCTTCATGAGCACCTGTCTCAAAGGCTCCAAAACCACCGCCAGCACCAAGCCCACGCACAAGGCCAAAGCCAAGGTCAAAACCGTGGCGGCAGTCACCGATACCGAAAGCTGAGCAGCTGCCGCGAAGTCCGCCCGTCGTCACGGTCCACCGCCGTGGCGACGGTGTCGCGCACAATCACCTGCCGGGCAGGCGCATCATCGGTTGCGTACACTGCGGGTATGAAAATCATCGAAGTCGGACACCCGCTGATCCAGCACAAACTTGGCCTGATGCGCCGCGCCGGCATCAGCACCAAGGAATTCCGCGAACTGGCAAGTGAAGTTGCCGCCTTGCTGACCTACGAAGCGACGGCGGACCTGGAAACAGCCGAAGAGTCCATCGAAGGCTGGGCCGGTCCAGTGCAGGTACGCCGGATCAAGGGCAAGAAAGTCAGCATCGTTCCCGTGTTGCGCGCCGGCCTGGGCATGCTGCCCGGCGTACTGGAGATGATCCCGTCAGCCAAGGTCAGCGTGATCGGCGTGCAGCGCGACGAGCACACCTTGCAGCCCAGCGCCTACTACGAAAAACTCAGTGGCCGCATGGACAAACGTGTGGCACTGATCGTCGACCCGATGCTGGCCACAGCCGGCACCCTGATTGCCGTGGTCGACACCTTGAAGGCCGCCGGCTGCAAACGCATCAAGGGCTTGTTCCTGGTTGCCGCGCCGGAAGGCCTGCGCCGCATCGAAGCAGCGCATCCGGATATCGAGATCTATACCGCCGCCATCGACGACCACCTGAACGAACGCGGCTACATCCTGCCCGGTCTGGGTGACGCCGGCGACAAGATTTTCGGCACCAAGCAACTGCCCGCAAGCGACTGATCGCACTGACAAGCGATGGGAGCTGCTCGCGCCTCACTGGCGGAAACGGTCGGTCGCTTCCAGTAGCTCATGCGTGTTGCCCGGCTCAAACGCCGAGTGGCCGGCGTCCTGCACGATGCGCAGGTCGGCTTCCGGCCACGCACGGTGCAAATCCCAGGCACTGCGCATCGGGCAAACCACATCGTATCGGCCCTGCACGATGACCGCCGGAATGCGCCGGATGCGATCGACGTGACGCAGTAGCTGGTCATCGTGCTCGAAAAAGCCGCCATGCACGAAGTAATGGCACTCGATGCGCGCCATGGCCAAGGCAAACGCATCCTGGCCACTGCTGGCGATGTACGCCGCATCCTGCAGCAGGAAGCTGGTCGCGCCTTCCCATATCGACCACGCACGCGCCGCGGCCATGCGCACGGCGTGGTCGGGGTGCGTCAAGCGCCGGTAATAGGCGCTCATCAAGTCGCCGCGTTCGACCTCGGGAATCGCGCTCAGATAGGTCTCCCACGCATCCGGATACAGCGTGTCGCAACCCTTTTGATAAAACCATTCCAGCTCGCTTCGGCGCAGCATGAAAATGCCACGCAGCACCAACTCGCTGACACGCTCCGGATGTGACTGGGCGTAGGCCAGCGCCAGCGTCGAGCCCCAGGAGCCACCAAAGACCTGCCAGCGCTCGATCGCCAGATGCTCGCGCAGACGCTCCATGTCGGCCACCAAATCCCAGGTCGTGTTGTCGGTCAGCTCGGCATGCGGCGTCGAGCGTCCGCAGCCGCGCTGGTCAAACAACACGATACGATAAGCCGCCGGATCAAAGAACCGTCGGCACTTGGCGTTGGTGCCGCCACCCGGTCCGCCGTGCACAAATACCACCGGCTTGCCGCGCGGGTTGCCGCTCTGCTCGTAATACAGCGTGTGCAGGCTCGAGACCGCGAGCATGCCGCGGTCATACGGCTCGATTGCGGGATACAGCAAACGCAAACCCTGTGGCATGGCGACGTCCCTGATTGGCGGTTCACAGGCGCGCAACGCTAGCACGATGCATGCACGAACTCGTCAATCGGGCGCAAACAGCTTGCCCGGATTGAGAATGCCGTTGGGATCGAATACACGGCGCACGCCGCGCATCAAGGCAATCTCGTCCGCACTGCGGGTACTGCCAAGATACGGCCGTTTGACCAAGCCAATCCCGTGCTCGGCCGAAATGCTGCCGCCATGGGCCTTGAGCGTCACCGCCAGCAGCTGGGTGACGTGCTCGCACTGGGCAATAAACTCCGCCTCGGCCATGGCTTCGGGCTTGAGCACATTGATATGCAGATTGCCATCGCCAATATGGCCAAACCACAACACTTCAAAATGCGGATATTCCCGCGCCAGCAAGACCTGCGTCGCGTGCACGAAGGCTGGCAACGCCGACACGCGCACCGAAACATCATTCTTGTACGGCGTATGCGGTGCCAGCGCTTCGCTGATACCTTCGCGCAGGCGCCACAACGATTGTGCCTGTGCCTCGCTTTGTGCAATGACCCCGTCGCTGACCCAGCCCTGTTCCAGCGTATGTTCAAACGCGCGCAAGGCGACCTCCTGCGCCGCATCGTCGACGGCATCAAACTCGGTCACGACGTAATACGGTGACGCGGCATCCAGCGCACGCTGCGCGCCGCGCGCCAGCACATGGGTCAAGGCTTGCTCGGTGAAAAACTCGAACGCCTGCAGTGCCAGCCGCGTGCGAAACGCACCAAACACCGCCATCACCGCGTCCATGTCGGGCAGTGCCAGCAGCATGACCTGCGATGGCGGCGGTGGCGGCGCGAGCTTGAGCGTCGCCTCGACCACCACGCCCAAGGTGCCTTCGGCGCCAATCAGCAGATGCCGGAAATCGTAGCCACTGGCGTTTTTGATCAAGCCGCGATTGAGCTCCAGCACCGCGCCGGCACCGGTCACTACCTTGAGCCCGGCTATCCATTCACGCGTATTGCCGTGGCGGATGACGCGGATGCCACCGGCATTGGTCGATACGTTGCCACCGATGGTGCACGAACCGCGTGCCGCCAGATCCACCGGATAAGCCAACCCGTGTTCACGCGCAGCCTCCTGCACCGCCTGCAGGGTGATGCCCGCCTGCACGGTCAGCGTCCGATCGACCGGATCAAAGCCGAGCACGCTGCGCATGCGCTCCAGGCTCAACACCAGCTCGCCATGCGCTGCCACGGCGCCGCCGGACAATCCGGTGCGCCCGCCCGAAGGCACGATGGCCACATGAAATTCGTTGGCCCACGCCACGATGGCCTGTACTTCCTGCACGCTGGCCGGCAACGCGACGGCCAGCGGCGCGCTCGGCCAGCGGCGCGTCCAGTCGCGGCCGTAATGTTCAAGATCGGACGCCGCGCACGACAACCGCAACTGCGGCAGGCGCTGCGTCAATTGGGCCAGGCGTGGATCGGGCATGAAGCTCTCCGTGGGCGAGTCATCGCTACCGCTGGGCAGCAGTGTTGCAGCGCCGCAAAAGCACCGCATCGTGGCATAGTAACGGCTGCTCACGATCAGGACGCGCCAGTGGAAACTTCCTACCCACGCCAGGACATCAAGGTGCTGCTGCTCGAAGGCGTCAGTTCAAGCGCCGTTGAAAGTTTCCGCCACGCGGGCTACAGCCTGATCGACGCACGCGCCACGTCGCTGACCGACGGCGACCTGATGGATGCCGTGGCCGACGCGCATATCATTGGCTTGCGCTCGCGTACCCAGCTCACTGCCGAGGTCATTGCCCATGCGCGGCGGTTGATTGCCGTGGGCTGTTTTTGCATCGGCACCAACCAGGTGGATCTGGCCGCCGCACGCAACGCCGGCGTGCCGGTGTTCAATGCGCCCTACTCCAACACGCGCAGCGTGGCCGAGCTGGTCGTCGCCGAGACCATCATGCTGCTGCGCGGCATTCCGTATCGCAACGCACAATGCCACCGCGGCGGCTGGGCCAAATCCGCCACCGGTAGCGTCGAGGCCCGCGACAAGGTGCTGGGCATTGTCGGCTATGGCCACATCGGCACCCAGGTCGGCGTATTGGCCGAAAGCTTCGGCATGCACGTGTTGTTTTTCGACATTGAAAGCAAGCTCGCGCTGGGCAACGCGCACGCGGTGTCCAGCCTGGACGAGTTGCTAGAGCGCAGCGACGTGGTCACCTTGCACGTACCGCAGACACCGGCCACGCGGCTGATGATGGCCGCCCCGCAACTTGCACGCATGCGCCAGGGCGCCATGCTGATCAACGCCTCGCGCGGCAGCGTGGTCGATATCGACGCCCTGGCTGCCGCGCTGGAAAGCGGGCATCTTGCCGGCGCAGCGGTAGACGTCTATCCGGCTGAGCCCAAGAGCAATCGCGACCCATTCAGCTCACCGCTGATGGGCATGGACAACGTCATCCTCACGCCACACATCGGCGGCAGCACACTGGAGGCGCAAGACAACATCGGCATCGAGGTGGCGGCCAAGCTGATCCGCTACAGCGACAACGGCTCGACCCTGTCGGCGGTGAATTTTCCCGAGGTCAACCTGCCCGAACATCCGCACAGCCAGCGCCTGCTGCATATCCACCGCAACACGCCGGGCATCCTGTCGCGCGTCAACGAGCTGTTCTCCGTCGGCAACATCAACATCGACGCCCAGTTCCTGCAAACCAGCGCCGATGTCGGCTACGTCGTGATCGACGTCGCCGCGAACGCCGACCAGGCCGCCGCACTCAAGGCACAGCTGGCAGCCATCCCCGGCACACTGCACAGCCGGGTGCTGTATTGAGCGGCGGGGGGCGGGGAGCTTGGGAACGGGAAACGGGAAACGCGTGACTTCGCGCCGCGTGTGACAACGTTACGCGTGTATGACGATTACTCTTCGCGCCCTGTTCCCCAAACGACAAAAGGCGCCCAATGGGCGCCTTTTGTCGTTTGATCCAATTGGTCGGGGTGGCGAGATTCGAACTCGCGACCACTACACCCCCAGCGTAGTGCGCTACCAGACTGCGCTACACCCCGACGGAACGCGCATTCTAGCAGCTTGCCGGGGCAAGCCGGAAGCGCCGGTCAACGTCGCAGCAGCACCAGCACTTCCTCCAGCTCCATGCGCACCTGGCGCACGATCTGGTGCGAAATGCTGGCCTCGACGCGGGCTTGTGAGCCTTCCAGCCGCGCCCGCGCACCGGTGATGGTGAAGCCCTCGTCATACAGCAGCGAGCGGATCTGGCGAATCATCAGCACATCGTGGCGCTGGTAGTAACGCCGATTGCCGCGGCGCTTGACGGGATTGAGCGCCGGAAACTCCTGCTCCCAATAGCGCAACACATGCGGCTTGACGCCACACAGCTCGCCCACCTCCCCAATGGTGAAGTAGCGTTTGGCCGGGATGGGCGGCAGCTCGGTGTTATTCCCCTGATCCAGCATATCCCTCGACTCTCTGCTTGAGTTTCTGCCCCGGCCGGAAGGTCACCACGCGACGCGCGGAGATGGGTATTTCCTCACCGGTCTTGGGATTGCGCCCCGGCCGCTGGCCCTTCAGCCGTAGGTCGAAGTTGCCGAAACCGGAGAGCTTGACCTGTTCGCCATTCTCCAGCGCCTCGCGCACGACCTCGAAATACGCATCCACGAATTCCTTGGCTTCACGCTTGTTGAGGCCAACCTCGGTAAACAGGCGCTCGGCCATTTCCGCCTTGGTCAGCGCCATGTCAACCCCGCAATTTTGCCTTGCATGTCAACTCCAACGCAGCGACCGCCTCGCGCACACAGCGATCCGCGTCGTCGTCGGTAAGCGTGCGTGATGCGTCCTGCAAAATCAAGCCCATGGCGAGACTCTTGCGCCCCGCTTCCACGCTCTGGCCGCGATACAGGTCGAATACGCGCAATTGCGCAAGTTGCGCGCCCACCGCCGCACGCACAGTCTGCTCCACATCGGCCCAGCTGACCTCCACCGGCAAGTCGAACGCCAGGTCACGGCGCACACTGGGGAAGCGCGGTACCGGCTGCGCTGCAGGCACGCGACGGATCAGCAACGGCTCCAGCGCCAGCTCCAGCACCTGAACGTCATCGCCCAGACCCAGGGCGCGTGCCAGCCGCGGATGCAACGCGCCGAAGTAGCCGACCGCATCACCATCGCGGCAAAGGCGGGCACCCCGTCCCGGATGCAACCAGTCCGGCAAATCGACACGATCCACATGCCAACGCTGCGGCTCGCCACTGCGCACGATCAAGGC
This sequence comes from uncultured Rhodanobacter sp., assembly GCA_964568445.1. Lineage (GTDB taxonomy): Bacteria > Pseudomonadota > Gammaproteobacteria > Xanthomonadales > Rhodanobacteraceae > Rhodanobacter. Next base: position 28,866 of record CAZMPZ010000003.1, on the reverse strand, counting down.
GTCGACATCGCCCTTGAGATCGTGAAAGTCCACGTCGCGTGACGGCTCGCCCCACTGCTCGGCATGTGCACCACCACAGGCAATCATTGCCAGCATGGCCGTCTCGCGCGGCGGATCCCCGGCAGCAAACACGCGACCCAATTCAAACAGGCGTACGCGCGACTGCTGGCGTGCGCGATTGTGTACCAGCGCCTCCATCAAGCCCGGCAGCAACGAAGGACGCATGACGGCCAAATCCGCCGACAACGGATTGGCCAGCGCCACCAGGCCGGCATCAAAGCCCCACGTCGAGAGCGTGTCGGCACCGATGAACGCCAGCGTCACCGCCTCGTGGTAGCCGCGCGTGGCCAGCTGCTCGCGCACCGCCTGCTCGCCGAGCCGCGCCTCCGACTCCACCACCAGCGACAGCGCGCCCGACGGGGCATGTGTGGGAATGTTGTCATAGCCAAAGATGCGCGCGACCTCCTCGATCAGGTCCTCCTCGCGCTCGATGTCGAACCGCCGGCTCGGCGCGCGCACCATCCAGCCCTCGGCCGTCGGCTCGATGTGCATGCCCAGCGCGGTGAAGGTGCGCACGACCGCCGCGTCATCCACCGTCACGCCCAGCACCCGTGCCAGGCGCGCACGGCGCAGATGCACCGGTACATTCGTGCGTACATCCTGCGGCCGCTCAGCGATGGTCAGCGGCCCGGCGTGGCCACCGGCGATGGCCAGCAGCAACTCGCTGGCGCGCTCCATGGCACGCTGCGGCAGCTCCGGATCGACGCCGCGCTCAAAACGGTGCGAGGCATCGGTGTGCAGGCCGAGATTGCGCGCGCGGCCCATGATGGCCTGGGGCGCGAAGTGCGCCGATTCCAGGAACAGATTACACGTCTGTGCCGTAACGCGGCTGGCCATGCCGCCCATGATGCCGGCCACTGCCAGCGCCGAGTCCTCGTCGGCAACCACCAGGTAGCGCCGATCCAGCGTCACCTCGTGGCCATCCAGCAGCTGCACGGTCTCATTCGCCTGCGCGGTACGCACCACGATGTCGCCGTGCAGGGCGTCGTTGTCGAACGCGTGCATGGGCTGGCCCAGTTCCAGCATCACGTAATTGGTGACATCGACCACGGCGTTGAGCGGACGAATGCCGCCGCGGCGCAGGCGCTCGGCCATCCACAACGGCGTGGCGGCGGTCATGTCGATACCTTCGATGACGCGTCCGACGTAGCGCGGCGCGGCACTGTCGGCGCGCAACTGCACATCGCGGCATGCCGTCGTGGTAACCGCGACCGGTGCCTGCGGCGATGGCTTGACCTGGCTGTCGAACAAGGCCGCCACGTCATGGGCAATGCCGAGCATGCACAGACAATCGGCGCGGTTGGGCGTCAGGCTGACATCGATACTGGCATCGGGCAAGCCAAGATATTCCACCAGCGATTGGCCAACCGGGGCATCGGCCGCCAACTCAAGCAGCCCGGAGGCATCGGCATCCAGGCCCAGCTCGCGCGCTGAACACAGCATGCCGAAGGATTCGACGCCGCGCAGCTTGGCCTTGCCGATATGCACGCCGCCAGGCAGACGCGCGCCAATACCGGCCAGCGGCACCTTGATGCCCACGCGCGCATTCGGCGCACCGCAGACAATCTGCAGCGGCGAACCGGCGCCGGCATCGACGCTGCACACCTGCAGTCGATCCGCCTGCGGGTGTGGCTGCGCATCGACAATGGTGGCCACCACCACGCCGGCGAGGTCTTCGCCCAGCACGACGCAGTCTTCCACTTCCAGCCCGGCCATGGTCAATGCGTGCAGCAGGGCCGCGCGGTCAGCAGGAATGGCGACCAATTCGCGCAGCCAGTTCTCGGAAAACTTCATGATGGACGTCCGTGAATCTAGGGATCGGGGGACAGGCAGATTGCGCCCTGGCATGAATCCGCGCGCACGCCGTCAGACGGCGCGGCGTCGGCCAGTCACTTCACGCTCACGCAAACTGCCGCAGAAACCGCAGGTCGTTGTCGAAAAACGCCCGCAGATCCCGCACCTCGTAACGCAGCATGGCCAACCGCTCCACACCCATGCCGAAAGCAAAGCCGGTGTAGCGCTCCGGATCGATGCCGCAGTTGCGCAGCACGTTGGGATGCACCATGCCGCAGCCCAGGATCTCCAGCCAATGCGCGCCACCGTCGGCGTCATCCCAGCGGATGTCCACCTCGGCCGAGGGCTCGGTGAAGGGAAAATAGCTGGGCCGGAAGCGCATCTCGAAATCGCGTTCGAAGAAGGCGCGGATGAATTCGGTCAGCGTGCCCTTGAGGTCGGCGAAACTCGACGTCTCGTCCACCAGCAGGCCCTCGACCTGATGGAACATCGGCGAATGGGTCTGGTCCGAGTCGCTGCGATACACCTTGCCCGGCGCGATGATGCGGATCGGCGGCTGCCGCCCCATCATGGTGCGAATCTGCACTGGCGAGGTATGCGTGCGCAGCACGCGGCCGTCGCCGAAATAAAACGTGTCGTGCATGGCCCGCGCCGGGTGCAACGGCGGGAAGTTCAAGGCCTCGAAGTTGTGCCAGTCGTCCTCGATCTCCGGGCCGTCGGCGCGCTGATAACCCAGGCGCGCAAAAATCGACGCCACGCGTTCCAGCGCACGCGTGATCGGATGGATGCCGCCACGCTCGCCGTCGCGTCCCGGCAGGCTGATGTCCAGCGTCTCGGCAGCCAGGCGCCGATCGAGCTCCGCCCGTTCCAACGCCTGCTTGCGCGCAGCCAGCGCCTGCGCCAGGCGCTGCTTGAGCTGGTTGACCTGCGCGCCGCGCACCTTGCGCTCATCCGGCGCCAGCGACCCGAGCGCCTTGAGTGCGGCCGTGACCACGCCATTCTTGCCCAGCAGGCTGACGCGCACGGTATCGAGCGCCGCCAGCGTCGCCGCCTTGTCGATGGCCGCCAACGCCGGCGCGGCCTGCCCTTCCAGATCGTCCATCTTCATCCCCGCTGCAGCGTCGGCGAGCCGCCATGATCCTGCCGCACAAACGAAAACGGAGAGAAGGCCATGAAGGCCCTCTCTCCGCGAACGTCTGCTCTCTTTGAACGTGCGGCCACGCGGGCCGCGCCTGACCTTGCCGGTCAGGCTTGAGCGCCAACTACGCCGCCAGACTGGCCTTCGCTTTCTCGGCAATCACACCAAACGCCTTGATGTCATGCACGGCGATGTCGGCCAGCACCTTGCGGTCCACCGTGATGCCGGCTTTGGCCAAGCCATTGATCAAGCGGCTGTAGCTCAGGCCGAACATGCGCGCGGCGGCGTTGATGCGCACGATCCACAGTGCGCGGAACTGACGCTTGCGCTGCTTGCGGCCGATATACGCGTACTGACCAGCCTTGATGACGGCCTGGTTGGCAACGCGGAAGACCTTGCGGCGGGCGTTGTAATAGCCCTTGGCGCGGCCGATGACCTTCTTGTGACGACGACGGGCGGTAACGCCACGCTTTACACGAGCCATGGTTTATCTCCTCGTCTCAGTACGGCAGCATGCGCGCGACACTCGGCGTGTCACACGGCTTGAGGTAGTTCTTGGCACGCAGGCCACGCTTGAGCTTGGTCGTCTTCTTGGTCAGGATATGTGACCGGAACGCGTGTCCACACTTGATTTTGCCCGACGCGGTCTTGCGAAAACGCTTCGCCGCCGCCCGGTTGGTCTTGATCTTGGGCATGGGAATGCTCCTTTGCTGATTTCCGACTGATCTGGCGGTGCCAGCCCGAGGCTGCCACGCTTTCCGTCCTGCCACGATCGGTTCACGACCCTTCCATTCGGGCCGAATCGGCAATTGTACAGATTCGACAACGCCGATACCAGTAGGAACGCACCCTGTGCGCCCCTGCCTGCGGCGGCCGCGCCGCGATTACTTTTTCTTGGGGCCGATCATCATGGTCATCTGCCGGCCTTCCAGGCGCGGGTACGACTCCACCTGGCCAGCCTCGCCAATGTCTTCCTGGATGCGCCGGACCAGACTCTGGCCCAGATCCTGATGGGACATCTCGCGGCCGCGGAAGCGGATGGTGACCTTGACCTTGTCGCCGTCTTCAAGGAAGCGAAGCATGTTGCGCAGCTTGATCTGGTAGTCGCCCACATCCGTGACCGGGCGAAACTTCACTTCCTTGATCTCGACCTGCTTTTGCTTCTTCTTGGCGGCCTGGACCTTCTTCTGGGCTTCGAACTTGTACTTGCCGTAGTCCATGATGCGGCACACCGGCGGATCGCCGTTGGGCTGGATTTCGACCAGATCCATGCCCGCGTCCTGCGCCAGCGCCAATGCTTCATCGCGCGAAAGGATGCCGAGCTGCTCCGAGTCCGACCCGATCACACGCACCCGCGGCACACGGATTTCCAGGTTGCGACGATTGCCCTTGCTGTCAGTGGTTGCGATACCACGGTCCTCCAGAAGAAGTGATGAAACAGGCCGAAGCCCGGCATCTAGCGCCGGATTTCGGCCTCCAGCCGCTCAATGAAGGCTGGCAGCGGCATGCTGCCCAGGTCTTCACCCGAACGGGTACGCACGGCAACGGCGCCGGTGTCCTTCTCGCGATCCCCGACCACCAGCAGGTACGGCACCTTGCCCAATGTGTGCTCGCGGATTTTATAGCCCACCTTCTCGTTGCGCAAATCTGCCTGCGCGCGGAAACCTTTGCCGACAAGGGTTTGCGCGACCTGCCCGGCATAGTCGGCCTGGCCATCGGTAATGTCGAGCACGACCGCCTGCACCGGCGCCAGCCAAGCCGGGAGATTGCCCGCGTGATGCTCGATCAGGATACCGATGAAACGCTCCATGGAACCGACAATTGCCCGGTGCAGCATCACCGGATGGCGCTTCTGCGAGCTTTCATCCACGTACTCCGCGCCGAGGCGCTCGGGCATCATGAAGTCCACCTGCATGGTCCCGACCTGCCAGTCGCGGCCGATGGAATCGCGCATGTGGTATTCGATCTTCGGGCCGTAGAATGCGCCCTCGCCCGGCAGTTCCTGCCAGGTTACGCCGGCCGCCGACAAGGCACCGCGCAAAGCCGCCTCGGCACGATCCCACACCTCGTCGCTGCCAATGCGCTTGTCCGGGCGCAGCGCCAGCACCACGGCAATGTCGGTAAAGCCGAAATCGGCGTAGACCTGCATGGCCTGGGCGTGGAAGGCGGTGACTTCAGATTCAACCTGTTCCGCCGTGCAGAAGATGTGGCCGTCATCCTGGGTGAAGGCGCGCACGCGCATGATGCCGTGCAGTGCACCGGACGGCTCGTTGCGATGGCAGCCGCCAAACTCGCCATAGCGCAACGGTAAGTCGCGGTAGCTGCGCAGGCCGGACTTGAAAATCTGCACATGGCCGGGGCAATTCATTGGCCGCAGAGCAAACGTGTGCTTCTCCGATTCGGTGAAGAACATGTTTTCCTTGTAGTTGTCCCAATGCCCGGACTTTTTCCACAGCGACACGTCCAGCACCATCGGGCAGCGCACTTCCTGGTAGCCGCTGCGGCGATACACGCCGCGCATGTAGTTTTCCACCTGCTGCCAGATGGCCCAGCCGTTCGGGTGCCAGAACACCATGCCCGGGCTTTCTTCCTGCTGATGGAAAAGGTCCAGCGCCTTGCCGATCTTGCGGTGATCGCGCTTCTCGGCCTCCTCAAGCTGGTACAGGTGCGCCTTGAGATCCTTGTCGTTCAACCACGCCGTGCCGTAGATGCGCGTCAACATGGCGTTGCTGGAATCGCCGCGCCAATAGGCACCGGCCACCTTCATCAATTTGAACGAGCGTAGCTTGCCGGTATTGGGCACATGCGGGCCGCGGCACAGATCGGTGAACTCGCCCTGGGCGTACAGCGACAACTCCTCGTTGGCCGGGATGCCGGCGATGATTTCCGCCTTGTAGTTCTCGCCCAGGCCGCGGAAAAACGCCACGGCATCGTCGCGCGACTTCACGCTGCGCGTGACCGGTAGCTGCTCGGCGACAATCTTGTGCATCTCCGCCTCGATGGCGGGCAAATCCTCGGGCGTGAACGGACGTTCGTAGGCAAAGTCGTAATAAAAGCCGTTGTCGATGACCGGGCCAATCGTCACCTGCGCGCCCGGAAACAGCCGTTGCACGGCCTGCCCCATCACATGCGCGGTGGAATGGCGCAGGATCTCCAGCGCTTCCGGGCTCTTGTCGGTGATGATTTGCACGCCGGCGTCGTGCTCGATCAGGAAACTGGCATCGACCAACTTGCCGTCGACCTTGCCGGCCAATGTCGCCTTGGCCAGGCCGGCGCCAATGGCGGCCGCCACGCCTTGCACGGTGACGGGAGCATCAAACGGCCGCTTGCTGCCGTCGGGTAGCGTGATCTCAATCATGGGAACCATTCTCTGGAAAGCAAAAAAGGGCATTCGCCCTCTTGCCGCAAAAACACCGCCATCGCGTGGCTACGCCAGCGCACCCCGTTGCCCCGGCCCGACAAGCAACGTGGCAGCCGACGTGGGCACTGACGTGGCCGCCAATATCGAATGGCCAGTTTAACCCAAATCGGCCGCTGCCCTTGACCACCAAGGCACTGCTTGCGGCGCACGCTAGAATCGGCGGACTCTCGGCAGGACCTCAAGGCATGCGCATTCTCGTCACCGGCACCGCCGGTTTCATCGGCGCCGCGCTGGCACAGCGGCTGCTCGCGCGCGGCGACGAGGTGCTGGGCATCGACAACCACAACGACTACTACGACCCGGCGCTCAAGGCCGCACGCCTGGCCGGCTTCAGTACCCATCCCGGCTACCAGCATCATCGTGCCGATCTGGCCGATGCCGCGGCGGTCCATACCGCCTTTGCCGCGTTCAAGCCACAACGCGTGGTGAACCTGGCGGCACAGGCCGGCGTGCGCTATTCGCTGCAAAACCCGGGCGCGTATGTGCAAAGCAACCTGGTCGGCTTTGCCAACGTGCTGGAAGCCTGCCGGCATGGCGCGGTCGAGCATCTGGTATATGCGTCATCCAGCTCGGTCTACGGCGCCAATCGCAAGCTGCCGTTTGCCGTGGCCGATGCGGTCGACCACCCGGTGAGCCTGTACGCGGCGACCAAGAAGGCCAACGAGTTGATGGCGCACAGCTACAGCCACCTGTACCGGCTGCCCACCACGGGGCTGCGCTTCTTCACCGTCTACGGGCCGTGGGGCCGCCCGGACATGTCGCCCATGCTGTTTGCCGAGCGCATCAGCCGCGGCGATCCAATCGATGTTTTCAACTACGGCCATCACAGCCGCGACTTCACCTATATCGACGACATCGTGCAAGGCATCGAGCAGGTACTGGATCACCCGGCAACGGCCGCGGCCGACTACGACCGTGTGCACCCCGTGGCCGGGCAATCCGACGCCCCGTACCGTGTGTACAACATCGGCAACGGCCAGCCGGTGCAGTTGCTGCGCTTCATCGAGCTACTGGAGCAGGCGCTGGGGCGCCACGTGGAAAAGCGCCTGCTGCCGATGCAGGCCGGCGATGTCGCCGATACCTGGGCCGATGTCTCGGCGCTGCGCCGCGACACCGGCTATGCGCCCAACACCCGCATCGAGGACGGCGTGGCGCGGTTTGTTGCCTGGTACCGGGATTACCGCCGGCTTGACTGAATCGGCTGGCCGTCGCCGGTAGGAGCCCGCTGGCGGGCGGTGCCTTGCCGGTCATGCAGAAAGGCATCGCCCGCCAGTGGGCTCCTACGACAGCAATGCCACTTCAAAACGGCTTGGCAATCACCAGGAAAACCACGCCCAGCAGCAACAGCACCGGCAACTCGTTGAACCAGCGCAACGCGCGCGACGTCGGCAATGGCGTACCGGCGGCGGCACGCTTGAGCAGGCGCCCGGTATAGATGAAATAGGCAAGCAGCGCCGCCACCAGGGTCAGCTTGGCGTCAAGCCAGTGCAGGCTGCCGGTGACGTTGGGGAAAGTCGCCGGCAACACGCGCCAGCCTTGCCACAGCACCACGCCCAGCGTGAAGGCCAAGCCAAACATGTTGTGCCCGAACTTGTACAGGCGCCGGCCCATCAGCTGCAGTCGCGCACGCGCCGCCGGTTCGTCGCCGACCTCGGCCACGTTGACCAGGATGCGTGGCAGATAAAACACCGCCGCCATCCATGCGATGACAAATACCAGGTGCAGGCTCTTGATGAAGAAATACGTCATTGCGCTCACCATGCGCCCGAGTGCGCAGTGGCCGATGATAACAAGGCCATTGCCGCCCGCCGTCCCGCTTCAATCGTTGCCCGGCCCCAGCCGTGCCAGCAAGGCCTCGAGCAGTTGCTGTTGCAAAGCCTCGGACAAGGGCTGGTTGCGGTAATCGGTCAGCTGGAAAAAATCCTCGACGCGTTCACCGAAGGTGGCGATGCGTGCATCGTGCACACGCACTTGTTCGCGCGCCATCACCTGCGCGACGGCCGCCAGCAGACCGGGGCGATCGGTCGTCACCAGTGCCAACTGCGTGCGGCTGCCGGCCTGCTTGAAGGCAATGCGCGGCATCACCTGGAAATACTTCTGGTGGCGGGACATGCCGCGCCGCGACGGCTGCACGTTGGCGGTTTGCTGCAATGCGTGGCGCAAGCGCGTGGCCAGCTCGCGCGAGCGGATGCCGGTCGCCGGCTGCTGGGTATCCGCATCCAGCAAGAGGAAGGTGTCCATGGCCATGCCGCTGGGCGAGCTCAGCACCCGCGCTTCCAGCACGCTGAAACGCAGCCGGTCGAGCATGGCCGTGACGCGCGCAAACAAGCCGTCGCGATCCGGCGCATGCACGAAAAGCTCAGTGCTGCCGCGCACCGACAAGGGGTGCACGGCCACCAGTGGCACCACGCCGGCAGCGGCCAGCATCTGCTCGCTCTGCCAGACAATTTGTTCAGGGCGATGGCGTAGAAAACTCAGCGCCGGAAAATCCGCCCACAACGCCTGCACTTGATCAGCGGCATGGCCCGCCGCCACCAACTCGGCCAATGCCTGCTCGCGGCAGGCGCGCATCCGTGCCTGCGCATCCACCGGCAGCGCGGCATCGCTGCGCAAGGCGTAGCGGGTAGCGGTGTACAGGTCCGACAGCAGGCGGTCCTTCCATGCGTTCCATAGGCGCGGACTGGTACCGATGATGTCGGCCACCGTCAGCAGGTACAGCTGGCCGAGACGCTCACGGTCGCCAACCTGCGCTGCAAACGCCTGCACGACCACAGGATCGGTGATGTCCTGGCGCTGCGCCGTGGTGCTCATCAGCAAATGCCAGCGCACCAGCCATGCCACGCGCTCGACGTCCTCGTCCGGCAACCCCAGGCGCTGGCAGAACGCGTGCGCATCCTCGGCGCCAAGCACCGAATGATCACCGCCGCGACCCTTGGCAATGTCGTGGAACAAGGCCGCCAGCAGCAGCACCTCCGGTCGCGGCAAGGTGGGCCAGATGCCGCACGCCAAGGGAAATTCTGCCTGCGCCCCGGCCTCGGCAAAACGCGCGACATTGCGCAGCACGCGCAGGGTGTGCTCATCCACGGTATAGACGTGGAACAGGTCGTACTGCATGCGCCCGAACACGCGACCGAAGGCCGGCAGGATGGCGGCCAGCAGACCGTGGCGATTCATCCGCCACAAGGATTCAACTGCGCTGGCGCCGCGCCGCAGCAGACGCAAGAAGGCTTCCAGCACGTCGCTGTTGCCGGCCAGCGCGGCGGCCTGGCCGGTCGTGGCGCGATGGATGCGGCGCATGGTGTCGGCACTGAAACCGATGACATCATCCTGATCCATGCGCGCGATGAAAATCTCCACCAGCGCCGCCGGCCGGCGTACGAACAAATCCGGCTCGCGTGTCGCCAGACGCGTGCCGTAGCGCACGAAATCGGCGTCAACCGGGACGCCAGCCGCCGGCGTCTCCAGCATTTCCTCGAAACGCTCGGCCACTTGCACGCCCAGCCGGTCGACCTGGCTGGCGGCACGGTAATAGGCCTGCATGAACTGCTCGACGCCGAGATTGCGTGCGTGCTCGTCTTCGAACCCCAGCCGCACCGCCAACGCCCGCTGGTAATCGAACAGCAACCGCTCCTCGGCGCGCCCCGCTTCCAGATGCAGGGCGTAGCGATAGCGGCGCAAGGTACGTTCGGCGTCTTCCAGCAGTGAGCGCTCGGCCGGATCCAGCAGCCCTGCGTGCACCATGTGCGCCAGGTCGCCAGCTGCCGCCAGGCGCAGTCCCATCCAGCGCAGGGAATCGATCGTGCGCAGTCCGCCCGGACCTTCCTTGAGGTTGGGTTCGAGGTTGTAGGCAGTGTTGTCGAAGCGTGCGTGGCGCGCCTTGCGCTCGGCCTGGCGTGCTGCCAGGTAGGCTGCCGGCGGCCACAAATCCGGCGCATCGACGATGGCGCGCAGTGGCGCATCGAGTGCGGCATCCCCGGCCATGCGTCGTGCATCGAGCAGGCTGGTGAAGACGCTGGCATCGGCGGCAGCCAGGGCGCGGCATTGCGCCGGCTCGCGCACCGCGTGACCGACCTTGAGCCCGACGTCCCACAACGTGGCGAAGAATTGCTCCAGCGCACGCAGCCGCGGCGGCTCCGGATGCTGCACCAGGGCCAGCAGATCCACGTCGGAATGCGGGAACAGCAAGCCACGGCCAAACCCGCCGACGGCGTACAACGCGGCATCAGTCACCTCGCCGAGGCACGATGTCCACACATGTGCCACGAGCTGTGAAACGGCATCGCTGCGTCGGCGGATCAGCGTCTCGGTATCAGCCCCGTCACGGAATGCCGTGGCCAGCAATCGATCCACATCACCCAGCAACTGGCGCAGGGCGTGCCGTGCCTCAGCCGACACGCCCGAGCGCGGCACGGCCAGCGGCAGTCGTGGAAGCGGTGGTATCTCCGGCATGCGCGGGTCACGGAGGGGGAAAGTCAGAGGCTGTCAGTCTTCCACGCCCGGCTGGCCACCCACGCGCGTCGCAACGCGCTCCCGACGCTCAGGCATCCGGCCAGGGCGTGAGGATCTCGTAGCCGTCATCGGTCACCACCAGCGCGCGCTCCCACTGCGCCGACAGCGAGTGGTCCTTGGTGACCACGGTCCAGCCGTCCGGCAGCTGGCGCGTCTGCGGCTTGCCGGCATTGATCATCGGCTCGATGGTGAAGGTCATGCCCTTCTTGAGCACCAGCCCGGTGCCGGGCTTGCCGTAATGCAGCACCTGCGGTTCGTCGTGGTAGATCTTGCCAATGCCGTGCCCGCAATATTCGCGCACGATGGAGAACCCTGCCGCCTCGGCGTGATGCTGGATGGCATGGCCGATATCGCCCAGCGTCGCGCCTGGGCGTACTGCACGGATGCCGCACATCATGGCCTCGAAGGTGGTGTCGACCAGCCGCTTGGCCAGCACCGACGGTGTGCCGGCGATATACATGCGGCTGGTGTCGCCATGCCAGCCATCCTTGATGACGGTGACGTCGAGATTGATGATGTCGCCGTCCTTGAGCACCTTGCCCTCGTTCGGGATGCCATGGCAGATGACCTGGTTGACCGAGGTGCACAGCGTCTTGGGAAAGCCGTGGTAGCCGACATTGGCCGGTATCGCCTTTTGCACGTTGACGATGTGTTCGTAGGCCAGGCGGTCCAGTTCCTCGGTGTTGACGCCGGGCTTGACGTGCTCCTTGAGCATCGCCAGTACCTCGGCGGCAAGCTTCCCTGCCACGCGCATGCCTTCAAGGTCTTGCGCGGATTTGATTTTCACGGTCATGCGGTTGGGCCTGAAGGTTGCGGCGGCAACCGCCAGGGACATACCCGAGCCTTGCCGCATCGCCGGAATACCGGCTACAATTTCCCGGTTTTGCTGACTGCAGGTGGCTCCAATGGGGCCACTCGGCACAAAACAAGATGGGTGATTGTAGCTCTGACCGCTATCGCACCCAAACCAACGCCACACACGCATCGGCACCGCCTTCGGGGTGCCGCGCCGCGCCCACCACATTATCGGGCACGCCGCGGTCGAAGCCGGGGATGCGTGGAGGTCCAACCCCCTGACCTGACATCAGGTCAACTTGAAGGAATATTCCATGGCTCAGATCACCATGCGTCAAATGCTCGAAGCGGGCGTCCACTTCGGCCACCAGACCCGTTACTGGAACCCGAAGATGGCGCCGTACATCTTTGGCGCCCGCGGCAAGATCCACATCATCAACCTGGAAAAGACCCTGCCGCTGTTCACCGACGCGATGAATTACCTGTCGGGCCTGGCGCAGAAGCGCGGCACCGTCCTGTTTGTCGGCACCAAGCGCTCGGCGCGCGAAGCGCTGGCCGAGGAAGCCGCCCGCGCCGGCATGCCGTTTGTCACCTCGCGCTGGCTCGGCGGCATGCTCACCAACTTCCGTACCGTCAAGCAGTCGGTGGCGCGTTTGAAGGAGCTGGAAGCAGCCGAGACCGATGGCAGCTTCGACAAGCTGGTCAAGCACGAAGTGCTGGCCCGTCGCCGCGAGCGCGACAAGCTGCAGTCCTCGCTGGGCGGCATCAAGGACATGGCCCGCCTGCCCGACGCGTTGTTCGTCATCGACATCGGCTATGAAAACATCGCCGTGCAGGAAGCGCGCAAGCTCGGCATTCCGGTCGTTGCCGTGGTCGACACCAACTACAACCCGGAGCTGGTGGACTACGCCATCCCCGGCAACGACGACGCCATCCGCGCCATCCAGCTGTACGCGCGTGCCGCAGCCGACGCCATCCTTGAAGGCAAGGCCGCTGCACCGGATGCCGCGCATGGCGACGCCAACGACTTTGTCGAGCTGGACGAGGAAGGCAACCCGATCGCCAAGCCCGAGCGCAAGCCGTCATCGCGCCGCGAAGGTGCCCCGCGCAAGAGCGCGCCACGCCGTGAAGGTGGGCGCGATGGTGCACGCGGTCCGCGTCACGACGGTGCCCCCGCCGCGCATTGACCCACGGTGACAGCCCTCGCGCTGTCGCCCGCATCATCCCCGTGTCGATGCCGCACAGCCGGCATCGGCGCACGCAAGCATCAGAGGACCAAGCAATGAGCACTATTTCCGCACAAATGGTGAAGGAGCTGCGCGAGCGCTCCGGTGCCGGCATGATGGAATGCAAGAAAGCGCTGCTGGAAAACCACGGCGACGTCGACGCCGCCATGGAATGGTTGCGCAAGTCGGGCCTGGCCAAGGCCGACAAGAAAGCCAGCCGCATTGCCGCCGAAGGCCGCGTGGTCTGCGCGCACAAGGGTCACGACGCCGTGCTGGTCGAGATCAACTGCGAAACCGATTTCGTCGCCAAGGACGCCAGCTTCGTCAAGTTCTGCAATGCGGTCGCCGACATTGCGCTCAAGTCCGGCGTCGCTGACGTCGAGGCACTCAATGCCGCTGCCTACCCCGACGCCGGCACCGTTGCCGACGCCGCCAAGGCGCTGATCGCCACCATCGGCGAAAAGATCGAAGTGCGGCGCATGGCGCACGTCACCAGCACTGGCGCCATCGGCAACTACGTGCACAACGCGCGCATTGGCGTACTGGTGGCACTGGATGACGGCAACGACGAGCTGGCCAAGGGCATTGCCATGCATGTGGCGGCGATGAACCCGGCCTATGTCCGTGCCGAGGACGTCCCGCCCGAGTTCCTGGCCAAGGAAAAGGACATCGCGCTGAGCCAGATGTCGGACAAGGAAAAGCACAAGCCGGCTGAAATCCTGGAGAAAATCATCTCCGGCAAGGTGCACAAGATCATTTCCGAAGTGACCTTGCTGGGCCAGCCGTACGTGCTCGACACCAGCATGTCGGTCGCCGAGGCGCTGAAGAAAACCGGCACGCATGTGCAGTCGGTGGTACGTCTGGCCGTCGGCGAAGGCATTGAAAAGCCGACCGAGGATTTCCACGCCGAGGTCATGAAGCAGGCCGGCCTGGCCTGAGTGCCCGCCCGGATTCGACAATCCAACAGGCCGCAGCCCATCGCGGCCTTTTTTGTGACAAGCGCGCCTCGGCAACGCCGGAGCGCCCACCTGCCTGTCCACGTCATCGACATGTCTGCTGCCCGGAGAACCCCATGAGCACCGCGCTGAAGTACCACCGTATCCTGCTCAAGCTGTCCGGCGAGGCACTGATGGGTGCGGCCGATTACGGCATCGACCCGCAGGTCATCGGCCGCCTGGCCGACGAAATCATCGCCGTGCAGCGTGCCGGCAGCGAGATCGGCGTGGTCATCGGCGGCGGCAACATCTTCCGCGGCGCCGGCCTGGCCGCCGCCGGCATGGACCGCGTCACCGGCGACCACATGGGCATGCTGGCCACGGTGATGAACGCGCTGGCCATGCAGGATGCCATTGAAAAGCGCGGCGGCTTCGCCCGCGTGATGAGCGCCATCCCCATCCACGACGTCGCCGAGGATTACATCCGCCGCCGCGCCATCCGGCATATCGAAAAAGGCCGCATCGTGTTGTTTGCCGCCGGCATCGGCAACCCGTTCTTCACCACCGATTCGGCCGCCGCGCTGCGTGCGGTGGAGCTGGGCGCCGATCTGTTGCTCAAGGCCACCAAGGTCGATGGCGTCTACACCGCCGATCCGGCCAGCCACGCCGACGCCACGCGCTACGAATCGCTGAGCTACGACGAGGTGATCGAGCACCGGCTGGAAGTCATGGACACGGCCGCCATCGCCCTGTGCCGCGACCACGCCATGCCGCTGCGCATCTACGACATGACGGTGGACGGCAACCTCATGCGCATCATGCACGGTGAATCGGTCGGCACCCTGGTGCGCGGGCACTGAAGCCCGCGGCGTACGGGCCAACCCGCATCGCACTGCTATAATCGGGCGCTTGCCTGATTGACCGGAAGCCACGCATGCTCGATGACATCAAGGCCGATGCCCAGACCCGCATGGGCAAGAGCATCGAATCACTCAAACATGACCTGGTGCGCCTGCGCAGCGGCCGCGCCAGCACGGCGCTGGTGGACGGCATCAAGGTGCCGTACTACGGCGCGGACATGCCGCTGACGCAAGTCGCCTCGGTGTCCCTGGCCGACGCACGCACCATCGTCATCACCCCGTGGGAAAAATCCATGGTGGCGCCAATCGAGAAAGCCCTGCTTGGCTCCGACCTTGGCGTCACGCCGACCACGGCCGGCACGGTGATTCGCCTCAACATGCCGGCGCTGACCGAAGAGCGCCGCCGTGATCTCGCCAAGCACGTCTCGCGCGAAGGCGAAAACGCCAAGATCGCCGTGCGCAACGTGCGCCGCGACGCGCTGCAGCAGATCAAGGATCTGCTCAAGGACAAGCTCATCACCGAGGACGACGACCACCGCGTCGACGACGAGGTGCAGAAGCTCACCGACCGCGCGATCAAGGACATTGACGCCGTGGTCAAGGCCAAGGAAGACGAGCTGATGGCCCTGTAGTGGTCATCGCCTGCCCGGCTGCCACCCTGTTGACGCCGACACCGCACGGCGCAATGCCATCGCGGCAACCGGCGCCATTCCGGCCATGACCGACTCCGCGCCCGAGCACCGCCCACAGCACATTGCCATCGTCATGGACGGCAATGGCCGTTGGGCCAAGGCGCGCCATCGTCCGCGCAGCTTCGGCCACAACGCCGGCCGCAAGGCAGTGCGCGCGGTGATCGAAGGCTGCCTGCGCGAAGGCGTCGGCGTGCTGACGCTGTTTGCGTTCTCCAGTGAAAACTGGCGCCGGCCACACGAGGAAGTCAGTGCGCTGATGGCTTTGTTCGTGCGCGCGCTGGACAAGGAAGTGGATGAACTGTCCAGCCACGGCGTGCGCCTGCGCTTCATCGGCGACTTGAGCGCCTTCGATGCACCGTTGCGCGAGCGCATGCGCGCGGCCATGGCCACCACTGCCGGCAACACCGCCCTGCAAGTAAACGTGGCCGTCAATTACGGCGGGCGCTGGGACTTGGTCCAGGCCTGCCGCACGCTGGCACAGGCAGCCGCCGACGGCCACTTGCGCGCTGCGGACATCGACGAGGCGCGCCTCGACCAAACCATGACCCTGGCCGGCCTGCCACCGCCGGACCTGTTGATTCGCACGGGCGGCGAACGCCGCCTGAGCAACTTCCTGCTCTGGCATGCGGCATATGCGGAGCTGTACTTTACCGATACGCTGTGGCCCGACTTCGACCACGCCTGCCTGCGCGATGCGCTGGCCGACTATGCCCACCGCGAACGCCGCTATGGGCGCACCGGCGAGCAGGTCGCCACCTCCACTTGAAGGATCCCCATGCTGCTTCAGCGTGTCCTTACTGCCTTGCTGCTGGCGCCACTGGTGATCGGGCTGGTCGTGTTTGCACCCACCGGCTGGTTTGCCGCAGTGGTGTCCGTCACCTTCCTCGCCGCGTTGTGGGAATGGGCGGCACTGAGCGGTGTACGCCGCACTGCGCCGCGCCTTGTCCTGCTGGCGCTGGCGGCGGTTATTTTTGCCGGGCTGTGGCACCTGCACGTCACGGCGGCTGCCGCGGCCATCGTGCTGGCTGGCGTCGCATGGTGGATTGCCGTATGCGTCTGGCTGCGGCATTTCAGCTTTGCCGCAGCGCCGACGCCGGGCAACCGCGCCTTCAAACTGGCCGCCGGCTTGTGCGTGATGGTGCCGGCCTGGATGGCGCTGATCGCCGTGCACTCGCGCGCACCGCAGGGCCAGTGGTGGACGCTGGTGGCGCTTTTCATCGTCTGGGCCGCCGACATTGGCGCCTACTTCAGCGGCCGTGCCTTCGGCCGGCGCAAGCTGGCGCCGCAGATCAGTCCAGGCAAGACCTGGGCCGGTGCCTGGGGCGCGCTGGTCGCCGGGTTGATCCTGATGCTCGGCGGCGCCTGGCTGCTGGACGTGCGCGGCGGCGCGCTCATCGCGCTGGGCGTGCTGGCCCTGGCCACCGTGGCCGCCTCCATCGTCGGTGATCTGCTGGAGAGCCTGATGAAGCGCCACGCCGGCGTGAAGGACTCCGGCACGCTGTTTCCCGGCCACGGCGGGCTGATGGATCGACTGGACAGCGTGTTTGCGGCCCTGCCGGTGTTTGCTGCCGGCTTGTTGTGGCTGGATCGGTGAGGTACGCGTGGTGAAACAGGTTGCCGTCCTTGGTGCGACAGGATCGATCGGCGCCAGCACGCTGGACGTCATCGCCCGCCACCCGGACCGCTTCCACGCCAACATCGTCACCGCGCATCGCCACGTCGAGGCGCTGGTGGCGCTGTGCGTGGTCCATCGCCCGCAGCTGGCGATCATTGCCGACGCCACGCTGGAAGCCGACCTGTCGCGCCGGCTGCGCGCCGCCGGCGTGCATTGCACCGTCGCCAGCGGTGCCAAGGCGCTGGCACAAGCCGCTGCCAGTGAGCTGTGCGACGTGGTGGTGGCCGCCATCGTCGGCGCCGCCGGGCTGGACTCCACCATCGCCGCCGCGCGCGCTGGCAAGCGCCTGCTGCTGGCCAACAAGGAAGCCATCGTCATGGCCGGCCCGTTGCTGCTGGAGGCCGTGCGCCAAGGCGGTGGCGAGCTGATCCCGGTCGACTCCGAACACAACGCGATCTTCCAATGCCTGCCTCACGGGCCGGCCCGTGCCGACCACGGCGGCGTGCGGCGACTGATCCTCACCGCCTCCGGCGGCCCGTTCCGCGGCTGGACACGCGAGGCGTTGGCCACCGTTACACCGGCGCAGGCGTGCAAGCATCCCAACTGGGTCATGGGCCGCAAGATTTCGGTCGACTCGGCCACGTTGATGAACAAGGGCCTGGAGGTCATCGAAGCCCATCACCTGTTTGCCATGCCGGCGGACGCCATTGACGTGGTGGTGCATCCGCAAAGCCTGGTGCATTCGTTCGTGCAATACATCGACGGCTCGCTGCTGGCCCAGCTCGGCCACCCCGACATGCGCACTGCCATCGCCTGCGCTCTGGCCTGGCCCGAGCGCGTCGCCTCGGGCGTGCCGGACCTGGACCCGGCCAACTGCACGCCGCTGGCCTTCGAGGCGCCGGACCGCGCCACG
The DNA here is from genome assembly GCA_964568445.1 of uncultured Rhodanobacter sp. Taxonomy (GTDB): domain Bacteria; phylum Pseudomonadota; class Gammaproteobacteria; order Xanthomonadales; family Rhodanobacteraceae; genus Rhodanobacter. The sequence continues at coordinate 10,908 of CAZMPZ010000003.1, read as the reverse complement.
TTCCGCTGCCTGGACCTGGCCGGCGCGGCACTCGCCGCCGGCGGCGACAGTCCGGCCATCCTCAATGCCGCCAACGAAATCGCCGTGGCCGCGTTTCTTGCCGGCACGCTGCCATTCCTCGGCATTGCTGACCTGGTCGAGTCGGTGTTGACGGAACTGCCGGCACAACCGGTGGTCGATATTCCAACGCTATGTGAACGGGATGCCGCCGCGCGCGCCGCCGCGCGGCGCATCCTGCGGCATGCTTGCTGATATTCTGCAGGGCGCCGTCTTTCCACTGCTGGCACTTGATGACTTCCTTTTTCGGTTCCGCCTTCTGGTTGCTGGTCACGCTCGGCGTGCTGGTGACCTTCCACGAGTTTGGGCACTACTGGGTGGCCCGGCGTTGTGGTGTCAAGGTGTTGCGGTTCTCGGTGGGATTTGGCCGCGCGCTGTGGAAGCGCATCGGCCGCGACGGCACGGAATACTGGATTGCCGCCATCCCGCTGGGCGGCTACGTGAAGATGCTGGATGCGCGCGAAGGCCCGGTCGATCCGGCACTGCGTGACCAGGAGTTCACCGGCAAGCCGATCTGGCAGCGCATTGCCATCGTCGCGGCTGGGCCTGGCTTCAACCTGTTGTTCACCGTGCTGGCGTTCTGGGCCATGTTCATGCTTGGCCGCCCGGATGTGGCGCCGGTGGTCAGCGCCACGCCGCACAGCCTGGCTGCCGACGCCGGCATCCGCAGCGGCGACCGCATCATCGCCGTCGATGGCCGCAACGTCGCCAGCTGGAGCGACGCCATGGATGGCGTGGTCAACGGCATGTTGGAACGCACCTCGCTGCCGCTGTCGGTACGTGATGCCGATGGCCACGTACGCGAGGTGGTGCTGGCGCTGGACCAGCTGCCGGCCGACCAGACCATTGAACGCTACCTGCCGCGCCTGGGCCTGCACCTGGCGCCACCGCCGGCCATCGCCGCCACGGTCATGCCGGGCCAACCGGCCGCATTGGCCGGCATGCACGACGGCGACCGCGTGGTCAGTGTCAATGGCCAGCCGGTGACGGACTTCGTGGCATTTGGCGCCTTGGTGCAAACGCAGGCGGCGACGTCGCCCAAGCTGGCGCTCGTGGTGCAGCGCGGCGCGCAAAAACTGGCGCTGACGGTCACCGCGCATTGGCAATCGCTGGCCGGACAACCGGCCAAGTGGGTGCTAGGCGTGGGCGCGCCACCGGCCGAGGCGGCGCTGGTGCGCTACGGACCGATGCGGGCGATGACGGCGGCGCTGGCCAGCACCTGGCGCAACACCGCGCAGACTTTCGTCATGCTGGGCAAGATGGTCACGGGTGAAACCTCCACGCGCAATCTGGCGGGTGTCATCGGCATTGCCTCGGTGGCCAACACCACCGCGCACATGGGCCTGCCATGGTTCCTGCAGTTCCTTGCCCTGGTCTCGCTCAGTCTCGCCATCCTGAACCTGCTGCCCATCCCGATTCTGGATGGCGGGCACCTGCTGTATTATCTGATCGAGCTGATCAAAGGCAGGCCGGTCAGCGAACAAACCATGGTCGTGGGCCAGTACATCGGCATGACGCTGTTGTTTGCGCTGATGGGTCTGGCGTTCTACAACGACATCCAGCGTTTGTTGCTGTCGTGACGCAGTCGACCGGGCAATTTCGCGGTCTGGCCGTGTCGCGACGCCTGTCACGGCGCGGCGGTTGCCGCCAGCGGCTGACAGGCGCGGTGGCGTGGCGTGGATTCTCCTCCGGAACAGGGCGCGCCCTGCCCCATTCATTGTCCGCTGCGGCAAGCGCAGGCCGCGGCGGCGAAACAACCTCACGGAATCGACGATGAAGCGTATCGCCGCGCTGATCCTGCTTGCCTCACTCTCCGCCAATGCTTTCGCGTTCGACCCCTTCGTGGTGTCGGACATCCGCATCGACGGCCTCAGCCGCATCTCGGCTGGCACGGTCTACAACTACCTGCCGGTCAACAAGGGCGACCGCCTCACCGATGCCGACGTGCAACGCGCCATCCGCGCGCTGTACCAGACCAAGTTCTTCAGCAATGTCGAGCTTGATCGCGAAGGCACCATCCTGGTCATCAAGGTGACCGAGCGCCCGTCCATTGCCAAGCTCACCCTGCGCGGCAACAAGGACATCAAGACCGATGACCTCAAGAAAGGCCTCAAGGACATTGGCCTGACCGAGGGCGAGACCTTCGACCGCCTGGCGCTGGACAACGTGCAGCAGGAGTTGATCCGCCAGTACTACAACCGCGGCAAGTACAACGTGTCGGTCGATCCACACGTCACGCGGCTGGACCGCAACCGCGTGGCCATCGACATCGAGATCCGCGAAGGCAAGGTGGCCAAGATCAAGGAACTCAACATCGTCGGCAACCAGGCGTTTACCGACAAGGCGATCCGCAAGGGTTTCGAGTCGGACACCACCAACTGGATGTCGTGGTATTCCAAGGACGACCAGTACTCGCGCGAAAAGCTGTCCGGTGATCTGGAAAAACTGCAGTCCTATTACATGGACCGCGGTTATGCCGACTTCGGCGTGGACTCCACCCAGGTGAGCATCGCCCCGGACAAGCGTGCGATGTACATCGACGCCAGCGTCAAGGAAGGCGAAATCTACAAGGTGGCCGACGTCAAGCTGCTGGGCAAGCTGATCCTGCCCGAGGACACCTTGCGCAAGTTCGTGTTCATCAAGAGCGGCGACACCTTCAACCGCGCCGCCATCGAAAGCAGCAGCAAGGCGATCAAGGCCATCCTGTCCAACATCGGCTACGCCTACGCCAAGGTCACGCCCATCCCCAAGCTGGACAAGGACAAGCGTACCGTCGATCTCACCTTGTACGTCGAGCCGGGCCAGCGCGTGTACGTGCGCCGCGTGGTGTTTTCCGGCAACACGCGCACCGAAGACGGCGTGCTGCGCCGGGAAATGCGCCAGCTGGAAGGCTCGTGGTACTCGCAGGCGGCGCTGGACCGCTCCAAGACCCGCCTGCAGCGCCTGGGCTATTTCAAGAAGGTGGACGTCGACAAGAAACTGGTGCCTGGCACGCAAGACCAGGTCGACGTCACGGTCAAGGTGGAGGAGCAGTCGGCCGGCTCCATGCAGTTTGGCGTCGGCTACTCGCAGTATTCAGGCATCATCCTGTCCGCCTCGGTATCGCAGAACAACCTGTTCGGTTCCGGCGACAGCTTCTCCGTCAGCGGCGAGCGCAGCAGCTACTACACCAAGTTCGGCCTCAACTATTACAACCCGTACCTGACCGACAACGGCATCGGCATCGGCTACAACGTCGGCTATTCCAAGACCGACTTCGGCAACACCGATTTTGCCAACTACGCGACCAGCGCGACGAGCTTCTCCAGCTACCTCGGCATCCCGATCAGCGAAACCGACGGCGTCCGCGTGGGCATGGGCCTTTCCAGCAACAAGATCAACCTGATCCCCGGCTTCAGCCCACGCGTCCTGGTGGACTACCAAAACCAGATCGGCAACCGCACCATCCACTCCTGGACCGGTACGCTGGGCTGGAATCACGACACGCGCGACCAATACTGGGCGCCCAGCCGCGGTGGGTTGTTGTCGGCCACCACCGACGTTGCCCTGCCCGGCTCCACCGTGCAGTACTGGCGACTCAGCACCGAGGCCAATCATTACTGGCGCATCGGCGGCGGCTTCGTGCTGTATCTGGACGGCCAGGTCGGCTATGGCAAGGCCTACGGCAAGAACGGCATCAGCGACGATGCCTTCGAGGCGCTCAAGACCGCATCGCTCGCCGCCAACCCGACGCATGTCATCACCGACATGCGCCAGGACCTGCCGTTCTGGCAAAACTATTACTCCGGCGGTGTGCGTGACGTGCGCGGCTTCCAGGACAACACGCTGGGCCCGCGCGTGTGCATCGATGGCAGCACGGCGTCAACGGCCAATGGCCTGTGCCCCGGTGGCTACTATGCACAGCCCATCGGCGGTGCCTTCAAGGTGCTGGGCACGGCGCAGGTATTCCTGCCGCTGCCGTTCCTCAAGGACGTCAACACCGCACGCGTGTCGTGGTTCATGGACGTCGGCAACGCCTACAAGGACTACCAAAGCTTCAACGCCAGCACCTTGCGCGCCTCCACCGGCCTGTCGCTGCAGTGGCAGGCGCCAATCGGCCCGCTGATCATCAACTTCGCCGTGCCGTTCCGCTCGCAGGCGGAGGACGGCCACTACGAGGAGCGCATCCAGTTCACCTTCGGCGGTCAGTTCTGACGCGTTGCCGTCGGGCGCATGCCAGCGCCCGACTCGCGACCAACGGAACCGCAGCTGCTGCCGCTCCGCTGGCCGACGCCAAGGCCTGACCACGGCGCGTCGCGTCGATCCTGTCGCCCTGCGGAGTCTGCCGCCATGCACTACACATTGTCGGATCTGGCACAACGCTTCGCCCTGACGCTGCACGGCGATGGCCAGCGCGTCATCACCGGCGTGGGCACGCTGGCCGGCGCCACGGCGCAGCAGCTGGCGTTCCTTTCCAACAGCAAATACGCCACGCAACTCCCGGATACGCGCGCCGGCGTGGTGGTGCTGACCCAGGCGCATCTGGCGGCCTGCCCGACCGCCGCGCTGGTGGCGCAGGACGCCTACGTTGCCTACGCCAAGCTCGCCGCCCTGTTCGCGCCGCAACCGGCAATAGCCATCGGCATCCATCCCAGCGCGGTGGTCGCGGCCAGCGCGCAGGTCAGCGCGCAGGCCAGCATCGGCCCGCTGTGCGTCATTGGCGAGCGCACCGTGATCGAAGCCGGTGCCGTGCTTGGCCCGCACTGCATCGTCGGCGACGACTGCCACGTCGGCGCGCAATCGCGTCTGGTCGCGCGTGTCACCCTGGTCAACCAAGTGCATCTCGGCCAGCGTGTATTGATCCACCCCGGCGCCGTGCTGGGTGCCGATGGTTTTGGCCTGGCGTTCGACACCGACCATTGGATCAAGCTGCCGCAACTGGGCGGCGTGCGCATCGGCGATGATTGCGAGATCGGCGCCAACACCACCATCGACCGCGGCGCGCTGGAAGACACCGTGCTGGAAGAGGACGTGCGCCTGGACAACCAGGTGCAGATCGCACACAACGTGCACGTCGGCGCGCACACCGCCATGGCCGGTTGTGCCGCGGTCGCCGGCAGCACGCACATCGGCCGCTACTGCCAGATCGGCGGCAACGCCGGCGTGCTTGGCCATCTGCAGCTGGCCGACCGGGTTACCATTACCGCCAAGACCCTGGTGACCCATTCCATTCGCGCGCCGGGCGAATATTCATCGGGCGTGCCGCTCGACGACAACCGGCAGTGGCGCAGGAATGCCGCCCGTTTCAAACACCTGGACGAAATTGCGCGTCGCCTGTCGGCGCTCGAGAAGGACCGTGACAATGAGTGAGTACACCGTGGACATTCCTCTGCCGGTGACGGTGGAGCAAATCAAGCAACTGCTGCCGCACCGCTACCCATTTCTGCTGGTCGATCGCGTGATCGAGCTGGTGCCCGATACCAGCGTGGTCGCCATCAAGAACGTGACCTTCAACGAGCCCTGCTTCCAGGGCCACTTCCCCGGCCACTCGGTGATGCCGGGCGTGCTCATCATCGAAGCCATGGCGCAGGCCGCCGGATTGCTGACCCAACTCAGCAACCGCATGCGCGGCAATACCGGCAGCCCCTTGTTCTACCTGGCCAAGGTCGACAACGCGCGCTTCAGCGCCGTCGTCACTCCTGGTGACCAGCTGCGGTTGGAAGTGACGCAAAAACGCCTGATGCGCGGCATGGGCCTGTTCTCGGCGCAAGCGGTGGTCGACGGCAAGGTGACTGCCAGCTGCGACTTGATGTGCGCGGCGAGGAGCGATAAATGATCCATCCCACCGCGCTGGTTGACCCGTCGGCCACCCTCGGCGAGGCAGTCAGCATCGGCGCCTACAGCGTCATCGGCGCGGACGTGGTCATTGGCGACCGCACGCAGATCGGCCCGCATGTGGTCATTGAGGGCCCCACGCGCATCGGCTGCGACAACCGCATCACGCAGTTTGCATCGCTGGGCGGTGATCCGCAGGACAAGAAATTTGCCGGCGAGCACACCGAGCTGGTCATCGGCGACCGCAACCTGATCCGTGAATTCGTCACCATCAACCGCGGTACCGGCGGTGGTGGCGGCGTCACCCGCGTCGGCGACGACAACTGGATCCTGGCCTACGTGCACATTGCGCACGACTGCCAGGTCGCCAATCACGTGGTGTTTTCCAACTACTCCGCGCTGGCCGGCCACGCGCACATCGACGACTGGACGATCCTGTCCGGCTATTCGGGCGTGCACCAATTCTGCAAGGTCGGCGCGCACGCCTTCATCGGCATGGGTTGCCTGGTCGGCAGCGATGTGCCGCCATTCGTGATGATGGCCAACGACCAGCACGGCCGCCCCCGCGGCATCAACAGCGAAGGCCTCAAGCGCCGCGGCTTCACGCCAGCGCGCATCGCCGCCATCAAGCGCGCGTACCGCACCCTGTACATGGCCGGCCTGCCACTGCCGGAAGCGCGTGAACAACTGGCATTGCAGGCGCAGGACAGCGAAGACGTGCACGCCATGCTGGATTTCCTCGACCACAGCGAACGCGCCCTGGCGCGCTGACATGGGCCAGCGCACCCATCTCGTGCCCGCATGCCTCGGCGCGGCACTCTCGACCCGGTGAACACGCCCGCCCACCAACCCGTCATTGCCATCCTCGCCGGCGAGGAATCCGGCGACCAGCTGGGCGCCGATCTGATCGCCGCCTTGCGGGCGCGCTATCCGCACGCGCGCATGGTCGGCATCGGTGGCACGCGCATGCGCGCGCAAGGCTTCGATGCCTGGCATGACATTGGCGAGCTGTCACTGTTCGGCTTCAGCGAAGTTGTGCGCCACCTGCCACGCCTGCTGCGGCTGCGGCGGCAGGTGGTTGCGCGCCTGCGCACGCTGCGGCCGGACGTGGTGATCGGCATCGACGCACCGGACTTCAACCTCGCCGTCGAGCGTCAACTCAAGGCCGCCGGCCTGCGCACCGTGCATTACGTCAGCCCGTCGATCTGGGCGTGGCGCGAGCAACGCGCGGCAAAGATCGGGCGCAGCGCCGACCGCGTGCTGTGCCTGTTCCCCATGGAGCCGGCCATCTATGCGCGCCATGGCGTGGACGCGCGTTTTGTCGGTCATCCGCTGGCCGACCGCTTTGCCCTGACGGCCGACCGCGACACCGCGCGCCGAGCGTTGGGGCTGGCGCCCGATGTTCCTGTGCTGGCGGTGTTGCCAGGCAGCCGCCTGTCCGAATTGACCCGACTGGGCAGCGTGTTCCTGGACGCCGCCGCGCGTGTGGCAACCGGGCTGCCGGGATTGCGTATCGTCATCCCCGCCGCCAATGCCAAGGTCCACGCACGCTTGCGCACCTTGTTGGCTGCATCACCCCTGGCTGCCCACACGCCGCTGCTGCTGGAAGGTCACGCGCACGAGGCCATGCTGGCAGCCGACACCGTGCTGCTGGCCTCCGGCACGGCCACGCTGGAAGCAATGTTGGCCAAGCGGCCCATGGTGGTTGGCTATCGCGTGTCGGCGGCAAGTTACGCCATTGCGCGCTGGCTGCATCTGCTCAAGACCGATATCTATTCACTGCCCAACGTGCTGGCGCGGGCGCTCGGCGATGCCGAGGCCAAGCCAGTACCGGAACTGATGCAGGATGCCTGCACCGCACCCGCCCTGGCCACGGCCACGCTGGACCTGATGCGCGACAGCGACCGGCGTGACGCCATCGTGGCGTGTTTCGAACGCCTGCATTGCCAGCTGCGCGGTGCCGGTGATATCCCCGCCGGCGAGCGCGCAGCGCGGGCAATCATCGATCTGCTGGAAGCACCGGCCCACGACACGGCGCGCTAGGATCACGGCCATGCCGCACCGGCGCAACGTCACCCACCAGTTCGATCCGCACCTGCTGCTGGCCGGGGTGGACGAGGCCGGTCGCGGGCCGCTGGCCGGACCGGTGAGCGTGGCCGCCGTCATCCTTGATCCGGCGCGGCCGATTCGCGGCCTGGACGACTCCAAGCATTTGAGCGAGGCGCGGCGCGAAGCGTTGTACCCACGCATCATCGAACGCGCCCGCGCCTGGGCCATCGTCTTTGTCGAGCACGACGAAATCGATGCCATCAACATTTTCCAGGCCACCATGCACGGCATGCGCCGCGCCCTGGCACAGCTGGCGACACCGCCGCAATACGCGTTGATCGACGGCAACCACATACCGCCCGACCTGTGCTGCGCGGCGCAGGCGGTGATCGGCGGCGACGCCACGGAGCCGGCCATCAGCGCTGCCTCGATCCTGGCCAAGGTCGCCCGCGACCGGCACATGCGCGTGCTCGACGCACGCTATCCCGGCTATGGTTTTGCCCGGCACAAGGGCTATGGCGTGCCGCAGCATCTGGAGGCGCTGCGCCGGCTCGGGCCGTGCATCGAGCATCGCCGCAGCTTTGCGCCGGTACGCCTGGCGCTGGCACCGACCGACCTGTTTGCCGCACCCTCGGCTACCTCACCGTAGGAACCCGCTGGCGGGCGATGCTCTTGCCTCACGATGGCAGCAAAGAAGCAAAAAGCATCGCCCTCCAGCGGGCTCCTACGAGATGGGTGCCGGCCGCCAGCACGCGCTTGCCGGACCGCGGCGGCCCGGTTACCGTGATGGGCCTGCCGCGTTCGACTGCATGACTGACCAGTTCACCCACCTGCATCTGCACAGCGAGTTTTCGCTGCTGGACTCGACCATCCGCATCAAGGCGCTGGTTGCGGCAGCGGTGCGCGCGCGCATGCCGGCGTTGGCGCTGACCGACGACAGCAACATGTTTGCCTTCGTCAAGTTCTACAAGGCATGCATGGCTGCCGGCATCAAGCCGGTAGGCGGCTGCGATGTCTGGGTCAGCCTGCCCGACGAGCCGCGGCCATCGCGCGTCACCTTGCTGTGTGCCGATCGCACGGGTTATCTCAACTTGTCGCGGCTGGTCTCGCGCGCGTGGCGCGATGGCCAGCGTGGTGGTCACGCGCTGATCGATTTTTCCTGGCTGAGCGTCGACAGCACCACCGGCCTGATCGCCCTGTTTGGCCGCGACAGCCAGACCGGGCGCAGCGCCGTGCAGCAAGGCGTCGCTGCCGCCGCGACCGGCTTGCGCGCATGGCAGGCACTGTTCGACGACGACCGCCTGTACCTGGAACTCACGCGCTGCGGCCGCGACGGCGAGGCGCAGTGGAACACCACTGCGCTGCAACTGGCCGCGCAGCTCGATGTGCCGGTCATCGCCAGCAACGACGTGCGCTTCCTGCGCGAGGCCGACTTTGACGCCCACGAGGCGCGCGTGTGCATCAACCAGGGCCGCGTGCTGGCCGATCCCAAGCGCCCGCATGACTACAGCCCGCAGCAATACCTGAAGACCGCGCAGGAAATGGCCGAGCTCTTTGCCGACTTGCCCGAGGCACTGGAAAACACCACCGAGCTGGCCAAGCGCTGCAACGTCGAGCTGCACTTTGGCACCTATTACCTGCCGGATTTCCCGGTGCCGGCCGGCCATGACCTGGACAGCCACATCCAGCAACTGGCGCGGGACGGCCTGGCCGAACGCCTTGAGCACGCCACGCTGGCCCCCGGCTACACGCTGGACGATTACCACGCGCGGCTGGAGCGCGAACTGGGCGTCATCGTCAAGATGGGCTTCCCCGGCTACTTCCTGATCGTCGCGGACTTCATCAACTGGGGCAAGCAAAACGGCATTCCAGTCGGCCCCGGACGCGGCTCTGGCGCCAGCTCGCTGGTGGCGTGGTCGCTCAAGATCACCGACCTCGACCCACTGCAGTTCGACCTGCTGTTCGAGCGTTTCCTGAACCCCGAACGCATCTCCATGCCCGACTTCGACGTCGACTTCTGCATGGACCGGCGCGACGAGGTGATCGACTACGTCGCGCGCAAATACGGCCGCGATCGCGTCAGCCAGATCATCACCTACGGCTCGATGGCGGCCAAGGCCGTGCTGCGCGACTCCGGCCGCGTGCTCGGCATGGGCTACGGCCAGGTCGACAAGCTGGCCAAGATGATCCCGCCGCGGCCGCTGGACCTGACCCTGTCCGATGCGCTGGGCCGCACCGACAAGGCCAAGAAGGAACCCGAGCGCGTCGTCAAGGATTTCTGCGACGTCTACGAGCAGGACGAAGACGCGCACAGCCTGATCGACCTGGCGCTGAAGCTGGAAAACCTCACGCGCAACGTCGGCAAGCACGCCGGCGGCGTGGTGATTGCGCCTTCGCCGCTCACGGATTTTTCGCCGCTGTACTGCGAGCCGGGTGGCGGCAACCTGGTTACCCAATACGACAAGGGCGACGTGGAGTCGGTCGGCCTGGTCAAGTTCGACTTCCTCGGCCTGCGCACACTGACCATCATCGACTGGGCGGTCAAGGCCATCAACGCGCGCCGCGCCAAGGTTGGCGCGCCGGCCAGTATCGACCCGTGGCAGAAAGCCTCGGCCGACGACGCCAGCGGCCCGCTGGACATCTCCAAGCTGCCACTGGACGACGCCGACACGTACAGGCTGTTCCAGCAGGCGCAGACGGTGGCGGTGTTCCAGTTCGAGTCCACCGGCATGCAGCGCATGCTCAAGGACGCGCAGCCGGACCGCTTCCAGGAGCTCATCGCGCTGGTGTCGCTGTACCGGCCCGGGCCGATGGATCTCATCCCCAGCTTCATTGCCCGCAAGCACGGCCGCGAAGAGGTGGACTACCCCGATCCGCGCGTCGAGCCGATCCTGAAAGAGACCTTCGGCATCATGGTCTATCAGGAACAGGTCATGCAGATGGCGCAGATCGTCGGCGGCTACACGCTGGGCGGCGCCGACCTGCTGC
>CAZMPZ010000002.1:0-303777 GCA_964568445.1 uncultured Rhodanobacter sp. | reverse complement strand
CCCGGCTCACGAACTTGCCGGGCGGCACGCCCGGCAAGCGCCAAACGGGGTGGCCTCTCTTTGGGTTACTTTTCTCTGGCCACTCAGAGAAAAGTGACTCGGGCGCCGCAGGCACCCGAAAGCTTTGGCCGTTTTCCGAACACCAGTGCAAAAGCATCGCGCGCCAGCGCGCTCCTACAAGTGAGCATGCGAGAGAGTGCCACTCGAGCGCCTCAGGCGATCGAAAGCTCCTTCCCATGGCCCGGCACCGGTGCAAAGGCATCGCGCGCCAGCGCGCTCCTACGGGTCGGCAAGTCGGGCCTGCCGCGAATTACCCGCCATGCACCGCGTATTTGCGCGCGACGTAGTCGTCCAGGATGCCGACGAACTCCGCGGCGATGTTGTCGCCGCGCAAGGTCATGGCCTTCTTGCCGTCGATGAACACCGGCGCCGCCGGCGCCTCGCCATTGCCCGGCAGCGAGATGCCAATATCGGCGTGGCGCGACTCGCCCGGGCCGTTGACGATGCAGCCCATCACGGCAAGGGTCAGGTTTTCCACGCCGGCGTATTTCACGCGCCACAACGGCATCTGCTCGCGCACATGTTCCTGCACGGTCTTGGCCAGGACCTGGAAAAATTCGCTGGTGGTGCGGCCGCAACCAGGGCAGGCGGTAACCAGCGGCGAGAACGCACGCAGACCCATGGTCTGCAGCAATTCCTGGGCAACGATAACCTCGGTCGTGCGCGGTGCGCCGGGCTCAGGCGTGAGCGAAATGCGGATGGTGTCGCCGATACCTTCCTGCAGCAGCACGGCCAGCGCGGCGGCCGACGCGGTAATGCCCTTGGAACCCATGCCGGCCTCGGTCAGGCCCAGATGCAGGGCGTAATCACAGCGGGCAGCCAGGTCGCGATAGACGGCGATCAACTCCTGCACGCCGGATACCTTGCACGACAGGATGATGTGATCGCGGCCCATGCCCAGCGCCTCGGCCTGCGCGGCCGAATCCAGCGCCGAGCGGATCAGCGCCTCGCGCGCCACGGCGCCGGCGTCCCATGGCTGCGCGCGCTGCGCATTCTCATCCATCAGCGCCGAAAGCATGGATTGATCAAGCGAGCCCCAGTTGACGCCGATGCGTACCGGCTTGTCGTTGCGCAGGGCAATGTCGATGATTTGCGCAAACTGGCTTTCATGCTTGGCGCCAAAGCCGACGTTGCCCGGATTGATGCGGTACTTGGCCAGGACGCGTGCGCATGCCGGCTCACGCGCCAGCAGCTGGTGACCGTTGTAGTGGAAGTCGCCGACCAGCGGCACCTCCACGCCCATCATCGCCAGCCGCTCGGCAATGTGCGGCACGGCGGCGGCGGCGGCCGGCGTGTTGACCGTGATGCGCACCAGCTCGGAACCGGCGCGCGCCAGCTCGGCCACCTGCTTGGCGGTGCTGACCGGATCTTCCGTATCGGTGTTGGTCATTGACTGCACGACCACCGGCGCGCCGCCGCCGACCATCACCTTGCCTATCCGCACGCCGACGCTATGCCGGCGCGCATCGGCGGCGGCCTCGCGTCGCGACTGTGCAGCGATCACCTTCATTCGATGCCCACCTGACGACCATGTCGCGCCGACGCGACCGGACGCCAAGAATAGCCGATCCCTATGTGCGCCCACGTCCACCGCCGACAGGGTGAATCGCCGCCCACAATGCCGGGCAAGGCGCCAGCGCAGGCGCCTGACGGTCGCGACCAATCGCCGCAGCGGCTTGAGTCATGTCAGTGCGTGCAATCAGACTTTAACGACAATTGCCGCCGCACTCAGTCTGGACAAACGCATGCCGCACACCGAGTACTACAACGACAAAGTGATCCGCCAGTTCCTGCTGGCAGCTGCGGTGTGGGGTGTCATCGGCATGTCGGTGGGCGTGTACGCTGCCGCCTTGCTGGCGTGGCCGGGCCTGAGTTTCGATCTGCCGTGGTTGACCTTCAGCCGGCTGCGGCCGGATCACACCTTTGGCGTGATTTTCGCCTTTGGCGGTTCGGCGCTGATGGGCACCTGCTATTACGTGGTGCAGCGCACCGGCCACGCGCGATTGGCATTTGACCGCCTGGCCGCGTTCACTTTCTGGGGCTGGCAGCTGGTGTGCGTGCTATCGATGCTTTCCATGCCGCTGGGCATCACCCAGGGCAAGGAATATGCCGAGCCGGAATGGCCCATCGATATCCTGATTGCCGTGGTCTGGGTGAGTTTCGGCGTGGTGTTCTTCGGCAGCCTGACGCGCCGGCGCATCCGTCATATCTACGTGGCCAATTGGTATTACGGCGCCTTCATCGTCGCCGTCGGCCTGTTGCACATCGTCAACAACCTGGCGCTGCCAGTGTCATGGGTGAAGAGCTACCCGATTTATTCGGGTGTGGTCGATGCCATGGTGCAGTGGTGGTACGGCCACAACGCGGTGGCGTTTTTCCTCACCGCCGGCTTCCTCGGCATGATGTATTACTTCGTGCCGCGCCAGGCGCAGCAGCCACTGTGGAGCTATCGCTTTTCCATCGTCAATTTCTGGGCGCTGATCTCGGTGTACATGTGGGCTGGCGCGCATCACTTGATGTACACCGCGCTGCCGGATTGGGTGCAGTCGGTCGGCATGGCGTTTTCGCTGATCCTGCTGATGCCCAGCCTGGGTTCGGCGGCCAATGGCCTGTTCACCTTCAACGGCTCGTGGCACCGGTTGAAGGACGATCCGGCGGCCAAGTTCATGGTGTTGTCGCTGGTGTTCTACGCCGCGTCCACGTTCGAGGGTTCGATGATGGCGATCAAGACCGTCAACTCGCTCTCGCACTACACCGACTGGACCATTGCCCATGTGCATTCCGGTTCGCTGGGCTGGGTGGCGATGATCACCATCGGCTCGCTGTACGCCATGGCCCCGCGCGCACTGGGACGCGAGGCGGTGCACTCGCACGCGGGCATGGAGTGGCACTTCTGGCTGCACACCATCGGCACGCTGCTGTACGTCGGCTCGATGTGGACCGCCGGCATCACCGAGGGCCTGATGTGGCGTGCGACGCAGCCGGACGGCTCGCTGACCTACGCCTTCATCGACAGCCTGATCGCGATCAAGCCGATGTACCTGATCCGCTGGCTGGGCGGGCTGTTCATCGTCAGCGGCATGGTGCTGATGGCGTGGAACCTGTGGCACACCGCGGCACCCGCCCGCGCCCATTTGATCAAGCCGATCCCGGTTCCAATCCCGCAGCCTGATGTGCATCAGACGCCTGCGCCACTGCCTGCCGCCGGTTGAGGACGCGATCATGGCTTACAAGCATTTCGAGGTCATCGAGAAGAACGCCGGCCTGCTCGGCGTGCTGATCGCGATCATGGTGTCGCTCGGCGGGCTGGCGGAAATCACGCCGCTGTTCATGCAGGCGCACGCGGTCAAGGCTCCGGCTGGCGTCGCGCCGTACGACCCGCTGCGCCTGGCCGGCAAGGACATCTACGTGCGCGAGGGTTGCTATCTGTGCCATTCGCAGATGATCCGCGCCCTGCGCGCCGAGACCCAGCGCTACGGACATTTCTCCACCGCCGAGGAATCGGTCTACGACCGGCCGTTCCAGTGGGGTTCCAAGCGCACCGGGCCGGATCTGGCGCGTGTCGGCGGCAAGTACTCCGACCAGTGGCAGGTGATGCATCTGCTCAGCCCGCGAAAGCTGGTGCCCGAGTCCAACATGCCCAACTATCCATGGCTGGCCAACGCCAAGATCGACGCCGCCGACATCCAGGCACGCATGCGCACGCTGCGCAAACTGGGTGACCCGTATACCGACGCCGACATTGCCGGCGCGCCGGCGGCACTGGAAGGCAAGACCGAGATCGACGCCCTGGTCGCCTACCTGCAAGGCCTGGGCATTCGCAACGAGCCGACCGCCAGCACCCCAGCCGCTGCCGGCCGCGCGCCATGAGCCCGGAAGCCTGGAGCAGTGAGGCCTGGGGCAACCTGATCGGCGTGGTCACCGTGCTGTCGATGGCCACCTTCATCGGCATCTGGATCTGGGCCTGGGGCAAGCGCCACCGCAAGGTGTTCAAGCGCATGTCCGAGCTGCCGATGGAAGACCCGCCCGCCGGCTCGGCCGCCCCTATCCCCGATACCGCGCCGGAAGATGCGCGCCCCGCGGCAGCAGCCCGAACCGCTGCCGGTCACACCACGCACGAGGATAAGCACCATGACTAGCGGATGGTCGCTGTGGGTCATGTTTCTGGTGTCGCTCAACATGAGCATCACCTTCCTGCTGTTCCTGTGGGCGCCGCGGGCCAAGATCCCGATGGCGCCGGACGGCACCAGCGGCCACGTCTGGGCGCACGGCGCGGTGCGCGAAGGCCTGCACCGGCTGCCGCGCTGGTGGGTGTGGTTTTCCGCGTGCATGTTCGTCTCGGCGTGGACCTACCTCATCCTGTTTCCCGGCTACGGCCGCCATCCCGGCGCGCTGGGCTGGACCTCGCACGGTGAGCTGGCACGTGACGTGGCGCAAAACAACGCGACGCTCAACGACCTGCAGGAACGCTTCCGCCGCTACACGCCCGAGCAGCTTGCGCTCGACCCGGCAGCGGTGCAGCTCGGAGGACGACTGTTCATCGACAACTGCGCCGCCTGCCACGGCCGCCACGGCACCGGCAACGAGGCCCTGGGCGCGCCCAACCTGACGGATGCCGACTGGCTTTACGGCGGCAGTGGCGAGGCCATCCTGACCAGCATCCGCGATGGCCGCAACGGCGTAATGCCGCCATGGGCCAGCCTGGGCGAGGACAACGTGAAGAACCTTGCGCAGTACGTGCTCAGCCTGTCCGGAGCGCCACATGACGCCGCCAAGGCCGCTGCCGGCGCGCCGTTGTTCAGCACCTGCGCGGCCTGCCACGGCGCCGATGGCAAGGGCAACCCGGCCATGGGCGCGCCCAACCTGACCGACCGCACCTGGCTGTATGGCGGCAGCGTGGCCGACATTGAACGCACCATCGGCGAAGGCCGCCAAGGCCACATGCCGTCATGGCAGCCGCGCCTGAGTGACGATGACATGCGCGTGCTTGCCGCCTATGTCTACCATCTGGCACACCACGGCAATGCACCGGCGCGTTGACGCCATCGACACGACACGCGCCACGCCGTGGCATCGCCAAGGCGTGGTGTGGCTGGGCGTACTGGTGTTTGCCGCCTCCATGGCTGGCTGCATCTGGATCATCACCGTCGGCCTGCGCCACGCCGACGCCCCGGTGGACACGGGCCGGCACGCGGTGTTCGGTGTGCCGGCCACCGCGCACAGTGCCGCGCCACAGCCCACTGCATCGCCGCCATGAATACCTTGGCGATTTGGGCGCAGCCGCAGCTGGCCGCCCAGGTCCTGCGCCGTCACCGCGACGGCTACAGCGAAATCGCGCTGCATCTGGCCCCGCTGCGCGGCGCCCGGCACACGCTGGAGCTGGAACAGATCATCACCGCTCTGCCCGGCGTGCGGCGCTTGTCCATCGACCGCCCGGCGCGCCGCGCCCGCGTGGTGTGGGACGCGCACCTGACCCCGCTGCCGCGCTTGCTGGAGGCGTTTGCCGCCGGCCAGTGCCCGGCACAGCCGCTGCGGCACGACGCCATCCATGACCGCCGCACGCAGGCCGCACACGCGGCGCTCAAGCGTCTGCTGGTGGCCGGCATGTGCGCCATGCAAGTGATGTCCTATGCGCTGGTGATGTATGTCGGCGCGGTGGACTTCGTCGACTTCACCACGCGCAACCTGTTTCGCTGGCTAAGCCTCATCACCACCGTTCCCATCGTGTTTTATTCGGCGTGGCCGTTCTTTCGCGCCGCACGTGACGAGCTGCGCCGCCGCCACGCCGGTATCAACGGCCTGGTGGCACTGGCCGTGAGCCTGGTATTTGCCGCCAGCACCTGGGCCACGCTGCGCGGGCAAGGTGAAATCTATTTCGATTCGGTCGGCATGTTTGTCTTCCTGCTGCTGGTCGGGCGCTACGTGGAGCTGCGTTCGGGCCAGCACAGCGACGCGCTGGGCGATGCCGTCGCCGACGCCACCCCGTTGTTGGCGCAACGTCTGGATGCCAGTGGACAGCACACCACCGTTGCCGCCATCGAGCTCTTGGGCGGTGACCGCGTGCACGTCGCCGCAGGCGAGATCATCCCGGCCGACGGCATCCTGGAAAGCGCCGACGCCCACGTTGACGAAGCCCTGCTCACCGGTGAATCACGACCCGCGTGGCGCCACGCGGGCGACACCGTGCTGGCCGGCAGCGTGCTGCGCGACGGCCCGGTCATCGTGTGCGTACGGCACGCCGGCGCCGACACCACCAGCGCGCGATTGGGCGAGCTGGCCGCCCAGGTGCGCCAGTCACGGGACGCCATCGCCGCCGACACGCCGCGCGAAGTGTCGCGTTTCGTCTGGCGCATCCTGGTGCTTACCCTGGCCACCGCCGCCGGCTGGCTGCTGGTGGATCCGACGCGTGCCTTTGCCGCCGCCGTGGCTGTGCTGGTGGTGGCTTGCCCATGCGCGTTCGCCTTGACCACGCCCGCCGTGCTCACACGCGCCATGGGAGCGCTGGCCCGGCGTGGCGTGCTGGTCGCCAATGCCGCCGCCCTGCCGGCACTGGCGCAGATCAATCACGCCTGGTTCGACAAGACCGGCACGCTGACCACGCCAGCCATTCACGCCAATGGCCTGCAACTGCACCGCGCCGTCGATGCCGCCCAGGTCTGGTCATGGGCGGCGGCGCTGGCGCAAACCAGTACCCATCCCCTGGCCCAGGCCGTCACTGCGGCGCGGCCAGATGACAGCGCCACGCCACCGGTCGATGCCGCCCGGACCATCGCCGGCGGCGGCATCACCGGCATCATCGCCGGCCACGAGCTGCGGCTGGGAAGTGCTGCCTTCGCTCTCGATCGGCAAACAGGCGCGGCGTCGGGCGATCTGGTGCTGGCTGACGCCGCCGGCATCATCGCCAGCTTCCACGTCGACGAACAGCTGCGCACCGACGCCGCGCAAGCCGTGCGCAACCTGGTCACCACGGGCGTGAACTGCGCCATTGCCAGCGGCGACAGCGCGCCACGCGTCGCCACGATTGCCGCGCAACTGGGTATCGCCACCTGGCACGCCGGCCAGACCCCGGCGGACAAGCTGGGACTGTTGCGCGCAGACAAGACCGCCGGCGCCATCACGCTGGCCGTCGGTGACGGCAGCAACGATGCCGCGCTGCTGGCGGGCGCGGATGTCTCCGTCGCCCTGGCCAGCGGTACGGCGCTGGCCAAGGCACACGCCGACCTTCTGCTGGCAAATGGCCGTCTGGACGGCCTGAGCCACGCCCGCACCGTCGCCCGCCAAAGCCTGGTCATCGGCGCGCAGAGCCGGCGCTGGGCGTTGGCCTACAACCTGTGCATCGTGCCGTTTGCCGCATTCGGTTTCATCACGCCGTGGCTGGCCGCCATCGGCATGTCGCTGAGCTCGCTGCTGGTGGTGCTCAACACGCTGCGCGTGGGGCGTGACACCCGGCCGGCCACGACGGAGCGCGCAGCATGAACATCCTGCTGGTCCTCATCCCGGTCACCTTGCTGGTGATCGTGATCGCCGTGGCGTTGTTCTTCTGGGCAGTGAACCACCAGCAGTTTGACGACCTGGACAGCCCCGGCGCACTGCCTCTGATGGACGACGCCCCGGCCAAGGCCATCGACGCACCGCAGGCCGTCCCCGACGATGGCAAAGAGCGCGCACATCCAACGCATGGCGCACCGTAAATCGCCGGCGTCATTGCCGGGTGGAAACACCTGCCAACGTCGCAGCCCAAGTTCCGGCATGTCGCCGGACACCGGTTGACGCGTCCGTGTGCGTCACTGGGCAGTTCCCTGCCACCAAATGCAGCGCGCTCAATCGGCGGCAAACTGCTCGTCGAGGATGCGCTGTTCGAGGTTGTGTTCCGGATCAAACAGCAATCGCAGGCCGGCGCCTTCGGTCTGGCTGATTTCCACGCTGCGCACATCGCGCACTTCGAGAAAATCGGCGGTGGCGCTTACCGGACGCTTCTCCGCATCCAGCACGCGCAAGCACACGCGCGTGCGGTGCGGCAGGATGGCACCACGCCAGCGGCGCGGGCGAAACGGACTGATCGGCGTCAACGCCAGCACGTTGGCATCCAGCGGCAGGATCGGTCCATGTGCCGACAGGTTGTAGGCGGTGGAACCAGCCGGTGTCGAGACGAGGATGCCGTCGCATACCAGCGTCGGCAGCTTGACCTCGGCATTGAGCTTGACCTCCAGATGCGCCGCCTGGTTGCTTTGTCGCAGCAGCGACACCTCATTGAACGCGAGGGCACTCTGGCTATGGCCGGCGGTGTCCACCACGCGCATTTCCAGCGGATGCAGTTCGGCGACATGCGCGTGTTCAATTCGCGCCGGCAAATCGTCCAGGCGATGTTTGTTCATCAGAAAGCCGACCCGCCCGAGCTTCATGCCATACACCGGCGCAGCCAGCGCGCGGTATGCGTGCAAGGTGCGCAGCATGAAGCCGTCGCCGCCCAGGGCGATGATGACCTCGGCTTTGGCCAGCGGCGTGTCGCCATAGCGCGCGACCAGCTCGCGTCGCGCCACCTGGGCCACGTCGGTATCACTGGCGACAAAGGCAAAGCGCATGCAGACGGCCCCTCAACGGAAGCGGTGAGCTTAGCGCAGCGGCCACGGTGGCCGTGAGCAGCCGCACCGCTGCCGGGCCGGAAAACGCGCGACCCACTCCCGTGTCGGCGAGTGGGTCGCGGTTGAAGCCTGGACACGCACCGGACGCGATGGACCGCGCCCGGTGTGTGTGGATCGTCAAGCTACCGGCACCTGCGCCAGCTGGGCCAGGCGACGCACCGCCACCGAGGCAATCGGATAGTCGGCACTTTGCGTGAGGATCTCGGCCAGCATGCTGCGCGTGTATTGCAACGTGGCATCGTCACGCTGCAACCAAGCCTGTACCGGCGAGACATCCTTGCGCGTGCCGGCCAGCTGCAACACCTGCGAGGACAGTGCCCGATGCTGGTGATTGAGCTCGTCCAGCAGCGAACCACGGGCCTGTGCATGCCAGCGATCCTCCACCGGCAGGGCCTCGATCTGGTTGCGCAGCCATTCCAGGTCCATCGCCTCGCCCAGCTCGCAGAAGACGGCCGCGACCTGTTCGATGGGCTGCGTGGACTGCTGCGCCACGTCAACCATGTCCAGCGATGCGCGCAACACCGGCATCCGCGCCAACTTGAGCGCCAGCTCCGCGGGCACGCCCAGGCTTTCCCATTTCGCCTTGTTGCCAGCGAAATCGGCCTTGCCGGCTGCAGTCAAGACCTCCGGCAGGGCGACACGCAAGGCGGAAACCCCGGTGCGGTAGCGCTCGACGTTGGCGGCGATGTCCAGCGAGCCGGTCGGACGGTTGAGCAACCAGCGCGTCAGGTGGCGCAGCAGTGACCAGATCTGGCGCACGGCATCCATCTGCGTGTCTTCGGCCACCTTGTTGTCCAGCGCTTCCAGCTGATCCCACAGCTCACGCGCATCGATGATCTCGCGCGCTGCGGTGTACGCCTTGGCAATGGCCGCCGGGCCTTGTCCGGTATCTTCCTGCATGCGCATCATGAACGTGGCGCCCATGCGGTTGATGGTGGAGTTGGTCACCATGGTGGCGATGATTTCGCGCTTCAGGCGATGGCGCTGCATGTTGGCTGCGTACTTCTCGTGCAACGGCAGCGGGAAGTAGCGCATCAGCTCCTTGGACAGGTACGGATCTTCCGGCACGTCCGAGTCGAGCAACTGCTGGAACAGGCGAATCTTGTCGTACGACAGCAGGATGGCCAGCTCCGGCCGGGTCAGGCCCAGGCCGTGGCTCTTGCGGTCAAGCAGCTCGGCGTCACTGGGCAGGTTTGCCACCTGGCGATCCAGCGAACCCTCGGCTTCCAGCGTGCGGATGAAGTGCGCCATCGAGCCCAGCCGCGCCACCGTCTGGCGCTCCATCAAGGTGATGGCCTGGTTCTGCCGGTAGTTGTCGCGCAGCACCAGATCGCCCACTTCCTCGGTCATCGACGCCAGCTGCGTGTTGCGCTCGTCGACGGTGATTTCCTTGCGGGCGACGGCGTCGTTCAACAAGATCTTGATGTTGACCTCATGGTCGGACGTGTCCACGCCGGCGGAGTTGTCGATGAAGTCGGTGTTGAGGATCACGCCCTTCTGCGCCGCCTCGATGCGACCCTTCTGCGTCATGCCAAGGTTGCCGCCTTCGCAGATGATCTTGGCGCGCACGTCGGCACCGTCGATGCGCAAACCGTTGTTGGCACGGTCGCTGGCATCGGCGTGGGTTTCCGTGCTGGCCTTGATGTAGGTGCCGATGCCGCCGTTGAAGATCATGTCCACCGGCGCCTTGAGCACGGCGCTCATCAGCTCGTTGGGCGTCAGGTGCTCGACGTCGTCGGCCAGGCCCAACGCCTTGCGCACTTCCGGCGAAATGGGAATGGACTTCAGGCTGCGCGAATAGACGCCGCCGCCGGCCGAGATCAGCGATTTGTCGTAGTCGTCCCAGCTCGAACGCGGCACCTTGAACAGGCGCTGGCGCTCGGCAAACGAACGCGCCGGATCCGGCGTCGGGTCAAGGAACACGTGCCGATGGTCGAACGCCGCCAGCAAGCAGGTGTGCTCGGAACGCAGCATGCCGTTGCCAAACACGTCGCCGGACATGTCGCCGATGCCCACGCAGGTGAAGTCCTCGGCCTGGCAATCGTGGCCCAGCGCCCGGAAGTGGCGCTTGGCCGATTCCCACGCGCCGCGCGCGGTGATGCCCATGCCCTTGTGGTCGTAGCCATGCGAGCCGCCGGAGGCATAGGCGTCGCCCAGCCAGTAGTCGTGGCCGATGGAAATGCCGTTGGCGATGTCGGAGAACTTGGCCGTGCCCTTGTCAGCGGCAACGACCAGGTAAGGATCGTCATCGTCGTGGCGCACCACGTCATGCGGATGCACGACCTTGCCGTCGACCAGGTTGTCGGTCAGGTCCAGCATGCCGTTGTTGAGCATCTTGTAGCAGGCGATGCCCTCGGCCTGCACGGCGTCACGGTCGCCGGCCGGCGACTTCTTGACGAAGAACCCGCCCTTGGAACCGACCGGCACGATGACCGTGTTCTTGACCATCTGCGCCTTGACCAGGCCCAGCACCTCGGTGCGGAAATCCTCGCGCCGATCCGACCAGCGCAGGCCACCGCGCGCCACCGGACCAAAGCGCAGGTGGATGCCTTCCACCCGCGGCGCGCAGACCCAGATCTCGCGGAACGGCACCGGCTTGGGCATATCCGGCACCTTGTGCGAATCCAGCTTGTAGCTGATGTACTCGCGCGGCGCGCCGTCCCACAGCTGGAAGAAACTGGTGCGCAGGGTGGCGCCGATCATGGCCACGAAGCGGCGCAGGATGCGGTCCTCATCGAGGCTGGCGACGTTCTCCAGCAGCGTGCCGATGGCCCGCTCCAGCGCGTCGATCTGCTCGGCACGCGGCTTGGACAGCACGCCGGCCAGGTCGTCCACCATCGACGGTTGCGCGGCCTGGACCTTGGCCGGGATCAGCGCGTGCATCTCCGCTGCAAACAACTCGGCTGCGGCCGACACTTCCGCCGCCGGGCGGCTTTCGCGCTGCGGGTCGAACTTGGCCAGGAACAGCTCCACCAGCACGCCGGCAATGCCGGGGTAATGGTTGAGCGTGCTTTCCATGTAGGCCTGCGAAAACGCCACGCCGGTCTGCAGCATGTACTTGCAATAACCGCGCAACACCGCCACCTGGCGCCAACCCAGCTTGGCCGACAGCACCAGGCGATTGAAGCCGTCGTTCTCGGCCGCACCGCGCCAGATGTGCTCGAAGGCATCCTCGAACAGCG
This sequence comes from uncultured Rhodanobacter sp., assembly GCA_964568445.1. Classification (GTDB taxonomy): domain Bacteria; phylum Pseudomonadota; class Gammaproteobacteria; order Xanthomonadales; family Rhodanobacteraceae; genus Rhodanobacter. The sequence continues at coordinate 291,893 of CAZMPZ010000002.1, read as the reverse complement.
CGCCGACCTGCTCCACCGTGAACGCCATCGGCGCCACTGGCTGCACTTCAAAATCCTGGATGAACAGCGGCGCGGCGGCGTCGTCGATCTGGTAGACGTGCTCGGTCAACACGCGCAGGCCGAGGTTTTCCAGCTGCGGCAACACCTCGGACAAGGCAATGTCGCTGCCGCTGCGGTACACCTTGAAACGCAGGGTCTGCGGCTCGTCGGCCGGGTGATAGAACGACATGCGCAGCGCATCGTCGCCGCGCAGCTGCGACAGCTCGTGAATATCGCGCGCCGCCACCGTCGCGCTGACGTCGGCCACATAACCGGCCGGCAGCTTGCGGGCATAGTCATTGGCCAGCTGCACGCCGGCCTGTTCGCCATGCAGGCGCACCAGCTCGTCGCGTACATCGTCGTGCCAGGCACGCACGATGACGTCCACGCCGTGCTCCAGCGTCGCCAGGTCGACCGTCGGCTGATCGCCGATCTTTGGCCGGATGACCACCGTCACCCGCGCCAACGCAGCCTCGCCCATGCGCACCGAGGAGTCGATGTGCTCGGCGCGCAACGCGCTGCCCAGCAAACCTTCGATGCGCTCGCGCACCGACGTGTTGAAGCGGTCGCGCGGCACGAACACCATGCAGCTGAAAAACCGCCCGTAGCGGTCGCGGCGCACGAACAACTGCGCCCGCGCGCGCTGGCGCAGCTCGAGCACGCCCATGGCCATGGCGTAGAGCTCGTCCTCGCTGGCCTGGAACAGCTCCTCGCGCGGCAAGGTTTCCATCACGTGGCGCAAGGCCTTGCCGGAGTACGAACCCGGCTTGAGTCCGGACCGCGCCAGCACCGCCATCACCTTGTGGCGCACCAGCGGCACGTCCTGCGGGCGCGCCATCTCGGCGTTGGAAGAGAACATGCCGAGGAAGCGCTGCTCGCCCACCGGCTTGCCGGCGGCATCAAACTTGAGCACGCCGATGTAATCCATGTAGCCGGCGCGATGCACGCTGGAACGCGCATTGGTCTTGGTCAGGATGATGGCATCGGTCGCGCCGGACTGCGGCAGGTCGGTTGCCACCAGCGATTGCAGCGAGCGCGGCGCCATGTCGCGGTCGTTGCTGTGCAGGATGCCCAGGCCTGAAGAGGCGACCGCGCGCAACACGCGCTTGCCGTCAGCCTGGCCAACCTCGTACTCGCGAAAGCCGAGGAAGGTGAAGTTGTCCTTGGTGAGCCAGCGCAGGAACTCACTGGCCTCGGACACCGCCACGCCTTCAAGCGGCAGCTTGCGCTGCGGCAGCTCGTCGGCGATGGCCAGCGCCTTGTCGCGCATGGCCGCCCAGTCGCGCACCGCACTGCGCACGTTCTCGAGCGCGGCCTCGACGGCGGCCTTGAGGTTGTCCACCTCGACTTCGGCCACGCGATCGATCTCGAAATGCATGATCGATTCCAGCGCCGCGGTCGCAGCGCCCTCGCCTTCGGCCGCCAGCGCCGTCAACGCACCACCGGCATCGCGTGCGACTTGCAGCACCGGATGGATCACGGCGTGGATGCGCAGATGGTCGGCAACGACCATGCTTACCGTGTCGACCAGGAACGGCATGTCGTCGGTGACGATTTGCAGCAGGCTGCGGCCGCCATTGGCCTCGCTGGGGTTGAGCACGCGCACCAGCGCCTGCCCGCCTGCACGCTGGCGCATGAATTCCAGCATGCCCGAGAGGATCACCGCCCATTGCGCCGGCGTGTGCAACGCCTCGTCACCTCCCGTCACCCGCGCGAAAAAGACGCGACCAAAAGCCTGGGCCTCGGCCAAGCGCTGCGGCGACAGGCCGAGCTTTTTCAGCTCGTCGGCGACCGCGGAAGAAAGAGGTTGAACGTGCGTTGCAGAGGTGGGGTTCATGGCATCCACTGATCGAGGGAAACAACAAGGAGGAAACCGCTTGAAATTCCTTCAAGGATACGCTGCGTGCCCCGGTGTTGCCAGCCGCGAGCCGTTGCAGCGCGCCCGCTGCGGGCCATTGCACCGCCTCGTGGCGGATGCCGGCACAAGCGCCACGCGCGCCTGCCAAATCGCGCCGTGACGGCGGCGTGTAGCGGCGCACCACCTGACATCTGGCCCATGCGCGCGCGCGCGTCGCATGCCAGCATTCGCGTATCCCATGCACGAAACGCTGGCCTCCGTCCCCGATTAAATTGTAAACTGGTCGGTATAGTCTCGTCCCCGCGCTGGCTGTGCCTGTATCTTTGGCGGCACCAAGAACCCTGTTCCGATCGGCGCCACATCGCCGATCGCCGCCTTGGTGCTGCCGATCAAGCACACGCGACACCGTCTGGACGACCCCATCATCGCTGTTGGAGTTTCCATGAGCCCCTCGTCATTGCGTGCCTCGGTGCTGTTTTCCGCTGCGTTGGCACTTGCCGCCTGCGGTCAGAGCCAATCGCAGGCGCCCACCCAGATGCCCGCACCGGAAGTGGGTGTCATCAAGCTCAACGCACAGAACGTGCCGCTGACGCAGGAATTGGTCGGTCGTCTCGCCGCCTGGCGCAGTGCCGACGTGCGCGCCCGCGTACCCGGCGTGCTGCTCAAGCGGGCCTACCGTGAAGGCACCGACGTCACCAAGGGCCAGCTGCTGTTCCAGATCGACCCGGCGCCGCTCAAGGCCGCGCTTGGTGCCAATCGCGGCGTGCTGGCCCAGGCACAGGCGTCGTATACCAACGCCAAGACCTTTGCCAAGCGTGCCCGCGAGCTGGCCCCCAAGGGGTTCATCTCGCAGGTTGACCTGGACAACGCCCTGGCCGCTGAACGCAGCGCCGCCGCAGCCGTGCAGGCCGCCAGCGCCAACGTCGAATCGGCCCGCATCAACCTGGGCTACGCCGATGTCACCGCGCCCATCGCCGGCCGCGCCGGCAAGCAGCAGGTGACCGAGGGCGCGCTGGTCGGCAGCGGCGAAGCCACCCTGCTGACCACGGTGGAGCAGGTCGACCCGCTGTACGTCAACTTCACCATGAGCGTGGAGCAGATGGAACAGATGCGCCAGGCGCAGCGTGCCGGCAACCTCACGCTGGCCAAGCCTGACCAGGCCATGGTGCGCGTCACCCTGCCCGATGGCAGTGCGTATGCCGAGCCGGGCGTGCTGGATTTCTCCGACTCCACTGTCAATCCCGACACCGGCGCCGTCGACCTGCGCGCCACGCTGCCCAATCCGCAACACCGGCTGCTGCCAGGCACCTACGTGACGCTGACGGCCACGCTCGGCATGCGCAACAAGGTCTTTGCCGTACCGCAGCAGGCGTTGCTGCGCGACACCGTCGGCGCCTACGTGATGACCGTCGACGGCGAAGGCAAGGCACAGCGCAGGGACGTCGCCATTGCCAACATGCACGGCGGCGACTGGATCGTCACCGGCGGCCTGCAGGCAGGCGACACGCTGGTGGTCTCGGGCGTGCAAAACGTCAAGCCAGGCGCCGCCGTCAAGGCCACGCCATGGCACGCACCGGCCGCCGTACCGGCGCCGGCCGCCTCCGCCCGCAGCAGCAAGTAAGAGGAGCCGGGCATGCCGAGTTTCTTCATTGACCGCCCGATTTTCGCTTGGGTGGTCGCCATCCTGATTTCGCTGGGTGGCGTATTGGCCATCCTCAACCTGGGCGTGGAGTCGTATCCCAACATCGCACCGCCCTCGGTGACCGTGCACGCCACCTATCCGGGTGCCAGCGCGGCAACGACGGAAAAGGCCGTCACCCAGGTCATCGAGCAGCAGCTGACCGGCATCGACCACCTGCTGTACTTCAGCTCGTCGTCCAGCGCCAACGGCCGGACCAACATCACGTTGACGTTCGAGACCGGCACCGATCCCGACATTGCCCAGGTACAGGTGCAGAACAAGGTCGCGCTGGCCACGCCGCGCCTGCCGTCAGACGTGACCCAACAGGGCGTGGTCGTGGCCAAGGCCAACGCCGGCTTCCTGATGGTGGTGGCGCTCAAGTCCGACACCCCGAGCGTCGACCGCAACCGCTTGAACGACATTGTCGGCGCGCGCGTGCTCGATCAGATTTCACGCGTGCCCGGCGTCGGCAGCACGCAGCAGTTCGGCTCCGAATACGCCATGCGCATCTGGCTCAATCCGGACAAACTGCACGGCTACGGCCTGTCTGCCAGCCAGGTACTGGATGCCATCCGTGCCCAGAACGTGCAGTTTGCCGCCGGATCCATGGGCGCCGACCCTGCCATACCGGGCCAGGGCTTTACGGCCGACGTGACGGCCGAGGGCCGCTTCACCTCGCCCGAGGAATTCGCCTCGATCATCCTGCGCGCCAATTCCGACGGCACCACGGTGACCCTGGGTGACGTCGCGCGCATCAGCTTCGGCCCCAATGGCTACGGCTTCGATACCCAGTTTGACGGCAAGCCGATCGGTGCCTTCGCCATCCAGCTGCTGCCCGGCGCCAATGCGCTGGATGTAGCCACGGCCGTGCGCTCGAAAATGGATGAGCTGGCGACAAGCTTTCCGCAGGGCGTGAGCTGGTTTGTCCCGTACGACAGCACCACCTTCGTCACCATCTCCATCAACGAGGTGGTGCACACGCTGATCGAGGCCATCATCCTGGTGTTCCTGGTGATGCTGCTGTTCCTGCAGAACATCCGCGCCACCATCATCCCTACGCTGGTGATCCCGGTGGCGCTGCTGGGCACCTTCCTGGGCATGCTGGTGCTGGGTTTCACCATCAACCAGCTGACGCTGTTCGGCATGGTGCTGGCTATCGGCATCGTGGTCGACGATGCCATCGTGGTGATCGAAAACGTCGAACGCATCATGACCGAGGAAGGCCTCTCGCCCAGGGATGCCACGCGCAAGGGCATGGGCCAGATCACCAGCGCGGTGATCGCCATCACCGTGGTGCTGGCCGCCGTGTTCGTGCCCTCGGCCCTGCAGCCTGGCGCCACCGGCGTCATCTACAAGCAGTTTGCGCTGACCATCGCGGTGTCGATGGGCTTCTCCGCATTCCTTGCCCTGTCGTTCACCCCGGCACTGTGCGCAACCTTCCTCAAGCCCGAACACGGCAAGAAAAAGAACATCGTCTACCGCAAGTTCAACGAGTTGTTCAGCTGGTCCACGCACACCTATACGCGCCACATCGGCAGCGCGGTGACGCATGCGCCGCGCTGGATGATCGCGTTCCTGCTGGTAACGGTGTTGGCTGGTTTCCTCTTTACCCGCCTGCCCGGCAGCTTCCTGCCAGAGGAAGACCAAGGCTACGCACTGGCCGTGATCCAGCTGCCGCCCGGCGCCAGCAAGCAGCGCACCAGCGCGGTCATGACGCAGATGCGCAACATTCTGGACAAGGACGCGGCCGTCGATGGCGTGATGCAGATCACCGGCTTCAGCTTCATCGGCAACGGTGAAAACGCCGGCATGGCCTTCATCAAGCTCAAGGATTGGAGCGAGCGCGACGTCGGCATCACCCAATTCATCCAGCGCGCCAACGGCGCCATGGCGCAAATCCACGACGCGCGAATCTTCTTCGCCAACATCCCCACCGTGCAGGGCCTGGGCCAGTTTGGCGGCTTCGACATGTACCTGCAGGATCGTGCCGGTGCCGGCCGCGAGGCACTGACCGAAGCCCGCAACACGCTGCTGGCCAAGGCCGGGCAAGACCCGAAGCTGGTCGGCGTGCGTCCCAACTCGCTGGAGGATTCGCCGCAGCTGCATCTGTCGGTGGATCGCACCCAGGCGCAGGCCATGGGCCTGTCGGTCGGTGACATCTACAACGCCATCGGCCTGATGCTGGCGCCGGTGTATGTCAACGATTTCACCTACGGCGGCCGCGTCAAGCGCGTGGTGATGCAGGCCGATGCGCCTTATCGCATGGGGCCGGATGCACTGGAGCATATCTTCACGCCAGTGCAGGGCACGGCGGCGACAGGCAATGCGCCGCAGATGATCCCGCTGTCCAATCTGGTACGCACGGAGTGGACCGTGTCTTCACCTTCCCTCACCCGCTACAACGGCTATTCGGCAGTGGAAATCGTCGGTTCGCCAGCGCCTGGCCACGCCTCGGGCGAGGCGATGAACCTGATGCAGAACATCGTCAACAACGACCTGCCCCAGGGCTTCGGCTTTGACTGGACCGGGCAGTCGTATCAGGAAGTGCTGTCCGGCAACGCCGCCACGCTGCTGATGGTGTTGTCGATCCTGATCGTGTTCCTGGCACTGGCGGCGCTGTACGAGAGCTGGTCCATCCCGGTGTCGGTGTTGCTGGTGGTGCCGCTGGCCATGCTGGGCGTGGTGGTGTTCACGCTGCTGCGCGGTCTGCCCAACGACATCTACTTCAAGATCGGACTCATCACCGTCATCGGCCTGGCCGCAAAGAACGCCATCCTGATCGTGGAATTTGCCGTCTCCGAGCAGCTGGCCGGACGCACGTTGCGCGAAGCCACCGTGGATGCGGCCCGGCTGCGGTTGCGCCCGATCCTGATGACCTCGCTGGCCTTCATCCTTGGCGTATCCCCGCTGTTTTTCTCCAGCGGTGCCGGCGCCAACGCGCGTCACGCCATCGGTACCGGCGTGATCGGCGGCATGCTGTTTGCCACCTTCCTCGGCGTGCTGCTGATCCCGGTGTTCTACATCGTCGTGCGCCGCGTGTTGGGCGACAAACTCGATGGCAACGTGCCCACCGAGCCGGCGCTGGATGGCCCGCCCACGTTTGACTCCGATCCGCGCCGGGGCAAATGAGCCGGCGGCTGGACAACACCGCAAGCGCATAACGAAAGGCCCCGCCGCAAGGTGGGGCCTTTCGTTATGCGACCGGCCACGACGCGCCGGTAGGAGCCCGCTCGCGGGCGATACCCTTCACGCTCACCCAACCGGCCAGCACAGGCGGTGACAAAGGCATCGCCCGCCAGCGGGCTCCTACCAGAGGGTTGGCAATGGCGCGGTGGTCTAGCCGCGGCTGGCAATGGTGCGGGTGGTCCCACAGCGACGTGCCGATTCGGTATCCGCTACGAGATCACAAACTTTGCAACCGCCCCGCCCGGCCATGATGCGTCGGTAGGAGCCCACTGGCGGGCGATGCCCTTCACGCTCACCCAACCAGCCAGCTTCCCTGCCCAACGGATGACATCCCATCGGCGTGCTCTTGCGCGACGTCGATAGGTTTCTAGCGCAACCCGGTCTCGGCGCGGGCAATGACCATGCGCTGGATTTCGCTGGTGCCTTCGTAGATCTCGGTGATCTTGGCATCGCGGAAGTAGCGTTCCAGCGGCATCTCGCGCGAGTAGCCCATACCGCCATGAATCTGCACGGCCTGGTGCGCGATCCACATCGCGGCTTCGGATGCCACCAACTTGGCCACCGCTGCCTCGGTGCCAAAGCGGCCGCCGGTTTTCTCCGCCTCGCCCTTGGCCCATGCCGCGCGCAACGTCAGCAACCAGGCGGCGTCGAGCTTGCACTTCATGTCGGCAATCTTGGCCTGGGTCATCTGGAAGCTGCCGATCGGACGGCCAAACGCCTTGCGCTCGCGCACCCACGCCAGCGACGCCTCGTACGCGGCGCGGGCGATGCCGACCGACTGCGAGGCAATGCCGATGCGCCCGGCGTCGAGTACGCCCATGGCCATGGCAAAGCCGCGCCCCGGCTCGCCCAGCAGGTTCTGCTTCGGGCACACGTAGTCGGTGAACTCGATTTCACAGGTGGCCGAGGCACGGATGCCCAGCTTGGGCTCCGTCTTGCCGGCATGAAAACCGGCAACCTGGGTGTCGATGATGAAAGCCGAAATCCCCTTGGCACCGATGCCCGGCGTGGTCAACGCAAACAGGATCAGGTAGCGCGCCACCGGGCCGGAAGTGATCCAGCTTTTCTTGCCATTGATCACCCAGTCGCCAGCGGCATTCTGCGTGGCACGCGTGTGCATTGCCGACGCGTCGGAGCCCGACTGCGCCTCGGTCAGCGCATAGGCGCCAATGGCCTCGCCGGTAGCAATGGCGCGCACGTAGGTCTGCTTCTGCTCTTCCGTGCCGTGCTTCAGGATGGCATTGCAAAACAGCGAGTTGTTGACCGACATGATGGTCGACGTCGCCGCATCGGCAGAAGCAATCTCGATCATCGCCAGCACATAGGCAACCGGGTCCATGCCGGCGCCGCCGTAGGCTTCGGGCACCTCGATGCTCATCAGGCCGAGCTTGCCCATCTCGCGGATGTTCTCCAGCGGAAACTGCGCCTCCGCATCGAACTTGGCGGCCACCGGCGAGATGCGCCGCTGCGCAAAGTCACGCGCGATGGACTGGATCGACAACTGCTCTTCGCTGAAACTGAAATCCATGAGGTGTGTTCCCCAAAGCACAAACCGCCGATTTTAATCGCGATAGCCAGAAGCTGCTTGCAACGGCGCCAAAAGGCTTCGTTCGCGCTGAGCGTAGCTTGCGTCGGCAAGCGAAGTCGAAGCGCTCGTGGGCCCCGCACTTCGACTCCGGCCCTGGCGGGCCTGCGCTCAGTACGAACGGGATTTCGTTGCACTTCGACCCCGACCTGGCGGGGCCTACGCCCAGTACGAACGATTTTTGACGCACGCGCGATCAATCCAGCGGCGGCGGCAAGTCCGCGTTGAAATCGTTGCGCAGGCGCTGCCATTCCAGCTTGAGCCACGGCGTGAAGCGCTCGGGTGCATCGCGGATTTCCGCATCCAGCGCCGCGCAGCTGACAAAGCGCCACGCCGCCACTTCGCTGGCGTTGGCGCATACCGGCGCGTCGCTGCGGCCAACATAGACCGAGCACAGCTCATGCTCCGAGCCCAGGTCACGGTAGTTGGCGTGGTACTCAAACTTGAAGAGGTAACGCAGTTCGCAGGCCATGCCCAGCTCCTGCTGCAAGCGGCGCTGCGTGGCCTCGTCCAGGGTCTCGCCACGGCGCGGATGGCTGCAGCAGCTGTTGGCCCAGTAACCCGGCCACAGGCGCTTGCCGGCGCTGCGCTGTTGCAGCAGCACCTCGCCTGCGCGATTGAACACGAACAACGAGAACGCGCGATGCCGTACGCCTTGCCCATCGTGGCAGGCCGCCTTGCTGTCGTAGCCGGTGATCTGGTCGTGCGCATCGACCAGGATCAACTGCTCGGCCTCGGAGGAGACGATGGTCGCCTGTGCCGGCGTGTGCTCAGCCAAAGGCCACCTCCATGGCTTGATAGCCCGCCGCCTGCATCGCCCGCACCACTTGTGCGCCGCCATCCGGACACAATGCAATGACCGAGCCGCCACCGCCGCCGCCTGTCAGCTTGGCGCCGACCGCACCGTTGTCGCGCGCCAGCTGCACCAGTTCCTCGACCTGCGCACATGACACTTGCAGGGCATTCAACTGGCCCTGGCAGATATTCATCAGCTCACCCAATTGCGCCACGTCGCGCGCTTCGAGCGCATTCAGCGCGTGCAGGGTCAGCGCGTCGATTTCGTCAAAGATGCGTTCGTACAACGCGCGATTGTGTTCCCACGCGCTGTGCACGCGCGCCACCATGCGCGCAGTAAGGCTTTCCGCGCCGCTCATGCCGATGACCAGCGGCAGCGGCGCGGCCAGGCTGAGCGTGCGTACCAGCGGTGGTTCGCCGCGGCGATACAGCAACGGCCGTCCATACGTCGCCACCGTGTTGTCGATGCCCGACGGCGTGCCATGCGCAATCTCTTCGCAGGCAAACGCCAGCGCGCAGATCGCCTCGTCGCCCAGGTTCAATCGGCAGTGGCTGTCCAGTGCGCGAATGACCGCCACCGCCAGCGCCGCCGAGCCGCCCAACCCCATCGCACGCGGCACACTGGGAAACGCCTCGATGCGCAGCGAACGATCGGCAATGCCCAGGCGGCCAAGCAACATTTCCAGCGACTGCTGGAATGAGCCGGGGCGTGCCGTGTCGCTGTGCAGGCGCTGCTCGATGCCCCAGCGCGGGATCGCCAGCGTGACGCCGTCGGTCGCATCCTCCACACGGGCGCGGATGGCCAGCGGCACCGGCCCGGCAATGGCGTGACGGCCGTACACCACGGCGTGTTCGCCAAGCAGGATGACCTTGCCATGGCCGGCGCTCAGGGATTCCTCGGTGACCTGGCGGCGGCGGCGCGTGGAACCCGGATCGGCCTGCGTGCGCAGCTCGGCAATGATCTCGCGCGCACGCCAGATCTTGATTTCGCCCTCGGCCTGCAGACGCCGTACCACGGCGTCGAAGATGTCCACCGTGGCGCCGGCGGCAATGGCCACGCTGCGTGCATGCAGGCTCATGTGGCCGTGCTGGATGCCGTCGGTGACCAGCGCGCGCAGTGCCGAGAAGTTCTGCGCCAGGCCGACCGCGCCCATCACCTCGGCCAGCTCGCGGGCGCTGTGCACATTGAGCAGGTGGTGATTGAGCGCCACCGTCGGATTGGATTGCAGCGGGCCGCCGACGGTGCCGACCTTCATCGGCATCTCGATGCTGCCGACCAGATTGCCCTCCTCGTCCTTGCTCCAGCTGGTCAGCGCGGTATAGCCCTTGCCGCGCGCGGCATACGCGTGCGCCGCCGCTTCCAGCGCGCGCCAGTCGTTACCGGTGGCCAGCGCCACCGCATCGACGCCGTTCATCACGCCCTTGTTGTGCGTGGCAGCCCGGTACGGATCAACGATGGCCAGGTCGTTGGCCAGGATGATGCCGTCGCGTACTTCAGCGCCATCGCGCGTGGCGGTGGCCAGCAGCGCGGTCGGGATCACTGCGCGCGCCCACACCAGCGCGCGATCGGTGAGGTTGGACAGGATGCGCAGGAACACGCGGCCGCCGGTGATGGATTCCACCAGCGCGGCCACGCCTTCGCACATGGAGTTGACCAGGTTGGCGCCCATCGCATCACAGGTATCCACCAACAGGTGCAGCACCACCATGTCGCGTCCGCCGTCGGGCGCCACGTGCACCATCACCTCCACGTCCAGCGCGCCGCCACCGCGGGCAACCATGCGTGGATGCAGGCTGTTGGCCAGGTTGATGATCTCGTCCTTGCGCTGCAGCAGCGCGATGCGCGCCTTGCCGGAATTGGCGACATCCACCACCTGTACCTGGCCGATCAGGATCGGCTTGGTGCTGCGCGTGCTGAAGCCGCCGGCGCTGCGCACCAGTTTGGCTGCCGAGCTCAAGGCGGCGACGATGGACGGCTCCTCCACCACCAACGGCACGACGTAATCCTTGCCATTGATGAGGAAGTTGAGCCCCAGTCCGACCGGCAAGCCCATGACGCCGACGACGTTCTCGATCATCTTGTCGGCCAGCGCCACATTCAGCGTGTGCTCGCCACTCAACCATGCGCGGTAGTCCTCGCGCGAGAGCAGCCCGCGTTCGTGCACCAGCTGCACGCGCTCGGCAACCGACAGTTTGTAGAAGCCGGGCATGCGCGCGGGATGACCCGCCTGCGCGGTGGCAACTTGATGGGTTGAATCCATGACGGGGAGCGTCCTCTTGCTGGTTCAATTCACACGCAGGCCGAAGGGATCGATCTGCAGGTTGAGGGTGTGCAGGCCGGCGTGCGCGACGCGCTGGCGAAAAGCGGCAATGCGCCGCGGATCGTCGCTGATGCCGATACCCAGATCGCCACCACCGGCGCCACACGTCTTGTAGACCACGCCGCAGTCATGCGCCAGCCGCGCCAGCGCCAGATGCTCGGCGCAGACGATGTCCAGCGCGCTGACGGTACCCAGTCGGCCCAATATCGCGCCGTAGGCCGCCAGTGCCGACAGCAGGTCCGCTACCGCGCCCGTTGCCATGGCTTGCGCCGCAGCGCTCGCGCATGCGCCAAGTTCATGCATCAGCGCGGCGTAATCCGCACCATTGTGCTGCCGCCACGCTGCCAGATCGCGCAAGAATACCGCGGTCGAGGCACTTTTCCCCGACCACGCGCAGGCAAAGTGCAGCGATGCCGGCCAGTCCACGCCGGTGATCTGCGGCCGATCATCCGCCAGTCGATAGATCATGCTGCCGCCGTGCAGGCTGGCGGCAATGTCCAGCCCGCTGCCGCGGCCGCCCTGCATGCGCCGATGTGCGGCAATCAGCCGGTCTGCCTGCGGCAAGGGTCGCTGCATGAGCGTGGCCAGGCCACCGGCCAAGGCGACGGTCAGCGCCGCGCTGGATCCCAACCCCAGCTTGGTGGCTTGGCCATGGCCGACAAACAGCGCCGCCGTGTCCAGATCTGCGTGGCAAGCCGGCAGGTCGCCATCCCGCGCCGCATCGGCCAGCACGGCGCCAACCAGCTTCAATCGCGTCGCGGTTGCCGCGTCGACACCCGACCAGTGCATTTCCCCACAGCCATCCAGACGTCCGTTCGCACCATGGATGCCAAGCGTCGGTGCATCCACCAGCCAGCTGTCGCCGGGGCGTGGCGTCAAGGTCACCTGCGCGCGCCGGTCCAGCGCCAGCACGATGGCCGGCGCGCCTTCCAGCACGGCGTATTCGCCGCACAGCACCAGTTTGCCGGGTGCACTGGCCACCACGGGCCTCATGCCACAGGCTCGTCAATCAAGTGCGCGCCCTCGCCCAGGCCGCTGCTCAACACCGATTGCACGCCAGGCACCGTAGCCAGCACCTGCGCCACGCGCGCGGCGTCCTGCGGCAAGCACACCGCCTTGACCTGCGGGCCGGCATCGACGGTGAAAAACACGCCCAGCCCGTCACGCTCGCGCAGCGTACGAACAGCCTGCATGCACGCCACGGTCGCGCCGTTCCAGTACATCAGCGCCGGCTGACTGGCGAGCATCACCGCGTGCATCTTCAGGCAGCTGTGCTCGCTCACCTGCGCCAGCGCGGCAAAGTCGCGCGCGGCAACGGCGCGTTGCGCGGCCACCAGATCGGTCTCGGCACCGGCCACCCACGCCGCATGAAACGGCGAAGTGCGCCGGCTGATTTCCATGCCGGTGCCGGAACCCACCGCCTTGGCCGCATCGGTGGTCACCGCCACCACCACACGCAGCGGCCACGCCGATGCCCCCAGCAGTGGGCACGCAAACGCATCGCTGCCGTCATCGCGCGTACCGACGGCCATGCACACGAAGCCGCCGTAAATGGATCGCGCCGCTGACCCCGAACCGCGCCGCGCCAGCACCGACAGCGACTGGCCGTCCAGATCCAGCCCCAGCGCCGTGCTGGCGGCCAACGCCAAGGCGGCAAAGCCCGACGCCGACGAAGCCAGCCCGGCGCCGGTCGGAAAGGTGTTGCGCGTGGCCACCCGTGCGCGCAATTGCGTGCCGGCCTGCGCGCGCAGCACGTCGAGAAACGCCGTCACGCGCTTGAGTTCGGCTGGCCGGGGCTGGCCATCACGCAGCAATGCGTCGCCGGTCAAGGCCGGATCAAACGCCACCGACGTACGCGTGTGCAGGGCATCCAGCGTGATCGACAGCGAGCCGGTAGCCGGCAGGTTCAGCGCCACGTCGCGCTTGCCCCAATACTTGACCAAGGCAATATTGGGCTGCGCCTGAGCGTGCGCAACCAACCGTGCGCCGGGGGGAATTGCGTGCATGCGAGATTCCGAACGCCGCCAGGCGGCAACAGTACGGCCGGCCTGCAAAGCGGCGTCCGCAGCCGGTTATTGTAGTGGCCCCGCGCCAGCCACGGCTTGACGCGCGCAGTGCGGCCACCTAGCCTACGCATCTTTGCATCGCGATAGGCCGATAACGATGGATTTGGCAACCGCGTCCAGCGTGCTGCGCCTGCTTGCCGACCCGACGCGGGTCCGGCTGCTGGCACTGCTGGAAAACGAGGAGCTGACGGTGGCCGAGCTCTCGGCCGTGCTGCATCTGGCACAGCCGCGCGTGTCCACCCACCTGGCCAAGTTGAAAGAGGCTGGACTGGTGCGCGACCGGCGCGCCGGGGTGTCGGCGTATTACCGCGCCAACAACGAGGGCGACGCCGCGCAGCATGCCTTGCTGGCGTCCTTGCGTGAAAGCATCGACGACGCCCTTTTGCGCGAGGACGCCGCACGCGTGCCACGCGTGCTGGCCGATCGCGCGCGCGGCGAAGGCTGGGCCGACACGGTAGCCGGCGACATGGAGCGCCATTATTCCCCCGGCCGCACCTGGGAAACCCTCGCCCGCTCGCTGCTGCAGCTGCTGGTTACCGGCGACGTGCTGGACATTGCCTCCGGCGACGGCGTCACCGCCGAGCTGCTGGCGCCGCATGCGCACACCATGGTTTGCGTCGACTCCAGTGAACGCGTGGTCGCGGCGGCGGCGCGGCGGCTGAAACCCTTTGCCAATGTCAGCGTCCGCCTGGGCGACATGCACGCACTGGATCTCGGCCGCCAGCGCTTCGACCTGGTGCTGATGCTGCACGCCCTGACCTACGCCGAGCATCCACCCAAGGCCGTGGCCGAAGCCGCGCGCGTGTTGCGGCCGGGCGGGCGGCTGCTGGCGGTGACGCTGGCCAAGCACGATCACCGCGCCGTCGTCGAGCCCTTCGATCATCGCAACCTCGGCTTCAAGCTGGATCAGCTTTCCGGTTTTGCCACCGCTGCCGGGTTGCAAGTCATTGCCTGCACGCGCCTGAGCCGCGAGCGCAAGGCACCGCACTTTGAAGTCATCAGCCTGCTGGCGCAAAAGCCATGACCATCCGCCGCCATCCATCCTGTCGAATCCGCTCATGAGTGCCCTGCCCTGGCTCCACCCCGACCGTGTCGCCGCGCTGCGGCAGGCACTGGCGCGACGCATCCTCATCATGGATGGCGCCATGGGCACCATGTTGCAGTCGCACCGGCTGGGCGAGTCCGAGTTCCGTGGCCAGCGCTTTGCCAGCGGCGTCGATGCCCATGCCGCACACGCCCATGCCGGCGCGTGTGACCTCAAGGGCAACAACGACCTGCTGAACCTGTCGCAGCCGGACATCGTCCGCGGCGTGCACGACGCCTATCTGCAAGCCGGCGCCGACCTGGTGGAAACCAACACCTTCAACGCCACGCGCATCAGCCAGTCCGACTATCACCTGCAGCATCTGGCCCGAGAATTGAACCTGGCCGGCGCACAGCTGGCGCGCGTTGCCTGCGATGCCATGAGCGCGAGGACGCCGATGCAGCCACGCTTCGTCATCGGCGTGCTGGGGCCGACCAGCCGCACTGCATCGCTGTCGCCGGACGTCAACGACCCGGGCCTGCGCAACGTCACCTTCGGCGAGCTGGTGGAAAACTACACCGAGTCCGCCAATGGCCTGATCGACGGCGGCGCCGACGTGCTGATGGTGGAAACCATCTTCGACACCTTGAACGCCAAGGCCGCGCTGTTTGCGCTCGGCGAGCTCTTCCACCAGCGCGGCGCACGCCTGCCGGTAATGATTTCCGGCACCATCACCGACCGCTCCGGTCGCACCCTGTCCGGACAGACGCCCGAAGCGTTCTACTACTCGGTGCGCCACGCCAAACCGTTGTCCGTGGGCTTCAACTGCGCGCTCGGCGCCGAGGAACTGCGCCCGCACATCCAGGCGCTGGCCGCCCTCGCCGACACGCTGGTCAGCACCCACCCCAATGCCGGCCTGCCCAATGCGTTTGCCGAATACGACGAGACGCCCGAACACATGGCCAGCGTGATTGGCGGCTTTGCCCGCGAGGGGTTGCTGAACCTGGTTGGCGGCTGCTGCGGCACCACGCCGGCACACATCAAGGCGATTGCCGAAGCGGTGCGCGATTGCGCGCCAAGGGCATTGCCTGCCGCTGCACAGGAGGCCGCGTGAACGCCCTGCGCCATACCCGCCTGTCCGGACTTGAACCGCTGGTCATCACGCCGGACCTGCTGTTCATCAACATCGGCGAGCGCACCAACGTCACCGGCTCGGCGCAATTCAAGAAGCTCATCAAGGAGGAACGCTACGCCGAGGCGGTGGAAGTTGCGCGCCAGCAGGTGGCCAACGGCGCGCAGATCATCGACATCAACATGGACGAGGGCATGATCGATTCCGAGGCGGCGATGACGCGCTTCGTCAATCTGATTTCGTCGGAGCCGGACATTGCCCGCGTGCCGTTCATGATCGACTCCTCCAAATGGACGGTGATCGAGGCCGGCCTGCGCTGCCTGCAGGGCAAGGGCATCGTCAACTCGATCTCGATGAAGGAAGGCGAGGCGGAATTCCTCGAACACGCGCGCAAGGTGCAGCAATACGGTGCCGCCGCGGTGGTGATGGCGTTTGACGAGGAAGGCCAGGCCGGCACCTGCGAGCGCAAGGTTGCCATCTGCGCGCGCGCCTACGAGCTGCTCACCCAGGAGCTCGATTTCCCGCCCGAAGACATCATCTTCGACCCCAACATCTTTGCCATCGCCACCGGCATCGAGGAGCACGCCAACTACGCCGTGGCCTACATCGATGCCGCGCGCGAACTCAAGCGCCGCTTCCCGCATTGCCACGTCTCCGGCGGCGTCTCCAACGTGTCGTTCTCGTTTCGCGGCAACAACACCGTGCGCGAGGCGATCCACGCGGTGTTCCTGTATCACGCCATCAAGGCCGGCATGGACATGGGCATCGTCAACGCCGGCGCGCTGACGATCTACGACGCCGTGCCGGACGAACTGCGCGAGCGTGTCGAGGACGTGGTGCTGAACCGCCGCGACGACGCCACCGAGCGATTGCTGGAGATCGCCGACAAGTACAAGAAGGGCAAGCGCGAGGCCGTGGTCGAGACCCAGGCCTGGCGCGAGGCACCGGTACGCGAACGCCTCAGCCATGCGTTGGTGCACGGCATCGACCAATATGTGGTCGAGGACACCGAGGAAGCACGCCAGCTGTCGCCGCGCCCGCTGGACGTGATCGAAGGCCCGCTGATGGATGGCATGAACGTCGTCGGCGACCTGTTCGGCGCCGGCAAGATGTTCCTGCCGCAGGTGGTCAAGTCCGCGCGCGTCATGAAGAAGGCGGTCGCGCATCTGCTGCCGTTCATCGAGGCGGAAAAGCTGCGCACCGGCGACACCGGCAAGAACAACGGCAAGATCGTGATGGCCACGGTCAAGGGCGACGTGCACGACATCGGCAAGAACATCGTCGCCGTAGTCCTGCGTTGCAACAACTTCGAGGTGATCGACCTCGGCGTCATGGTGCCGGCACAAAAGATCCTGGACACCGCCATTGCCGAGCACGCCGACATGATCGGCCTGTCCGGTCTGATTACGCCGTCATTGGAAGAAATGGGCCACGTCGCCAGCGAGATGACGCGACGAAACTTTCACATCCCGCTGCTGATCGGTGGCGCCACTACTTCGCGCGCGCACACCGCGCTGAAGATCGAGCCGCACTACGGCGCCGGCACGGTATGGGTCAAGGACGCCTCGCGTGCGGTCGGCGTGGCGCAATCGCTGGTCAGCAAGGACTTGGTCAAGGACTTCCTGGACAAGGTTCGCATCGAGTACGCCGACGTACGCGAACGCCACCGCCATCGCGGCCCGGCCAAGCAGCTGGTGTCGCTCGACCATGCCCGCGAACGGCGCTTCCGTTGCGACTGGGCAAGCTACGAGCCGCCGCAGCCCCGACGCCCCGGCATCACCGTATTCGACAACTACGACCTCGCCACGATCCGCCGCTATATCGACTGGACGCCGTTCTTCCAGGCGTGGGAGCTGGCCGGTCACTACCCGGCCATCCTCACCGATCCGGTGGTCGGCGCCCAGGCCAGCGAACTGTTTGCCGACGCGCAGGCGATGATGGACAAGATCGTCGCCGAGCAGTGGCTGACCGCCCGTGCCGTGATCGGCCTGTGGCCAGCGGCCAATGTCGGCGACGATGTGGAGGTGTATTCCCTTCTCCCTCCGGGAGAGGGGAAACTGTTGGCCAAGCTGCACAGCTTGCGCCAGCAGGCCGACAAGCCGCCGGAGCGGCCCAACCTGTGCCTAGCGGATTTCATCACGCCAAAGGCGTTCAACAAGCGCGACTGGATCGGCGGCTTTGCCGTCACCGCCGGGCTCGGCATCGAGCAGCACCTGGCACGCTTCCAGGCGCAATACGACGACTACTCGGCAATCATCCTCAAGGCGCTGGCCGACCGCCTGGCTGAAGCGTTTGCCGAACACATGCACGAGCGTGTGCGCAAGGAACTCTGGGGGTTTGCCGCCGATGAAGCACTCGGCAACGACGACTTGATCGCCGAGAAGTACCGCGGCATCCGCCCGGCGCCCGGCTACCCGGCTTGTCCGGATCACACCGAAAAGGCCACGCTGTTCCGTCTGCTCGACGCCACGCACAATGCCGGCATCGAACTGACCGAAGGCTTCTCCATGTATCCGGCCGCCGCGGTGTCGGGCTGGTACTACTCGCACCCGCAAAGCCAGTATTTCGTCATCGGCCGACTCAGCCAGGAACAAATTGCCGACTACGCCACGCGCAAAGGGTGGACCCTTGCCGAAGCCGAACGCTGGCTCAGCGCCAACCTTGGCTACGAACCGGAGTCCTGACGCCCCCAAAGCCACACCTCAACTCAAGGCAACCAGCTAGGATGGGGCCGCTTTGATCTCCCCGGCGTCGACCATCCCCAGCGTGGGTGCCAGTCATGATCGTCCCGTCGCTCAAACCCGCATTGCTGGACAACCTCCTCGACCTGCTGCTCGACGCGGTCTGCGTGGTCGACGCCAGTGATCGGTTCGTGTACGTCAGCGCCGCCTTCGAGCGCATCTTTGGCTACCGCCCGGACGAAATCATCGGCAAGCCGGTCCTTGACCTGGTCCACCCGGACGACCGGCAGGCAACCCGGCGAGTGATTACCAGCCTGATGCGTGGCCAGGCGCACCCGCACTTTGCCAACCGCTACCTGCACAAGGACGGGCACGTCGTGCACGTCGTGTGGTCCGCCCACTGGTCGGCTGCCGATGGCGTACGCATCGCGGTGGCGCACGACGTCACGGAAGTGAAGTACGCCCAGGACATGCAAAGCGCACTGCATGCCATTGCCGAGGCTGCGCATGCCGCTGCCGACCTGCTGGCGCTTTTCAAACGCATCCACACCATCATTGCCGCCCTGCTGCCGGCACAGAATTTTTTCGTCGCGCTGTACGACGCCGACCGGGACGAGCTGAGCTTCCCGTACTTCGTGGATCAATACGATGCGCCGCCGGCGCCACGCAAGCTGGATTCGGGCACCTTCACCGCGGCTGTCGTGCGTGGCGGCCAGCCCATCCTGTTCTGCCGCGGCGCCCGGGATTTGCCGCCGGGCGTCGCCAGCACCATCGTCGGCCAGCCGTCCGTGGATTGGCTGGGAGTACCACTCACCACCAGCAGCGGCACCATGGGCGCCCTGGTGGTGCAAAGCTACAGCGCCGATGTGCGCTACGACGAGAAGCACAAGGCGCTGCTGGGGTTTGTCTCGACCCAGGTGGCCACGGCCATCGAACGCAAGCGCACCGAAACCTGGCTGCAGTATCTCGCCGGGCACGACCAGCTGACCGGCCTGGCCAACCGCGAGCTGCTCCACCAGCAACTGGAAAAGGCGCTGCAGTGCGTGCAGGCCGATGGCGGCATGCTTGCCACCCTGTACATCGATCTGGACAAATTCAAGCAAGTCAATGACGACTATGGCCACGACGTCGGCGACCAGCTTTTGCAGGAAGTGGCCAAGCGCATCCGCCGCTGTGTGCGCACCGGCGACACGGTGGCGCGGCTCGGCGGCGATGAATTTGTCGTATTGCTCGACGCCATCGACAACGACGCCGCGGCGTCCCGCGCGGCCGAGGCCATTCGCGACGCACTCGACCAAACCTACGCGTTGGGCAACCACTGCGTGCAGGTTTCCACCAGCATCGGCATCGCGCTGGCTCCCCTGCATGGAAGCGACCATCGCCAGCTCATGCATCAAGCCGACAGCGCCATGTATGAGGTCAAGCGCCTCGGCGGCAACCGCGTGCACATGGCCATCGCCGACGCCGTGGACGCCACCCGCGCGTCCGGGTAAAACCCATGCACCCCATCCATCGCCAATGCGACACTGCAAGGCGGACCAACACCGCAGGAGAGACCCATGATTCGTCAATGGCTGCTGCTGGCCTGCGCCAGCATTGCCTTCAGCGCAACCGCAACGCCGCCAACCGAGGCATTGCAGCGTCTGCCCAACGTGGCTTTCCCGGCTCCGGACCGCATTGCGTCCGGCCGGCTGCAAGCAAGCGACATGGCCGCCCTGCAGGCTGCCGGCGTACGCGAAGTGATCGACTTGAGCCTGGACAGTGAAACGCCGGACTTCGATGAAGCCGCCGCCATGCAGCGTGCCGGCATCACATATCACAACCTGCCCATTGCCGGCGCAAGCGATCTCAACACTGCCAACGTGAAACGCTTCGACCGCCTGTTGGCAGACGCCGGCAGCAAGCAAACCCTCGTGCATTGCGCCAGTGGCAATCGCGTCGGTGCGCTGATCGCGTTGCGTGCCGCCACCCTGGGTGGACAGAGCGTCGACCAGGCCATCGCCGAAGGCCGTCGCTGGGGCCTGAAAAGCCTGGAGCCGGCGGTGCGCGCGCAACTTCAGTCGTCAACGACCAGCCACGCCTCACACTGAGGCGCAGCACACCGCCGCATGCGCTGGCGGTGTGCCGGCCGGCTGCGGTCATGCCGCGCGATCAGCGCAACTGGCTGTCCTTGCTGCCGCGGCGGTTCCACATCTGCGCCGCGTGTGATTCATCCGCCGCCGCCTGGCAGGTCACGCACAGGCGCACGCCTGGCATTGCACGGCGACGCGCCTCGGGAATCTCCGCATCACACTCGGCGCAGCGCGCCAAGCCGGGTCCGCGCGGCAATTGCCGCCGCGCACGCGTCACCGCGTCGTTGACGGTGGCGTCAATCTGATCCTGTACCGCACCATCACCCGCCCAACCGGTTGCCATGGCGTTCTCCGCTATGCCGACGCGACTCTACATGGGGCCGCATTCACATCCCGCCAAGTGGTGGTGTGCAGGGCTCGCCCCGCTCCTACGCGCCTTTGCGTGGCAACGCTTCCAGCAATGGCCCGATCAAATCCAGCGGCAGCGGGAAGACGATGGTCGAGGACTTGCCGTTGTTGGACATATCCGACAACGTCTGCAGATAGCGCAGCTGCAGCGCCTGCGATTGCTGGGACAGCATCGCCGCCGCGTCGCGCAATTTCTCCGCGGCCTGCATCTCGCCTTCGGCGTGGATTACCTTGGCCCGGCGTTCACGCTCGGCCTCGGCTTGGCGGGCAATGGCGCGGACCATGGTCTCGTTGAGATCCACATCCTTGATTTCCACGTTGGACACCTTGATGCCCCACGGATCGGTGCCCTCATCCAGGATGGTCTGCAAGGTGTGGTTGATGGAATCGCGCTGCGACAGGATTTCATCCAGCTCATGCTGGCCCAGCACCGAGCGCAGGCGCGTCTGTGCCAGCTGGCTGGTCGCCTGCAGGAAGTTTTCCACCTCCAGCACCGACTTGGCCGGATCCACCACACGGAAGTACACCACCGCATTGACGCGCACCGACACGTTGTCGCGCGAGATCACATCCTGCGGCGGCACGTCCATCACCGTCACGCGCAAGTCCACGCGCAACATGCGCTGCACCCCCGGCAGCAACAGCACCAGTCCCGGTCCCTTGGTTGCGGTGTAGCGGCCAAGCGTCAGGATCACGCCGCGCTCGTACTCGGGCAGGATCTTGACCGTGGCAAACAGCAGCATGATGCCGATGACCACCAGCACGCCGACAAATCCAAACATGGCTCTCTCCCGACAATGACTCGAC
Organism: uncultured Rhodanobacter sp.; assembly: GCA_964568445.1. Lineage (GTDB taxonomy): Bacteria > Pseudomonadota > Gammaproteobacteria > Xanthomonadales > Rhodanobacteraceae > Rhodanobacter. The sequence continues at coordinate 270,238 of CAZMPZ010000002.1, read as the reverse complement.
CAAACCACACACGGTGACGCGCCTCTCAGGCCGGCGCCACCTGCAGCAACAAGCCTTCACGGCGCACGATCCGCACCTTAGCGCCGGCCGGCAAAGCGCTGGCGCAATGCACGCGCCAACGCTCACCGCGCACCATCACCCATGATCCACCGTCCGCATCGACCGGCTCCAGCAACTGTGCAACATCCAGCAGCATGCCTTCGTCGCCAGTCACCACATGGGAACGCCGCGAGCGCAGCACCAGCCACAGGATCACGCCCAGCAGCGCGGCCGCACACAGGGCCATGGCGGCAATCACGCCGATATTGACGGCATACCCAGGCACCGCCGAATTCATCAACATCACCGACCCCACGACAAAGGAAATCACGCCACCAATCCCGAGCGCGCCGACGGTCGGGTTGAGTGCCTCGGCCACCAGCAAGCCGATACCCAGCGCCATCAACGCCAACCCGGCGTAGTTGACCGGCAGCAACTGCAACGCATACAAACCAATCAGTAGACAGATGCCGCCGGCAATGCCCGGCAGCAGCACGCCCGGATGCAGCGCCTCCATGCCGATGCCGAAGATGCCGGCCAGCAACAACAGGTAGGCCATGGTGGGATTGGTGATCACGGCCAGGAACCGCGTGCGGGCGCCGGGCGCATAGGTACGCACCGTGGCGCCCTTGACGTGAAGCACGACACCCTGGCCACGCACGTCGACCTTGCGGCCGTCGGCCTGTGCCAGCAAGTCGGCGGTATCGCGCGCCATGAAATCAATCACATGCCGCTGCAGCGCCTCCTGCGCCGTCAGCGTGGCGGCGCCGCGCACCGCGGACTCGGCCCACGCCGCATCGCGGCCGCGCAACTGCGCCAGGGCGCGAATGTTGGCCACGGCATCATTCAGGGCTTTGGTGTCCTCGGCTACGCCGCCGTCCGGCGCCGGTTTTGCCGCCGACGATGCACCAGCCGGCCCGTCCGTTGGCAGCGGCAGCGGCATACGCGTATTGCCGCCCAATTGAATGGGCGTGGCCGCGCCGACATGCGTGGCCGGCGCCATGGCGGCAATTTGCGCGGCATACAGGATGTACGTGCCGGCCGATGCCGCCCGCGCACCACCCGGTGCAACATAGACCAGCACCGGCAATGGGCTGTCCAGCATGCGCGAGATGATCTGCCGCATGGATTGGGCCAATCCGCCCGGCGTATCCATGCGCAGCACTACGGCACGCGCACCATCGGCCTGCGCCCGGGTCATGGCATCGTCGAAATACTCCGCCGCGGCTGGCCCGATGGGACCGGTCAACGCCACCTCGGCCACCAGCGGCGGCGCGACGGCATCAGTGGCATCGACCGCGCCAAGCGCCGGCAACACCCCGAGAACCAGCCCGGCCAACCATAGCCAAGGTTTCATCACCCCACCTCCACCGCCACCACTTCACGTCGACTGTATCTCGAACCAGGCCGGATCGGGCGCGGGTCGTGGCGTCAAGGCGCCGCGACAAGCCGCTGGTGGCGCAAATGCACGATCAGGTTGTAAATGGAGACAAAGGCGGGAAAGAAATTGGAGATGATCCCGATCGAGTCGTTCTTGCCCACCACGAAATACGCCAGCAGCATCATGCTGCCAGCCACCGACAGCCACCAAAACGCCACCGGCATCACCACGCGGCCCAGCTTGCGCGTGTAGTACAGCTGCACGAACCAGCGACTGGTGAACAGTAGCGACCCGAGCAATCCCACCACTTTCCATGGCGTCAGCTGGAACTGCTGCAACGCTTGCAGGATGACAAGGTACTGGGTGGTCAGGTAATCCATGATCGCTTCCGGCTGGGCTCGGGAATCGGCAAGTTTAGCAACGCCCCGCGCGCATCTCCGTGCGCCATCGCCGCCGCGCCACTCACTTGCGCCGCCATTGACCACCCGCGCGGCACCGCTTAAAATCGCCGACTCGCAATGGGCGGTTAGCTCAGCGGTAGAGCACTGCCTTCACACGGCAGGTGTCGCAGGTTCGATCCCTGCACCGCCCACCAATAGGCACAACGAAAAAGGCCACCTTTCCGGGTGGCCTTTTTCGTTGTGCCATTGCCGGCACGGAAACTGGAATCAATACCGGATCAACACTGCTCCTCGGCTCCGATTAGTGCGATTCCCAGCCTTCATCTGCTACTCGCACTTATCCCCTCCCTTGACGCCTATTTAGCGCGAGCTTGTCCAAGCTTGATAGATTTCGGAAGTTTGACAACGTACCAAAATTGATACACCATGCAGACATGGCCTTGCCATTGACTTTGATCCTCGACGTCCGTTTCTACGCGACCAGGACAGGTGCTGAACCGGTACGCGACTGGTTGCGTTCGCTACCCCATGACACGCGCAAGATCATTGGCGACGACATCAAAACGGTCCAAATCGGCTGGCCTATCGGTATGCCGCTGGTGCGTAACCTGGAGCCAGGATTATGGGAAGTTCGCATCAACCTTCCTGATGGCATCGCCCGAGTGCTGTTCACCACGGATGGCCCGATCATGGTGCTGGTGCACGGCTTCATCAAGAAAACACGGCAGACCCCAAGGCAGGATCTTGAGCTTGCCCGCAGACGCATGAAAGAGGTGCGACATGGCTAAAAAGAACATTCATATCGGTGGCAGCTTCGATGACTTCCTGGCTGAAGATGGCCGGCTTCAAGACGCAACCGCCGTCGCCATCAAGCGCGTAATCACTTGGCAATTCGAGCAAGCGATGAAGCTGTCCGGGATCAACAAGACGACGATGGCCCAGCGCATGCAGACCAGCCGTGCCGCACTGAGTCGCCTGCTGGATGAAAACGACACTGGCCTCACGCTGGACACGCTCAGTCGCGGCGCCCAGGCACTTGGCTACCGCGTCAAGGTGGAGCTGGTCGCCGCTTGATCCAATCCCGCGGCGCCAGCGCGGCCATGGGTCAGGCGCATAACCTCATGGCAAGGTGCTGAGGGGTTCAGGAAGGACCGCGTCGGCGCATATTAACGAGCACTTCGGCAACCGCCGCGACAATGATGCCCAGCAGGGCTTTTCTTGCCGACGACACTGCCTGCCTCGCCCAAGACTACGCCTCAGTATCCATGGCGATGCCACTTAGGCCCTGTGGTGTTGCTGTCGGCATCTATGAACTCAATCGCGCTCGCGCTTTTCCTCGACCAGCACGTGACTGACCAACATGTCGAAGTAGCGGTCGCGCGACTCGCGGAAGGCCGCATCCTGCGGGCCGCGGGCGGAGGCGGCACGCATGGCGTCGCGTTGTGCCTGCAAGGCGGCATAGGCCGTCCCGTCGGCAACGATGACGTCCGCCGTGGCGGCGCATGGCGCGGCATGACGCTGCCAGAAAGCCGGCACTGGCGCCAGGGCAACGAATTGCTCCTCCCACACCAACGCTGCCGCCAGCATGCCCAACGCGGTGTGGGGTTTGCGCCCGTCCCAATCCGGACGGAAATCGGCCAGCCAATCCTTCAAGCGTTCCGGCGGCATCGGTCGCGCCAAGGCATAGCCCTGCCCCATATCCGCGCCCAGCAACAGCGCGGCCTCGATCATGCCGCGGGTTTCCAACCCCTCGATGACCACTTCAAGCTCCAGGTCATGACCCAGCCGCACCAGCTGGCGGATGAAGCGCAGCGTGCGCAGCGGATCATCCACCACCTGCAGGACGATGGCCTGGTCGATCTTGACCCGATCAAACGGCCATTGCCGCAGGCGGATCAACGAGCTGTAGCCAGCCCCCAGGTCATCCTCCGCCAATTGGAAACCCAGCGCCTTGAAGGATTCCATCCCGGCCTTGGTGCGCACCGCGGAGTGCTCCGTACTCAGCGACGATTCGAGTATCTCCAGCAGCATGACACCGGCGCCCGCGCCCTCGTCCAGCACCTCTTGCGCGGCCTGCAGATAACGGCCGTCCTCGAGCGCGGCGGCCGGCATGTTCACGGCCATCGCCAGCACGAAGCCGGCGTCGGCCAAGCCATGTTGACAGGCCATCGCCTGCGCCAGCGCCTGGCGAAACAACTGCACCAGCTCGCGGTCGCCCAGCGCCGGCAGGAACAGGCCCGGCGCCAACACCGCACCATCGTCGGCGCGCAGTCGGGCCAGCGCCTCCAACCCGGCCGGGTGGCCAGTGGCGAGATGCACCACCGGTTGATAGTGCATCTGCACGGCGCCAGCCATCACCATGGAGCGCCAATGCTCGCGCACGAAAAACGGCAGCAGCGCCGTCCCCGAACGCGGCGGCGCCAGGCGTGACAGCGCCAGATCCAGCACCGTCTTGACCAGGCTGATGAATGCGCGCTGATCCTCACCCTGAAAACCGCCGATGTACGGGCAATAGATGACCAGGATCGCCTCGGGCATGCGCGGCACCGGGCACAGTGGCACGGCAACATTGGAGACGATGCCAAGCCGTTGCGCCATCTCGCGCCAGTCGGCCACGGTCGGGTCGGTCGCCATGTTGACCGAGCGCTGGATACTGGCGCTGCGCCAGGCGCGCCCGGACGGCCCGCGACCATGGGACACCTTTTCGTCCATGCTGATCTTGAGCTTGATGCCGGTCGCGATGACACGCAGGTAATCGGGGACGATCGTGCCGGCGACGGCTTCGTACGTCAGCTCACCGCGATCATTGGGGCGGCCGATGGCACAAGCGGCAATCTCGTCGTGCGCGGCAAGGATGTCCACTACGCCCTGGATGAACTCCAGATAGGTCTCCGCCGACCACGCCAGCACGTTGAGCCGGCTGAGTACCGCCACACGCCGGCGCTGCAGTTCGCGCATGCTTTCCAGCTGCCACTGGCGCTCCAGCGCCAGGCGCTGCATGACGATTTCCAGCGGTCGGCGGTCGCCTTGCGCATTGGTGCCGATCCGGGTGACAAACAGGCCGCGCAGCGTCTCGAAACATTCCAGCAGCCACACCTCTTCCAGGCCCCACGCCGCATTGAACACCCCGGATCGACGCGCGCTTTCGCGCTGTGCCTCCAACGCCAGGTGCGGCGCGATCAAGTCGCGCAGATGGCGCACCATGCGCCGCTGCACTGCATGGGTTTCAAACGCCGGCAGATTGCCCAGGATGCCAAGGACGCCCTCGTGCGTGCACAGCTCGGCATAGAAGCGGTCAACCAAGGCCGGCAGTTCGGCGGCCCAGACGGGAAACTGTGGCACCAGCAAGGCGGCGGCGGCAGTCCCGTGTGGCCGCAACACCTCCGGCGCCAGCGCGGAGGCCGGTTCGGCGGTGCCCTCCGGCGGCATGGCCCACCAGCGTGCACGCGTGCGCTTGTGCGCCTTGACCGCGTACATGGCCTGATCGGCGCGGCGCAGCATCTGCGCGCCAACGGCATTGGCATGCAGCGGATAGACCGCCACGCCAAGGCTGGCCGATGGCTCGTGGATCACACCATCAAGCACCAGCGGTTGCTGCAGGGCAAGGTAAATGCGTTCCAGCATGGGATCGAGGTCGGAAACCTCGGCCAAGTTGTCGAATACCAGCACGAACTCGTCGCCGCCCAGACGCGCCAGGTAATCCTCCATGCGCATGGCTGCACGAATCCGCTGCGCCACCTCGGCAAGCACACCGTCGCCGACGGCATGCCCGTAGCGGTCATTGATCGGCTTCATGTCGTCGACGTCCAGCATGCCCACGGCGACCAGTCGCTGCTCGCGCGCGGCACGTTCCAGCACATGTTCCAGCCGGCGATCCAGTGCCCGGCGGTTGGGCAGGCGCGTCAAGTCATCGTGCAATGCCAGGTAGGTCTGGCGTGCCTGTTCGCTGCTTACCACGCGGCGCTGCTCATGCTGCTTCAACGCCAAGCCGGCCGCATCGGCAATCTCGTCCAGCAGATTGCACATCTCGGCATCAAACGCATCCGGCTCATGCGCCACCACCACGAACACACCCACGGGTGCGGCAACGCCATCCCCATCGTGGCGGTCGACAAACAGCGGCCAGCAACCGATCACGCCGGCCGCCGCCAGGCCAGGGCCACGCCACGCTGCGTGGGTCTGCGGGTGATTGGCAGGATCGACACGGATCACCGGCGTGCCGCGCATGAGCGCGGCGGTGGGCGTGTACGGGCTGGCGGCCTCACTGCGACAAGGTGGGTCCGGCAGCTGTCTCATGGCATCGGTCATCGGCCCTTCCAGGGCCACCCGGCGCAGCATCGGATGGTCGCCGTCGATCATCCACACATCCACCGCCGCCGCACCGGCAACCTCCACCAACGCGCGTGCCAGCGTGCGGTAAACCGCATCTGGATCGGGCTGATCAAGCAAGGCGCGCTGGATTGTGCGCTGTGCATCGCGATAACGACGCAGGCGGATCTCCCGGTCCAGCAAGGCTTGATGATCCCAGAAGCGGCCAATCTGATCGACCAGCCGCTGTGCCCAATCCAGCAGCTCCTTGCCAAGCACCAGCGGCCCCGGACGCGTATAGGCCGCCAGCAACAACCGGCCACCATCATTGGTGGCCGTGGTCGCCACCAATATCCAGCCCAGGCCGTGGCTGCGCGCCGCCTCGCGCCATGGCGCGAACTCGGGCGAATCAGTGCGGATTACCCGCGCAATGCCTTCACGCATGGTCACCGCCGCCGGGCCGCGGCTGCCGGGTGAACCCTCGGCCATGTTGATATGCAGCTCCGCCGCATAATCCGCCGCCGGGCCCGCGGCCACCTCGACCTGGATCAACGTGCTGCCGGGCGCCACGCGCCCGATCCACACCAGCGGCAGCTCCATGATGGAACTGAGCATCTGCGCCACGCGCGAGAGCGCCAACTGTCGATCGTAGCCAGGGGCGGTATTCAGCAAAGCCAACGTCTCGGCCACACTGCGGTAAAACCGCTCGCGCAACCCGCGCCGTATTCGCCCTCGACTCGCCATGGCCGCCCCTCAGCCGGACGAGCAACACGCAAGCCACACGCGCCCGTCGCGTCAACCTCCAGGACGCATGAAATTCCGCGCAACCACAGGCGGTGATGGCCGCAGGCAGTAAAGGAGGTACGGCGTCATGATCGACGCAATCCAAAGCGTGCGTCAACCCGAACAGGGATTGCGGACTCACGGACTGGCACAGGACACCCGAAATGATCCGTCCGGGCGAACGCGAAACAGACACCTCCACGCACAAGATGCAGGGAAACGTCGAGCGGCGTCATGCGCCCCGACTTTGCGATGAACTGCCGCGACAAGCGGCGCCCCCACCGCTATCACGCACCGCGCGCGCAGGCTGCCCCGTTCCCCGCTCTACGGCGGCGTACAGGCGGCACCGACGGCCCACGGCTTGTTGGTCACGCTGCCTGAGGCGTTGACCACCAGGTTGACCCCCGGCGCAGCCGTCGTGCTTTCACCGGTGCCGCTGCTGCCGCTGCGCGCGCAGGTCACGAACGCCAGTGGCGTGTTCGGGCGGAGCTGGCCCTGCTGGCCAAACGTGATGACCGTGCCGCCTTTTTCCTGCACCGACACGCCCGCGCGGGCACCGGTGGCGCGCAGCAAGATATCTGTCGCCGATGCATACGCCTTGTTGGCCGACGCCGCTCCCGCCGGGTAGGTGTACACCAGCCAGCCCGGCTCATAGGCCTTGCCGCCCACCGTGCACTTGGCGCCATCCGCACTGGGGCAGATCGATACGATCTGCCCGCGCGAGATGGCCTCGGTACGTGCATAGGACATGGCCGCCAGCAACTCGTTGCTGGCCGAGCTCACCTGATTGCGGCGGATCACATCACGGAAGCTCGGCACGGCGATGGCCAGCAGAATCCCCACGATGGTGATGGTGGCCAGCAGCTCGAGTAGGCTGAAGCCGTGTTGACGCCGCCTTTGCGAATTCATGGCGCTCACCAGCAACTGCCATTGGTGTTGTACGACGACGCATTGGATGCCGGCGCCTTGACGCCGGCATTGTCGATCGAGAGATTGCCGCAGACATCGGACGCCTGCACACCCGCTGGCGCGGCGGTCGCGGTGTAACCCTGATTGGCGACCTTCCCCGCTGCCGTCAACGCCACGCTGACGTTGTAATACCCCTTCTCCGATGGAGCCGGACTCGCATAACCCAAGTCAGTCAACTTGCCATATTGGTTGTTGGTCGCGTAGAAACGCTCCTGTGCGTTGGCAATGCGCAGCAGCAGCTCCTGCGCATCACCCCGCCGCGCGCGGAAGGCATAGCGGCCATAGGACGGAATGGCGATGGAGGCAAGGATCGCGATGATGACCACCACGATCATCAGCTCGATCAGCGTGAAACCTCGCCCGCGCGCGCAACCGCGAGGTAGTCCCCTACTTCCATTACTGGCCATTGAGCAACTCCCGCCATGAACGTCGACGCCACAACGCATCGGCAAAGCTGAATGCCTCGCTGCTACCCATGAAGTTCACCCCCGGCACAATCAACTGGCCGCCACCGACGACCGTCGCCACCGTCAGCGAACCAGTGGTCGGCGGGTTCTTGACCCGTGCCCCGGCCGTGACATAACCATTACTCCACGTTGTGTTTGGATAGGTCAAGCCCGCACTCGCACCACCCGTGGCGGCGTCAAGCACCATCAACGCCCCGTCACGGGTGGGGTCACAGGCGTCATCGCCGCCCGGGATCAGCGTCGAAACCAATACGCGATTGGTGTCAAACAGGGCCGCCGGCGTCACCACCACTTTCTCGCCACGCGCTGTTGGCTTGCCCGCAGAGTCCTTGACGTCAAGATCGATATACCAGCCATCCTGGGTCGACGACACTGCGTTGTTGGTGATGCCACGGACGGTTTCCTGAATACTCGTCACGGGATCGATCACCACCTTCTCGGTGAGTGATTGCTGCTGCAGATCTGCCTTCTCCACCGCAGCGCCGGTGTGTGGCGCCTTGTCGACAATGCCGTACACCGATTGCGTGATGACGCCGGGGTCCGCCACATTGTCTGCCGCCGTCAGGTACTTGCCGGTGCCAAACACCACCACGAAATTGGCGGACCTTGGCTGTGGAAACAGGCGCGGCATGACAGTAATCGGCTGCGCGCCCGGTGTTGCCGGCTTGAACAGCAGATGCACGCCGGAATCCACAGCCGAGGCAGTGACCACGCTCGCCTGCAGGTCAAACCGCCACACGTTGCCCTCCAAGTCGCCGGCGTAGGCCACGTCATCAACTTGGTTACTGTCGATGTCGCCCACCACCGGCGAGCTCAGACCGTAGCTGTCGGTGCCGGTCGGCGTGCGCATTTCCTTGATGAGTGCGCCCGTCCCCGCATCGACCACGAACAGCGAGCTGCGCAAGTTGGCCGCCGCGGGAATGCTGTCGCACGGCACCGGAGAGAACTGCTTGTCACAAGTCGGGAAATAGCCACTGGGAATCAACACGACCCAGGTGCCATCGTCCAGACGCGCGATGTTCGGCTGACCGTAGGTAAAGCCGAGATTGGCGGGGTTGTTGCCCTTGTCCAGCTTGGCGGGGTCTGCCCCCACGGAGTCACTATTGAACTCCCAGAGCGTCTTGGGTGCATCCGGATCGGTCACGTCCAGCGCATACACGCCGCGGCCGCCGTAGCGCAGCCCACCGACCAGAATGGTGTGCCATGCACCGCCAAAAAACACATCACGTGACACCGGCGAGCCATCCACGGTGGGCACAAACCGGTTGGTAAACGCCGGATCCGGCAACTTGCTCAGGTTGTGATACACGGCATTGGGCACATAGGCCCAACGCTCGGCACCCGCCGTCAAGCCCGGCTCCTGCGTGACCTGTGTGCATTTACCGTTCCCATCCACGGGGCTGCCCGACACACAGGCCAGCGAGGCATCAAACGCATGCAGCATGCCATCGTTGCCACCAACGTAGAGCGTGCCCGGCCGCCCGAGGTTTTTCGCCACGAAGTCCCCATATTGTTGTCCAGCCTTGCTTTCCTCTGCATCGGCAACGCCAATTTTCGGGAAGGTGTTCAAATAGCCATTGGCTGGATACGCCACATATTTGGCTTGCGAATTGATCACCGCGCCAAGTATTCGCGATGGGTTACGCGATCGGAACCCGCCTGCGCCCTCTTTGGTCTGGTCACCACGTAGCCAAGCCACACGGTCTTGTGCCGATTGAATACCGGCTGACGTTGTATCAACGTTCGCAGGATCGCTGTACGGCTTGGTTTCGAGTGCCGTCTTCTGTTTGGTATCCAGATTGGCCCACGTGAAATCAACCTTGCTGACCGCATTGCTGCCGGTCGCCTTGGCGGTAAAGATCTTCCGACTGCTGTGGGCGGCCAATTTCGTCTGCGCATCCCACTTCAGGCCAGCCGTGGTCATGTCGACCTCACCGTTTTCCTTGACCACGCGTGCAACGATATCGCCACTCCAATCGGTCGGGTTGTAACCCGTGCCATAACTCAGCACGCCCGCCGTCAGCACGGAAGAATTGAGACCACCTGACACTGCCGCATTGCTGCCGGCCGTAACGGCGTTCAGGATACTTTTCAGAGAGGCTACCAATATGCTTGGATCGCGCGCACTGAAATAAGCGCCGCGACTGTTGATGGCCGCATGCCACATATCGTCCAGCGCCGAGGCAGTATCGCCCTTGGCCCGAGGCCACGCCGTACTGCCAGCCAGCAGCGACTTGTAATCATCCTGCTTGGGATCATCTGTTTGTTTCAGGTTGCCGTTGATGCCAAGGGTCACCACATACTGCGTCAAGTGCTGCCATGTCGCCGGGTCGTTCTTCGGGTTGAAATACACGGCATCATCAGTGAAATTCGTCTTCCCATTGGCCAAGGCACTGATGTCATTCCACCGTGGACTGACCTTGTTCGGAATATCCGGCTGCAGGTCCGTGGCCCAGTAATTGAACGCAATGTTTGCCAGGGACTTCTTGTTGATCCCGTTGCCACCATTGTTTACATTCGAATACACATACGTATTGGCAGCATTCGCTGTATAACCCTTGCCATCCGGCAGGCCACCCGTGATTGATGTCTCGGAGTTGCGTGCGGCCGCAGTGACTTCACTGTCGCTCTCATTCCAGTAGCCGTCCGTTACCAGAATGTGGTAGTTCCTGCGACAACTCAGGCTAGTCCCGCCATCAACTGCCGCCTTGTCATTCCAGTAAGGATTGATGGTAGTGAGTCGATTGCTATTGGTGATTGTTTTGCTGAAAAACTCGCCTACCCGCTCGGTCGCCTTGCGATCCGGCGTGCCATTGCTGCTCTCGACTCGATCCAGCCAATCGAAGAATGCGTACTTTATCGCCGGATCCTTCGTCTTATTTGGGTTTTCCTTGACCATGGCGTCAATGGTCGAGTTGTTGTCAATCGCCACACTCCAAGGGCGGCTGCTGCTGCCTGGCCAGATTGTTTGCCATACCAGTCGAATGTCCCCACTAACTTGGCCAAACGCCTGGGTCATGGCAGTCTTGGTCATCAAATTACGTGTACGGTAATACGAGTACCAGTTGGCAAAATTCTGCTTCTGTTGGGTTGTTCCGTTATTCAGATCAACATACTTTCCAGCACTGGCATCGTAATAAAATGCCCCGTTTGAATTTCCGCTGCAATCCCTCTTGCTATTGGTCTCGTTGTGATCCTGGTTCCATCTATACGTTGGCTTGTAACTCCTGGACAAATCGACCAAGGTATCGCCAAAGCCGAGTGACGCGTGATAGCCGTCTGTAGGCACCTTGGGCCACTGCACATTGCTTGCCGGGAACGAGTTACCGTCCTTGTCCAGCGGCACCGTATAGTCAATCTCCGGGTTGTAATAAACAGAGTTGTAATGAAAGTCCGTATATTGTTTACAAACCAAGTTATAAGCCTCGTCCGGCATATAGCCAAACGACATCGATCCCGAGTCATCAAACGTCACCGCCACATTGGGCGCCACCGACACGGTGATATCGACCGGAGTCGGGCTGAGGTCCGTCGAGCCGGGGGGGTCCGTCGCGGCCAGGACTGGCGCGGAAACCCCACCAGCCAGCGTCAACAGCAAGGCCAGTGCGGCCGGAAGCGGGGCACGCCGCAAAAAACTCCGGAATGTGCTGTGCATGATCATGGCCTCACTCAATTGGTCTTGGCGGCAAACGTACTTTCCACCGCGCGCACGGTATTGGGGCTGGCCCCCGTGGCGCGCGCTGTGATGCGATAGATATGACGACTGACATTCTCGTAGCCGGTGCCCACGCTGCTGGTGCTGCCCGACTCGTGCTGCCGGCCGACCCCGGGCGGCAACTCCACGCCCATGTCTTCAATGATGTAACGCGGGTTTTCCGCCAGCGCCGCGGTTTTCATGTCGCCTGAGTACGATTGATAACCCGTCGCCCCGTCCGGCCCCTTGTACTCGACGCCATAACCGGCCAGCCAGCCGGCCTTGGTACGAAAGTCGGTTACGGCTGTGCCTGCACCTTCCGGCCCATAAACCCAACAATTGTCCGGTAGCGTCGTTCTCGTGTCATTCTGGGCTACGGCCACGCAATGGATTGACGTGCTGAAACTGGCCGTACTCCTCCACAAGCGCCATTCGCCAGCGCGCAACGCATTCTCGGCAGCCATTTGCGCCTGCTGGGCGTTGCGCAGACTGCCCGCCATACGCTCCTGCAACAACGATCGACCCGATGAGCTCATCGCCAGGATGGTCAGCAGCAGCAGGAAGATCAACGCGATGACCAAAACCGCACCACGGTTGGCGTGGGGCGCTGGAAGCCGACGGCAGCGAAGGGTTTGAAGCGCAATGCTCATCGCGGACTCCGTAATGCAACACCGGGCAGGCCAAGCTCATGCTGCCAACCGGCCGCCGCACATGGCGCAGCCGCCAAGGCTGGATTGGTCACATCCACCACCGCTGTTGGTATTGAAAACATATCCGGCACCCGGCTCACAGATGTTTCAAGGATTGAAATTGCGCGTACCGACCAGCACCGTGAACTCGCGGCGCAGCAAGCCACTGGGGAAACCTTGGTCTTCCAGTGGCCTGATGCCATGACTGGTGGGTACGGTGGGTTTGGTGCCGCCGGCAGCGCCGTCGGGACTGTAGACATAAGCCTGGTCGGCCGTGGACAAACTGCCCAAAGGTGTTTGGCCGTCCATCAAGATGCTGACCTCGATACTCTTGACCGCCCGCCACAGACAGCCCGGTTCAACACCGGCCACTTTGAGCGTTTCGGGAGTCGACGGTGGACAGGGAATGGAGCCTGTCGCACGCGTATCTACATCACTGGCGGTGAGGTACCGCGTGGCGCCCGTGTTGTCTTCCACGCCATAGCGCAAATCCAACCGCTCCACACCGCGCGCAATCTCGTCATCGGAGCCACGATTGGCCGCCACGCCGCCGTTGACCCGTCGACGCAATGCGCCGGTGGTGCCGCCATGACCGTCATCCACCACCGCCAGGTAATACGTCACCGTATTGAAGTCGGAATCGAAATCGAACACCTTGGCACCGTTGTTGGCCCGCTGACGCGTGGGATTGGCGAAATTGACTGCGTCCACGGTTAAATCCGGCACGCTGCCGCCGCCCGAGACGGAGAACACCTGGGCATTGGTGCAATCGGCCAACATGGCGAGATGACCCGCCTTGAAGTCGGTAGTCGGCGGCTCACCGGCCAGGGGCTTGAGGTGCACCTTCTCGATGATGGCGTTGCCATCGGGATCGATACTGGGTGACTCGAGCGTGGTACCGGAACTGTTGATTGCCCAGCCGCGTGAGGAATCCAGATAACGCAACGTCAGCACATCGGCACCGACGACGCGACTGCCTGCCGCCTTGCCCATGGCCGGCAAGACGGTTGTCGGCAACTTTGGTGCACACGTCGATTTGCCGCAATCGTAGCCCCGCATGTAGAGATACGACGGCAGATAGTACGGCGCCGTAGGCGTACCTGGGTACGGCGGTCCCCAGGGTGTCGCAAGGTCCGCCAGCGCGAGCTGCAAATTTTTCGCGTACACCGTGGGTGCCCGCAACCCATCCAAGCTCGGCAGCGCACCAAGACTACCGGTTACTGGAGGCTGGGCTACACCGCCGGTGTTGTTGCAATACTGGCTGTTGGCCATACGTACGTCTTCACTCAGCCGGGTGACCGCAAACCGGCCATCCTCCTGCAGACGCGCCAACTGCGTCTGTACTTGATTGCTGTTTGAGGTGGACATGAACACGGTCAGGATGCCGCCGGACACCAACAAACCCAGCACCATGGCGACCAGCAGCTCGATCAACGTGACGCCACGCTGCGGCATGCGGAGTTCCGTCTTCATGGTTGAAACTCCCAGGCAAATGTTTGCGCCGCGCCACCTTGGTGGGTGCTGTCACCCTGCTCGCGCTCGGTCCAGGTCAAGGTCATGGCACAGGTACCACCGTAGGGCGGGCGCATTTCTGTCTGCGCCGTAGTAAGTACGAGACCGGTCTTGGTGTTGTCGCACGCGATGGTGGCTGTGGCACCCTCAGGCAAATACACCGCCAATTGATTGCTGAATTTCTGGATGTCGCGGGTAGCCAGCGCAGCAGGCGTGCACGCGCTGCTCAAGCAACTGTCGGCACCGCCGGCTGCGGGCAACGCCGTGATGTTGTACGCATCGCTCCACACTCCCATCGGGTTGGCCCGCATGCGGTCCGCCATGTTGCTGGCGAGGAAGGTCACCTGCGTGCGCAGGTACGCCGCATGGTTGGAGCGCGTGGAAATGACCAGCAGCCCGGCCAGGCCGATCAGGCCGATGCTGAAAATCAGCACGGCCATCAGCACCTCGATCAGCGACACGCCACGCTGGCGCGACTTCAAGTGCATGGATTTCTCCCCAATACCCTGTTTGCAGCATAGGCAACGCGAGCACATATACCAGCCCGCAGGCGACCGGTGGTAGGAAGTGGCCGACAGGCGGGCATGCGGCGTGCGTTTGGCCTACCTGATTAGCGCCGAGTCTCAGTCCAGAAATACCCCGTTCATGCTGAGCGTAGCTTGCGACAGCAAGCGAAGTCGAAGCATCCGGCGGCCAATGCCCTTCGACTTCGGCGCTACGCGCCTACGCTCAGGGCGAACGGTGGAATGACGACCGAGATTCGACACTAGCCAGGTTGGCCTGCGGGTGCGGCGTTTTTTCGTAGGAGCACGCCGTGTGCGCGATGACGATGTTGCGCGCGCCGGGTGAAAAGCCGTTCGCGCACCAAAGTGCGCTCCTGCAGTGGATCGCGGTGGCCCGGGCCGCCAGCGCGCTTGCACCAAACCGCCCCGCGCCGTAACATGCGCGGCTCCGTGCCGGGATAGCTCAGTTGGTAGAGCGGCGCATTCGTAATGCGTAGGTCGGAGGTTCGACTCCTCTTCCCGGCACCAACAAGATCAACGACTTGGGCCACCTTACCGGGTGGCCTTTTTCGTTTTGTCAGCTGGGTGCGTCAACCCGGCACTTGCCGGCGGCATCAGGGCCTCATGGCGTGGGCAGCTGACCGGCCAATTGCAGGTTGGCCCGCAAGGTGTCGTTCACCCGAGTCTGCCAGCCCGGGCCGGTGGCTTTCAGGACGGTCAAGAGATCTGGATCAAGCCGCAGATTTACTGCCTGCTTGGCGCCTGCCTTGGTGCTTCCGACAGGCCTGCCGCGCCCACGTGCGGCGATGGCTTGCGGGGTGTGGACGGCAGCGTACTCGCCGCGCTTGGCTGCACCGAGCGACTCACGCAAGCCGGGCAACACTTGCCCCGCATCGACTTCGACGACGCGTGCCACCTTTTCTACGTCAATGTTTTTCGGCTTCATGTTTGAGTCTCTTCACGGTCTTGCGCGGAAGGTCAGCCTTGTCGTTCTTGGCATACACCGCCAGCAGCACAATCAGGCCATCTTCCGGTTGGTTGAAGTAGATCACCCGCGGCCCCCCGCTGCGCTTGCCTCTGCCTGTGGCCTGCCAACGCACCTTGCACGCACCTTGTGCGCCAGGAATCACCTCACCGGTTTCCGGATTGGCAGCGATGAAGCCCACAAACGTGAAGTGCGTAGCCACATCCCATCGCAACGGAAGGACTGAATCATGAGGCGCACCGCATAACGGTACACGTCAAACGTCAAGCGTTATATGTCTATTTATCAACACCCTTCGCCGTCGTGCACACCTCTTCCGGCGCCGACCTGCGCTGAACCAAATCGCGCTGTCAACCTGCCTGACCCTGCACGGGCTCAGGGAACCTATCCCGGTCCCTGATCAGCATCGAAACTCAGCCGCCGAGCCACTCATCCACCAGCGGCGACCGAAGGGAAAGGGAAAAACAGCAGAGCTTTGACACTGGTACCCGGCCATCAAAACAAGGCGACATGGCTACACGACGGGAACCTGTCCGATGTTGTTTTTCGGGTCCAACCAGAACGATTCGTTGACGAAGCGGCCGAAGATTTCGCGTGGCAGGATCGATGCGCGCTCGACCGGCGCCACCTTCGGGCGAACCGAATGCAGGCCGGGCATGCCGACCCGGGCGTCGAATTCGTCTGCCTGGTAGGCGATGTGCTCGAAGTCGTGGTTGAACCAGGGCTCACCGATGAACTGGTAGACCTTGCGCATGGCGGCCTCGGGATTGCGCACCAGGCTGTCGTAGGTAAGCAGCAGCAGGCGGCCTGGGGCGTACTGGCCGTAGAACGCGTCCTTGACGGCCTGGAAGGAGAATCCCACCATGCCGCGCGGATCGGTCAGCGCCTCGATGCGCGAGTACACCGTGGTGTTGGTGTCGAAGCGGAACACCTTGCTGACACTGACCGGTTGCCGGCGCACCAGCCGTTCCATGCTGTCCAGAATCCAGGGCAACGGGCGTACGCACGCGATGACCTTTGCCCCCGGAAACAGCGTGTCGAGCAATTGCAGCCGGCAGCACCACAACCGGCTGGTGTCGAACACGATGTCGGCGCCCGTGTATCCCGCGTAGAAGTTCTCCACCAGTCCGCGCAACAGCGCCACGCGCTGGTCGTCGGAGACGTCGAACGAAAAATCGTTCTTGCTGCTGGCCTCGGCGATGACCACCCCCATGATGTCCGCCAGCGGGCTGGTCATGGCCGCCCGGAAGCGCGGGTTCTGGTTGAGGATGGCGGCCAGCAAGGTGCTGCCCGAGCGCGGCAACCCGGAAATAAAGTGGAATTTCGGGGCCGGATGAACGGCATCAGTAGCGACAGGCATGAGGCACTCTCTCCCTTGGGTCGGCAACGTGCGCGGCAGGGCGGCGCCGTGGCGAGGTTGTGTCGTGCATCGTACGCGGCCGGGCTACGGCGCGGGTGCCGTCGAGGCGCGAATGCGCAATTCGTAGCCGACCTCGACCATCGTGGCGTCGCCCTTGTCCAGTACGCGCAGCAGAAGTTCTTCCGTGGCACGCCGCCCCATTTCGCGCACGGGCTGATGGATGGTCGTCAATGGCGGCCACACCTGTGCCGCGATCAGTGTGTCATCGAACCCGCAAATGGAAATCTCCCCCGGCACCGAGACCCCGGCTTCCGCCGCAGCCCAAATGGCGCCCACCGCCATGTCGTCGTCAGCCGCGAACACCGCGGTCGGCCGCTTCGGCAGCGCCAGCAATTGCCGCATGGCCGTCACGCCGGAATCAAAGGAAAAGCGGCCCTGGATCATGTAGGTCCGGTCTTCCTTGAGCCCGGCGCGCTTGAGTCCGTCACGATAGCCGGCCAGGCGCCAGATGCCTGCGCCGTGGTCCGGATCGCCAAGGATGTGGGCAATGCGCCGGTGACCCAGCGACACCAGATGTTCCACCATGGCCGCGGCGGCTTCACGCTCGCGCAACATCACGCCGATGCAGTCCTCAGGACGGCGCGGCGCGATCGAAGCGAACGGCAGTCCGCTTTTGCGCAGACGCTCCAGCAGTTGCACGTGATCGGTAATTGGCGGGGTGAGGATCAGCCCATCAGGCTGGTGCCGCGACACGATGTCCTCGACCTGCTCGACAAAGTCCGGGGCGGTCGAGACCAGCGGCCGCACCATCATGCTGTAGTGCCGCGCCTCGCACGCTTCCAGCACGCCGGCCTGCACCTCCATGATGTAGCTCGGCGACCGGTTGTCGTACAGCAGGCCGATCATGAAAGAACGATGCGTGGCCAGGCTGCGCGCCGAATTGAGCGGCCGATAGTTGAGCGCCGCCACCGCGGACAGCACGCGCTGACGCATGGCCTCGCGCACGTTCGGCTCGTTGTTGAGCACTCGGGAAACGGTCTTGGTCGACGTACCTGCCGTGCGGGCGACGTCGTCAATGGTCGGGCGGGTCATGACAGTCGGGTCCGATTCAATCCTTCGCACCCTGCGCAGTGTCCTGCTGATCCTCGGCGGAAATGGGCACACTGCGGGTCGGAACGTTCCATCCGCCGACCTCGACCACGGGCGTGTCTGACCCCTGCGCGGTGTAGCGCGCGGTCAGTGTCAGCGATTGGCCGGGCCACAGCGTGACGTCATTGTCGCTCCACAGGATCGGCAGCACCAGGTCGCCATCGGCGGATCGTTTGATCGACACATGCTGGAACAACGCCACGGCTTTGGACGATGCGGGCACCGCCAGCGTGACCACCACCACGTTTGCGTCGCCCTCGCGCCGCAGCGTCGCCTGGACTTCGCTGGTGGCCGTCGGCAGGGATTGCAACGCCGTCAGGTCTGCATAGTGCGTCACCGGCGTGAGGTACCAGTTTGAATGCGCCCAGTCGAGCTGGTCAGCCTGGGTGGACAGCCAGTAGACGTTGCGGCTGACCGGCGTGCCGTCGGCGGCAGCGAGTTCAAGCTCGACAAAGTACGTGCGCGACAAGCCGGCCGGTGTCGGCAGTGTGGCCAGTTGCCGTGTGCGGTTGCCGGCCAGGTCGATACTTTGCAGGTGCTGCTCGTGCTGCACGCTGCCATCCAGGTTGCGCACGCGGATGTTCGCCTGCAGGCCATGCGCGTCGGTCAACGTGTGGTTGACCAGCACGACCGCGCGCGTGTCGTAGGCGTATTGGATGTGCACCGGCTCGTTGGCCTTCTTGGCACCGAAATAGGCGCCGGCCGGGTTGAGGTAATAGTCATACAGGTGCCAGTGCAGCGACGGCCAGGCGTTGTTGAGCATCCAGTAGATCACGCCGGTCGAGGGATTGGCCGCATCCATGTGCGCGCTGTAGGCCTCGAACTGCGCACGGACGTTGTCGTAGTTTTCAAGCTGGGCCTTGGCGGTGTAATCGGCAAGGTTCTTGGGCGCGCCATAGCGCTTGGCCAGCGCGGTGTCGAACGGCACAAGGCTGGCGAACGGCGACCAGGCCGAGGCGGCGTGGTACTGCCGCAGCTGCGGGTACTTCCACAGCGCCTTCTGCGTCTGCGGCGAAAGCATGCGTTTCAGGTCTTCCAGCCGCGGAATGACGGCGCCCGCGCCGGTTTCGGAGTTGAAGCCGAAGGCACCGCCCAGCTTGTCGGCGTACCAGTACGCTGGCGGAACCCATGCGTAAGGCCCGCTCATCTTCATGCCGGACGGCCCGGTCTCGGCCGTGGCCTCGTCCGCCGCCGCCGCGACGATCGGTGTCGGCCAGTCTTCGGCATGCAAGGTGTCGACGTACATTTTCGCGACCGCTGCGGGCGGCGCAAAGTCGCTGCCGATCAGGAAGCCGATCACGGACGGATGGTTGCGCAACAGGCGCGCCTCGCTCGCCATCGAGGCCGCAGCCACCTGCATGTCCGCGGCATTCCACGGCTCGCCTCCCGTCTTCGCCGCCGCTTCCCATTTGTTGCAGCACTCCCAACCGGCCAGGATCAGGATGCCGTGGCGGTCGGCGAGGTCATAGAAGCGCGCGTCCTCCAGCTTGCCCTCGCTGCGGATGGTGTTGAGCCCGAGGTTCAGGACGTAATTGAACTCGGTCTCCATGCGCTGGGGATCGTCGCGCAGGAACATGTCCGGCGCCCAGCCGGCGCCGCGGATCAAGACGGGTTTGCCGTTGATGAAGAACTGGCGATAGCCCTGCTTGGTCAGCTTGGAGCTGACGCTGCGGATGCCGAATGTGGCTTCGGTCCGGTCGGAGGTTGCACCATCGACGGCGGCCGCCAGTTGCAGTGCGTAAAGCGGATGCTCCCCCATGCCGACCGGCCACCAGACGCGTGGGTGCTCCAGCGCGAGGCCCGGGGTGGTCTTGGGCGAAAACACCACGGTC
Source organism: uncultured Rhodanobacter sp. (assembly GCA_964568445.1). Lineage (GTDB taxonomy): Bacteria > Pseudomonadota > Gammaproteobacteria > Xanthomonadales > Rhodanobacteraceae > Rhodanobacter. The sequence goes on along the minus strand of CAZMPZ010000002.1, from coordinate 250,166 downwards.
TGCGTCTGGCCGGGCGCGAGGTGGATCGTCTGCTGCAGCGATACGCCGGCCACCGTGCCGGTGATCGTGGCCTCGTGTGCCACCGCGTCGAGGTTGCGCGCCTGCACCTTCACGGTCAGCGCGGCGTGCGCGAGATCGGGCAGCGACAGCGTCGGCGTCACCTGCGCAAAGCGCAGCTGGACCGGCCCCGTCTGCAGGATGTCCACGCCACGCCACGGGCCCATGTTGTTGTCTGGCGGCTGCGGGTTCCAGTCGACCCAGCCAATCGACAGGCTCTGCCGTGGATCGGCCGGATGCACGCGCAAGGCAAGCGTGTTGCTGCCCGCGTGTACCCAGCGGGTCACGTCGAACTCATGCAGCGGATAGGCACCGGCAACGGTGGCATGGTCGGCAACCAAGTGCCCGTTCACCCATACGTCGGCGCTGGCGATCATGCCGTTGGTGCGCAACAACGTGTGCACCCCCGGTGCACTCCCGGCAAGGGTGAACTCGGTGCGATACCACCAGGGAAGCAGGAACAGGCTGCCGTTGACGTCGGGCACCTGTACTGCCTGCAGGTTGTCGTCGTAGAACACGTCCTTGTACAGGCCGTTTTCCAGCAGCCCGGCCATCACCGTCGCGCGGCCGCTCACCGGATACCAATCGTGGGTGGAGAAGCCGGCGACGGAAATGTCGGCGCCGCTTTGCTGCGCCTTGCTGATGGACTGGATTTGCCAATGGGCAATGGCGGTGGTGGAACCGGCGTCGGCGCTTACCTTCGTCGGCGCAAAGGCGGTTTCAGCGTGGGCCGATGGCGCGACCGTCAGCGCCGCCAGCGCTGCCATCGCACAGAACACGGACGTGGTCAGGATGCGCATGACGTCACTCACTCCCCAGATAAGCTTCATGGATTTCCACCGGCGCGAACGGCCAGGAACGGTTGACCCTGGCCCAGATCGCGAACACCACGAGGCCAGCGGCGATCCAGGCACCAGACAGGATCAGCGACATCGTGGACGCCGACACATAGACGTAGATCCAGCCCACCAGCGCCACCACGCACGGCAGCGGATACAGCCATTGCTTGTACGGCCGGTGGAGGTTTGGCTGGCGCTTGCGCAGCACCACCAGCGCGGCGATCTGCGCGGCGGATTGCACGATGATGGTTGCCGTCAGCAGCATGCTGATGACTTCGGTCAGATTGAAAAATGTGCCAGCCGCCATGACCACGCCCATCGTTAGCAGCGCAACGTGCGGGAAGCGGTGCTTGGCGTGCAGCTTGCCGAAAACCGACAGGAACACCTTGTCGTGCGCCGCCTGGTACGGCACGCGCGAACCGCCGAGCAGGCCGGCGAATACCGAGGCAAACGCGGTGACGATGATCAGCACGGTCATGACCGCGGCGGCCCCATGCCCCCAGCTGTGTTCGACCACCAGCGAGGCCACGGATTTGGACTGGGCAATCTCCTGCCACGGCGCCACGCCGAGCACGCTGATGTTGAGGATGAGGTAGATGAACATCATCGCGACCACCGAGATGATGATGGAACCGGGCATCGTCCGCCCCGGGTTGCGCAGCTCATCGCCCATGTAGGCGGTGGTGAAATACCCGAGGTAATCGTAGACGCCGATGATGAGCCCGGCGCCCAGGCCGACGAAGAACTGGCTGCCGGAAAACGCGCCGGCCGGATAGGTGAAGGCCCACTCCGGATGGAAATCCCAGAACCCGGCCGCCGATACGCCGATGACCGCCACCAGCATGACGACCCACAGCCCGATCGTGATCGAGCGGATGGATTCAATGCGCCGGTACAGCAAGAACACCACCAGGAAACACGCGGCCACGCTGATGAGGTGTACCGCCGTCCAGCTGAGGTGCGGGAAAAAGAATCCCAGGTACTCGACCATGCCGATGATGCCGGTCGACATCAGCAAGGGGATGGTCAGCAGCACCGTCCAGATGAACAGGAACGGCATGAGCTTGCCGGTGCGGTACTGGAAGGCCTCGCGCAGGTAGACGTAGGTGCCGCCCGAGCCTGGCATCGCTGCACCCAATTCGGCCCAGACCATGCCGTCGGCCGCCGCCAGGAGGGCGCCGACAATCCAGCCGACGATGGCCTGCGGCCCGCCCATGGTGGCGACCATGATCGGGATGGTGATGAACGGCCCGATGCCGCACATCTGGGTCATGTTGATCGCCGTTCCCGAAAACAGGCCGATGGAGCGACGGAAGCCGTCGTCGCGGGAAGCATGTGTCGTGCTGGAATTTTGCATGTCGACCTTGCCGTCGCCGGCTACAGAGGGGCGATGAAACTGCTGCGGCGGCGCACCGAATCGTCGGCGCGTCACCAGGTACTTGCGAATGCGGCGTGCCCGGCGTGTGCGTCACGCGCGCCGGTACCGAAACCGCGTGCCTCGATCACCACTGTCCGCGGATACCGGCCATGAACATGCGCTCGGAGAAGTTTGAGTGCGCCGGCTGGTCGGGCCATACCAGGTAGTAGTGCTGGTATTCGTTGGTGAGGTTGGTGCCGTCGACGAACACCTGGACGTACTTGTTGAGCTTGTACGAAACCGACGCGTCGAGGTATTTCTGCGGCGCCTCGTACATCTCCATGCCGGTGATGCCGCCCACGTCCTCCGACACCGCGCGCCGCGAACGGTAGTTGTACGCGACACGCGCCTGGAACCGGTCGTCCTGGTACCACAGGATCAGGTTGCCGGACCTTTCCGAATTGTCCTGGAACGGGATCTTGTGGCCGGCCAGGTCGGTTTCCCCCGAATCACTCGGCGCATAGGTGGCATTGATCTCCATGCCGGTGTGGGACAGGAAACCGGGCAGGAAGGTGAAGCCCTGGCGATAGTCGAACTCCGCGCCATGGATACTGTTGCCGGTGCCCTGCACCGGCTCGGTGATCGTGACGCAGCGGTCGCGCACGACGCCATCCTCGTCCGGCAGCGTGCAGTCGATGACGCTGCCGTTCTTGATGAAGCTCTGCACGTTGATGCGGAACAGCGCCAGGCTGATCATGCTGGTGGGGTTGATGTAGTACTCGAGCGAGGCGTTGTAGTTCTTGGAACGCCACGGGTCGAGGCTGGGGTTGCCGTTTGAATTGCCGCCGGCCACGCGGAACAGCGGGCCCTGCGGCGTTTCCACCAGGGAATAGTTGAGCTCCAGGCCGCCGCCCCAGGTACTGAGGTTGAGCGGCATCATGTTCTTGGAATAGGCCAGGCGAAACTTCAGGTCGTCGGTGACTTCCAGCGCGAAGTTGGCGGCCGGCAGGTAATCCTTGTAGCTGCGCTTGGTGATCTGGGCGCCGGCATCCTCCGGCTCCGTACCGTAGGCCCCCGGCTCGCCGGTCAGGCGTTGGGTGACACCCAGGTTGGTGCGGATCACGCGCAAGCCGACGTTGCCGCTGTACGGCATGTTGCCAAGGTTGCCGTCGAAGTTGGCCTGCAGATAAGCCGAGGTTTCCTTGATGCCTACGGCCCATGTGGTGCCCGGCTCGCCCTGCCTGATGGTGCCGGGGTAGAGCGACTTCCAGTATGCCTCTGGGTTGTCCATGGCGTGCGGATCAACCGCCCAGAAGGTAATCCCCGAGCCAAGCAGATTGGCATACTCCTTCCAGTTGTTGGCCAGCGACGGCGGCGTGTTGGGAATCTGCAGCGCCGAGATGGGACCGGCGCGGAAATACCCCTGCTCATTGCCCGCGGTACACGAGCCGCTGTTCAGCACCACGTCCGCACCGACGTAGCGCACCAGGCAACCATTCGGATCGCTGGCGCCCATGCCGGCGTACACGGGGGTGACCAGGGTGTAGCCGATGTTGTCGGCATGGCGGATGCTGTTGCGTACGCCGAAATCCAGCCTGATCCCGCTGTCGAAGGCATAGTGTCCATCGAAGCGCAAGGCGTTGAGCCCGACCTCGCGGTCATAGTTGCCGGCTGACTCCAGCGTCTTCATCGTCCAGCCGTTGGGGTCGGCAAACTGGTTGGAGAGCGAGGCCGGCATGCTGACCGTCAGGTTGCGGCCGCGCAGATCGGCGATGACCGGGACCGTGTTCTGCGCCAGCCCGTGGGCATTGAATACGCGATTCCCGCCCAGCTGGTCCGGGAAGATGTACGTGCCGGGCGGCACGGCATCCTCAGGCACGCCGTCCATCAATACGTTGCCCCACAGGCCGCCATCGGAATTGGAAATATTGAGGTCGGTCTCGATGTTCGACTGGCGCGCGGTGTCGTGGATGCCGCGCAGGCTGGCCGTGAAAGGCCCGCCGTTGTCGAAATCCAGCTGGGCGTTGAAGTTTTTCGCGGTGGAATCCTTCCTGATGATCTGCGAGAACGATTCCACGTCGCCCGGCCACTTCTGGTAGACCTGCGTGGTGTACAGGTGCATGCCATCCCAGCCCGGCTCGGGCGTGCCGTAGGAGCCGGCAACGGAACGGCCAGTGTCGCGCGACTGCTCGGGCACGTAGGTCGCGCCCTGCCAGTTGGTGGAGTTGATCTGGATGCCGACGTTGCGGTCGAACTGGTTCTGGTGCGCGTAGAAGTAATCACTGGTGAAGGTGAGCCCGCTGCCCAGGTCCATCTGGAACGAGGCACTGCCCGACTTGCGCTTGCGCTGCGTGGTGATGTCGTACAGGCCGATGTTCTGGCTGCCCATGAACACGCCATTGGATTTGCCGTCGCCGTTGACGTCGACGCTGCCATCGGCGTTCTGCACGATCTGCGGGGGGATCGTCGCGCCGTTCCAGGGTGTCAGGAAGCCGTTGTAGCTGTCCGCGTTGACCGCGTTTTCCCCGTTCAGCACCACGCCGTACTGGTCCAGCCCTTCGTTCGCATTGAAGCGCGTGGTGTCGGAGTAATCAGCGGAAATCAGCAGCCCCCAGCGACCATCGGCGTTGTACGAAATGAGGCCGTTGGCTTCCGGTCCCCACTTGCTGCTGGTCCGGCCGCGCTCGCCATTGGCGGAGTAGCTGTAGGTGAATCCGTTCGGCAAATCCCACGGCCGATAGGTATGCAGGTTGAGCGCGCCGCTGATGCCGCCATCGGTGGTGCTGGCGGTGGGCGACTTGATGACGTCCACGCCCCGGAACAACGTGGCCGGCAACATGGTGAAGTCGGGCTGCTGCGAATCGATCTGGTCCGGCGTGATGAAGGCCTCGCCGTTGAGCATGGTGCCGACTTCCGGCAGGCCGCGCACATCCACCGTGGTGCCCACGCCGGCGTCGCGGTTGATCTGCACACCGGTCACGCGCTGCAAGGCATCGGTGATGGTCACGTCGGGCAGCTGGCCGATGTTCTCGGCCGTGATGCTGTCCTGGATGTTCGGCGCCAGGCGTTTCAGTTCAATGGCACGTATCTGCGACGCACGCACACCCGCGACGTTGACTGCAGACAACGTGACCGCCTGCTCGGCCGCCGCATCTTTCGCGGCGCTGTTTTGTTTGGCCTTCTGGGCGTCCGTAGACGATGTCGCCGGCGTTTCCTGTGGCGCGGTGGCCTGCGCTGCCGGTTGGTCCGGCTGGGCGTCAGTGCCCGGCGATGCAAAGGCCGACGTCGCCACGGCGGCGAACAGCGACATGGATATGGCCAGTGCCAGTGGGTGCTTACGCTGTACGGTGAACATGGGCTTTACCTCTCAATTGGTGTCTGCCAAATCCCGGTTGTCTTGCGATGTCCCATGTGCGTCGTGCCGATCCAACGGTTGTCTGGCGCGCCATGGCCCTGCCGATCCCGATGCATTTGGTCATGGCCGTATGCCATGACTGTCCCAACCTGCGCTCCCCTCGCAGCGTGCGCATTCGCACCCTGCTATTTCAAAACCTCCACCCGCGCCAACGCCCATTGGCCGTCGCGCGGATCCCCCGTGGCGAAGAGGCACAGGCTGCGAACGCCCTCGCCCACCGGTGTCGAAATATCTGCCTGAAGACGGGTTTCACCTGCTGCCTGCCCGGCAGGCGGCAGCGGCAAGGTGGCAAGCAAGGGTCCGGTGCAGGAATCGGCGTGGATCTCGAACTCGCCGGCCGCGCTGGCCTTGGGCCGTACGACGGCATCTCTGGCTTCGTCGCCGAAGCGCCATGCCACGCGCCCGACCGTCAGGACGACATGCTTGATGCCCGCCAGCGGCGCCTGCGACCACAACCAGCACATGTTGCCGGCGTCCACCTTGTAGACCGGTCTTGTGCCCTGCGCTGGCCGAGAACCGCCCAGGCGCATTCCCGACTGGTTCGTGCACGACGCCAGCGCGTTGCCATCGCGGTGCAGCAGCGTGGTGGCATCCAGCACCTGCGTACGCGGTGCAGCCAGTTCGAAGCCATCCGGCGCGAAGGCGGCGGCGCGCAGCGTCGTCCTGGCTTGCGTCGAAAACGCCAGCGGATGAACGTACGGCGTGGACGTCGAAGTTGGCGCGGCGCCGTCCGTCGTGTAGCGGATCGTGCCCGCGCCGGTCTGGCTGGACAGCGCGACGTGCAACGTGTCATCGCGACCTGCCGCGACCTTGAAGGCGGGCGCAAACGCCGTATCGGTATAGCCGATGCCCAACGCGCGATAGCGCGCAAGCTCGGCGGGCATGCGCCGCAGGAAGCCGTTCCAGTCACGGCTGCCCGCTGGCGACCAGCCCAGTTCCGCCAAGGCCGCGATGCGCGGAAACACCACGCGCTGGGTGTCCGCAAAAGTCGGTATCAACTCGGCCCACAAGCCGGCCTGCACGCCGACGACCCGCTTGGCCTCGGCAGCGGTCGCGCCAGGCGGGATGACGGCCGTGTCGTAGGCCTGCTGCAACGTCACCATCGGCGACGGCCCTGGCCGCTCGTCGGGCAAGTCGGATTGGTAGTGGTCGAAGTACAACGATTCCTGCGGCGTCATGACCACGTCGTGGCCTTGCCGGATGGCCGCCAGCGCCACGCGCTCGTCGTCATTGCCATGCCATGACATCACCACGGCCGATGGCGGCAACTTCGCGCCGGCGACCAGCGCGTCGTCCCAGTTGACCGGCGTGCGTCCGTGCTTGACCAGATAGTCGGCAACCTGGTTGGTAAACCAACCCTGCAGCTGGTCCATGTTGGCCAGGCCCAGCCGCCGCATCTGCGCGCGCACTTCAGGCGACGCGTTCCACTGTTGCTTGTCGGCCTCGTCGCCGCCGATCGAGATGTAGTGCGAAGGGAACAGCCGCATCACTTCGTCGAGCACGTCGTCGACGAACTGCAAGGTCTTTTCGTCGGGCTTCAGCAGCCACGGACTGATACCCCAGTTGGTCCACACCTGCGGCAGCTCGCCGGTGACGCCAAGCCACGGATACGCGGCGACCGCCGCCTGCGAGTGTCCGGGAAGGTCGATTCCCGGTACCACGGTGACGAAATGCGCGGCGGCGTAGCGCACGATGTCGCGCACCTCGGCCTCGGTGTAGAAGCCGCAGTAGGGCTTGTCGGCGGAACCGGTCAGTTCGATGTCCAAACCCACGGCCTTGCGGCAAGCGCCGGTTTTCGTGAGCTCGGGATACTTGGGAATGTCGAGGCGCCAGCCCTGGTCTTCGGTCAAATGCCAGAGCAGCACGTTGAGCTTGCCCAGCGACATCCAGTCGATCAGCTGCTTGATCTCGGCCACGCTCTGGTAATGCCGCCCTGAATCAAGCAGCAGCGCGCGCCATGCGAAACGCGGGTGATCGTCGATGACGCCCGCGGCAACCTCCGCCGCCGTACCGTGCACCCAGCCGGGCGGCGTCAGCAACTGCCACACGGTGACGCCGCCATAAAACGCACCGCGCGGCGTGCGCGCAACAACCCGGATGCCCTGGTCACCCACAACGATGCGGTAGCCGGCCTCCCCCACGACGTCCGCGCGCGGATCCACTTCAAACGTGATGACAGGAGGCGTGCCCGCCACTGCACGTTGCAGCTGCAGCCCGCGGGTGTCGGCCACCCGCCGCATGAAATCATCCGCAACGGATTGCACCTGTCCGTGATCCGCGCCGCGCGCCGCAACCGCCGCACCATTCGCAATCGTGACGACGTTCGACCCGACAAGACGGGCCTGCACCGGTTGCGGCAACAACGACCACGTGGCCGTTGCCGTGGCCGGCGCTGCCGTGGCGCTGCCGATGGCCAGCAAGCAGGTAGCGACGGATGCGGCCAGCCATCGACCGATCATGGCGCCGCCCCGGAAGTCACTGCACGGTGCGGCATCGCGGCGGCACGCATGTTGCGCGCGAGGTACCACGTAGCCGCACCCAGCACGCCTTGACGATGATGTTCCATCACCCACACCGGAACCTGCGCCAGCAGCGGGCGGGCGCTGCGCCCGTGCAGGAATCGCTCCTCGAAAGCACTGCGCTGGAGCAGACCGAACAGGGAATGCAGGAAGCCGCCTGCCAGATACACGCCACCTACCGCCATGAACGTCATGACCAGGCTGCCGACAAAGCTTCCCAGCGACCCGCAAAAAATGTCCATGGCCTCGACCGCCCGCGCATCGCTGCATGCCGCCGCCGCAGCGGCAACGGCCTCGGGCGTTTCAAGCTGCTGCGTTTCCTTGCCAAGCGCACACAGCGCCGCGTACACCGTCAACAGACCGGGGCCTGACACGATGCGCTCGTAGGCCACGTAGCCGCCATGCGGCGCCAGATAGGCAAGGATTTCCCGCTCGCGAATCGAATTCGGGGCGAAGTCCATCTGGCCGGCTTCCGTCGTCAGCACACAGCCGTCCGCGTCGCCATGCAGGCACACCGCAGCCCCAAGGCCGGTGCCCGGTCCGACCACCAGAGTCGGGCCGGCGCCACGCGCGGCCGGCCCGCACAACAGGCGGTCGTTGCGATCGGCAAGGTTACCGAGGGCGTATCCCAGCGCCTCGAAGTCGTTGAGCGCAGCGATGTCGTCCAAAGCCAGCGCCTGGCGCAACTGCGGCAGGCGAATGGGCCAGGCGCAGTTGTCGCTCAAGACCTCGTCACCCATCACATGGCCCGCGCAGGCAAGCACGCAATGCCGCACCGGAGCGTGCACCTCGCTGTCGATGAATGACTGCAACAGCTCCGCCAGCCCCGGAAAGTCGGCACATGCGAACTCGCGATAGGCCACCACCTCGACGCCGTGCGTCCCGTCCAGCGAGCCGCGCATCAGCCCCACCCGGGCGTGCGTCCCGCCGACATCTGCCGCCAGGAACGGCGCCTTCACGGCACGCGCTTGTTGCTCCGGATGGTTGATCGCTGCGTTCACCACGCTCCCCTGCAACTGAACGCAGACCAGCTTGCGAGCCATTGACACCGCTGTCAATTTGCGATGCACCATCCTCACGCGCAAGTACGGAGCGCCTCTCGTAGCCACACTCACGCGCCATCGACGACGCGTGGACGCCTGCGGCGCGCGAAGTGCTGCGGCGCACCAGCCTCCTTGTGATGACGCGGCTTGGCGAAAGCCAGCCGACCAGGCGTGAGTGTCCGCGGGCCTCGCATTGACGAAGGCGGGATACGCAAACAACCGTCCGCCAGTGAATGCCCGGGCGTGCGCCGCGGCAAGCAGCGGCACGGCTACGACGAAGTTTCGAGCCGGCCGTTTCGAGCGCGAAAGGTTTGTTCAGCCGAAGATGTCGATGCCCCGGCGGGCCGGATGCCGGCAGCGGCATTGCCACATGTCACGCCTGCGCTTGCGCCCCGCTATCCGCAAACCGCCCGGCAATCACGGACGAGGCGCGGCCTCTGGCAACGCGACGTTCACGCGCAAGCCCCTGGGCAGGGCAAAGCGGATGTCTTCCGGCTCACCATCCAGCTCGCGGACGACACCGGCGCCCCAGCCTTGCAGGCAGGTGATGACCTGCTGTACCAGGTTTTCCGGGGCGGACGCGCCCGCCGTCAGGCCAATGCGCTTGACGCCGTCGAGCCATTCGCGCTGGATATCGGCGGCATCGTCGATCAGGAACGTGCGCACACCCTGGCGCGCGGCAAGGTCGCGCAGGCGGTTGGAATTGGAACTGTTGGCCGAGCCGACCACCAGCATCAAATCCACGCTGTCGGCCAACCGGCGTACGGCATCCTGGCGATTTTGCGTGGCATAGCAAATGTCGTCCTTGCGCGGGCCTTCAATGGCCGGAAAACGCGCGCGCAAGGCGGCAATGATGGCTTTGGTGTCGTCCACCGACAACGTGGTCTGCGTGACGTAAGCCAGATGTTGCGGGTCGCGCGGCGCCAGGTCCGCCACACCATCCAGCGACTGCACGAGAAAAATCTCGCCGCTGTTGGCAGCGTTCCACTGGCCCAGCGTGCCTTCGACCTCCGGATGACCGGCATGGCCGATCAGCACCACGCTGCAGCCGGCGCGCCCAAGCCGCGCCACTTCCATGTGCACCTTGGTCACCAGCGGACAAGTCGCGTCGAATACGCGCAGGTCACGCGCCGCCGCCTGCGCACGCACGGCTTGCGACACGCCATGCGCGCTGAAGATCACGATGGCGCCATCGGGCACCTCGTCCAGCTCGTCGACAAACACCGCGCCGGCCGCGCGCAACCGTGCCACCACGTGCCGGTTGTGCACCACTTCGTGGCGCACGTACACCGGCGCGCCATAGGACTCCAGCGCACGATCGACGATGGCAATGGCGCGATCGACGCCAGCGCAAAAGCCACGGGGATTGGCAAGCAGAATGTCCATCGGCAATCTCGTCAGTCCCGGTCAAGTTCCATTGTCACGGCGCAGCGCCTCGTCAGCCCGAAGGTTTTCCAGTTCCATTGGCAACAACTGGTCGAGGCCATACGGTCACTGATCGCCCGATTCGATATGCGCAGACGTCCGACTTGACGGCCATGCCGAGCAACCCGGAGCTGTCCATCAGCCGCCTCACAAACACGTCAATGCAGCGCGATTATTGCATGCCCGAATCGCGCGTCTCGCCCAACAAACCCAGCACCAGCAACAGTAAGGCACCGATCGTGATGGCGCTGTCAGCCACGTTGAATACCGGAAAACTCCACTGGCGGAAATACACCTGGATGAAATCCGTGACCTGTGCCGCATGCAGGCGATCGACGAGATTGCCCAGCGCGCCGCCAATGATCAGCGCCAGCGGCAAGGCCTCGCGCCAATGTGCGCGGGCGATGCGTGCCAGCCACGCCACCAGGGCGGCGCTGATGACCAGCGCCAGTGCAACAAACAACCAGCGCTGCCAGCCACTGCCGCCCGCGAGGAAACTGAAGGCCGCGCCCTTGTTGAACGCCAACGTCCAATTGAGGAAACCGGGTATCACCGCATGCGGCAAGCCGGGCGGCTGCAGCGAAGCCAATGCCCACCACTTGCTGAGTTGGTCAAGCGCAATGACGGCGGCGGAAAGCCAGAGCCATGGCAAGGCATTGGGTTTGATGGTCATGCGATTCCTGTTTATCCCCGCCGTCAAAGTGGGTGCAATCCGAGGCCGATGTCGGGCAACGTCACATCAAAACTGGCGAGCCACGCCCACCCTGATGCCTGGCATTGATGTCGCAAAAATTCTGTTGGCACATTAAAAGCATCGCCCGCGAGCGGGCGCCTACACCGGGGTGAACCCATCCATGGGGCGGGCAATGCCTGCCGCGCCCGTCCCATGGTGTGATCAGAACCAACGGCGGTCCTCGCCGGCGGTTTCGACGTTGGTGATGCAACGGTCGCACAGCTCCGGATGCTCGGCGTGGGTGCCGACGTCGGCGCGGTAATGCCAGCAGCGCACACATTTGGCGCCGTCGCTGACACGGGCCGAGAGCCACACCTGGGCGCCATCGAGCGGCACTTGCACGGCGTCGGTCGGGCGTGGATCGAGTGCGGCCAATTCCAGCCCGGAAACAATGAAGAAGAAGCGCAGCTCGTCGGCCATGCCCGCGTAGCGTGCCAGGGTCGCCGGGTCGGCATACAGCACCAGGTTGGCTTCCAGCGCAGCACCAAGTGCACCGTCCTTGCGCATGGTTTCCAGTACCCGCGCGGCGGTCTCGCGCATCACCAGCAGATCGGCCCAGTAACGGCGCTGTTCGGGCGTGTTCTGGGTGGCGGCCAGGCCGTCGTACCAGGTTTCGAACAACACGCTGTCGCCGCGTTTGACCGGCGCACTGGTGTCGGGCATGGCGTGCCAGATTTCCTCGGCGGTGAAGGCCAGGATCGGCCCCAGCCAGCGCACCAGCGCCTCGGTGATGCGGAACATCGCGCTTTGCGCGCTGCGCCGGCCACGGCTGTCGGTCGGCATGGTGTAGAGCCGGTCCTTGGTAATGTCCAGATACAACGCGCCCAGCTCGTTGGTACAGAAATTCTGGATGCGCGCCACCACTTCGGAGTAATCAAAACGCGCGTAAGCGGCCAGCACGGCCTGCTGCACGTCGTACGCCTGCTGCACGGCCCACTGGTCGAGCAGCACGCTGTCCTCGACGGCCAGCAAATGCCTGGCGGGATCGAAGCCATCCAGGTTGCCCAGCAGGAACTTGGCGGTGTTGCGGATGCGCCGGTAAATGTCGGATACGCGCTTCAAGATTTCGTCGGAGACGGCCATCTCGTTGCGGTAATCGGCCGACGCCACCCACAGGCGCAACACATCGGCGCCAAGGTGATCCATCACCTTCTGCGGCGCCACTACATTGCCTTGCGACTTGGACATCTTGTGCCCGCTGGCATCCACGGTAAAACCGTGGGTCAGCACGTTTTGATACGGCGCGCGGCCAAAGATGGCGGACGAGGTCAGCAACGACGACTGGAACCAGCCACGGTGCTGATCGGAGCCTTCCAGATACATCACCGTGTAATGCGACGCCGCGCCCTGCTGCAGCTCCGGGCGCTGGCCCAGCACGGCAAAGTGCGTGACGCCGGAGTCAAACCAGACATCCAGTACATCGGTCACTTTCTCGTAATCGGCCGCGTCCGCGCCCAGCAGGTCCGCCGGATCGAGTGCAAACCACGCATCGACGCTGCCCTGTTCCACCAGCTGCGCCACCTTTTCCAGCAAAGCGACAGAGTCGGGGTGAATCGCCTGCGTGACCTTGTGCACGAACAGCGCAATGGGCACGCCCCAGGTGCGCTGGCGCGAAATGCACCAGTCCGGCCGGCCGGCAACCATGCCGGCGATGCGCTCCTCACCCCATGCCGGCACCCAATGCACGGACTTGATGGCGGTCTGCGCCGTGGCGCGCAGCTTCTGCTGCTGCATCGAGATGAACCACTGCGGCGTGGTGCGGTAGATCACCGGCGTCTTGTGCCGCCAGCAGCAGGGATAGCTGTGCTCGATGCGCGCATGCGCCAGCAGCACGCCGCGCCGGCGCAGCATGTCGACGATGGCGTCGTTGGCCTTCCAGATGTGCGTGCCGGCCAGCACCAGGCCGTCGGCGTCGGGCACGTCGGCGCGATACGTGCCGCGCGACTCGATGTAGTTGAGCAAGCCGATGCCGTACTCGCGCGCAGCGACAAAGTCCTCGACGCCGTGATCGGGCGAGGTGTGCACCGCGCCGGTGCCATCTTCGGCCGATACATGGTCGCCCAGGATCACCGGCAGTTCGCGCGGATAAAACGGGTGGTGGAGCTTCAAGCCTTCCAGCGCCTTGCCGAGCGCGTGGCCGAGCACTTTTTGGCTCCCCTCCACTGCCGTGGAATGGGTTGGGGAAAAGGGTTCGGCCGAACCGGGATGTTCGGAGTTGCCCGTACCCTCATCCGCCCCTGCCGGGGCCCCTTCCCCCGAAGTGGGAAGGGAATAGCGGGCGCGCACGCTATCAACCAGCGCACTGGCAACCACCAGCAACACGCGCCGACCGTCGCGCGCGGAGCCTTCGATCAAGGCGTACTCAAGCTCGGCGCCAAGGGCGACGGCCTGGCTTTCCGGCAAAGTCCACGGCGTGGTGGTCCAGATGGGAATGGCGACGATGGCCTCGCCGCTGTCCACGCCAAAGCTGGCGGCAACGATTTGGGGATCGACCGCGTCATAGGCCACGTCGACTGCCGGCGAGGCCTTGTCGGCATATTCAATCTCGGCCTCGGCCAGCGCCGACGCACAATCGAAGCACCAGTACACCGGCTTGGCGCCACGCAGCACATGGCCATTGGCAACCACCCGCGCCAGCGCGCGCAGCATGTCGGCCTCGTACTTGAAATCCATCGTGCGGTACGGATGCTGCCAGTCGCCCAGCACGCCCAGCCGCTTGAAATCCGCGCGCTGCGTATCGACCTGCACCGCCGCATATTCGCGGCACTTTTGCCGGAAGGCGGCCGCGTCGAGCTTGTCGCCCGGCTTGCCGAATTTCTTCTCCACGGCAATTTCAATCGGCAGGCCGTGGCAATCCCAGCCGGGCACGTACGGCGCGCGACAGCCCGAGAGCAGCTTGGACTTGACCGTGATGTCCTTGAGGATCTTGTTGACCGCATGGCCAATATGGATCGCGCCGTTGGCATAAGGCGGACCGTCGTGCAGCACAAACACCTTGTCGCGCCCGGCAGCGTGCTGCTGAATCTGGCCGTACAGGTCTTCACGCTCCCACTGCGCCAGCCACAACGGCTCGCGACGCGGCAGATCCGCGCGCATGGGAAATGCCGTCTGCGGCAGGTTGATGGTGTTCTTGTAATCGTGGGTCATGGAAGGTCATCAATGGAAGCAATGTCGCCGCCCTGGGCACGGCGGCGCAGTCGGACAAAATAGCCGATCCCGCCGCCGGCGTGCAGCGGACGCACTGGCGACGCGATACCGACGCTACCCGGTCAGCGGCTCAAACAAGGGTTCATGCCCAGCGCGGCGCGGGCCTGGAGGGCATCCAGTGCCATCTGCGCCTTGAGCGGTTCCAACCCGGCAAATTTGCGCTCATCGCGCAGCTTGGCGACAAACTCCACAACCATGCGCTGGCCGTAGAGTTCGCCATCAAAGTCGAACAAATGCACTTCCAGCAAGGGCTGACTGACCTGGTTGACCGTCGGCCGCACACCCAGGCTGGCCACGCCCGGCCACGCGCAATCGCTCTCGCCCAAGCCGACACGCACCGCCAGCACGCCTTGCACCGGACTGACCCGCCGCAACAACCGGATATTTGCCGTGGGATACCCCAGCGTGCGTCCCAGCTGATGGCCGCGGGTGACCTTGCCGGTGATGGTGAACGGCCGGCCCAGCAAGCTGGCGGCGCCGGCAAACTCGCCGGCAGCCAGCATGTCGCGCACCCGGCTGGCCGACACCCGCGCGCCGGCAAGGTGGATGGGCGGCAGGCTGCGCGTGACAAAACCCAGGTCCGCGCCCATGGCCTGCAGCAGCGCGACATCACCGTGCCGGCCATGGCCAAAGCGAAAATCCCGCCCCACCCACACCTCCCGCGTGCCAAGACGGGCGACCAGCACCGCACGGACGAAATCCTCGGCCGACATCGCCGTCAACGCGCGGTTGAAGCGCAGCAGCAGCGTCTGCGCCATGCCGGCAGCGGCAAAACCCTGCAGCTTCTCGCGCACGCTGGACAACCGCGCTACCGGCGATGGTGAAAAATACGCGCGCGGCAGCGGCTCGAAACTGACCACCGCCGGCTGGCAGCCCAAGGCTTGCGCCCGCTCGCGCACCTGCGCCAGCAAGGTCTGATGACCGCGATGCAAGCCGTCGAATGCGCCCACCGCCACCACGCTGCCACGCGCGGCCAGGCACGGGCCGGCAACATCCCGGGAGAGTCTCATCATCGCCAAAGTATACCGACCGGCTGCCGTCAGACCGCTGGTGGCGGCAGGGCGCGCAAGTCACGCGGACGCAAACCCAGCGCCAGCAACACGGCCACGTAGACGCCGCCGCCGCCGCCCACCAGCACCGCCAGATGCCACAGCCGCGTCACGACACTGACGCCATGAGTCCAGTCCGGCCACCACCAGCGCCCCACCATCAATACAACGGTCATGGCGGCGCAGGCTAGACCCAGCCGCGAAAGGTGGCGCCCCCAGCCGGCTTGGCGCTGGTAGACACCGGCGACTTTCAGCCAGCGCCAGAGCAGCCACAAGTTGACATAGGCGGCCACGGCGCTGGCCATGCCCAGCGCCATGTGCAGGCCCGGCACGCGGGCAATGGCGTCAAACCAGCCCAGCGCATGCAATGCCGGCGGTGCCCACAGCGCAAACAGCGCCAGCACGAACACCACGTTCAGCGCCATGTTGGTCAGCAGCGAGGCGACCGCCGCGCGCACCGGCGTACGCGTGTCCTGGCGCGCGTAAAACGCCGGCAGCAGCACCTTGACCAAGGCAAACGCCGGCAAGCCAAAACTCAAGGCGGTGATCGACAGCGTCGCCATGTCGGTGTCATGCGCACTCCAGCGGCCATGCTGGAAAATCGTCGCCACCAGCGGCTCGGCCAGCAGCATCAGGCCAAACATTGCCGGCAGCGCAATCAGCGTGGCCAGGCGCAAGCCCCAATCCAGCGCGCGCGAAAACCCATCGTGATCGGTGGCCACGAAATGCCGCGACAGCGACGGCAGGATGACCGTACCCAGCGCCACGCCAAACACGCCCAGCGGCAGCTCCAGGAAGCGGTCGGCCTGCGACAGCCAGGTCTGCGAGCCGATGATCAGGTACGAGGCAATGACGGTGTCGAACAGCAGGTTGATCTGCGCCACCGACGAGCCAAACAAGGTCGGCACCATCAGTTGCATGATCCGGCGCACCTGCGGATGGGTCCAGCCCCAGCGCGGCAGGGTCAGCAAGTTCAACCCGCGCAGCGCCGGCAGCAAAAACAGCAGCTGCAGCACTCCGCCAATCAGGATCGCCCAGCCCATGGCCATGATCGGCGGATGCAGCCAGCGCGACAGCCACAACGCGCCGGCAATCATGCACAGGTTGAGGATGACCGGCGTCAGCGCCGGCAAGCCGAAGCGGTGAAAACTGTTGAGCGCCCCGCCACACAGCGCCGTCAGCGACACAAACAGCAAGAACGGGAACGTCAGTCGCAGCAGGTCGACGGTCAGGCCAAACTTTTCCGGCTGCGCCATCGCACCAGGTGAAAACAACACCGTCACCTGCGGCGCAAACCAGATGCCCAGCGCCGTGACGATCAGCAACACGCCGCCCAGCGTGCCTGACACGCGCGCCATCAGCTCGCGCAGTTCCTCGTGGCTGCGGGTTTCCTTGACCTGCGTGAAGACCGGCACGAAGGCCGTGGAAAACGAGCCTTCGGCAAACAGTCGGCGCATGAAATTGGGCACGCGAAACGCCACCCAGAACGCATCCGTGGCGCCGCTGGCGCCAAACGCGGCATTGATCGACATGTCGCGCACCAGGCCCAGCACGCGCGAAACCAACGTCATGGCGCTGAAGGAAACCAGCCCGCGAAACATGCTTGGGGATTTCATGCGCCGATGCGTGCCCGTGGAATGATCAAGTCAACGTCGGCCAGAGTATGGGGGATCGCCGGTAGCCATGCGATTGAAGCCGCATGGTGCGAGGCCTACCGCCGCGTCCACAGAGCGGACACGGCCCGCCGCGAATACCGATGTCGATTGGCGGCGGTCAGTGCCCGCCCTTGTGGCCAAGCCCATTGCCGCGATTGACGCAAGCGCGGTTCAATCGCATAATTGGCGTCTTTTTCCAACCCCAACACTGCATTCCGGAGTTCTACCTTGGCCAACATCAAGTCCGCGAAGAAGCGCGTGCGCCAGTCCGAACAGCGCCGTCTGCGCAACATCAGCGCCCGCTCCATGGTTCGCACTGCCCTGCGCAAGGTGGTCAAGGCCATCGAAGCCAAGGACAAGGCTGCCGCCACCGCCGCGTTTGCCGCCGCCCAGCCGGTCATGGACCGCTACGCCGCGCGCGGCCTGATCCACAAGAACAAGGCCGCCCGCCACAAGAGCCGCCTCAACGCGAAGATCCACGCCCTGGCGTAAGCCGGCACGCGGTTCACGTTGTCTGGAAAGCCGGCGCAAGCCGGCTTTTTCGTGGCCCATGACGGCCAGTTGCGCGACACCTGAGCCACGTCGGCGCCGGCCAGCAGCGACGGTGTTCGCCTATCATGGATGTCTTTGTGGAGACATCCCATGGCTGACTCGGTTCTGTGCGAGCAACGCGGCCGCACGTTGTGGCTGACGCTCAATCGCCCGCAGGTGCACAACGCCTTTGATGACGGTCTGATCGCGCAATTGACCGCTGCCCTGGAAGCGGCCGATGCCGATCCCGCCGTGCGCACCGTGGTGTTGACCGCCAACGGCAGCTGCTTCTCGGCCGGTGCCGACATGAACTGGATGCGCTCGATGGTCGGCGCCACCGAGCAGCAAAATCGCGACGACTCGCTGCGCCTGGCCAAGCTGATGCGCACGCTGCAATTCCTGTCCAAGCCGACGGTCGCCCGCGTCAACGGCTCGGCCTATGGCGGCGGCGTCGGACTGGTCGCCTGCTGCGACATTGCCGTGGGTGTCAGCACGGCCAAGTTCTCGTTTTCCGAAGTCAAGCTTGGCCTGGTGCCGGCGGTAATTTCACCCTATGTGATGGCGGCCATTGGCGTGCGCCAGGCGCGCCGGCTGTTCCTCACCGGCGAGGTGTTTGACGGTACCGAGGCCGCACGCATCGGCCTGCTGCACACGGCCGTGGCCCTGCCCGAGCTCGACGAAGCCATGGAGCGTGTCGAGCATCTGCTGCACAAGGTGGCGCCCGTTGCGCAGCGCGAAGCCAAGCAGCTGGCGCTGCGCGTGGGAGGTATCGATCGGGCGGCCACCGAGGCGATGGACACGGTCAACGCGGCACTGATTGCCCGCCTGCGCATCGGCGAGGAAGGCCAGCACGGTTTGGCCGCATTTCTCGACAAGCGTGCCCCGCGCTGGGTCGCCGGCGCCTGAATCGACCGCGCGGCGCCATCGATGGCGTCACGTCCGGCAACGCGCAACGCACGATGAATGCTGCGCCGCGCAGCGGTGGCCATGGCGCGATCTGGTAACTTCAACGGGTTTGCAACTGATCGTCAGCGTGATGAAGGTTCCACATGTTTAAGCGCGTCCTGATAGCCAATCGCGGCGAAATCGCCTGCCGCGTGATCCGCACCTGCCGCCGGCTTGGCATGCACACCATCGCGGTGTACTCATCCGCCGACGCCAGCGCGCAGCATGTGCGCACCGCCGACGAAGCCTGGCCCATTGGCGGCCCGACGCCGGCCGAATCCTATCTGCGCATCGACGCCATTCTCGACGTCGCCAGGAAAAGCGGCGCGCAGGCCATCCATCCCGGCTACGGCTTCCTGTCCGAGAACACCGCCTTCTCGCGCGCCTGCAAGGACGCCGGCATCGTCTTCATCGGTCCGGACCCGGAAAGCATCGAGGCCATGGGGTCCAAGGCCGCCGCCAAGCACTTGATGGCCAGGCATGATGTGCCGCTGGTGCCCGGCTACGACGGTGACAACCAGGACAACGCGTTTCTTGCCGCACAGGCGCACCAGCTGGGTTATCCGCTGATCCTCAAGCCTTCGGCCGGTGGCGGCGGCAAGGGCATGCAGATCGTGCGCAGCGACGCGGAGTTTCCCGAAGCGCTGGCGACCGCGCAGCGCGTGGCCAAGGCGGCGTTCGGCGATGCGGCCATGCTGCTGGAACGCTACGTCGAGCATCCGCGCCACATCGAGTTCCAGATCTTCGGCGACCGCCACGGCAACATCATCCATCTGGGCGAACGCGAATGCTCGGCGCAGCGCCGCTATCAGAAGGTGCTGGAGGAAACACCCTCGCCCTTCCTTACCCCCGAGCGCCGCGCGGCGATGGGCGCGGCTGCGGTGGCGGCTGCCCGCGCCGTGAACTACGTCGGTGCCGGCACGGTGGAGTTCATCGTCAGCCCGGCCGGCGATTTCCACTTCATGGAAATGAACACGCGCTTGCAGGTCGAGCACCCGGTCACCGAGCTCACGCACGGCGTGGACCTGGTCGAGTGGCAACTGCGCATTGCCGACGGCGAGCCGCTGCCGTTGACGCAGGAACAGGTGACTTCGCGCGGCCACGCCATCGAAGTGCGGCTGTACGCGGAAGACCCGGAGCAGAACTTCCTGCCCGGTTCGGGCCGGCTGCATACACTGCGCCTGCCCGCGCCATCGGCCCATGTGCGGCTGGACGGCGGCGTGGTCGAAGGCGATACGGTGACGATCTTCTACGACCCGATGATCGCCAAGCTCATCGTCTGGGACGAAACCCGGCCGCAGGCCTTGCGGCGTATGCGCGAAGCACTGGCGCACTGCGAGATTGCAGGCCCGAAATCCAACATCGCCTTTCTTGAGCGCCTGGTACGCCACCCAGCCATCGTCGAGGCGCGCATCGACAGCGGCTATCTCGACCGCCATCTCGACCAATTTGTCACCGGCCAGAGCGAACCCGATGCGCGCACCTTGTTTGCCGCCGCCACTGCCGCCCTGCTGGATGACGAAAGCCATGTCGCCACCGACGCCGCCGATCCACACTCGCCGTGGGCCAGTGCCGACGCGTGGCGCATCGGCCACGCCGGCAAGCGCGTGGTGGCCCTGGCGCGCGGCGAAGCACGCTTTGAGATCGAAGCCTGGGGCCACGCCGGCGATTACCGGCTGCAGCGCGGCGAAACGCTGTGCGAGGTGCGCGGTGCACAGCTGACAGTCGACACCTTGCAGGGCCGCTTCAACGACGAAGCCGCCCGCTTCGCCCTGCGCGCCGACAGTCACCGCGTCCTGCTGCACGATGCGCAAGGCCGCCGCTGGCATCTGCAGCGCGCACCGGCCTACGCGTGGGAAACCACCGATGTCGCCGGCGGCAACCAGGTCATCGCACCCATGCCCGGTCGCATCGTGGTGGTCAAGGCCAAGGCCGGCGACAGCGTCACCCGCGGCCAGGAATTGCTGGTGATGGAGGCAATGAAGATGGAGTTGGCGCTCAAGGCGCCGCGCGATGGCACGATTGCCAGCCTGAGCGCCACGCAGGGCGATTTCGTCGAGGCTGACGCGGTGCTGGTGCGCTTCGCGGACTGAGCATGGACACCATCGCCCCCGGCGGGAACGTACCGCGTGCACGAATCATCTTTGACAAGGGCGCCGCCATTGGCCCATCGCGCACAGGGTGCGCTCCCGTACACAGTCTGGAGTTGTCATGAACCCGCCTGACCACGTCCGCATCGTCGAAGTCGGCGCCCGCGACGGTCTGCAAAATGAAAAGGCCCTGCTGCCGACGGCGGTGAAAATCGAGCTGATCAACCGCTTGTCGGCCACCGGCCTTGCGACCATCGAGGCCACCAGCTTCGTCAGCCCACAATGGGTGCCGCAGCTGGCCGACGCCGAACAAGTCTATGCCGGCATCGACAAGGCGCGCGGCGTGAGCTATCCCGTCCTGGTACCCAACCTGCAGGGTTACGACCGCGCGCGCGCCGTCGGCGCCACCGACATTGCCGTGTTTACCGCCGCCTCCGAGGCATTCAATCTCAGGAATATCAACGCCTCGATCGACGAATCGATCGAGCGCTTCGTCCCGGTGATGGAACGCGCGCAGGCCGACGGCGTACGCGTGCGCGGCTACGTCTCCACCGTGCTGGGCTGCCCCTATCAGGGCGAGGTGCCGCTGACCGATGTGGTGCATGTCGCGCAACGCCTGCACGAACTTGGCTGCTACGAAATCTCGCTGGGCGACACCATCGGCGTCGGCACGCCAGCCAAGGCACGCGCCATGCTGCACGCTGTCGCGCAGGCGGTGCCGATGGCCAAGCTTGCGGTGCATTTCCACAACACCTACGGCCAGGCGCTGGCCAACCTGTTGGCCTGCCTGGAAGAGGGCGTACGCGTGGCCGACAGCGCGGTATCCGGCACCGGCGGCTGCCCGTATGCCAAGGGCGCCACCGGCAATGTCGCCAGCGAGGATGTGGTCTACATGCTGCACGGCATGGGCGTGGACACCGGTATCGACCTGCCGCGCCTGATCGACACCGGCGCCTGGCTGGCGCAACAGCTGGGCAAGCCCACGGCCAGCAGCGTCACCCGTGCCCGCCAGGCGTCGTAAGCCATGACTCTGATCACCGCATCCATGCCATACATGATTCGCCCGATCACGGCCGAGGACGAGCCGACGATGGCCGCCATCATCCGCACCGTCATGCCGTCGTTCGGCGCCGACGGGCCGGGCTTTGCGCTGCACGATGCGGAAGTGGCGCACATGCACGCGGCGTACGCCAAGCCGCGCCACGCCTACTTTGTCGTGCTGCAGGAAGGCGTCGTCCTTGGCGGCGCTGGCGTCGCGCCGCTGCAAAATGCCGCCGCCGACATCTGCGAGCTGCGCAAGATGTATTTCCTGCCGTCGGCACGCGGCCACGGCGCCGGCAGCGCCATGATGGCGCGCTGCCTGGACACCGCGCGCAGCTTCGGTTTTCGCCGCTGCTATCTGGAAACGCTGACCGGCATGGATGCAGCGCAGGCCCTGTACCGGCGCAGCGGCTTCACGCCGCTGCCCGCCCCGCTCGGTGGCACCGGCCACTTTAGCTGCGACCGGTTTTTCATCCGCGAGCTGTAACGCCGCAGGTCCCGCGCCACAGCCAAGTCCCGGCAGCTCGGCTAACATGCACGGCTCCATTGGCAACCGGGACACGACATGCAGCTTGATCAAGTCAAGGCGATCATCACCGGCGGCGCCTCCGGCCTCGGCCAGGCGGTGGCGCGGCATCTGGTGGCTCACGGCGGCCAGGTTGCCCTGTTTGACGTCAATGACGAAAAGGGTGCGGACACGGCGCAGGCGCTGGGTAGCAGCGCGCGTTTCATCCGTACCGACGTGACCAGCGAGGACGGCGTGGCGACCAATGTCGCCGCCGCGCATCACGCCATGGGCGGGCTCAACGTGGTAATGAACTGCGCCGGCATCCTCGGCGCCGGGCGCGTGCTGGGCCGTGAAGGGCCGATGCCGCTGGGCCGGTTTTCCGGCACCTTGATGGTCAACCTGGTCGGCAGCTTCAACGTCGCCAAGGCCGGCGCCGCCTTGATGCAAAACAATGCACCGGGCGAGGACGGCGAGCGCGGCGTCATCGTCAACACCGCCAGCGTGGCCGCCTACGAAGGCCAGATTGGCCAGGCCGCCTACTCGGCCTCCAAGGGCGGTGTCGTCGGCATGACCTTGCCAATGGCGCGCGAGCTGGCACGTTTCGGCATTCGCGTCATGACCATCGCACCGGGCATCTTCTGGACGCCGATGGTCGATGGCATGTCAGCCGAAGTGCAGGCCTCGCTGGGCGCCTCCATCCCGTTCCCGTCGCGCCTGGGCCAGCCGGAGGAGTTTGCCGCCACGGTCGGCTTCATCCTCGGCAACCGCTACCTCAACGGCGAGACCATACGCCTCGATGGCGCGGTTCGGCTGCAACCCAAATAGGACACCCATGACTGTCATCGCCCGTTTCACCTACCGCATTGAGGCCGGTCGGCTCGATGAGTTTCGCACCAAGCTCAAGGCGTCGGCAGGCCCTCAATTCAACTCTGCACAAATGCCACAGGCGATCCGCTTTTATCGGAGCGTGGTGCCGGGCGCGGCGCCCGACACATGGGTGATGGATATTGAATACACCAACTTCGCCAGCTATGGCGCACGCACGGATTTCGAACGCAGCCAGCCGGCATGGGCAGCCATCTGGGGCGCCCACGCCGCCAGTCCCGAACAGCTGCTAGGCATTGAATTGCTCGAACAGGTCGATCCATTTGCCTGACCCTATCCATCCATCCTGACCGGCCCTCCCATGAAAGCATCCGACACCAAAAAAGGCACCGTCATCGAACACGAAGGCACCGTGTACCAGGTGCGCGACGTGGAGCGCAGTTCCCCCAGCGCGCGCGGTGGCAATGTCACGTTCCGCTTCACCCTGTATTCCATCCCCGGCGGGCGCAAGTATGACTTGAGCCTGCGCGCCGAGGACGATTTGCAGGAGGTGGATCTGGTCCGTCGCGCCGCCAATTTCTCGTACAAGGACGGCGACGCCTTTGTCTTCATGGATGCCGAGGACTACACGCAATACCCGCTCTCGCCCGAGCTGGTCGGCGACAGCGCCGGCTACATCGTGGAGGACACCGAGGGCTATTACGTGCAGTTGATCGACGACGTCCCCGTCGCGCTGCAGGTGCCCAGCAGCGTGCTGCTGACCGTGGTCGACACGGCGCCGGAAATGAAGGGCTCCAGCGCCACCAAGCGCAACAAGCCGGCCACACTCAACACCGGCATTGAAATCGCCGTGCCGGAATACATCGGCACCGACGAGAAAGTCTGGGTCAACACCCTGACCGGCGAGTTTGCCGGCCGCGCCTGACCTGGCCTGGCGACGGCAGCGGACGCCGCGGCAGAAGCGGCGCTTCAGTGGCACTGAAGCGGCGGCTTGGCAAATGATGCCGGCTTTCCGCCCCAACGTACGGCAGAATCAACTGCCCGCGTGAGATCCGACCCGCCATGCCGCCCAGCAGCACTTATTCGCTACGCAGCCATGCCCTCCAGACGCTGACCGCCATCAAGCGTCCGGATGTGCTGCTGGGCGTGGTGTTGCGCAATACGGCGGCGGTCGTCCTGCCGCTGGGCATCGGCCTGGCCACTGGCCACCTGCAGGTCGGCCTCGGTGCGGCGGTCGGCGCCCTGGTCACCATGTTTTCCGACCAGCCCGGCCCGTACCGGCAACGCTTGCGCAACTTGCTGCTGGCCACGGCGGCGGCCGGGCTGGCCGCGTTGCTGGGCTTCCTGCTCGGCGACCAGTGGTTGCCCATGCTCGTGGCCACGGCGGCGTTCGGCTTTGGCGGCGGCATGCTGGTGGTGTTTGGCGCGGACATCGCGCGCGCCGGCATGACCAGCATCATCGTGCTGGTGGTCACGGCAGCGACGCCGGCGCCGCTGGCAACGGCGGCGACCGGGGCGGCCGCGGTCACCGCCGGCGGCCTGCTGCTCACGCTGCTGTCGCTGGCGGCGTGGCCATTGCAGCGTTACCGGCCGGAGCGCGAGGCGCTGGCAACGGTCTATGTCGGGCTGGCCGCGCTGGCGCGGCAAAATGCGACGGCCGCCTCCGACGTGCCCGCCTTGACCGAGGCCATGACCGCCCTGCAGCACACCCTGCTGGGTCGGCACCGTTCGCACGGACGTGCCACGGAAGCCTTCGGCGTGTTGTTGGAACTGGCCGAGCGCATTCGCCTGGAACTGACGGCCATGGGCGAATGGCAAAGCGTGCATGCGGCCAAAGACCCTTTCCCCGCAGGCGTGGCGCGCGTGCTGTCCTCCATTGCCGACGCGCTGGCGCAAGGCGGGGCGCCCGTGCAGGCGCGGCGGGCATTGGAAACACTCCGCACCGGCAGCGACATCCCGGGCGGGATCGGGATTGTTTCCACCCGTCGCACGGCGCTGCTTGGCCAGCTTGCCGCCGCCGTGCGCAACGTCGACTGGGCCGGCAGTCGCGGCGAGCTGCGCGCCAGCGCGGCAGAGGCCCGGTTGCCTGAAGCCCTGCGCGGCAACGCCGACTGGGCCACCCTGCGCGCCAACCTGACACCGCGCTCGGTCGCCTTTCGGCATGCCACGCGTATCGCCGCATGCCTGTGCGTGGCCTGGCTGGGTGCGCAAGTGCTGCATCTGCCCCACGGTTATTGGCTGCCGATGACCGCTGCCATCGTGTTGCGGCCCGACTTTGCCGCGACCTTCAAATTCGGCCTGTTGCGCGTGCTGGGTACGGTACTGGGCCTGGTCCTGACCAGCGTCCTGCTCCACTTCACCCCCAACGAAACCTGGGCGCATCTGGGACTGATGGCCGCGCTGTGCGTGGTCTTTCGCTACATGGCCACAGCCCACTACGGCATCGCCGTGGCGGCGCTGACCGGCACGGTCGTCATCCTGTTGTCATTGGACGGCGTGGCACCGGGCGATGCCGTGCTGGACCGGGTGGTCAACACCGCCTTGGGCAGCGCCCTGGCGTTGCTGGCCTACGTGGTCTGGCCCACCTGGGAGCGTGGCCGCGCCCGCCTGGCGCTGGCCGGCATGCTCGATGCCTACGCCAACTATCTTGCCGCACTGGCGCAGCCGGCAACCGGCACCGTCATCGGCGATACCCGCACTGCGGCCCGCACCGCGCGCAGCAACGCGCAGGCATCGCTCGAACGCATGCGCTCGGAACCCGCCACGCCGCCGCATCTGCTGGAACTGGCCACTGCCTTGTTCGCCAACGGCAACCGCCTGGCCCGGACGGCGATGAGCGTGGAAGCGTGGCTGACCGAGGCGACGCCACCGCCCGCCGCCGCCACCCGCGCCCTGGCCGGAACCTGCGCCCTGGCCCTGCACGAGATTGCCGGCGCCGTGCGCGAGCGGCGTGAACTTGCCCCGCTACCGCAACTGGGCAGCGCCACCACCACGATGCCGCCGCTGGCCAACGACACCTGCCAGCGGCTGCATGAACGCCTGTGTGACAACGTCGCCACCCTGGCCCACGTCGTCGCCCGCAGCCGGCTGGATTTGCCGGATATCCCCACCGGCCGGCATTGGCCGGTGCTGCGCGCACGTTGAGCCGACGCGGCAATACGCAAACATGGACAGGCAGCACACCGCCACGCGGCGCCGGCAGGCCGAAGGTTTTACACTGCCCGGATGCTCAAGATCGATACCCACGCGCACATACTGCCGCGCGACTGGCCCAACCTTGCCAGCCGCTACGGCGACGACCGCTTCCCGGTGATGACCCACAGCGACGGGCGCCACCGCATCTACAAGGACAGCAAGTTCTTCCGCGAGGTGTGGGATTCCGCCTTCGACCCGCAAACGCGCATCGATGACTACGCGCGCTTCGGCGTCGATGTGCAGGTGATCTCCACCGTGCCGGTGCTGTTCTCGTACTGGGCGCCCGGCCATCAGGCGCTGGAGCTGCACCGGCACTTGAACGATCACATGGGCGGCATCTGCCGCGATTTCCCGCATCACTACGCCGCGCTTGGCACGGTGCCGCTGCAGGCGCCGGAGCTGGCCGTGCGCGAGCTGGAACGCTGCATCGACGAGCTGGGCCTGCAAGGCGTGCAGATCGGCTCGCACTGCGGCGACTGGAACCTGGACGCGCCGGAGTTGTTCCCGTTTTTCGAGGCCGCCGCCGATCTAGGTGCGGCGATCATGGTGCATCCGTGGGACATGATGGGCATGGCCAGCATGCCCAAGTACTGGATGCCGTGGCTGGTCGGCATGCCGGCCGAACAATCACGCGCCGCCTGCTGCCTGGCCTTTGGCGGCGTGCTGGAGCGCTTGCCCAAGCTGCGTGTGATGCTGGCCCACGGCGGCGGCAGCTTCCCTTTCACCATCGGCCGCATCGAGCACGGCTTCCGCATGCGCCCGGACCTGGTCGCCACCGACAATCCGCGCAACCCGCGCGAATATCTCAAGCGCCTGTACTTCGACTCGTGCGTGCATGACGACGACGCACTGCGCTATCTGCTCAGCCTCACCGGCGAACGGCAGGTGATGCTGGGCACCGACTATCCCTTCCCGCTGGGTGAACAAGAACCCGGCACCGGCATTGAAGCCCTGGGCCTGGACGACACGGCGCGGGCGCGATTGTTCCACGGCACTGCGCTGGAATGGCTGGGCTTGCCGGCACAACGCTTCATCACTGCATCCAAGGAACCCGCATGAACGCCCTGCGCACCGCATTCGCCATCGTCGCCCTGGCTGGCGCGCTGGCCTGTGCCAACGCCCAAGCCGCCGACGTCAGCATGGCCAATGGCGCGGTCACCTTCACCGCGCCGGATACGTGGCTGGCCATCATGCAGACCGAGGGCGATCCGGAAGCACGCGTGTTCCAGGTGCCCGATCCCTCACCGACCGGCAAGAACAGCCTGGCGCGCGTGACCATCACGGTGAAGCACGTCGCCAACGCGGCGGAATTTCGCCAGTACATCAACGATGCCACGAGCAAGGCCGCGGCCCTGCCGGGCTACGCGACCAAACCCGCCGATCCCGATGCCACGCGATTGACCTACACCGCGCAGGACAGCGGCGTGCTCGCCAACTACACCGAGCAATACTGGTTCAAGAACGGTTTGGCCATCCAGTTGCGCTGCGTACGGCCGGCGCAAAGCCAGGCTGGCGCGGCATGGAAAGCCACATTCGACCAAGGCTGCGCCGGCATTGCCGCACAGCTGCAATAAGCGCACCGCGCATCACCACCCGCCGCATCGAGACCCCATGATCCGTACCGACTATCAGGCCACCGCCGCCTGGGCCCACGCTGCCGACGCCGCCGACCCGCTGCACGCGCTGCGCGACGCATTCCTCATCCCGCCGCATGAAGCCGCCGACGGCAGCGTGCACGACAGCGTCTACCTGTGTGGCAACTCGCTGGGGCTGCAGCCGCGCGCCGTACGCGATGCGGTCGACGCCGAGCTGCGCTACTGGGGCGAGCTGGGTGTGGAAGGCCACTTCAAGGGCCGCCTGCCGTGGATGAATTACCACGAGTTCGTGCGCGACAACCTGGCCACCGTGGTCGGCGCACTGCCATCGGAAGTGGTGGCGATGAATACCCTGGGCGTCAATCTGCACCTGATGATGGTGAGTTTTTACCGGCCCACCACCACACGCCCCGCCATCCTCATCGAAGCCGGTGCCTTCCCCACCGACCGCTATGCAGTGGAGTCGCAAATCCGCTTCCACGGCTTCGATCCGGCCAACGCGCTGATCGAGTTGGAGGGTGACGAGGAGCACGGTACGCTGTCGCTGGCCGCCATCGAGAAAGCCTTGGTCGAACACGGCGAGCGCATCGCGCTGGTCATGTTGCCCGGCGTGCAATACCGCAACGGCCAGGCCTTCGATCTCAAGGCCATCACGCAACTGGCACATCGCCATGGCGCCATGGTCGGTTTCGACCTGGCACATGCGGTCGGCAACCTGCCCCTGCAGTTGCACGACAGCGGCGCCGACTTTGCCGTCTGGTGCAGCTACAAGTATTTGAACAGCGGCCCCGGCGCGGTAGGCGGCATGTTTGTCCACGAGCGCCATGCACAGTCCGGCTTGCCGCGCTTTGCCGGCTGGTGGGGCCACAACAAGGCGACGCGCTTCCAGATGCCCGACGCCTTCGACCCCACGCCCGGCGCCGATGGCTGGCAGCTGTCCAATCCCCCCATCCTTGCCCTGGCGCCGCTGCGTGTGTCGCTGGAACTGTTCCGCCACGCCGGCATGGCTGCGCTGTGGGACAAGACCACGCAACTCACCGGCTATCTGGAATGGCTGGTCGACACCCAGTTGCCCGAGGTGCTGGAGGTGGTCACTCCGCCCGACCCGGCGCGGCGCGGCGCGCAGCTCTCGCTTCGCGTACGTGCCGGCCGTGAACGCGGTCGCGAACTCTTCGAACACCTGATGGCCCATGGCATCATCGGCGACTGGCGCGAACCCGACGTCATCCGCGTCGCCCCCGTTCCGATGTACAACCGCTACGCCGACTGCCTGGCACTGATCGACGCGGTGCGCGCATGGCACGCGGAGACCATGCGCGGCTGAGTACCGCCGTGGCGGCAGGCTTGCATCGGGGCGCACTGCGTATCCGTATCGTCTTGGCGCCACGCCGTGAAGGACTTTCGAGCGCCTGCGGTGCCCGAGTCACCTGCCGCGTTCGCTCACTCGTAGGAGCGTGCTGGCGCGCTCCTACGAGTGAGCGGGCGAGAGAAAGCCGCCCGAGCACCGCCGGCGCGCGAAAGCCTTCGCTTTTCGGGACTACCAAACGAAATCATCACGCACAAGCGAAGTCCGGGCGAGATCGCGGCATCGCAAGGCGGCGGGCACGCCCCTATCAATCAAGCCACGCTCATAGTCGCTCGACGATTGGGTACAGATCAGTGTTTTCGCGATGCACCCGATCATGCAGCGCTTTGAACACGGTGTTGGCCTCCGCACGAAACGCTTCCGGGTCGGCGCCAATGTGCTTGGCGCCGTTCCAACGTCCGACGAAGGCCGTATAGGAAGCCGCCAAGCCCCCCATTTCCTTTTGGAAGCGGCTCCCCAGATCGGCAATCGCCGGATCACCCGCCTGGGCGACTGCGGGATACAACACGCGATCCTCCGCCGCCAAATGCATCCGGATCACCGAACTCATCTCGATCAGCTGCCTGGCTATGGCTGGGGCATTATCGGCCACGCCAGCCTGCACCAGTCCACGCAAATTCGTCACCATTTGCATCTGCACGACATGGTCGTGCTTGAATCTGTCGATATTCACGTCTGCCCCCAGCCCCCAACTCACTGTCGGGAAAAACCCGGCGCTTCGCGTGCAGGAAACATCTGTACGCCCCCATCGGCCAGCATACGATGTTGTAGTTCCCGTTGCGGAACCGATGCGCCGCGCACAGGCGGCCTATGCCGTCAGACTGGCCAGACGCGTACGCAGTTCATCCAGGCGCGGGTCGCCGCTGGCGCCTGGCGACACGCGTGCCGCCAGGCTTTGCTCCGGCGTGCGCCCGGCACCAGCGGACGCAGCGGCTTCGGCGGCGGCACGATAGGCATCGCGAAACGGCACGCCGGCAGCGGCCTGCTCGATGGCGACATCGGTGGCGTACATGGCCGGCTCGATGGCCGCACGCATGGCCGTAGCGTTCCATGCCAGTCGCGCCAGCAGATCGGGCACCAGCTCCAGTGCCAGCAGCCCGCGATGCACGCCGTGCACGATCGAGCCCTTGCTGAGCTGCAGATCGCGCTGGTAGCCGCTGGGCAGCGACAGCAGCTGCTCGATCTCGCAGCGTGCCGCGGCAACGCTGGCATAGCTGGCGCGCAGCATCTCGATCACATCGGGGTTGCGCTTGTTGGGCATGATCGAGCTGCCGGTGGTGTATTCGGCCGGCAGCCGGACGAAATCGAATTCCGCCGTGGTGAACAGCGACAAGTCCCACGCCATGCGCCGCAAGTCCAGCAACGCGCCGGCAAAAGTTTCCAGCACCGCCATTTCATACTTGCCGCGCGACAGCTGGGCATAGACCGGACTCACCTGCAGGCGTGCAAAGCCCAGCACACGCGTGGTGTGCTCGCGGTCCAAGGGCAGGTTCACGCCATAGCCGGCGGCGCTGCCCAGCGGATTGGCGTCAATCAACGCCAGCGTCTGCCGCGCACGCAGCAGGTTGTCGATGAAGGCCTCGGCAAAACCGGCAAACCACATGGCGGTGGAAGACACCACGGCGCGCTGCAGATGCGTGTAGCCCGGCAGCGGCAAGGCTGGCTGCGCGGCGCGCGTCAGGCAGGTTTCGGCGATGGCGCGGCACACATCCTGCAGCGATTGCAGCTGCGCCTTCAACCACAGGCGCGTGGCAACCAGCACCTGATCGTTGCGGCTGCGGCCGGTATGCACGCGCCGGCCGGTGTCGCCCAGGCGCTCGGTCAAGCGCGCCTCGATGGCCGAGTGACCATCCTCGAAGCGCGCGTCCAACACGAAATCGCCGCGCGTGAAGTCCTCCGCCAGCACATCCAGCTCGCGCACCAGCGCGATGGCTTCATCGGCATCGATCACGCCGATATGGGCCAGGCCCTGCACGTGCGCCTTGCTGGCGGTGATGTCGTGGACGAAGAACTCGCGATCGAGCAACACGTCATCGCCAGCCAGGAATTGCATGATCCTGGCGTCGATGCGGATACCGGCTTTTTGCCACAGGGGTTGGGTCATGGGATGGATTCCGGCAAGAACGCACTGCACGTGTGATGGCTTGGATGCATTGGTGGCGCGACATTCGCGTACAGGGTGCGCTGCTACAAATCCTTCGGGATTCCCGCAAACTCATCCACACCAATGACCCGGTTGATGTTTTGCATTGCCTGTGTGGCGGCACCCTTGAGCAGGTTGTCCAGGGCGGCCACCATCACCACCCGCTTGCCATCGGCCGCTACGGAGAAGCCACCGATCTGCGCGTAATGTCGGTGTGCCACACGGCTGACCCACGGCGCTTCGTCGCTCAACCTGACCAGCGGCTCGCCGTCATAGGCCGCATGAAAGCGGCGCAGGATTTCATCGCGCTGCATGTGTCGTGACAGATACAGATTGCAGGTCACCATCAAGCCGCAAAACCAGGCCGCGACATGCGGCATGAACTCCACCGGCAAACCCAACCGTGCCGCGGCTTCGCGTTCGTGCACATGCCCGGTCAGCGCGTACGGCATCAGGTTGTCGCGCAGTTTCTCCGGGTCGTTCTTGTCCGACGGCGTGGTACCGGCACCAGAATAACCGGACACGCCAAAACACACCGGCGGCGCTGCCAGCATGTCCTTGAGCGGCGTGATGGCAAGCTCCATCGCCGTGGCGTAGCACCCCGGATTGCTGATGCGGCGCTCGCCACGCCAGCGCTGACGGGTCAACTCCGGCAGGCCGTAGTACCAGTCCGGATCGAAGCGATGATCGGCCGACAAATCGACGATCCATGGATCAGCACCGGCCGCCGCAAAAGCCGCCACGCATGCCGCCGCCTTGCCGTTGGGCAATGCCAGCACCACCACGTCGGCGCCCAGCGTGGGCAAATCCTCATGCTGCGGTGCGCTGTAGCAAAGATCGCCGTGATACTCCGGCACATGTGCGTCAACCCGCTGGCCATTGAGCTCGCGCGAGCTGACAAAACCCAGCTCCAGCAACGGATGACCCGCCACCAGACGAATCAGCTCGCTGCCGGCATAGCCACGCGCACCGACGATGCCAATGGTTTTTTTGTCCGCTGTCATCAACTGCCCTCCATTATTTCGATGCTCGCTGCGTCAGTCGGCGCCTCGTGGTCCGCCGTCACCAAGGTCGATGCCCTGGCGGCGCAGCACGCCACGCAACGCACAATCGCGTCCAGGTCGTCGATGCCGTACCAGAACACCTTCCACCGTGGCCGCTTGAGGCAGCCATCGGACTGCGCGTAATAAAACGGATTGACCGGATTGCCGTGGCGCGAACGCCAGAACAGCCGCGGGTTTTCCCGGCGCATCACCTGCCACACGGCACGGCCAAGGCCTTCGCCTTGCGCGTCATCGAGCACGGCAAACTTGTCCAGATACGGCAAGCCGCCGTCCTCCAGCAGGATCATGGCCGCGCGGTAATTTTCACTGATGTACACCCGCCATGCCGGCGTGCGCTCGAAGTAGTCGTCCACCAGCGCCCGGCCAAAACTGGACTCGATCAGCGCCCGCAGGCGCGCGCGATCCACACCCTGCCAGCCATCGAAGCGCTGCACTTTTTCTCCACGCCGCACCAGCGTGCCCGAGCCCTTGTGCGTGAACAATTCCTTGGCCAACTCGGACGGCCGCGTAATGGACACCGACGAGGTCGACGGCAAGTCGGCCAGCAGGCCGGCAATCTGCTCCAGCTTCAGGCGCATGCCGCCGGCGAGCCATGGCTGGGCCAGCAGGGACGCGTACTCGGTGCTCAGGTTGATCGAGTCGATCACCTTGCCGCGTGCGTCCAGCAAACCGCCGGTGCCGGTGAGAAACACGATCTTGTACGGCCGCAACGCGCGCACCAGCTCATTGGCGGCAACGTCGGCGTTGATGTTGAGCATCTGCCCTTCGTCGGTCTCGCCCATGCTGGCGATGACCGGGATGGAATTGGCGTGCAGGCTGGCCTCGATCGGTGCCAGGTTGACGCGGTCGACCTGGCCCACCAGCCCATACACGGCGCGATCCAGATAACGCGCATGGAACACGCCGCCGGTGACCGACGTGGCACGCGTATCCATCGCCTGCAAGGCCTCGACCAAAGCCAGGTTTTGCTGCTGGAACACGCGCCGCACGATGCCCAGCGCCGCCGGCGGCGTGACGCGCAAACCATCGACAGTGCGCTTGTCGATGCCGGCCGCCTGCAGCGCCGCGTCCAGCTGCGGACCGGCACCATGCAACACGATGGGCGTCAGGCCCACCTGCTGCAAAAAGGTCAGCGACGAAGCCAGCTCCGACAGGTCATCGCGCAGCACCGCGCCGCCGACCTTGACCACGGCAAAGCGCTTGGCATCGAGCTGCGAAAAGCGCTTGAGGTATTGATGGATCTCCTTGGCGCTGCCCATGCTGGAAAGCAGCCGCACGATGGTCTTGCGTGTGTCCACGGCGCTGCTCATGCGCGGCCTCCGGCAACGATGTGATACACGGTCTGTGCGTAACGCTGCAAGGCATCCAGCGCCACCCATTCGTCCACGCTGTGCGCCTGCGCAATATCGCCAGGGCCATACACCATGGCCGTATAGCCGGCCGCGGAAAACAGCGCCGCCTCGGTCCAGAAGTCCACCGCCGCGCCGACGGCAATACCGAGTTCATCGGCCAGATCGCGCGCGGCCAGTTCGTTGGCCTTGGCGTTGGCGCTGCCGCCGGCCGGCAAGGGCGAACCGCGGAAGGTTTCGACAAACTCGCTTGGCGGCACGTCGGCCAGGTTGCACAGACGCGCCAGCAACTGGTCCGGATCCATGTTGGGCAGCGCCCGGCAGCCAAAGCGCAGCTCGGCCTGCGGCGCAATCACGTTGGCCTTGATGCCGCCTTCGATCCGGCCAATGTTGAAGCGCAATCCAGCCAGCGCACCAAAGCGGTGATGCGCCTGGCTATCCACGAACGCAAGCGCTGCCGCTCCCCAGCGCACGGCCTGATGCAGTGCGCTGTCGGCCGCCGCCTGCAGTCCCGAGGCATGCCCGGCATGGCCGGCAAAACGCATGCGCACCGACTGGATGCCGCGATGGCTCAGTACTGCCATACCTTGTGTCGGCTCGGCCACGATCACCGCATCGCAGGTGTGCGGCGTGCGCAGGAAGCCGGCAATGCAGCGCGTGTCGTTGGCTTCCTCGTCCGTGGAAAACAGCAAGGCGAAATCGCCGGCGGTGGCCTGTGCCACGGCCAGCAATGCCGCCGCCGCGCCCTTGATGTCGCATGCGCCCAAGCCAATGGCGCGTTCCCCGACGACGCGCAATGCCAGCGGGTCGGCGCTCCAGCCGGGTGCCACGGGCACCGTGTCCAGATGCACGTTGAACAACAACCGCGGCTCGCCGCGCACGGCATACAGCGTCATCGCACCGGCGCCGTAATCGACGACGGTCACGGCAAAATCCGGCAGCTGCGCGCGTACATAGGCAAACAAGTCACCGGCTTCGATCGCGCGCGGTGGGTTGCGCGTATCCATCGCCACCAGCGCACGCAGATGCTCCAGCGTGGCGGCAAGCAGCGACGTCTCGTGGCCGGAAACAGGCGGAGACAGGTTCATGGCCGGTTGACCTGCGCCCACAAGGTGCCGCTCATGCCATAGAGCTTGATGAAGCCCTCGGCCTCGGCCACGCCCCAGTCTGCCGACTGCGCATAAGTCGCACCAACGGCAGCAAGGATATGCGGCGAATCCACCGCCACCGCAGTGACGATGCCGCCGCAGGTTTCCAGCAGCACCTCGCCATTGACCTGGGCCTGGCTGGACGCCAGGAACGCCTCCAGATCAGCCTTCAGCGGATCGTGGAAGAAGCCCTCGTACACCGCCTCCACCCAGCGCCGCGCCACCTCCGGCTTGAAACGATTTTGCGCCTTGGTCAGCACCGCCTCCTCCAGTGCCCGATGCGCGGTCAGCAAGGCGGCAAGGCCCGGCGCCTCGAACACGATGCGGCCTTTCAAACCAATGGTGGTGTCGCCGGTATAGATGCCGCGGCCCACGCCGTAGGCGGCAAACAGTGTGTTGAGCCGTGCCAGCAAACGGTCGCCGGCAAGGGCTTCGCCGTCCAGCGTCACCGCCTCGCCGCGAACAAAACCGACACGCACGTGCAGCGGTACGGACGGCCATTGCGCGCGGCTTTTGCACCAGCCCACGGCACCGGCGCCCGGCGTCTGCCAACGATCGATCTCGCCGCCGGACAGCGTCAAGCCCAGCAGGTTTTCATTGATGGTGTAGGCCTGCTGCCTGGCGCGCACCTCGAAGCCACGCTCGCGCAGATACGCCTGCTCGTGCGCGCGCACCTCGCCGTGTTCGCGCTGAATCTCGCGGATCGGCGCCACGATGGTGTAATCGCCGCGGGCTTTCACCGCCAGGTCAAATCGCACCTGGTCGTTGCCCATGCCGGTGCAGCCGTGGGCAATGGCGCGCGTGCCCAGCTCGGCGGCGCGCTTGAGTACCGCATCGACGATCAGGTAACGATCCGATACCAGCAGTGGATACTGGCCCTGATAGCCGCAACCGGCCCATACAAAAGGCCTGACGAAACTGTCCCACAGTGCCGGCCCGGCATCCACGGTCCGATGGCTGGCCGCGCCCAGCTGCGCCGCGCGCTGCTCGATGAAGGCACGCTCGGCGGCATCCACGCCGCCGGTATCGGCAAACACCGTGTGCACCGCCCAGCCGCGTTCGCGCAGATAAGGCACGCAAAAGCTGGTATCCAGCCCGCCGGAGAACGCCAGGACAATGTCCTTGGCGGCGGTATCGGGCGTAGAGGTGGCAACGAGTGGGACGGACATGGCGGCAACCGTGGCGTTGGAATAGAGAAGACAATGCGACAAAGTGCGTCGCGATTGGACGGCTGAATGCGGCGGCGCTCAGGACGCGACGACGACGTGCGGTTCGCAGCGCACCGGGAAGTTCACCGAGTTGGCAATGAAGCACGCCGCATGCGCCGCTTCATGCGCCGCCAGGGCCTTGGCCGCATCGCTCTCGGCGCTGATGGTCACCTGCGGATGCAACACCACTTCGGTGAAGTGCCCGCCATGGCCTTCGACGCGCATGCTGCCGGTGGCGTGATCGGCATAGGCAGTGACCACCACGCCGGCCAGCATCGCCATGTGCAGGTATGACAGCATGTGGCAGCCGGCCAGCGCCGCAAGCAGCAAATCCTCGGGGTTGTGGCGCGTCGCGTCGCCATGAAAAGCCGCGTCCGACGACGCCGCAAGCTCCGGCTTGCCATCGATGCGCACGCAGTAGTCGCGCTGGTAACTGCGATAGTCGCGCGTGCCAACGCCGGTATTGCCGGTCCAGGCCAGGTCGGCGTGGTACTGATGCAGATGCTCGATATTCATGCGCTTGCTTCCGGGTCGAATGCGCCGCGACCATCGCCACCAGCCAGCAGCGACACCATCACGGCTTTCTGCACGTGCAGCCGATTCTCCGCCTCGTCGATGGCGATGCACGCCGGCGAATCCATCACCGCATCGGTGGCCTGCACATTGCGCCGCAGCGGCAGGCAATGACTGAACAGGCCGTGATTGGTCAGCGCCATCTTGGCGGCATCGACCGTGAAGTGACGATGCGCCTCGCGGATCGGTTTCTCCGCCTCCCAGCGGCCAAAGTACGGCAGCGCACCCCAGCTCTTGGCGTAGACCACGTCGGCGTCGCGGTATGCCGCTTCGACATCGTGGCTGACCGTGAGCGAGCCACCATTGCGGGCGGCATTCAGACGGCCAAACGCCATGTAACGCTCGTCCAGCACGTACTCCGGCGTCGGACACAGCAGTGTCACATCCATGCCCATCCTGGTCGCGATCAACAGCGCCGAGTTGGCCACGGCGGTGTTGAGCGGCTTGGGGTGATAGGTCCAGGTCAGGACATATTTCTTGTTCTGCAGGCTGCCGAGATGTTCCTGCAGCGCCATGACATGCGCCAGTTCCTGGCACGGGTGGGTGATGGTCTCCATGTTGATCACCGGCACCGTCGCATGGTGCGCAAAGGCCTTGATCAGCGCGTCCTCGCGGTCCACGGCCCAATCCTGGAACTTCGGAAACGCACGCACCGCGATCAGGTCCACGTAGCGCGACAGCACCTGCGCGACTTCGGTGATGTGCTCCTCGGCATCGCCGTCCATCACCGTGCCGGAGGCAAACTCGATGGGCCACGCATCCTTGCCCGGCGCCAGCACGATGGCATGCGCGCCCAGCTGGAACGCGCCCAGCTCGAAGCTGGTGCGCGTGCGCATGGACGGGTTGAAAAACACCAGCGCGATCGACTTGCCCGCCAGCTCCCGGCCATGCGGCATGCGCTTGAACGCCGCCGCACGCCGCAGCAGGTCGTCAATCTCCGCGCGGCTGCAATCCTGGGTGGTGATGAAATGGCGAAGGGACACGGGATGGCGCTCCTGCTGGGTGAAAGCGAAGGCGGCGCGCACCGGGCAACAAAAAACCCGGCGCGGTGGCCGGGTTTTCAGTCGATGCTTGAAAAGAAACGCGCGACAGCCTACCCGGCCCGATGTCGGAGCAACGGTCGGCGCGCACGCGAGGCCATGCCAGCAGCCGCACGGGCACTGGTAAGGACGGTAGCGGTATAGACGGCCATTGACATCGCGGTTTCCTGTGGCTGGGGAGGCATCATGCCGGCAAGCCTGCGTAAACGCAACCTGCCGTCGATGCCAAGTGCGAACCACCACACAAGAGGGTGGTCACCCAAGCGTCGCCGACACTCAGTCGGCTGGCGTCACGCTGACCCGCACCCGCAGCCGTTCGCCCGGGTCGTAATTCAGGCGCGACATGTAGACCTCGCCACGATAGCGGTATTCGACATCGTAGCCGACGATGCGGCGCTGCTCGCTCACGCTGGACACCTCGCGGCAACGGGTCTGCACCGACTCGTAGTCGCCGCCGCGCCCGGCGGTACGATTGCCGATTGCGCCGCCGGCGACGGCGCCAGCCACTGTTGCCGCCTTGCGCCCATCACCCTTGCCGACCGTGTTGCCCAGCACGCCACCGATGACGGCGCCCAGCACGGTGCCGGCGGTGGTATTGCCGCCTTCATGCCGCACCACGTTCTGGTCGTAGCATTCCTGTCGCGGCACTTCGGTGCGACTGACGGCCGACACGGGATCGGCACGCAGCACATCGGCCCAGCCATAGTGGGCATTGTCGTCGTTGGCGTTGGCGTAGCGCCCGTCCTGCGCATATGCGCCGGCCGACAACAGCACCAATGCCAACGCGGGAAGCCAGAGCCTGGTCATTGCGATCTCCAAGAATCACTACAAAAGGCGCGACTTCGCGCGCAATGGCGTCATTGCACCAAATTCACGCTGAATGTGCCCTTAGAACAGCCGGAACCGTGCCGTGCCACTCACAGCTTGTTAATATCCCGGGCTGCCTGTCGATTGTTGCCTGCCCCAAGACCATCATGCCGATCTCGCTCTACAACAGCCTCACCCGCCGTACCGAGCGCTTTGCCCCGCTCGACCCCAAGCGCGTGACCATGTATTTGTGCGGACCGACCGTCTACAACTACGTGCACATCGGCAACGCGCGCGGGCCAGTGGTGTTTGACGTGCTGGTGCGGTTGTTGCGCCGACACTATCCATCCGTGTGTTTTGCCCGCAACATCACCGACGTAGACGACAAGATCAACGCCGCGGCACGGGTCCAGAGCGTGCCGATCGGTACCATTGCCGAACGCTTCACGCAAGCCTATCGACAAGACATGGCACGCCTTGGCGTGGCCAGCCCGGACGTGGAGCCGCACGCCACCACGCATATCGCACCGATCATTGCCATGATCGAGGCGCTGCTGGCCAGCGGCCACGCCTACACCGCCGAAGGACACGTACTGTTTGCCGTGGATTCGTTCCCCGACTACGGCGCGCTGTCGCGGCGCGATACCGACGAGCTGATTGCCGGGTCGCGCATTGAAGTGGCGTCGTACAAGCGCAGCCCCGGCGATTTCGTGCTGTGGAAGCCCTCGACCCCCGAACTCCCTGGCTGGGACAGCCCATGGGGTCGCGGCCGACCCGGCTGGCACATTGAGTGTTCGGCAATGAGCGCCGCGCACTTGGGTGAAACCATCGACATCCACGCCGGCGGCGTCGATCTGCTGTTTCCGCACCACGAAAACGAGATTGCGCAATCCACCTGCGCCCACGGTGGCAAGCCGTTCGCGCGCTGGTGGCTGCACAACGGCATGTTGACCTTCGACGGCCGCAAGATGTCCAAGTCCCTGGGCAACGTGGTGCTGGTGCACGAGCTGCTGCGCCAATACCCCGCCGAGGCGCTGCGCTTGCGACTGTTGAGCGGGCACTATCGGCAACCACTGGACTGGTCCGACAGCGGCCTGCAGCAGGCCATCAACACGCTGGACAACTGGTACCGCGTGCTGCGCGAGCTGCCGGAAATACCGGCGGCGACCACGCCGCAGCCCGTCCCGGAGCGCATCGAGGCGGCATTGAGCGACGACCTCAACACACCGCAGGCACTGGCCGAACTGGCGTTGCTGGCCGATCAGGCACGTCGCGCACCCAGTCCATCTGCCCACGCCGCACTGCTGGCCGGCGGCGGCGCCCTGGGATTGTTGCAGCTGCCGGTCGAAAACTGGTTCCGGCGCGGCGAAAGCAGTGTCGATGCGGCACATATCGAGTCGCTGCTGGCGCAGCGGCGCGAAGCCCGCACGCAGCGCGATTTTGCCCGTGCCGACGCCATCCGCGATCAGCTCACCGCCATGGGCATCACCATCGAGGACGGCGCCGGCGGCACGCGCTGGAGCGTCGCCACACATTGACGGCGTGCCCGTGATCAAGGCCGGCTGCCCGCAGCGGCGCGATAATGCACGGATGAATGCCATGGTTTCCGACAGCGCCGCACAGGCGCAACAACAAATCGCCGACGAGTTCGCCTTTTTCGGCGACTGGACCGAGCGTTACCAGTACCTGATCGACATCGGCAAGTCGCTGGCGGCATTTCCCGAAGCGTCAAAGATCGAGGCCTGGCGCGTGCAGGGCTGCCAATCCATGGTGTGGCTGGTACCCAGCGGCAACGCGCAATGCATGCACTTCGCGGCAGCCAGCGATTCGGCCATCGTCTCCGGCCTGCTGGCGTTGATCCTGCGCGTGTACTCGGACCGGCCGGCGCGCGAGATCGTCGACACCGAGCCGGACTTCATCAACACCATCGGCCTGGCCAAGCATCTGTCGCCAACCCGCTCCAATGGCCTGGCGGCCACGCTGGCCAAGCTCAAGAACTATGCGGCCAGCGCCTTGCAGCAAGGCTGACGCCGGGCAAACTCGCACGCGAATCCGATTCGCCGAGTCATGTGGGTAGCCCGTTTACGCAGCGATGCGCCTTTACCGCACCACCAAAATTCTCACGCCACCCAGGTAAAAGCATCGCCCGCCAGCGGTGGCGCAGACGTGAGTGGCGCGCCCTACCGCGCGCCGGTCAACACGTGTCTGTCAGGCGCCTGTCGCCACCGGCCGCTCCGGGTTGCTGACCCAGCCGCTCCACGAGGGCGCGTACAAACGCGACCCGGTGAGCCCGGCGTATTCCATGGCCAGCAGGTTGTGGCAGGCCGTCACCCCGGAGCCACACATGTGCACCACGCGCTGCGGCGCATCGGCGCCAAGTACGGCCTGGAACTCGTCGCGTAATTGCCGTGGTGACTTGAAATGGCCGTCCATATCGAGATTGTCGGCAAACGGCCGGTTGCGTGCGCCCGGCACGTGGCCGCCGACGCGATCAAGCGGCTCGATGTCGCCACGGAAGCGCGCCGCGGCACGCGCATCCAGCAGCGCCTGCGCGCCTTGATCGAGCAGCTGCGTGTGATCGACCAGCATCTGTCGCGCGTCGAATACAAGCTCGACCACGCTGCCCACGCGCGGTGCGGCGTCACCAGTCTCGACATGCCGACCCGATTGCGTCCATGCCGCGTAGCCGCCATCGAGCACGGCCGACGGCACGCCGGCCAGGCGCAGCAGCCACCACAAGCGCGCGGCAGCCAACGCCCCACCGTGATCGTCATAGGCCACCACCTGCACGCCGCGCTTCCAACCCCATCGCGCCAGCATGCGATTGAAAGCCGTGATCGTCGGCAGCGGATGGCGCCCCAAGCCTTGGTCCTGACGCGTCAAGTCGGACAAGTCGCGATCCAGGCTGGCATACACCGCACCGGGGATATGTCCGGCACGAAACGCCTGCGCGCCACCCTCGGGATTGGCCAGGTCAAAACGGCAATCGACGACCAGCACGCCGGCAGCCGGCAATGCGGCCAGATCATCGACATCGATCAAAGTGGTTTTGAGGTTCATGCGCGTCCCATCCTCTGCAGCAGATTGAAGACCATTGCCGCCGTGGCACCCCAGATCTGGTGGCCGCCGTGGACAAACTCCAGCATCGGCCGCGGGACGCCGCGAAAGTTCATGGTGTAGCGGCGCAGATTGGCGCCGTCCATGAAAAACGCCAGCGGCACTTCAAACACTTCGGCCACTTCCGCCGGTGCCGGAAACAACACGGCATGCTCGGTGATGCGTGCCACCACCGGCGTGACACAGAAGCCACTGACCGTCTCCAGGCAATCCAGATAACCCAGCGCCGTCACCTGTGCGCGATCCAGGCCGATCTCCTCCTCGCTCTCGCGCAGCGCGGTAACCAGTGCGCTGCCGCCGTCGGCCGGCTCGCTGCCGCCGCCGGGAAAGGCCACCTGTCCGGCATGCACCTGCAGCTGGTCATTGCGCACGGTGAACACGACGCGCGGCTGCACGCCATCGCGAATACCCACCAGCACCGCTGCCGGTCGCGGCGTGTGACCGCCGAGGAACCCGGCCACCTGGGCGTGGTTCCATCCCGGTGCGGCAGGCGGGGCCGACAGCGGATGCAGCGCGGCAGTCACGGCCGCAATCACGGCGCGTCGCGCGCCGGCAGAACCTCGTCGATGTAGCGCAACCGCTCCTCGTCCGGCATGTCGCGCCAGGCGGCGATTTCCGCACCCGTGCGCCGGCAGCCGACACACAGCCCCTGCGCATCCAGGCGACACACGCCGATGCACGGCGTCAAAGGCAAACCCACCGTGGACAAAAAACTGTTGGACATGTCCGTCATGCTAGGGGTCTGGGCGGCAGAAACCAAGGCTTACGGCAGGCCCATCGCATCAAGTCGGGCGCCGCGCTCAAGGCGCATCCGCGGGCGGCTGGATGTCCAGCAGTTCAATCTCGAACACCAAGGCCTCATTTGGTCCGATCCGCGGCAAGGCGCCGGTCTGCCCGTATGCCAGTTGCGGCGGGATGACCACTTTCCAGCGATCGCCCACATGCATGCGCGGCAGCACGTCCTGCCAGCCGCGGATGACGTTGTCGACACTGAAGGTGACCGGCGTGCCGTGCGCCCAGGTACTGTCGAACTCGGTGCCATCCACCAGCATGCCGCGATAATTGACCGTGACGCGGCTGGTCACGCTCGGGCTGACGGTGCCGCTACCCGACTGCAGCACGGCGTACTGGATACCCGATGGCAGCTGCACCACGCCCGGCAGCAGACGATTGTGCTGCAGGTAGGCGCGGCTCTTGCTCGCGTTGGCTGCAGCCAGGCGCTGGAAATCCGCCACCGCCGCGGCGCGCAATTGTTGCTCAAGCTGCTGCAGCTGCCGATGCATGTCGAGCATGGACACACTGGGGGGGCGCTTGCCGTAGGCATCGCGGATGCCGCGCTGCAAGGCGCCGATATCCACCGGCGGCTTGCCGTCGGCAAACTGGCTGCCAATGCGGTAGCCAATGGCGTAGGACAGCTCGCCGCTATTCGGCGCAGGTGCGGCCGTGTGCGGTCGGCTTTGCGCGGCGGCAACGCCGGCAAACATCGCAAGGCCCAGCACTACACCTGGTTTGATCATGCCTGTCTCCGCCGGCTGCACGCACCGCGAACGTCCACCAGCGCCATCACGCCCATGCCGCGGTCACGCGCACGATGCTGTGAACCCGGTCGGCGGCAAAGGTTCCCGCTGCTAACATCGGGCGATTGTTCCTGCCGAGTCTGCCCATGGCCTACCGCAACCTCAACATCAGCCATCACGATGGCGTGCGCACCATCACCGTCAATCGTCCAACCAAGCTCAACGCGCTCAACCGCGACACCTTGAACGAGCTCACGATTGCCTTTGCGCAGGCCGCTGCCGACGATGACGCGCGTGTCGTGGTGCTGGCCGGCGCCGGTGACAAGGCGTTTGTCGCCGGTGCCGACATTGCCGAGATGCACGCCTACACGCCGCTGCAGGCACAGGATTTCTCGCGCAGCGGGCAGCGCCTGATGCGTTCGATCGAAAGCCTGCGCAAGCCGGTCATTGCCCGCATCCAGGGCTTTGCCCTGGGCGGCGGACTGGAGCTGGCGATGGCCTGTCACCTGCGTGTGGCCAGCGACAAGGCGCGCTTCGGCCAACCGGAAATCACGTTGGGGCTGATTCCCGGCTTCGGCGGCACGCAGCGCCTGGCGCGGCTGGCTGGCCGCGGTGCGGCGCTGGAACTGTGCTTGACCGGCAACTTGATCGACGCCGCCCGCGCGCTGGCGCTGGGCATCGTCACGCAAGTGGTGGCGGCCGACGCGCTCGACGACGCCGTGGCCGAGCTTGCCGCCCGCCTCGCCGAACGCGCGCCGGTGGCTGCCGCGCTCATGCTGGACGCCATCATCGAAGGCGGCGAAATGGCACTCGATCAAGGCCTGGCCTTCGAGACGCAGGGCTTTGCGCTGGCTTTCGCCAGCGACGACATGCGTGAAGGCACGCAGGCGTTCCTGGACAAGCGCAAGCCCGTGTTCAAGGGGTGCTGACCGGCAAGGCTCAATGCTCGCCGCGGTATTTCAGCTCGCCGGCGGTGACACGCAGGTCCAGCCGGTTTTCCGGCGGTGCCAGCGGACAGGTGGCAAAAGCGGTGAACGCGCACGGCGGGTTGTAGGCGCGATTGAAATCGATCACTACCTTGCCGTCCTGCGGCGGATCGATGTACACGAAACGCGCGGCGCCATAGGTTTCGCGGCCGCTGGTGCGATCGGCAAAGACCACGAAGTATTGCTTGTCGCCCGGCACCTCGATCACCGGCAGCAGGGCAAACTCGCGGCCATCGCGGGTGAACTCGACGCTGCCCGGCACCGGGT
Source organism: uncultured Rhodanobacter sp. (assembly GCA_964568445.1). Classification (GTDB taxonomy): domain Bacteria; phylum Pseudomonadota; class Gammaproteobacteria; order Xanthomonadales; family Rhodanobacteraceae; genus Rhodanobacter. The sequence continues at coordinate 205,552 of CAZMPZ010000002.1, read as the reverse complement.
AATGCTCGGTGGTGCCAATGACCGTGCCCATCTCCAGCGTCTGTCCCGGTGCGGCCGGGCGCCAGCGCGCTTCGATGCGCCAGTCGGAGTCAACGGGGAAATAGTCGATGCCGAGAAAGCCGCTGCGCGTCGGTGAGCGCGTGTCCTTGATACGCAGCCCTTTGCGGCCCTCGCGGTCAATGACGTAAAAACTGACGTTGCCAAGACTGACCCGTGTCGGCGCACCAGCCCCGGCCTGCACATCATCGACCAGCTTCGCGCTGGCGACGGGTTTGCCGTCGACCAGGGCGCCGCTGTCTGGCTGCAGCGCCAGGCGCACGCTGCCATCGTCAGCCAGGGTGACGACGCCCAGATGCGCCGGCACACCGGCCATGACTACCGTGTTGTCCGCCGCACTGCCGACGGTGTTGGCGCCGTGCTCAAGCCAGGCCAGGCCGACCAGACTCAGCCAGCCATCCGGCGCGGTCAGCGCCGCAACGCGCGCCTGCCGCCATTGCGCGATCGACTGCGAGTAAGGATCAGGCGGGGTTTGCGCAACGCTCATGGCAACGACTCCAGACAAGGCAACAGCCAACACACCACGACGCATGGCAACACTCCCCAGGATGGCATCAGCGCCCGCGCAGGAACAGCTTGTCCAGATCATCCAGACTCAACTGCACCCATGTCGGCCGGCCATGATTGCATTGATTGGAGCGTTCGGTGCGCTCCATGTCGCGCAGCAACGCGTTCATTTCCGCCAGCGTCAAGCGCCGCCCGGCACGCACCGCGCCGTGGCAGGCCAGCGTTCCCAGCAATTCGTTTTCCATTTCCTGCAAGTGGCGCGAGTCGCCATGGCGCGCCAGCTCGGCCAGCACATCGCGAACCAGCTGGCTGACATCGGCGCCTTCCAGCAAGGCCGGTACGCGTCGCACCAGTACCGATTGTGGGCCGCTGCAGGACAGCTCCAGTCCCCATTCCGCGAGCGCCGCGGCATGCTCTTCGGCCGCTGCCGCCTCGCTGGAACCGACCACCACGCTGAGCGGCACCAGCAGCAGCTGCGAGCGCACGCCATCGCTTGCGCGCGCCGCCTTCATGCGCTCGTAGGTAATGCGCTCGTGCGCGGCATGCATGTCGACCAGCACCACACCCTGGGCGTTTTCCGCCAGCACGAAGATGTTGCGGATCTGGCACAGCGCGTAACCCAGGGGCGGCATGGCCGCATCGGTCGGCGCGTCGACCGCCGCATCAGTCGCCAGCATGGCGCGCGGCGTTCCCAGCAAGGCGGCGTATTGCGCCAGCGGCGCATCGCGCACGGCCAGCCCGAGATGGCCTTGTCCATGCGGATAAGCACCGATCATCGGCCCGCGCATCGCCGGGGTCGACCCGGATGCCGCCGGTGCAGACGCCGGCCACGTCGCCGCCGGTGTCGCCTCAACCGTCGGCGCCCCAGCGCGGGTCTGCGCCAAGGCCTCGTGCAAAGTGCGAAACAGGAAATCGTGCACCAGCCGCTGCTCGCGAAAGCGCACCTCGTGCTTGGCCGGATGCACATTGACGTCCACCTGTGCCGGGTCCAGCGTCAGGTACAGGACGAAGGCCGGACTGCGGCCGTTGAACAGCACGTCGGCGTAAGCCTGGCGCACGGCATGGGCGACCGTGCGGTCGCGCACCAGCCGGCCGTTGACGAAGAAGTACTGCGCGTCCGCCTGCGCCCGTGACGCGGTCGGCAGGCCGACCCAGCCGCGCAGCTGCAATCCCGCCGCAGCCTGGTCGATCTGCAGGCTGTTGGCGGGAAAATCCTCGCCCAGCACGGCGGCCACGCGCTCTGCCGCGGCGGAACCGTTGACGGCGCGCTTCCAGGTGCGCACTGGCTTGGCGTTGTGATTCAGGCGAAATTCGACGTCTTCGCGAGCCAATGCCAACGACTTCAGCAGGTCGTCGATATGCACAAATTCCGTGCGCTCGGCGCGCAGGAATTTCCGTCGCGCCGGCACGTTGTAGAACAGGTCGCGCACTTCCACGGCGGTACCGGGAGGATGCTGCGCCGGCTGCACCGGGCCGAGGACGCCGCCATTGATCTCGATGCGCGAGGCGGTATCGGCACCGGCCTGGCGCGAGGTCATGGCAAAGCGCGCCACCGACGCCACCGACGCCAGGGCCTCGCCGCGAAAGCCCATGCTGGCGACGCGTTCGAGATCGGCAAAGCTGGCGATCTTGCTGGTGGCATGCGAGGCCACCGCCAGCAGCAACTGCTCGGCACTCACGCCAACACCATCGTCGCGCACGCGGATCAAGCGCGAGCCGCCCAGCTCGATGTCCACCTCGATGCGGGTGGCGCCGGCGTCCAGGCTGTTTTCAACCAGCTCCTTGACCACCGAGGATGGCCGCTCGATGACCTCGCCGGCAGCGATCTGGTTGATGAGTTCGGGGGGCAGTACGCGAATGGCGCTCATGCCCCAAGCTTAAAGCCTGTGATCGCCGCCGTCGCGCGGCGGTCACGTGGTCAGGTCGTCGGAATGGTGAGCACGGCACCGGCACGCACGGTGTCGTTGCGCATGCCATTGGCGTCTTTCAACACGCCGACACTGATGCCGTACTGGCGCGCGATGCTGCGCAGGCTCTCGCCGCGGCTGACCTTGTGGATCTCGCGCGATACACCGCGATCGGCACCGGTATCCGCGCGCGCCAGCATGGTGCGTGCCGGCTTGGCAGCAACCTTGGCGACGACAGGACGCTGGTCGCCGGCCTGTGCGGCAAACCATGTGCCGGGCGGCGGCGTGGATTCAAAGTAGTCCTTGACGCCGGCCATGACGGCCGTGGCCAGCATGCGCTGGTGTGTCGGGTCGCGCAGCCTGCGCTCTTCGGCCGGATTGCTGATGAAAGCGGTCTCGACCAGGATCGAGGGCACGTCCGGCGAGCGCAGCACCACGAAATTCGCGCGCTCGACGTAGCTGCGATGCGTCGGCCCCAGCGCCCGCAGCGCCTTGAGCACATTGCCGGCCACGGCATCGCTGGCCTGCATGGCGTAGCCCTGCTGCAGATCAAGCAGAACCTTGGCCAGGCTGTCGTCCTTGTCGTCCAGCGTCACGCCACCAATCAAATCGGCACGGTTCTGGCCATCGGCCAGCCAACGTGCGGCGGTGTTGGTCTTGCCGCGCGGCGACAGCACCCACACCGACGAGCCGCGGGCATCGCTGCTGCTGAAGGAGTCGGCGTGGATGGAGACGAACAAATCCGCACTGTTGTCGCGCGCAATCTGATAGCGGCGCTTGAGCGGAATGAATTCGTCGCTGTTGCGGGTCAGCACCGCCTTCATGCCGGGCTGGCGATTGATCTCCGCTGCCAGCTTGCGCGCTACCGCCAGCGTGATGTCCTTTTCCTGCGTCCCGTTGGCGCCATGCGCGCCGGGGTCCTTGCCGCCGTGTCCGGCATCGATGGCGATGACCACCTTGCGCTGGCCACGCAGCAGTTCGGCAGCCTGGCGCGAGGCCACCATGCGGCTGGACGAGAGATGGACGGTCGGCTTGTCGGCCACGGTCGGCACCGGCACGTCGACGGGCGGCGCAGCGGCGACAACGGCCGGCGGAGAATCGCGATCGGTGTCGGCCTTGACCGGCGCCGGCGTGGCGGCGACGGCGTGGTCGCCTGGATACAAGTCGATCACCAGCCGGTAACTGCGACCAGCGTCGGGCTTGAGCACAAAGCTCTTCATGCGGCTGTCCGTGTCAACCTTGGCTTCCAGCTGCAGGCGGTCGCCCTGCTGGTGGCTGACCATGCCGTGATACAGGCCTTGCGCCGACGGTGCGCCGAAGCCGGAAGCCAGGCGGCTGTCGCCAAGGTCCACCAGCAACCGTCCATCGGTCTGCTTGATGTGGTACTCCAGCGGGCCGGAGGCTTCCAGCACGACGCGCGTATGCGTCGCATCGGCCCATACCCGAGCCTGGCTGATATCAGCCGCGTGCGCCGCCGGCCATGGCGCCAATATCGCCAGTGCCAATGCCAGTGCAGCGCCGCGCTTGTCAAGGCAAATCAACATGCAGCGCATTGAAGCGCACACGTTCACTGAATGCAAGAACAATTCCCCTTGAATATCCGCAACCTGCAGATCATTCGTAAGGTGTCGTCAAGATGGTCGGTGCCGGTTTGCGCCGATGGCGACCGGGAATGTCACCGTTTTGCCGTCATCCCGGCGGCGCTGGCCGCGCCTACGGTGTGCGCCAATGCCCGCGCACCACGCGCAGTGCGGCTGGCCATGCCGGCTTGCCGGCCCCGCCCGGCGTAGTCCAGATGTACCTCGATATCCGCCGGCGGCAAGGCGCCAGCGCCGCGCTCGGGCCACTCCACCAGTACCAGGGCGTCGTCGTCGACCAGCGCATCCAGGCCCAGCCATTCCAGCTCGCCGGGATCGGCAATGCGATACAGATCCAGATGCCACGCGGCGCGGCCGGCGGCCGTATAGCCTTCCAGCAAGGTGTAGGTCGGGCTCTTGATGCGCTCACCGGCACCCAGCGCGATGAGCAGCGCGCGGGCAAAACTGGTCTTGCCGGCGCCCAGCGGGCCATTGAGATAAAGCACCAAGCCGCTATCGATCGACGCGGCCAAGGCTTGCGCCAGTCTCGCGGTGGCCGCTTCGTCCGGCAGCACCCAGGTCGACGCGCGCAATGCGGCATCAGTCATCAACCACGTCTCCGCTATTCAACAAGGTTCGCAACGGCGCCAGGAGGTCGCTTGCCAGCATGCCACGCTCACCAGCCGCCGCCGCCAGGTCGCCTGCGCGTGCATGCAGGCCGACGCCAAGGCACGCCGCATCCCACGCGCTGCAGCCCTGCGCCAGCAACGCGGCAATGACGCCGGTGAGCAGATCGCCCATGCCGCCGCTGGCCATGCCAGGATTGCCCCACGGGCATACACGCACGGTGCCCGCCCTATCGGCAATCAAACTGCCGGCGCCCTTGAGCACGGTCACCGCGGCAAAGCGCGCGGCAATTGCACGCACGGCGGCAAAACGGTCGCGCTCCACCTCGGCCGTGGACACGCCAAGCAGGCGGCCGGCCTCGCCCGGATGCGGCGTCAGCACGACGGGCATGGCAAACGGCCCCGGCGCTTCAGCCGCCAGCAGATTCAGGCCATCGGCATCGAGCACCAGCGGCTTGCCGGCAGCCAGTGCCGCACGCCACAGCGATTGCCCCCACGCGTCGCGCCCCAATCCTGGCCCGACCGCCAGCACCGTGGCACGCTCGAGCAACGCAGCCAGCCCTGACGGCTCGCCCACGGCGTGCACCATCCATTCCGCGCGCCCGATGTCGAGCAGCGCGGCGTGCTGCGGATGCGTGGCGATGCTGACCAGCCCAGCCCCACTGCGCAACGCAGCCTCACCAGCCAGGCGTACGGCACCGCTCATGCCGGGCGCGCCGCCGACCACCAGCACATGGCCGTTGTCGCCCTTGTTGGCATAACGTGCCTGCGGTGCCAGCGTGCGTGGCTGCAGCAACCGCGCATCGGCGCGCTCGCGCGGGCCCGTCGTACCCAGCGCATCAAGCTGCAGCTCGCCGACACAATCGGCAGCGCGGCCGGTATGCAAGCCGCGTTTGGCGGCAATGAAGCTCAGCGTCACCCGCGCATGAATGGCCGCGCCGGGGCAATGGCCGGTGTCGGCATCGAGCCCGGACGGCACGTCCAGCGCCAGCACTGGCGCGCCATGAGCATTCATGCATGCGATCAGGGCGGCGACTTCCGGCGCCGGCGCGCGGTTGAGGCCAATGCCATAGAGCGCATCGACCAGCACATCGGCCGCGGGCAAAGGTGCCGCCGTGGGCCATATCGACACGGGGGCATCGCACTCCCATGCCGCGCGCGCCTGCGCCACATCGCCATGGGCAGTGGCGGACAGCGCCACCACGCTCACCTCCAGCCCGGCCGCATGCGCCAGCGTCGCCAAGGCAAAGCCATCGCCGCCGTTGTTGCCCGGCCCGCAGCAGATCACGATCCGTCGCGCCTGCGGCCAATGCGTGCGCAGGCACGCCAGTGCCGACTGCGCGGCACGCTGCATCAAGCTCGGGCTGGCCGCGCTGGAAGATGCCAGTGCCTGCCGCTCCAGCGCACGCACTTGCGCCACGGTATAGAGGTCACGGCAGGCGGACGGCTCGGGCATCCGCCGATTATAGGCAGCCGCCATCACTACAATGACGCGGTGAACGACACGACTGCCGCCAATCTCGACTATGCCGCACTGGCGCGCGACATCAAGCGCTGGGCGGTCGAGCTTGGCTTTGCCGCGGCCGGCATCGCCGGTACGGCGCTGGACGAGGATGAAATGCACCTCAACCGCTGGCTCGGCCACGGTTACCACGGACAGATGGAATACATGGCGCGCCACGGCACCAAGCGCACGCGCCCGGCGGAACTGCACCCCGGCACGCGGCGCGTGATTGCCGTGCGCATGAACTACGCCGCCGCCGGCACGCGCGAACCGTGGGAGGTGTTGAACGACGGCGAATCGGCCTATGTCTCGCGCTACGCACTGGGGCGCGATTATCACAAGCTGATGCGCGGCCGGCTGCAAAAGCTGGCCGAGCGCATCCACGGCGTGGTTGGTGAATTCGGCTATCGCGCGTTTGTCGATTCCGCGCCGGTGATGGAAAAGGCGCTGGCGCGCAATGCCGGCCTGGGTTGGATCGGCAAGCACACGATCCTGCTCAATCGCGACTCCGGCTCGTACTTTTTTCTCGGTGAGCTTTACACCGACTTACCGCTGCCGGTGGATGCGCCCGAAACCGACCATTGCGGCACCTGCACGCGCTGCATCACCGCCTGTCCGACCGGCGCCATTCTCGGCCCGTATCAGCTGAACGCCAAGCGCTGCATTTCCTATCTGACCATCGAACTCAAGGGCAGCATCCCCGAGGATTTGCGCGCGCCGATGGGCAATCGCATCTTCGGCTGCGACGACTGCCAGCTGGTGTGTCCATGGAACAAGTTTGCCCGCGTAGCCACCGAGCCGGACTTTGCACCGCGCCACAGCCTGGACGGTGCCAAGCTGGTGGAACTGTTTGCGTGGAGCGAGGCGAAATTTCTCAAGCGCACCGAAGGCATGGCCATTCGTCGCGCTGGCTACGAAGGTTGGCTGCGCAACATCGCCGTGGCCCTGGGCAACGCACCGCCGGCACCCGCCATCCGCGCAGCGTTGCGCGGTCGCGCTGACGATCCCTCGGAAGTCGTGCGCGAACACGTGGCGTGGGCGCTGGCACGGCAGGACGCCGCCGCGCCAGCCCAGGTCGGCTGACGCACACTACATCGCGGCCATCACCGGCCGGTTGTCAGCTGACGGCAGCCATCTGCGTGGGAATGGTGTGGTTGGTGCGCTTGACGCGATTGGCACTGTCCACATACACGCAGGTGGGCTGGAACTTCTCCAGCTCGGCCTCGGCCACCTGGGCAAATGCGGCAATGATGATGATGTCGCCGGCCTGCGCACTGCGCGCGGCACTGCCATTGACCGAGATGATGCCCGAGCCATCCTCGGCACGCAGCGCATAGGTGACAAACCGCTGCCCGGTGTTGACGTTCCAGGCGTGGATCTGCTCGTATTCGCGAATGCCCGACGCCTTGAGCAGCGCGCCGTCGATGGCAATGGAGCCTTCGTAGTTGAGCTCGGCGTGCGTCACGGTGACGCGATGAAGCTTGGCCTTGAGCATGTTCAGATGCATGAGTCGTCCCGCACGATAAGCCTGAATTGCCCATTATCGAACTGCGGACGTTGCACCGCAACAACGCCTGTTCAGTCCAGTAGCGCGTTGTCGATCAGGCGCGTGCTGCCCAGTCGCGCGGCGATCAACGCAATCAACCCGGTGCGTTCGCCTGCCGCTGGCGGCAGCAAGTCGTCGGCGCGGCGGATCACCGCATAGTCGGGCACAAAACCGCCGCGCACGAGCCGCTGCGTGGCGGCGCGCTCGACCGCCGACCAGGCATGACCGGCCTCCAGCAGCTCCCGCATCAGGCCCAGCGTGGCGTGGATCAACGGCGCCCGCGCGCGCTCGGCGGCAGACAGATACTGGTTGCGCGAGCTCAACGCCAGGCCATCCCCGGCACGGAAGATGGGCGCGGACATGATGCGTATCGGCAGCGCCAGGTCGCGCACCATGCGCTCGATAAGCTTGAGCTGCTGATAATCCTTCTGCCCGAACACCGCCACATCGGGCTGCACCAGGTTGAACAGCTTGCACACCACGGTGGCGACACCGTCGAAATGCCCGGGCCGGTGCGCGCCTTCCAGCACCTCGGTGATTTGCGGCACGCGCACGCTGGCGCTCATGGCGGCGCCATACGGATAAACCGTGGCCACTTCCGGCGCAAACAACAGGTCGCAACCTTCTTCCGCCAGTACGGCCTGGTCCGCCGACAGTGTCCGCGGATAACGGTCAAAGTCTTCGTTCGGACCAAATTGCGTCGGATTGACAAACACGCTGGCGACAACCCGGTCGGTACGGTCGCGCGCCAGCTTGATCAGCGATTGATGGCCGGCGTGCAGGTTGCCCATGGTCGGCACGAAACCCACGGTCTGATTCTGGCCGCGCCAGCTGCGCACAGCGGCGCGCAAGGTGGCGGCATCGCGGACGGTTTGCATGACCCGGGATCTCGCGTCAGTTGAAACAATGTTCCGGCGCCGGAAACGCGCCGCTGCGCACATCGCGCGCATAGGCCGCCAGCGCGGCGGCGACCGAATCGTGTCCGGCCAGGAAATCCTTGCTGAACTTGGGCCGCTTGCCCGGGGTGATACCCAGCATGTCGTGGATGACCAGCACCTGGCCGTCACACTCCGGCCCGGCACCGATGCCGATGACGGGAATCGCCGAGGCTGCGGTGAGCCGCTGCCCCAGAGCACGCGGCACGCCTTCAAGCACCAGCAACGACGCGCCGGCAGCCTGCACCGCCTGCGCCTGTGCCAACAGATGTTCGGCGGCCGATGCCTCCCGCCCCTGGATGCGGAAGCCGCCAAACTTGTGCACCGACTGCGGCGTCAGCCCCAAGTGCGCGCACACCGGAATGGCATGCGCGACCAAGGCGGCAATCGCCTCCAGGATGTGCGGCCCCGCGCCTTCAATCTTGACCATGGCCGCGCCGGCCTCGCCCACCAGCCGTGCGCCGGCCTCCAGCACATGGGCAACGTCGCGGTCGGCCATGAACGGCACATCCGCCACCAGCAAAGTGGCCGTGAGCCCGCGGGCCACGGCAGTCGTGTGATAGACCATGTCGTCCAGCGTCACCGGCAGGGTGCTGCGGTGGCCCTGGATGACCATGCCCAGCGAATCGCCCACCAGCGCCACGTCGATGCCGGCCGCCTCCAACTGCCAGGCAAAACTGGCGTCGTAGGCGGTGAGCATGACAATGCGCTGGCCAGCAGCCTTCATCGCCTGCAGGCCGGGAACGGTGACCGGCTTGCGCTCGGGAACGCTGGTGCTTTGCACGTACACGGGATGCCTCGTTGCAAGGTGCGGCGGCGCTTCAGTCGATGCGCGCACAGCCGGACAAATCAAGTTGCGCCAATCGCGCGCTGACCGAAAGCGTAGCCGACAATGGCAAGTCCGGGGCAATGTCGTTCAGCGGCAACAGCACGAAAGCACGCTGCGCCATGCGCGGATGCGGCAATGTCAGCCGCGCGTCGTGCCAGTGCACGCCTTCCATCTGCAGCAGGTCCAGATCAAGTGTGCGCGGACCATTGACCTGGTGCCGCACGCGGCCAAAGCGCGCCTCGATCGCCAGCAGGGTGTCCAGCAAATCCAGTGGCGACTGGTTGGTGTCGACGACCACCGCCGCATTGATGAAATCGGGTTGCTCAAGCACGCCCCAGGGCGCCGTGCGATACAAATGCGAGCGGGCCAGCAGCCGCGTGTCCGGCAACCGCGAGAGCGCGTCCATGGCCGCCAGCACTTGTGCTCGCGGGTCACGCAAATTGCTGCCCACGGCAATCCACGCGCGGGTCACGGCGTGCCTGGTTTTCCCGAACGACGACGCCGCCGACGCGGGCGCGGTGGCTTGGCCGGCATCGGCACGCCGGCCGCCTCCGGTGCGACGTTGCCGGCCATTGTCGGCAGTGCCGCGGACAGCATCTCCGGCGGCAGTTGCTGGGCGTGTGTCCACCAGCGGCCAAGTTCGGCCAGCGCCGGCGACTCGAACGCGCGCAGCAGCAGGAAATCGTATGCGGCACGAAACCGCGGATGCGCCATCAGGCGAAACACGCGTTTGCGCTGGATCTGCTCGAAGCGCGGCTGCAGCGCCCAGATTTCTTCCATGGTGAAAGTGAAGCGCCGCGGGATGGCCACGCGCTGGCATTGCTCGGCCACCACATGTGCGGCGGCGGCGGTCCACGCCTCGGCCAGCGCCATGCCGCGTTGCATGGCCTGCTGCGCCTCGTCGCGCATCTCGCCCCACAGCAGCACGGCAAACAGGAAAGCCGGCGTCACCGACTTGCCGGCATTGACCCGTGTGTCGGTGTTGGCCAAGCCCGCCTCCACCATCTGGCGCAGTCCCTCATCGCCGCGCTGCAACGCCCGCGCCGTAGCGGGAAACATGAACTTGAGCAGGCCGCAATGCTCAAGCATGCGAAAGCTCTTCAGGCCATGACCGCTCAGGAACATCTTCAGCGATTCGTCAAACAACCGCGCCGGTGCCGCTTCGGTCAACAACACGCCAAGCTTGGCGAACGGCGCCATCGCCGCCGCGTCGATGTGCATGTCGAGCTTGGCTGCCAGTCGCGCGGCGCGCAGCATGCGTACCGGATCCTCGCGATAGCGCGTGTCCGGATCGCCAATCAGGCGCAGCACGCGATCCTCCAGATCCTGCATGCCGCCGACGTAGTCGCGCACGGAAAAATCGCTGATGTCGTAGTACATCGCGTTGACGCGGAAGTCGCGGCGGATGGCGTCCTCCTCGATCGAGCCCCAGACGTTGTCGCGCACGATGCGTCCGTCCACCACCCGTCGATCGCCGTCACAACCTTCCTCGCCGACGCCGCGAAAGGTCGCGACCTCGATGATTTCCGGGCCAAAAACCACATGTGCAAGGCGGAAGCGCCGGCCGATCAACCGGCAATTGCGGAACAGGCGCTTGACCTCGTCCGGGGTGGCGTTGGTGGCCACGTCAAAGTCCTTGGGACGGCGCTCCAGCAGCAGATCGCGCACGGCGCCCCCCACCAGATAAGCGGCATAGCCGGACTCGTTGAGGTGGTAGAGCACGCGCAGCGCAGCTTTGCTGATGTTCTTGCGCGAGATGTTGTGCTGGTCGCGCGGAATGATCCGCAGCGCCGGCGCGGTGGCGATCCCTGATTGGAGGTTCAAGCGATGGAAATCCTTGCGAGCGGAAAGCCCGGGGCTGTCGGCAGGCACGCGGCGTTGGCGTGTCAGGTTGCAGCAGCCGCGATTCCAGGCACACTGACGGGCGACGCTTGCAACGCTGCCGGCATTGCCGGGTGAAACAATTTCGCTATACTAGCGCGCTCTCAGGCGTAACGCTCCCTTCGTCTAGTGGTCCAGGACACCGCCCTCTCACGGCGGTAACACCGGTTCGAGTCCGGTAGGGAGTACCACGCTGACTTTTGCCGCCCGCCCGTGGCGTCGGCTCCGGTGTTGCGTGACCGCGTCGCCGGCATGACACTGGCCGCAGTTCCTGCACCCGCGAGCCACCACGCCCGCTCGCGCCGGCACCTCTTCGCCGCTGCCTGTGGAGCGCATGCCATGACCTTTGTCGTCGTCGACAACTGCATCAAATGCAAGTACACCGATTGCGTCGAGGTGTGCCCGGTCGATGCCTTCCACGAAGGTCCCAATTTTCTCGCCATCAATCCGGACGAGTGCATCGACTGCACCTTGTGCGAGCCGGAGTGCCCGGCCAATGCCATCTATCCGGAAGACGACGTGCCAGCCGGGCAGGAAGGCTTCATTGCCTTGAACGCCGAACTGGCGCAGGCGTGGCCCGTGCTGACCGCGCGCAAGGATCCGCCCGCCGACGCCGCCGAGTGGGACGGCAAACCCGACAAGCTGCCATTGCTGGAACGCTGAGAAGCCTTCGGCCCGATGCAAAGAAGCCGCCTGCAGGCGGCTTCTTTGTGTGATCCATCGTGCGGTGAATTCAACTGCCCAATCGCGCCTTCAGCGTGTCGATCACCTTGCCGACTGCCGCGGCGTTGCCCTGGGCGCGCACTTCGCTGCCATTGTCGCCGCTGGCACTGATGACGACATTGACTTGATGCGTGGCACCCGTCGGCGTGGCCACGGATTTGTCGCGGCCAAACAGCCGGCTGAAGAAACCGCGCTTCTTCACCGACGCGGTGGCGCCGCTGACGTTGAGCGCATAACTGTGGGCGGCATCATCGTGTGCGGCAACCTGGCCCAGGCTGCCGTCAGCCAGCACTTCGCCAACACGGCGGTAGGTGCTGTCCACGCTACCGGCAAGCACGAAGCCGTCGGCAACCTGGCCACCCGCCGGCGCGGCAGCTGCCTGCCCGGCCCCCGGCGGCGGAATCACCAGTGCATCGGTGGTGGATGGGCGGTCCAGGCCTGGCGGAATCTCCAGCGGTGCTTCCTGCTGCGCCTTGTCCCAGGCCTTGTGCGAACGAAACATGCCGCAGCCAGTCAGCAGCAAGCCGCTGAGCACGACTGCCGGCACCGCCACGAGGAGCGAGGTTTTCTTCATCGAGATAAAGGTTCCATGGGAAATGAGGCGCAAACGGCTGCTCACGCGGCCGTCGTTGGCGCCAAGGATGCCAGAGTGGACAATGCCGCGCGCAATTGGTTGCGTTGCGGGCCGTCGGCCAACGCCACCAGCGGCAGCCGCAACTGACCGTTGCCGATGTCAAGCAATGCCAAGCCGGCCTTGACCGGAATCGGGTTGGGCGCGCACCCCAAGGCTTGCAACAACGGCTGCAAAGCCGCGTCATGGCGATGGGTCAGTGACTTGTCGCCGGCGGTCGCCGCGTCACACAGCGCGCGGAACACGCGCGGCACCAGGTTGGCCACCACCGACACGGTACCGGCCGCGCCAGCCAGCATGGCCGCACCGGCGCTGCCGTCATCACCGGACAGATAGATGAAATCCTCGCGCACCAGGGCTGCCAGTGCGGCAATGCGCGCCGCATCGCTGCGCGCCTCCTTGATGCCGATGATCTGCGGATGCTCACGCAGCGCGGCCACCGTCTCCGGCAGCATGTCGCAGCCGGTGCGGCTGGGCACGTTGTACAGGATGATCGGCAAGCCAGCGTGTTCGGCCACTTGCAGGAAGTGGCGACGCAAGCCTTCCTGCGTCGGCCGCACGTAATAAGGGGTGACGACCAAGGCCGCAGCAGCCCCTGCCTTGGCAGCGCGCTGCGTCGCCGCGAGCGTCTCGGCCGTGGCGGCGCTGCCGGTGCCGGCAATGACCGGTACCCGGCCATCGACGCGCTTGAGCGTGAATTCCAGCAGGCGGTCGAACTCGGAGGCGCCCAGCATGTGCGCCTCGCCGGTGGAGCCGGCCACCACGAGCGCCTGTGTGCCACCAGCCAACTGGTGATCAAGCAGACGTCCAAACGCCGGCAAGTCAAGCGCGTCATCCGCCGTGAACGGCGTCGCCAGTGCGCAGATGCTTCCACGAATATTCAGCACGATATTGCCTCGCGACCAGTCGTGCATGTTACTTGTCGCGTCGCAAAACGGGCAAGCAAGCCCGTGCGGTGTAATCTTCCATTTTCCGCACGCGCGGCCACGCTGCAGGCACAAACACTTGAAATCCACTTCCGCGCCCAAGCGCACCGCCACCGACACGCAACTGCTGATTCACGCCTTGGCACCCAGTGCCAAGTCGCCCTTGCTGGCGCTGTCCCGACGCATCGCTGATGCCGGCTGCAACCTGGCGGAATCGCGAGTGGCGACCATTGACGCGCAAATCTCGCTGATGCTGCTGGCCAGCGGCCCGTGGGACGCGCTGGCCAAGCTGGAAACGGCGCTGGCCAAGCTCGCACGCGACGAAAGCCTGCATCTGGTGTACTACCGCACCGGTCCGCGCGAGGACAGCCCAAACCAGCTGCCGTATCTGGTGGAAGTGGTCGCTGCCGACCGGGCCGGCATCGTGGCGCGCATCGTGGAGTTTTTCAGCCAGCACGACATCAGCGTCGAGCAGCTCAACTCCACCCATTACCGTGCCATGCAGACTGGCGCCAACATGTTCCAGGCGCAGTTCACCATCGGTATCCCGGCGGAAATCCACATTGCCGCCTTGCGCGACGACTTCCTGGAGCTGTGCGACGGCCTCAACCTCGACGCCATCATGGACCCGGTCAAGTTCTGAACCTGGGCCGGTCACGGCAGGGGCTGTCATCCCGAGGCATCCGCGCTAGTCTGCTGCTGGTCATCCATCGCGCAGAGGCCGCCATGCGTCTTGCCATTTCACCTGCCACCCGGCTGCCGCCGGCACCGACCGTCACCGCGTCGATGCGAGGTCGCCAGCATGCCTGATATCGGCGACCGCGCACCCGCACTCAAGGGCATCACCGGCAGCGGCGAAACCTTGCGTCTGGGCGACGCCAAGGGGCACTGGCTGGTGGTGTATTTCTACCCCAAGGACAACACGCCCGGCTGCACCATCGAGGCACAAAGCTTCCGTGACCTGGCTGGCCAATTCGCCAAGTACGACGCGCAGATCATCGGCGTGTCGCGCGACCCGGCCGCCTCGCACCAGCGCTTCACCAGCAAACAGGCGCTCAACTTTCCCCTCATTGCCGACACCGATGAAACCTGGTGCCAGGCCTTTGACGTGATCCATGAAAAGGTGCTCTACGGCAAGCACCACATGGGCGTGGTGCGCAGTACGTTCCTGATCGATCCCAAGGGCCATGTGCGCCAGATCTGGCGCAACGTAAAAGTGGCCGGCCACGCGCAGGCAGTGCTGGACGCCCTCATCACGCTACGCGCACCAGCTTGAATACACCCGCCTTGTCGCCCTTCCCCACTTCGTCATCTGCCCGCGAGGATTCTTCCGCATGACCGGAAGCAAGCGCATCTACGCTCTGGACACCAACGTGCTGCTGCACGATCCCACCTCGCTGTTCCACTTCGAGGAACACGACGTCTTCATCCCGATGACGGTGCTGGAGGAACTCGACGAAAAGAAGAAAGGCGCCTCGGAGGTATCGCGCAACGGCCGCCAGGTCAGCCGTTTTCTCAACGAACTGATCGAACGCACCGGTAGCCAGGATCTGCGCGACGGGCTGGACCTGTCCAACCCGCAAGGCATCAAGCTGCGGCGCGGCGCGGCGGTCGGGCGGCTGTATTTCCAGCAGCGTACGGCCAACGGCCACGGCAAGGCGGACAACCAGATTCTTGCCGCCGTCATCGATCTGCGCGACCAGAACCCGGAGCGCACGGTGATCCTGGTGACCAAGGACATCAACCTGCGCATCAAGGCCAGCATCTACGGCATCACTGCGGAAGACTACGAAAACGATCGCGCGCTGGATGATTTCTCGCTGCTGTACACCGGCTCCGCGCAATTGCCGGAAACCTTCTGGGACAGTCATCCGGAAGTCACCTCGTGGACCGATCACGGCCGCACTCTGTACAAGCTGCAGCGTCATGAGGACGAGGACTGGCATCCCAACCAGTGCCTGTATCTGCCCGGCGACAACGCGGTCGAGTTGCGCGTGCTGAAACTGGACGACACACAGGCGACGCTGGTGTTGCTGGATGACCATTCGCACGCCAACCATCACGTGTGGGGCATTGCCGCGCGCAATCGCGAGCAGAACTTCGCGCTCAACACATTGATGGATCCGGACATCGATTTTGTCACGCTGCTCGGCAATGCCGGCACCGGCAAGACCCTGCTTGCCCTGGCCGCCGGCCTGGCGCAGGTGATGGATCAACAACGCTACCGCGAGATCATCATGACCCGCGCCACGGTTTCGGTCGGCGAGGACATCGGTTTCCTGCCCGGTACCGAGGAAGAGAAAATGACGCCATGGATGGGCGCACTCACCGACAACCTGGAAGTGCTCACCAATCCGGAAGACGGCGGCAGTTGGGGCCGCGCGGCCACCAACGACCTGCTCGCCGCACGCATCAAGATCCGCTCGCTCAACTTCATGCGCGGGCGCACCTTCCTCAACCGCTATCTCATCATCGACGAGGCGCAAAACCTCACACCCAAGCAAATGAAGACGCTGATCACGCGTGCCGGTCCCGGCACCAAGATCGTGTGCCTGGGCAACGTCGAGCAAATCGACACGCCGTACCTGACCGAAACCACCTCCGGGCTGACCTACGCCGTCGATCGCTTCAAGCAGTGGGAACATTCGGCGCACATCACCTTGCGCCGCGGCGAGCGCTCCCGCCTGGCGGACTTTGCCGCCGAGACGCTGTAGCCGGCACGTCTGCCGTGCACCGCGCGCGGCGTCGCGCGCGGGCGGCGGTCAGGCCACACCAGTAGAATGGCGGGCATTGCCCTGTCCGGTTGATGATCCGCCATGCTGTTCACCACGCGTCTGGTTTTGCTTTGTGTGCTTGTCGTGTTCGTGCTGTGCGTGCTGGCGGTGCACCTGCGCGGCCGGGTGAAGCTGCGCTTCACTCGCCAGCTGGTCGATCATTCGGCCTTGTTTGCGCCTTACAACCTGCTGATGTATGCCTTTTCGGCCGTGCCGGCCAAACCCATCCTGGACCGGCGTGGTTTCCCGCAGCTGGACCTGCTGCAGGCCAACTGGCAGGCCATTCGCGACGAAGCCCTGCATCTGTCCGACGAAGGCCACATCCGCGCCGCGGCAAAACACGACGACGCCAGTTTCAACAGTTTCTTCAAGCAAGGCTGGAAGCGGTTTTACCTCAAGTGGTACGGCGAGCCACTGGCTTCGGCCGAGGCGCTGTGCCCGCAGACGGTGGCGCTGCTCAAGACCATCCCCGGCATCAAGGCCGCCATGTTCGCCACGCTGGCGCCCAACAGCCGGCTCAATCCGCACCGCGACCCGTTTGCCGGTTCGCTGCGCTACCACCTTGGACTGGTCACACCCAACTCGCGCGAATGCGCCATCTTCATCGACGGCCAGGAACACGCCTGGGGCGACGGCAAGGACGTGGTGTTCGACGAAACCTACGTGCACTGGGTAAACAACACCACCGACCAGACACGCGTGATCCTGTTTGCCGATGTCGAGCGGCCGCTGCGCAACCGCTGGATGACCGCCATCAACCACCGCGTTGGCGCCTTCATGGGCAAGATCACGGCTTCACCCAACAGCGAAACCGGCGCGGAAAAGACCGGCTTCGTCAACCGCCTCTACGGCTGGAGCCAGCGCCACCGTGGCCGCAGCAAGGCCTTCAAGCGCGAGCACAAGCGGCTGTTCAAGACCGCGAAATACACGGCCATCGCGCTGGCGCTGTGGGTGATCCTGGCTGCGCCGTGGCCGTTTGGCGGCTAGGAGCCGGAGGACCGGCGGACGATGCCCGCCGGTTTTCGCGTCAAGCCAGACGCGCGATCACCGCGTCGGCAAAGCTGTCGGTCGTGCCCGTGCCACCAAGATCCGGCGTGACTGCTGCATGGTCCTGCGCAACAGTGGCGCGGATGGCCTGGCGCAATGTCGTGCTCTTGTCGCACAGGTCGAGGTGATCGAGCATGTCGGCGGCGGCCAGCAGCAGCGCACAGGGGTTGGCGATGCCCTTGCCGGCGATATCCGGCGCCGAGCCATGTACGGCTTCGAAAATTGCCACCTCGGCACCGATGTTGTCGCCCGGCGCCAGGCCCAGGCCGCCGATGAGTCCGGCGCACAAGTCGGACAGGATGTCGCCAAACAGGTTGGTGGTGACGATGACATCGAACTGATGCGGCCGCATGACCAGCTGCATGCAGGTGTTGTCCACGATCATTTCGTTGAACGTGATTTGCGGATATTCCCTGGCAATCTCGCGCGCGACATTCAGGAACAAGCCGGAGCTGGTCTTGAGGATGTTGGCCTTGTGCACCGCCGTGACTTTCTTGCGGCCGCGCTTGACCGCCAGCTCGAACGCGTAGCGCACGATGCGACTGCTGCCCTTGCGCGTGTTGCGCACCAGCGACAACGCGGTCTGGCCATCAGCCGACACCGTCTGCCCCTCGGACAAGTACGCGCCTTCGGTGTTCTCGCGGACGGTGATGATGTCGATATCGGTGTAGCGTGACTGCGTGCCGGGAAAACTCACCACCGGGCGCACGTTGGCGTACAGCTCAAAGTGCCGGCGCAGCGTGACGTTGACTGAAGTGAAACCCTCGCCGATGGGCGTGGTCAGCGGCCCCTTGAGGGCAACCTTGTTGGCAGCAATGCGCGAGAGCGTGGCTTCGGGCAGCAGCTTGCCGTGTTTCTCCAGCGCCGTCATGCCGGCGTCAACGTACTCGTAGGCGAGCCCCGCATCCAGCGCATCAAGCACGCGCAGCGTCGCGGCCATGATCTCCGGGCCAATGCCATCGCCAGGAATCACGGCTATCGTCTTGCTCATCAAAAACACCTCATCGCGGACAGGTGCAGCGCACCCTCCGGCGCACTGCAAACCGCCAATTATGCGCTGTCGTGACAGGTGCCGAGCACTGAGGCCGCATGCAAAAAATCGCACGCAGCATCAGGCGACATCGGATGCACCGATCAAACGCGTGGTGGGTTCAGGGCGCCCCGTCCGGATGCGCGGCACACGCTGGCGCTGGTGCGGCGGCACCCTCTTCCAGCTGATCGAGCAGGTCCACGGCACGGCGCAGGTGCGGAATGACAATGGAGCCGCCAACCACCAGGCCCACGCTGAACACCTCGAACAAGGCATCGCGCTCGACTCCGGCAGCCTTGCACTGGGCGACGTGATAGCTGATGCAGTCATCGCAACGCAGTACCAGCGAGGCGACCAGGCCCAGCATCTCCTTGGTGCGCACATCAAGCACGCCAGCCTTGTAGGTCTGCGTGTCCAGCGCGAAGAAACGTCGCACAACCTGGTTGTCCTGCGCCAGGATGCGCTGGTTCATGCGTTCACGAAACGCGGTGAACTCGCCAAGCCGGTCGCTCATGCCGTGGCCCCCAGCAGCTGTGCCAGCTTGCCGCTGCGGTCGGCCGCCACCAGCTGGTCATAACCACCCACATGCTGGTCATTGATGAAAATCTGCGGCACCGTGCGTGCCCCGCCACTGCGTTCCAGCATGATCTGGCGCTGGGCCAGGTCGGTGTCCACGCGCACCTCGGTCCAGCTCAAGCCCTTGGACTTGAGCAGATTCTTCGCCGCCACACAGTACGGGCAACTGGCGGTGGCATAGATTTCAATGTTGGCCACGGAGGATTCCTCACTTTTCAGCGGTGACCAGCATATGGGGACACGTGCCGGCCGGCGCAAGCGACGCGGAACCGACGACGCCGGCCACGGTCCCAGGTGTTATCGTCCCCGATCCATGCGCATGCCTATTCGACGCCCTGTCATTCGCCTGCCGACGGCGCTGCTCAGCGCGGCGTTGTGCTGTGCCGCGGGTACGGCGGCGGCCCAGCAAGATGTACGCCTGCCGGATCTCGGCAGCTCCGCCAACGCATTGGTCTCGCCGCGCGAAGCCCAGGATTACGGCGCCTCGATGCTGCGGCAAATGCGCGCGCTGGACATGGTGCTGGACGACCCGCTGCTGGACGATTACATCAACGACCTGGGTCACCGGCTGGCCGCCGCCAGCAGCAAACCCAAGGAGCATTTCGCGTTTTTCATCGTCAAGGACGATGAAATCAATGCCTTTGCCGCGCCGGGTGGCTATATCGCGGTGAACTCCGGACTGATCGACATCACCCGCAGCGAGAGCGAGCTGGCCGGCGTCATCGCGCACGAGATCGGCCACATCACGCAAAACCACCTGCAACGCGCGTTTGAAGACTCAAAAAAGAACGCGCCGCTGCTGGCGCTGGTCCTGCTTGGTGCCGTGGCCGCCGGCGCCGGCAGCCACAGTGGCGACGCCCCCATGGCGGTACTGGCCGGCGGCCAGGGCCTGCTGGCGCAAAAATCCATCAACTTCACGCGCAAGGATGAAGTCGAAGCTGATCGCGTCGGCATCCAGACGCTGGCCAACGCCAATTTCGATCCGGATGCCATGGCCGCGTTTTTCGGGCGCATGCAGGATGCCTTGAGCGCCGGTGCCGGCGGCCTGAGCGTGCCGGCGCTGCTGCAAACCCACCCGGTCACCCTGACGCGCATCAGCGACGCCAAGGCCCGTGCCGGCGCACTGAAGGCAGCACAAAAACTGCGCCCGGCCAACACCACGCTAAGCCCCGATCAATGGGCCAAAAGCACCGCTCCCATTCCTTTCGTGCGCGATCCAACGCAGCTCGTGGCCGCATCGAGTGGCGATACAAACTTCAGCACCTACGCCCTGATGCGCGAGCGCAGCCGGGTGCTGGCCGGCAATGCGGTGACCCTTGCCAACTACTACGAAACCAATCTGCGCAAGGGCGGCGACTTCAACACGCCGGCCAATCACTACGGCTATGCCCTCGCCCTCACGCGCAGCGGGCACGGCGCAGCGGCGGCGCGGCAGCTGTCGGATCTGCTGGGCGCGCATCCGGACAACCTGATACTCACGCTGGCGCTGGCCGATGCCCGGCTGCAGTCCGGCCAACGCGGCGCGGCGCTGGCGCTGTATCAACAACTCAACATGCAATCACCGCGCAATCGTGCCGTCGCCATGGCCTACGCCAAAGCCCTGACCGAAGGCGGTGACAAGCAGGACGCCGGCGTTGCCGCCAACCTGCTGCGGCCGATGCTGGACAACGCGGTGGAGCCGGAAATCTACTCGACCTACGCCCGTGCCAGCGACAAGGCCGGCGACAGCATCCGCGCCGCCGAGGCCTTTGCCGACGCCAGCTATTACTCGGGCCGGCCGTTTGACGCGATGGAACAATTGAAGCGCGCGCTCAAGCGCGATGACCTGGACTACTACGCGCGCGTGCGCATCCAGGCCCGCATCACCGAGTTGACGCCACTGCTGCTGGAACTGCACAAACGCAAGATCGCGACCGAGGACAACCCCGACCGACCGCAGCAACTGCGCACCCGCGCAGCCGACGCCATCCGCTAGCAACATCGGACAGCTGCATCAGACCGCCCACACCGTGCAGCACCGGCGACCATGGGCCAGAATGAAGCATGTCCGCCGTTCCGCCAACCATGCAGCCGAGCATCGATTTGGCCGCGCCCGAGCTGTACCTGAGCCGCGAGCTGGCGGCGCTGGAATTCAACTTCCGGGTGTTGGCGATGGCGCGCGACGACACCGTGCCGCTGCTCGAACGCTTGCGTTACCTGAGTATCGTGGCCAGCAATCTCGACGAGTTTTTCGAGGTGCGCGTGGCCATGCTCAAGCATCACCACGCCTACGGCTCGGCAGCGCCAGGCCCCGACGGTCTGCCTTCGGGTGAGCTGCTGTCGCGCATCCGCACCCGCGCCTCAGCCCTGGTCAGCGCGCAGTACGCGGCCTGGCGCGAGGACTTGCGGCCGCAGCTGGCCGCCGAACAGGTGCATATCGGCGACCGCACGCAGTGGAGCGCGGCGCAGCGGCGCTGGCTCAAGGGCTATTTCGAGCGTGAGGTGCTGCCGGTGCTGTCGCCGCTCGGGCTGGATCCGGCGCACCCTTTCCCGCGCATCCTCAACAAGACCTTGAACGTGGCGGTGGTGCTGCGCGGCCGCGACGCATTCGGCCACGAAAGCCACCTGGCGCTGGTGCGCACGCCGCGCTCGCTGCCGCGCATCATCCGTATCCCGGCGACGGTGAGTGGCAAGGGCGACCACTTCGTCTTCGTCGCCGAACTGCTGCAGGCTTTTGCCACGGCCATATTCCCCGGCTTTGAAGTCATGGGCGCGTATCAGTTCCGCGTGACGCGCAACAGCGAGCTGATGGTGGAGGAGGCCGAGGTCGAGAATCTGGCGCTGGCGCTGAGCGAGGAACTCCCCGGTCGCGGCTATGCGCGGCCGGTGCGACTGGAGATCGGCCACGATTGTCCCGATGCCATCCGCCGCCTGCTCACCGACAACTTCCAGCTGGAGGCGGCTGACGTCTACCGTTGCGAGGGGCCGGTCAACATCATTCGTGCCGGCCTCATCTACGACTGGGTGGAGCGCCCCGACCTCAAATTCCCGCACTTCAGCCCGCAGCTGCCGGGTGCGCTGGAAAACACGCGCAACAAGTTCGATCTGATCGGCCAGCACGACGTGCTGCTGCACCATCCCTACCAAAGCTTCGCGGCGGTGATCGACCTGCTGCGCCAGGCCGCCAGCGACCCGGACGTGCTGGCCATCAAGCAAACGCTGTACCGCGCCGGCGAAGACACGCCGCTGGTCGACCTGCTGACCGATGCCGCCCGCCACGGCAAGGACGTGACCGTCGTCATCGAATTGCGCGCGCGCTTTGACGAGGCGGCCAACATCCGCCTGGCGACGCGCCTGCAGGAGGCCGGCGTGCAGGTGGTGTACGGCGTGGTCGGCTTCAAGACACACGCCAAGATGATGCTGATCGTGCGCCGCGAGGACGGCGTGCTGCGCCGCTACGCGCACTTGTCCACCGGCAATTACCACCAGGCCAACAGCCGTGTCTATACCGACTTTGGCCTGATGACCGCCGATCCGGCCATCACCGAAGACCTGCACAAGGTGTTTCAGCAACTGTCCGGCCTGGGGCCGATCGTCAAGCTGCGGCGCCTGCTGCATTCGCCGTTCACGCTGTACGCCGGCGTGCTTGAACGCATCGAGCGCGAGACCGCGCACGCCACGGCCGGCCGACCGGCGCATATTGTCGCCAAGCTCAATGCGCTGAACGAACCCAACGTCATCCAGGCGCTGTATCGCGCCTCGCGCGCCGGCGTGGAAATCGATCTCATCGTACGCGGCGCCTGCACACTGCGACCGGGCGTGCCGGGCGTCAGCGAGCACATTCGCGTGCGCTCCATCGTCGGCCGTTTCCTTGAACACAGCCGGGTGTACTGGTTTGCCAACGACGGCGCACCGGAGCTTTTCTGCGCCAGCGCCGACTGGATGGAACGCAACCTGCTGCGCCGCATCGAGGTGGCCTTCCCGATCCTCGACCCGGCACTTGCCGCACGTGTCTTCGAGGAGGCGCTGGCCACGGCGCTGGCCGACAACACGCAAGCCTGGCTTCTGGGCAGCGACGGCACTTACACGCGCGCGCAGCCGGGCAGCCACACGCCCTGCAGCGCCCAGCGCGTATTGCTTGAGCGTTTCAGCCGATGACGCGTGCCGCCGTGTTTTCGTACCACATGGGCGCATGCCAGAATCGGCGTCCTGCCCCAGGGGACGCGCCATGAGTGCCGCAGAGCCGAGTCCGATCCGCGACGGCGAGCTGATCGCCGCCGTCGACATGGGCTCGAACAGCTTCCACATGGTGGTGGCGCGCATGGAACACGGCCAGCCGCGCGTCATCGACCGCCTGCGCGACACCGTGCGCATGGCCGCCGGCCTGCGCGCCAACGGCACGCTCGACGCCAGCCGTCGCACGCGTGCGCTGCATTGCCTGGCGCGCTTTGGCCAGCGCATCGCCGGCTTGCCGTCCGAGCGCGTGCGCGCGGTCGGCACCAATACCGTTCGCCAGCTGGTGCATCCGGAAACCTTCCTCACCGCCGCCGAAGCAGCGCTAGGCTATCCCATCGAGGTGGTTTCCGGGCGCGAGGAAGGGCGCCTGATTTTCCTCGGCGTGGCGCACGACCTGCCCGGCTCGCGCGAACCGCGGCTGGTTATCGACATTGGCGGCGGCAGCACGGAGTTCATCATTGGCCGTGCCTTGGCACCGCTGCATACCGAGAGCGTGCAGGCCGGATGCATCGCCTCGACCCTGCGCTTCTTTCCCGCCGGCAAGATCACTGCCGCCCGCTGGCAGCGCGGCAGCACTGAAATCGGCGTACTGCTGCAGCAATTTGCCGGCGATTACCACGCCTCGGGCTGGCAGGCTGCCTACGGCTCCTCGGGTACGGCCAAGGCCATCAGCACCGTGGCGCAAGCCATGGGACTTGCCGATGACGGCATCACCGTGCCGGCACTCGCCGCCCTGCGCCAGGAGCTGATCGATCAGGGTGATATCGGCAAGCTTAAACTGCCGGGCCTGGGCAAGGACCGTGCACCCGTATTTGCCGGCGGCGTGATGATTCTGCAAGCGGCGTTCGCTGCCCTCGGCATCGAGCGTCTGCAGGTGTGCGAAAGCTCGATGCGCGAAGGCCTGCTGTGGGATTTGCTGGGCCGCGCCGGCGGCAGTGACCCACGTACAGCCAGCGTCGATGCGCTGGCCACCCGCTACGGCGTGGACCGTGCACAGGCGCGGCGTGTCGAAGCCACGGCATTGATGCTGTTCGACCAGGTGGCCAAGGCCTGGGCGTTGGGCGCCGAAGCCCGCGAGTGGTTGTCGTGGTCGGCGCGCGTGCATGAAATTGGCCTGGCCATCGCTCACAGCCAGCATCAGCACCACGGCGCCTATATCCTGCGCCACGCCGACCTGGCCGGCTTTTCGCGGCAGGAGCAACACCTGCTGGCGGCGATCGTGGAATGTCACCGGCGCAAGCCAGACAGGGCCATCATCGACGCCCTGCCGTTGCGTTACCAGGATCTGGCCCGGCACACCACGGCGTTGCTGCGGCTGGCCGTACTGTTTCGCCGCGCGCGCCGCGCCGAGTCGCTGCCGGTGCTGACCCTGCACGCCACGCGCCACCGGCTGCGCATCACGCTGCCGGCACTGTGGACGCACCGACACCCGCTGAGCGATGCCGACCTGCAACAGGAGCACAAGCCGATGGTCGAGCTTGGCCTGCGCCTGGAGCTGATGCGCACAACGGCGTGAAGCCGGGCCACATGGCTGCACGCGTATCATGAGCGCAATTCACCTTGCGACCCGATGCCATGCCCAAGCTCCTGCTCGCCGCGCTGCTGTTGTCTGCCTCATGTGCCTTTGCCGCACCGCCACCATCAACGCCCGCTGCAGCCACCGCACCGCATGTGGTGCTGCACACCACGCAAGGCGACATCACGCTGGAGCTGTACCCGGACAAGGCGCCCAAGAGCGTCGCCAATTTCCTGCAATACGTGCATGACGGTTTCTACGACGGCACGGTGCTGCATCGGGTGATCCCCGGCTATCTGGTGCAAGGCGGCCTGTACACCCGCGAGCTGCAGCCCAAGCGCACACGTCCGGCCATCGCCAGCGAAGCGGACAATGGCCTGTCCAATCTGCGTGGGACCATCGCCGTCGCCCGCGGCGCCGACGCCAACTCCGGCACGGCGCAGTTCTTCTTCAACCTGGTGGACAACCGCCGGCTTGATTTCATCGGCAACCAAAGCGGCCTGACCTGGGGCTACGCGGTGTTCGGCAAGATCACCAAGGGCATGGACGTGCTTGATCGCATCGCCACGCTGCCGACCCACGCGCAAGGACCGTTCGCCGCCGACGTACCCGTCCCACTGGTGGTCATCAACAAGGCCGCCGTGCTTGACGGAGACACGCCGGCTGCCGCAGCCGACGCGCAGCCTGCCAAGCACACGGCGCGCTGACCGGCATGGGTACGCTGATCATCGCCGACCTGCATCTGGATGCCGCCCGGCCTCGCATCACCACATTGTTCGAGCGCTATCTGGCCAGTGACGATGTGCGCCACGCCGAGGCGCTGTACATCCTCGGCGATTTGGTCGAAGCTTGGATCGGCGACGACGATGACGCCGACTTGCCCAACCGCATCGCCATCGCTACACGCGCCGTGCGCGATGCCGGCGTGCCGGTGTACTTCATGGTCGGCAACCGCGATTTCCTGCTGGGTGAACAGTTCGCCGAGCGCGCCGGCTTCACGCTGCTGGACGACGGCTGCGTGCACACCATCGACGGCTGCCGGACTCTGCTCATGCACGGCGACGTGCTGTGCACGGACGACACGGCGTACCAAGCTGTCCGCACGCAGGTTCGCGACCCGGCCTGGCAGGCACACTTCCTGGCCACGCCGCTGGCGCAGCGCCGTGCATTTGCCGCGCAAGCGCGCGAACAAAGCAAGGCACACACCGGCAGCACCATGGAGTCCATCATGGACGTCAACGCCGATGCCGTCGCCTGCGCCATGCGCACGGCCGGCGTGCAACGCCTGATCCACGGCCATACCCACCGCCCCGCCATACACCGCTTCGATCTGGACGGCGCCGCCGCCGAGCGCATCGTGCTTGGCGACTGGTACCAGCATGGCTCGGTGCTGAGGATTGACGCGGCCGGCATTGAACTGCACGGCCTGGACGCACGCCCAGCCACCTGACGCGGCAACATTGTCGTCACCCTCTCTCCGCCAGATACGCAAAACGCCCCTTGCGGGGCGCTTGATATTGCTGGCGGAGAGAGAGTCATCCGTCAAAGTGACCGCCTGCAATCGTGCGGACGTCCACGGACTGCCAACCCATTGTAGGCGTTGGCATAAAACGTTCTTGCCCGTTCGTGCACGTCCCTTGACAGCCGCCTAAAGCTGATGCAGTCTGATGGGAACGGCAGGTGACACGCCGGACTTTGGCGGACCCTTTCCATGGCGCAAAAAATCCACCGACTTACCGCGCTGGCAATCAAGAACGCCAAGCCTGGGCGTCATGGTGATGGCGGCAATCTGTACCTGCTGGTGAAGGACGACGGGCGCAAGACTTGGACGTTCCGCTATCGCGCCCCGCTAACTGGCAAGGTGAGGGACAAGGGCATGGGTCCGGCATGGGACGTGAGCCTGCCGGAAGCCCGTGAACGTGCCGCCGAGTATCGCCGCATGCTCCGCGATGGCATCGACCCCATCGACTCCGCGAACGCGGTCAAACAGAAGGCCCGCACCGAACACGCCAAGCGGATGAGCTTCGGACGATGCTCTGAGCTGTACATAGAGGCCCATAGAAGCGGCTGGCGCAACGCCAAGCATGCCGAGCAATGGGACAGCACCCTGCGCACCTACTGCGCGCCCCTGTGGCCGCTGGACGTGGCTGCCGTCGATACCGCGCTGGTCATGAAGTGCCTTGACCCCATCTGGACGACCAAGACCGAAACCGCCAGCCGCTTGCGTGGCCGTATTGAGTCCGTCCTGGCGTGGGCGGCCGTGCGCAAGTACCGCAGCGGCGACAACCCTGCCGCATGGCGCAACCACCTAGACCAATTACTTCCCAAGCCTTCAAAGGTGCAAAAGGTCGAGCACCGTCCCGCCCTGCCCTATGCCGACGTTGCCGAGTTCATGGCGAAGCTACGCCAGCGGCAAGGGCTGGCCGCTCGCGTACTCGAGCTGCAAATTCTGACCGCCACTCGCCCCGGCGAAGCATCGGGCGCGCAATGGGACGAGATCGACTTGGATGCCGCGCTGTGGATCATCCCGGAAGATCGCATGAAGGCCGGCAAGGAGCATCGCGTCCCGCTGTCTGATGCTGCCGTGACGCTGCTGCGCTCCATGATCCCCAAAGCCAAAGGCAAACCCGTCACGCCGCACGGCCCCATCTTCCCCGGCAATAAGGGCAAGACGATTACGACCGCTGCCGGCATGGCGCTGCTGAAGGACATGCAGCCAGGCATCACCGCGCATGGGTTCCGCAGCACATTTCGCGACTGGGCCGGCGAGACCACCAAGTTCCCGCGCGAAGTGATTGAAGCGGCGATGGCGCACCAGTTGAAGGATGCTGCCGAGGCTGCCTATGCGCGCGGAACGCTGCTAGAGCGGCGCAGGCACCTGATGGACGCATGGGCCAGCTACTGCGCCACGATCCGTAAGAATGACAACGTTACGCCGATCAAAAAACGCAAGGCAAGCTAACAGAGTTTCAAGCGGCGGGAACGGGCGCGCAAACACCCGCCCCGCCTTCCACAACCAGACCGTAGGAGGTCTAGATCATGGCAAAGAAGAGTGTAACCGCAGCCACAACACAGCCCGAATCCACCGTTGCGGTGGACGACGCTAGCATGCCGGACTTCACCCCACTGCTGACCAAGGAGCAGATGGCAACGGTGGAGAAAACGGCTCACGACTTCGGCATCAACCGGCGTGTCGCGTTGGCAACACTCACCCGTAGTCGCGCGCAACTGATGGCGGGCGGTGGCGCATCGCCTGAAAACGTGGGGAAGACGTTGCTGGCCATGATAGATTCGGTGGAGAATTTCCGGGACCACTTGAAGGACCTTCAAGAAGTGGCCGAGACCGCATGGGCTCGCTTGATGGTGGCTGCGGAAACGCTGGCGGACCTGGAGGCGCAGCCATGAACGCCGTCATTCTCGCGTTGCCGGCGAAGGCTCAACGGGCCGCCAAGCGCCGGAAAAGGGATATTGATGTCGCTGAGCGCAGTAATTGGATGCTTGACCACGCCAGCGAGTGGAAAACCGTGCAGACCGACGGTCGGACTCCGATAAACCACAACGTCCAACGGCTAGTGCGCCTGCTGTATGAGAAAGACGGGCTGAAACCGCCAACGACCGCAGAGACACACGCCCGCAACGTAGAGGATTGCCAGCTTATCCAGAAACGCAACCGCGTGAAGGCGTGGCTTGCTTCGCTTGGCGTGGACATGAACAACATCAAGGATGCCGAGCAGGCGTTATTTGCCGCGTTCGACAAGCTGGCATGACTCGCGATGCCGCGCTAGCTCGCCCGGCTGGCGCGGTTCTTCTACAGGGGCGCGAGGTGTGCGCAATGATGGCTGGCTACACACGACAGACTCCGCAGGCCACCAAGGAATGGTTGTCCACTCAGGAGATTGTGTTCCCGGAAGATTGGACACTTGATAACGTGGCTGACGAATGCCATCGGCGATTTCTGTCTGATCGCTGGCCCGGTGGCGAAGTTCAGGCGGCTCGCTCAGTGGTCGCGTGGGCAACTCTCAAATTAGCGAAGCACCCGTATTTCACGAGCGAGCATTGGGAGTGGATCGCCGCAATAGACAAGTTTGATCGGCACGACGGTTACTATCGGTTGCAGGAAATACTAAGGCCAGCCATCGCTGCCAATGTGGCGTGGAAGAAAACGAGTGATGAGCGCAAGGAGCTATTGCAGGAAATCGACAAGGCAGCAGCCTACCTTTTAAAAACGCTTGATACGGCGATCCGGTTGAACATTTCACTCAGGGATGTGGTCGGATGGTTCCCAGAAATGCAGCCGCTACGGGACTATTCCGCTGACTTGCAAAGCCAGGAATCCGAGCAAGGTCTAAAAGCTGCACGTGAAGCGCGCCGAATGGGCGCCGACTTGGCAGCAACCATCCGCGCATCGATTCAGCCAGACGGCTATCGCGAGCCTCGCCTTTCCGACTATCTGTGGGCGTTGCGTGCTGCATTGCAGGGGGCAAGTGGCGAGTCTCGCCCAAATGGGCGCGCAGGAACCACGATAGACGTTCTTGACGACCTAACGCCCGATGACGCCGACATCATGGCAAAGAGATTCGGGATCTCTTACGGGAAAACCAAGCCTGCCGATGCATTGCGATCCAGTGGCGACTTCGGTGCCTACCCGGCACGCAAGGACGCGCTTCGCCGCGCTGTAATTTTGGCTTTCCCTGCCGCGATCTTCGATCGTTTCACCGATCCGCCAAAGGTCACCCCGGCGAGCGTGATTGAAACTGCCTGCGTAGCGTGGTTCGGCAGTGCGCCCACAGCCAAGGAGATCAATGCTGCGATCAAGCCCGCACGCGGAACGCTAGAGCCGTCGATGAAGCGATTCGTTAACGACTACAAGAAAAGCGCAGAACGTCGATCCAAATGGGAAGCTGCCGGGTTGTCAGAGGATGAGATCAGGAAAAAGGAGTTTCAGTTGTTCCTGGACGAAGAATAGCCGTGCCGCAGTGACTCCTTGGGCCCGAAAGGCCGGAAATCACCCCCGGAAATAGGCGGGGATTTCCTGCCGACATGCCGCCGAATGTGCGGATGATGTGTCTCCGGACCCGCACAACTACGCGGGAACGGAGAACGACAACATGGCAACACCGAACACCCCGGCATATCGCCCATTCCTGGAAGCATGCCGCGAACACGGCATAAGCAAGACCGTCGCGTATGAGCTGGCAAACGCCGGCCTGATCGACACCTTCAAGCTTGGCGCCAAGCGCTACATCATCGTGGAGAGCCTGCGCACCCTGCCCGAGCGGCTGGCAAAGGCGGGTAAAGCATGACCGCCCGCACGATGGCACCCGCAAACCGCGGTGCGTACGAGATCGTTCTCGACTTCGCCGCTGCCACTGAGCGACTAACCCGGATCGCTTCCGACTGGCGCCAATCGCAGTTTCGCGCTGGTGACCTGAGTGACGCGGCCCATACGCTGGAGGGCTTGGCGCGGCTGCTGGCCGAACTGCGGCAGGAGGCCCACCAATGAACGCGGTGCAGACACGACGAAGCCCGGCGGCAACCGGGCTTCGAGATCGCACAACAATCACAACGTACGCCCATGGTAAGCCAATCGACCGGCTGCTGCCACTACTGCACAACGTGCATGCCCACGGCACGGGTTGGCGCGCGGACTGCCCGAACGGCCACGACAAGGCGCGCGGCTCGCTGTCCATTGGTGAAGCCGACGATGGCCGCATCCTGTTGCATTGCTTCGCCTGCGGCGACGTGCGCGGCATTCTCGGTGCCGTGGGGCTGGAGCTTGCCGACCTGTTCCCGGAGCGCATCCGCGACCCGTCGCCAGAGGCCCGCAAGGCTGCGCGAGAGGCGTTCAAGCGCAATGCCTGGGGTGCTGCCCTTGGCGTGCTGGGGCGTGAGGCTACGGTGGTCGAAATTGCCGCCCACGATATGGCCGCTGGCAACCCGCTGAACCAACCGGATCACGACCGGCTGCTAGTGGCGTGCGAGCGCATCCAGAGCGCACGGGCGGTGCTGGTATGACGGGCGCCGAAGGTTACGCCGCGAGCATCGAGGCAAGGGCTGATCGAGACTTGCGCGTTTTGCAGGGTGGCAAAGAGAAAAGTCTCACAGTCTCAAAGGCAGGGAATGAGACCGTGAGACTTTCCGAAGATGGGCCGAAGTATCGACCTGTCGTGGTGACTACGGGCGGCCTGCTGTCGGCATCCTTCCCGCCGCGCGAAAAGCTGTTGCAGCCGTGGCTGACAACGCAGTCACTAACCATGATCTACGCCATGCGCGGCACGGGTAAGACGCACGTAGCCCTGGGCATTGGCTATGCCTTGGCGACGGCTGGGGAGTTTCTGGGGTGGTGCGCGCCGGTTGCGGTGCCGGTGCTGTACGTCGATGGCGAGATGCCCGGCAGTGACCTACAGGCGCGCGTGCGGCGGATCGTGGAAGGCCACGGCGGCAGGCAGCCGGACTTGCTGCGATTCATGACGCCCGACCAACAACCGGACGGCATCATGCCGAACCTGTACCAGCCCGAAGGCCGCGACGCCCTAAACGCGGCGCTGGGCGAGGCCCGTGTGGTGATCGTGGACAACCTGAGTTGTCTGGTACGCGGCGGCAAGGAAAACGAGGGCGAGAGCTGGCAGCCGGTGGCGGAGTGGGCACTACGGATGCGCTCCAGCGGGCGCAGCGTGGTGTTCATCCACCATGCCGGCAAGGGCGGGCAGCAACGCGGCACATCCAAGCGCGAGGATCTCTTGGATACCGTGATTGCCCTGCGCAGACCGGCAGATTATGAGCCGGATCAAGGTGCGCGGTTCGAGGTGCACTTCGAGAAGGCCCGTGCACTGTATGGGCAGGATGTAAGTCCGATCGAAGCAGCACTTGAGACGTTGCCCGATGGAATGCAGACCTGGGCTGTGCGCCGGGTATCCGAGACGTCCGAGGCGCTCATTCTGGAGTATCTCCAGCTAGGCATGGGCAGTGCCGACATCATTGCCGAGACCGGCTGTAGCCGCGCGACGTTCTTCCGCAAGAAAAAAGAGCTGATCGAGTCCGGGCAATACACGTCTAAGCGGGCGAAGCGGGAAAAGTCTCAAGTCTCATTCCCTAGCAGTGAGACTGTGAGACTTTCCAAAGCCGAGGCGTACCGCCGTGCCAAGGAGGGCGAGTAACCCATGACGGCTCTTGGCGGAGAGGAACCGGGGGGCGAGTCCTTGCCTGTGTACGTTCACGGGCTGGGCTGGCGGGGCGACGGGCAGCAAGGCGACCACGTACCGCCCCAGCCCAGCGAATGGGCGCGGGCGGCTTCCCTGGGCTTCCTGCGTGTATCCCGGCACGACGTGCGGCCCCATCTGCTGGCCCTGATGCGATGGGAGGTAGGCAGCGCGATAGAGCCATGCCTGAGCTACGGGCGGCGCTACCTGCGTGTCTGGTGCGGCCGCATGGGGCAACGGCCACGACCGGCGGTTATCGAGGCAGCGACCGTGGACGCGCTCGCGCTGGTGTTCTGGGGGCGGTGCCGGCGAGGCATGCCGACCATCGAGGAGCGCCGCGTGGAGTTGCACGTGGATAAGGGGCATTATGCCGAATATCGCGCATTGATGGAGCGGGTATTCAAGCGGCGATTATCCGAAGCGGCGACCCGGTACAAAACAATCAGCCATTACCATCCGGCGCTGCATGCCGATTACCGGGCTAACGGATTTGCCGGCAGTCCGCTATGGCTGAAAGCGCATGAAAAGCCGGGCGCGATCCTGACGCTAATACCGGCTATTCAGCCATAGCGATCCGGCATTATGAAAGATAGACAGGACTTCACCGCCATGACTGCGCCCGTCTCGCGATCCCGTGCCGCGTAATGCACGGCTCCATTTCACGGGCAACCCATGACTACGCCGAACGCATGCAAGACGCTGCGCCGGTAGTGGAGTGGGTTTTGTGGGACGAGGTTTGCGGCAATCCATGCGAGACGCTGGCTTGTAGCAACACGCCCTGACCAAAAAGGGAACACGGCCCTGATTGCCAGCGAGATGCTGGGGTTAGTTGAGTGCCAGCGAGATGCTGGGCTCTGAGCCAGTCCCGAACCCCATACAGCCGCCACGGCGGTTAATCCAATGTAGGAGCTACACAAAGATGGCCGATTTACTGGAAATCAAGTCCCTGATTGAAGAACAAGGCAAGGCATGGGAAGTGTTCAACACCAAGAACGAGGAACGGCTTTCTGCCGTCGAGTCCATGGTCGAGGATGTCGCCAAGAAGGCAGGCCGCCCCTACGGCCTGGCGGGCGATGCTCCCGGAAGCCGCGCCAACACCCCGGAAATGAAATCGCTGACGGGTGCGGTGCGCGCCCTGCTGACTGGCGATCAAGCCAAGGCTAACGCGTTGTTCGCGGAAGCCAAGGCGATGAGCGTCGGTTCCGACCCGGACGGCGGTTATGTCGTGCATGACGCAATCTCTAGCGGCATGACGAAAATCATGTCCGATATCAGCCCGATCTATCGGCTGGCCCGCAAGGTGCCGATGCCGACCGGCGGCGCATTTGAGGAGCCCATTGACCGTGATGCTGCGGAGGCGAACTGGGTCGCCGAGCTTGATGCCCGGCCCGACACCAGCACACCCGCCCTTGGTCTGTTCCGCGTTGAGCTGAGCGAGATCTGCGCCATGCCGAAGGCAACGCAAAAGCTGATCGACATCGCTTCACTGGATGTGATCGGCTGGTTGCAGGAGAAGGTCGGCGACGCTTTTGCCGTGAAGGAATCGGGCGCGTTCCACAATGGCGACGGCGTAGGCAAGCCGCGCGGCATCCTGACGTACACCACTGCCGCGCTGCCGGACGCCACCCGGACATGGGGCCAGTTCGAGCACGTTGCTACCGGGGTGAGTGCTGCATTCGCCACGTCAACGGCGACCGTCAACCCGGCTGACAAGTTGGTGGACGTGACGATGGCACTGCGGGCGCCGTACCGACGCGGTGCGCGATGGTTCATGAACCGCTTCACTGCTGGCGCTGTTCGGAAGTTGAAGGATGCCGAAGGCCGGCATGTGTGGGTTGATTCGCTGATTGCCGGACAGCCTGCCTTGCTGCTGGGCTTCCCGGTCGAGATCGACGAGGACATGCCCGACATTGGCGCGAGCAGCCTGTCGATCGCGTTCGGCGATGTCTCCAAGGCTTACACGATCATCGAGCAGCCTGGCGCGAAGTACCTGACCGACCCGTACACGGACAAGCCGAACGTTCGGCTGTTCGCCTACCGTCGTGTTGGCGCGGGGGTGAACAACTTCGAGGCACTGAAGTTCCTGAAGTTCGCCGCCGCGTAACCCATCCGCTGCGATGTCAGCGGGTATCGGGCGCAGCAAGCGATTCCAGAACCCGACCCGCGTCGTCAAGCCGGCGAGTGATGACCTCAAGAACAACCCCGGCAGTCAGGGCATGGGCGCAATAACCCGTGTGACTTGGCACCCGAGCCCCGCTCCTCATACGGGCGGGGCTCTCTCTATTCGATGGGATGCGTGACGCACAGCGGGCCGCGTTGGGGCTTGCAGGGGCATCGCCCGCCCCCGTGGGTCAATCTCTGGGCGGTTCGGCCCCTAGACCGACTGTTCCCCTTTCTTTTTTTTTTTTAATGTTAGGGGTAGAACCGAGATCTACTCATGCTGCTGCCCGACGGCGCGGCAAGGAGACATTCACCATGAACACCGCGTCACTCACAATGGACGGCGATTGCACACTGGTCGCTCGCCCGCATCCGTTCGACTCTGATACTTCATTCGCTCGCGTTCCTGCTGGGCAGACCCTGGCGCAGATGCTGGGGCCGGATGCTTCGCACTCACTGCAAGTCGCCATTGGCGGCTTCGACGTTCCGAGCGCGCTATGGGGAGTGACCCGCCCGAAGGCTGGGCAGACGATCCACGTCACCAATTACCCGCAAGGCGGCAACGCGGGCAAGTGGGTGCGGATGGTGCTGCTCGTGGTGTTGATGATCTACGCGCCTTACCTCGCTGGCTACGCGCAGGGCTACGCATGGGGCACCGCCGCAACCGGCCTGTATGGTGCCGTGCTTACCGCCGGCATCATGATGGTTGGCACGCTCGCCATCACACCAATGGTTGGCAACGCGCGAGAGGTGGCAGCATGAGCCTGGTCAACGTCTACCTGGAACACGACCGCGCCCTAATCGGCTTCGACACGCTTTCCAGCGCTATGGAAGCACCGCCCGCTGCCGGGGTTGCCGAGGCACTGGAGCGATTCAAAACCGGCTTGCATATGAGCAAGTGCGCCTTTCTGGCTCACGCCAATGTTGCCCTGGCGCACCGTGGGGACGCCATGCTCGCGGTTGGCGTTTGTAGTGCCGTGCAACTGAACTTCTTGTCCGACTTCGACGCGATCGCAGAGGCCATGCCGCAACTGTTGGCGCAGGCATACGCGCAAGTCACGACTTACCGAAAGCAGTTTGGCATCGAGCAGTTCTCCGGTGCCGAGGTAATCCTGGTGGGCTGGTCGCACGCTCTGAACCGCATGCAGGGTGTTCGCTGGATCCGCTGGCCGACTGACCAAGGCTTCACCGCATCGCAGGTTGGCAAGGCGCTGATGTTGCCCGATGCCGAGTGGGAGCAGACGCCCGACGTGCCGGACAGTGCCGAGCAGATGGAGCGCATCGCACGCGACCAAGTGGCCTATGTCCGCGCCAAGCATGCCGGCTACAACTGCGGCGGTCGTCTGTTGCTGGCAGAGCTGACGCGGGACACGATGAGCGTGCGCACCATTGCCGACCTGGAAGCGCCACCGCAAGCGGCTATCCGGCCTTTGGCGACTTCCGGTTCCTAGACCGACTGTATTCAGAGCATGACCCAGAGGATTCAGGAGAACATCGAGCCCCAAAGGCTCTGGCCGGAGGCCGCTAGGTCAAACTCGGCATCTATCTCGCATTGAACCGCGGAGCACACGGGCGCGTTTTCAGGAACGCCGCCAGGAGACCGGCTGATCCCATCGACCTCCTTAATTGGGCGGCCATCCTTGCTTAGGACAGCGACCCAGCCTGTGTACCCATCGCCTGGATAGGTTTCGACCTGGTAGTCGATTCCACGGTGTTGCCCCCTTTTCTTGCACATACGCACTCCGCTGGTAGTGGACTTGCTGCCAGCGTGCACGAACGAGGCAAGGCGTCAACGGCGCGGTGAGAGGCGCCAAGGAGGGAGGGCGGGTCAAAGTCTGGCCGATGCCGACATCTAGACCGCCTGTCCCCGCACGTACGGATTATTTCTCCCCCTATGCAATTGAGGCTAACGTCATGACCGCCAAAATGATGCGCTTCGCCGCTGCGTTGGCCGATGGGCAGTCAGGGGCGGATGCTGCGCGGACGGCCGGCTATGCCGCTGCTAGCGCGCGTGTGACGGCCAGTAAGCTGCGCCGCGACCCGCGTGTGATGGCGGAGCTTGAGCGCTTGCGTACGGGCGCACCCATGGCACCGCACCGGCGTGGCCTGGAGCTGGAACCGCTGGCGTTCCTGCTATCTGTCATGTCCGACGCCACCGAATCGACCCGCACGCGCATGCGCTGCGCCATCGCGGCCATGCCGTACGTACACGCCCGCCCTGTTGCTGGCGCAAAGGCCAGCAAGATCGAGGCCGCGAAGGTCGCGAGTGCCGGCAGGTTCCAAGCGTCAGCACCGCCGAACGTCATCAAGTTTCGCAAGAAGGCTTGACGGCATCCGCCTACACCGTCCGGCGCTGGCCGCTGACACCGCCGCACGGCTGCGCGCGGCATCCTGACCCTGCCCGGAAGTCAGGCAATAAAGCCGATGGCTGTCT
This sequence comes from uncultured Rhodanobacter sp., assembly GCA_964568445.1. GTDB lineage: Bacteria > Pseudomonadota > Gammaproteobacteria > Xanthomonadales > Rhodanobacteraceae > Rhodanobacter. The sequence continues at coordinate 168,952 of CAZMPZ010000002.1, read as the reverse complement.
GGCGCAAGCCGACAACGCAAGTCAGGCCGAACCGATGACCGGGCAGCCTATCGACACCCGACGCCACCGCAATGGTGGCGCTTTTTTGTGCCCGCAGCAGATGGGAACAATGGGTGTCACACAAAACTCAGGCAATAAAAAAGCCCCTATAAACAGGGGCTTAGTTGCGTATGTGGCGGAGAGAGAGGGATTCGAACCCTCGATAAGGCTATAAACCCTATACTCCCTTAGCAGGGGAGCCCCTTCAGCCACTCGGGCATCTCTCCGGGGTTTGGTCCGCGATCAAGCGGAGCCGGCAAGGATACTGTCCAGCGCCGGCAAGGTAAAGCACACAATCAGTGGTGGTCAGGCTCGCCGGTCGATCCGCCGGGCGCCACGGGCACGACGCCTTCCTGTTCGTTCTTGATGCGCAGGTAAATCTCCTCGCGATGGACCGCGACGGTCTTGGGCGCATTGATGCCGATGCGCACCTGATTACCCTTCACACCCAAAACGGTAACGGTCACCTCGTCACCGATCATCAGGGTCTCGCCAACCCTGCGGGTCAGAATCAACATGATTGTCACTCCATAACGCTGTGGGTCACTTGGCACTGCATGCAGGATGGAACCTCACCCCTGAGTCCCATCCAAACGCGGTGTGTGACGGTTCGCCGAAGGTCCTGCTTGCCACTACTCCGGCTTACAGCCAAAACACTCCTGAGGCGTCCTGACTAAGGACACAGCGACAACGCCATGTCGATATTCGGGTAATACTAACCGTGTCCCGGCGCTGCACGCAATTGCGCCGTTGGCGGGCATGCCATTCACGCTCGCGCCGTCACCCATTGCGCCATGCCGGACAACACGGACGGCAGTTGCGGTGCGTCAATGCCGCCGCCCTGGGCCATGTCGGCACGGCCGCCGCCCTTGCCTTCGATTTGCGCCGCCACATGCGCCACGACGTCACCCGCCTTGAACTTTTTCAAGGCCAGGCCATGTACGCCCGCCACCAGCGCAGCACGACCGTCACTGGCGCCGGCCAGCACGACCACGCAGTCGCCCAACTGCTGCTTGAGCCTGTCAACGGCCTCGCGCAAAGCCTTGGCATCCAGCCCTTCCAACCGCGCCGCGACCACCTTGATGCCGCCCACGTCCGTTGCCGCCGCGGCCAGGTCAGCCGTGGCCGAGCCGGCGGCCTGACTGCGCAAGCCTTGCAATTCGTGCTCAAGCTGCTTTTGCCGATCCAGCAGCTGGTGCAATTTCTCCACCGCCTCATCACCGCTGGCAGACAGCAGTCGCGACACTTCCCGCAGACGGTGTTCATCGGCAGCCACCAATGCCAGTGCGCCAGTACCCGTGACCGCCTCGATGCGGCGCACGCCGGCAGCCACGCCGCCTTCGCTGACGATCTTGAACAGACCAATATCGCCGGTGCTGGCTACGTGCGTACCGCCGCACAGCTCGGTGGAGAAATCGCCCATGCGCAGCACTCGCACGCGCGCGCCGTACTTCTCGCCGAACAAGGCCATGGCGCCCGTGGCGATGGCGTCGTCGTAGCCCATCTGGTCGACCTGCGCATGCAGGTTGCGGCGGATTTGTGCGTTGACCATGGTTTCGACCTGCGCCAGCTCGTCGGCATCGACCGGCTTAAAATGCGCAAAGTCGAAGCGCAGGCGATCAGGCGCCACCAGCGAGCCTTTTTGCGTGACGTGCGTGCCCAGCACCGCACGCAGCGCGGCATGCAGCAAATGGGTAGCTGAATGGTTAAGCACAATCGACTGGCGCCGCAATTCGTCGACCCGCGCCTGCAACGTGTCGCCGGCACGCAGCGGCTGCTCGCCGTGCCAGCTGCCGGCGTGGCCAAAGAACACGCCGCCCATCTTCAAGGTGTCGTCCACCTCGAACCGCCCGGTGGGATTGGACAGCTCGCCGGTATCGCCAACCTGGCCGCCGGACTCGGCGTAAAACGGCGTACGGTCGAGGATCAGCAAGCCACTCTCGCCATCGGCCAGCGCCTCGACTTGCGTGCCGTCACGCACGATGCCCAGCACCTTGGCCGCTGGATACTGCAGCATTTCGTAGCCGAGAAACTGCGTGGCTGGGAGCTGGCTGGCCAGCTCGGCCGGCATCAGGTTCTTGGCAGTGAAACGCCCGGCTGCGCGGGCACGGGCGCGCTGCTCGCTCATGGCCTGCTCAAAGCCGGCCATGTCCACGCTCAGATTCCGCTCGCGGGCAATGTCGGCTGTGAGGTCGACCGGAAACCCGTAGGTGTCATACAGGCGAAAGGCGTCGGCGCCGGCAATCTGCTTGCCCGGCTTGGCGGCAATGTCCTCGAACACGCGCATGCCGTGCTCCAGCGTCTCGCCAAAGCGCTGCTCCTCGGCGCGCAAGGCGTCCTCGACAAAACCCTGCCGCGCGGCCAGCTCCGGGTAGGCCTCGCCCATTTCTGCAATGAGCGGCGCGACCATCTTCCAGAAAAAGTCCCCGCGCACGCCCAGCATCCAGCCATGGCGCAACGCGCGACGAATGATCCGCCGCAGCACGTAGCCGCGGCCTTCGTTGGACGGCAACACGCCATCGACGATGAGGAACGCACAGGCGCGGATATGGTCGGCGATCACCCGCAACGACTTGTTGTCGGCGTCCTGCACACCTGTCAACCGCGCGGCGGCCTGGATCAGATGCTCGAACAGGTCGATCTCGTAATTGGAGTGCTTGTGCTGCAGCACGGCGGCCAGGCGCTCCAGCCCCATGCCAGTGTCCACGCACGGCGCCGGCAGCGGTGACAGCGTGCCGTCCGGTGCGCGGTCAAACTGCATGAACACCAGGTTCCAGATCTCGATGTAGCGGTCGCCATCCTCGTCTGGTGAGCCGGGCGGGCCACCGGCAATGTCCGCGCCATGGTCGTAGAAGATTTCCGTGCACGGGCCGCACGGGCCGGTGTCGGCCATCTGCCAGAAATTGTCCGATGCGTACGGCGCGCCCTTGTTGTCGCCAATGCGCACGATACGCTCGGTCGGCACGCCGACGACGTCATGCCAGATGCCGTACGCCTCCTCGTCGGTGTGATAGACCGTGACCCACAAGCGCTCGGGCGCCAGCTTGAAGACGCCGGTCAGCAGTTCCCAGGCAAAGGCGATGGCGTCGCGCTTGAAATAATCCCCGAACGACCAGTTGCCCAGCATCTCGAAAAACGTGTGGTGGCGCGCGGTGTAGCCCACCACGTCCAGATCGTTGTGCTTGCCGCCAGCGCGCAGGCAGCGCTGCACATCTGCGGCCCGCGCATAGCCAGGCTTTTCGCTGCCGAGGAACACGTTCTTGAACTGCACCATGCCGGAGTTGGTGAACAGCAGCGTGGGATCGCTGGCCGGAACCAGCGAACTGGACGGCACGATGGTGTGTCCGTGGCGGCGGAAATAATCGAGGAAAGTGGCGCGGATTTCAGAGGTTTTCATGCGGATTTTGACTTGACTGAAGAGAACCCCAAGCCGCGGGCAGACCGCGCGATCAGTTGTCCGGATCGGCAGTGGCGTCCATATCAGCCTGGGTGGCAGCACGTACTGTGGCGGCGGCAAAGCCGCGACGCAAGAGGAACTGCGCCCGCCGCAGCCGCTGCGCGCGGTCATCCGGCACCGCGGTGCCATAGTGCCGACGCAATTGTTCGATCGCACTCAGCGTCCAGTCGACCTGCGCCGCCTCCAGCCACTGCGCAATGCGTGCGTCGTCCAGGCCATGGGTCTTGAGCTCGGCATGCAGCCGTCGCGGGCCGTAGCCCTGGCTCACGCGGCTACGGATCAGCGACTGCGCAAAACGCGCGTCATCCTGATAGTGATCGGCCATAAGCCGTTCGATGGCAGCGGCGATCTGTTCGCGCGCATAACCAGCGCGCTGCAGCTTGGTGTGCAACTCGCGCTGCGAATGTTCGCGCCGCGCCAACAACGCCAGCGCCTTGTCGTAGGCGTCGATACGAGGCGCCTCGCCGTCATGCCGGCGCCGGCCAAAACTCATGATGGGTTCCCGCCAACGCCAGCCAAGCGGCCAGCGGCATACGACGTATTTCCGGGATGGTGCAATGCATGAGGCCCGGACATGCCGGGCCCCGTGCCACACATCGCGGGCCACTGCATGCTCACGCGCTTGCAGTCACCTCTTCTTCCGTGCCGGTCGCTGGCGCCTTGACCAGCGGCGGCATCAACCGCTCGCGCAGCTGGGCGTCGATTTCATTGGCAAGCTCGGGATGCTCGCGCAGGTACAGACGCACGTTGTCCTTGCCTTGGCCAATGCGGTCGCCCTTGTAGCTGTACCAGGCGCCCGACTTGTCGATCAGGTTTTCGGCCACGCCCATCTCGATGATCTCGCCTTCGCGCGAGGTGCCTTCACCGTAGAGGATTTCAAACTCGCACTTGCGGAATGGCGGCGCGACCTTGTTCTTGACCACTTTGACGCGGGTCTCCGAACCGATGATTTCCTCACCACGCTTGACCGCGCCGATGCGGCGGATATCCAGTCGCACCGAAGCGTAGAACTTCAACGCGTTGCCGCCGGTGGTGGTTTCCGGGCTGCCGAACATGACGCCGATCTTCATGCGGATCTGGTTGATGAAGATCACCAGCGTGCCGGACTTCTTGATATTGGCCGTCAGCTTGCGCAGCGCCTGGCTCATCAGGCGGGCATGCAGGCCGACGTGCGAGTCGCCCATTTCGCCTTCGATTTCCGCCTTGGGCGTGAGTGCGGCGACCGAGTCGACGACCACGATGTCGACCGCACACGAGCGCACCAGCATGTCGGCGATTTCCAGCGCCTGCTCGCCGGTGTCCGGCTGCGAGACCAGCAAGTCGTCCACCTTGACGCCGAGCTTCTCGGCATAAGTCGGATCCAGTGCGTGCTCGGCGTCGATGAATGCGGCAGTGCCGCCATTACGCTGGCAATTGGCGATGACCTGCAAGGTCATGGTGGTTTTACCCGACGACTCCGGGCCGTAGATCTCGACCACGCGGCCGCGCGGCAGGCCGCCGACGCCCAGCGCAATGTCCAGTCCGAGCGAGCCGGTGGAAACCACGTCGATAGCCTCGTTGACGCGGTCACCCATGCGCATGATCGCGCCCTTGCCAAATTGCTTCTCGATCTGGCCCAGAGCGGAAGTGAGTGCCTTGCGCTTGTTGTCATCCATCGTGTGTATTCCGGTTGGGCGGTGATTGGGAGGCATGATGCCCGGGTCGAATCTCACCGACTGCGACCGCGCAACTTGAGCCTGCGGGCCGGGTCGCGAAAGTCAGTCGTCAAGGCCGTCAGTATCCCACACCCGTCAAGCCGGTCTGCCGGCATGGCGCACGTCAAGCCGTCAGGCTTTGCCGCATGCCAGGGAGCGTCGACACCCCGCCGGATTCAGCCATGGCCAGCGTCGGATAATCCGTATAGCCGGCGGCATCGCCACCGTAGAAAGTAGCCGGATCCGGCGCGTTCAGCGCCGCGCCAAGCCGGAGTCGCGCCACCAGGTCGGGATTGGCCAATGCCCACCGCGCCACTGTTTCGACATCGGCCAACCCCGCCGCCACGTCCGCGCCCAGCGCCTCGCGCGGCCGGTTCGGGCGATTCACCAGCAAGGCGTTGGGCCACAAATGGCGCCATTCGCGCAACGAGGCCGCCGCACCGGCCCAAGTCAGGTGCAGGTAGGCCAGATCAAGCTCGGCCAAGGCCGCAATCAGATAGCGGTACAACGCCGCGCTTTGCGGGCCTTCGTCGATGCCACCCAACTGTCCGCCCGGCGACAACCGGATACCGGTGCGCTGCGGGCCAATGCGCGTGGCCACGGCTGCGGCAACCTCCAACGCGAAACGTGCGCGACCTGGCACGTCGCCGCCCCAGGCGTCGTCGCGATGGTTGGCATTGGGCGCAAGGAATTGCTGGAGCAAATAGCCGTTCGCACCATGAATCTCCACCCCGTCCGCGCCCGCCTCCACCGCGCGCGCGGCAGCCTCGGCAAAATCCCGCACGGTGGCGTGAATCTCCGGTGCCGACAATGCGCGCGGTGGCGGAATATCCTGCAGCCCCGTTGCAGTGAACATGGTCTGGCCCGGCGCCACTGCCGAAGGCGCCACTGCCTGGCGATGATGCGGCGTGTTGTCCGGGTGCGACATGCGCCCGACATGCATCAGCTGGATGAAAAGATGGCCGCCCCGCGCGTGCACCGCATCGGCCACGCGACGCCAGCCGGCCACCTGCGCCGCAGTGTGGATGCCCGGCGTGGCGAGATAGCCCTGGCCATCCGCCGAAGGCTGCGTGCCCTCGCTGATGAGCAAACCCAGTGCGGCACGCTGGGCGTAGTACTCGGCAGCCAGCGGGCCCGGCGTGCCATCGGCATGAGCCCGACTGCGGGTCATGGCCGCCATCGCAAGCCGATGCGGCAGGTGTATCCGGCCGATGGCCAGCGGATTCCAAATCGAGGATGACGATGAGGGGTTCATGGGATGGCTCCGGATAGATGAGATGCACCGGCTCGCAGGCTGCGGGCGCAATGTCGAGTTCAATATGACAGGCTCATATACGATCCGAAAGACGTAATATCTAGACACGATGTATCATTTATGAAACGCCTATGGACCTCTCCGCCCTCGCCGATTTCCATCTGCTGGCTGCCAGCGGCAGCCTGGGCCAGGCCAGCCGCACCAGCGGCCGGCCCAAGGCCACACTGTCGCGCCACATTCGCCAACTGGAAGAATCACTGGGCCTGCGCCTGGTGGAGCGCGGCCGGCACGCGCTGCAATTGACCGCCGAAGGCCAGTCGCTGTACCAGCGCACGCACGCCCTGCTGCGCGACATCGAGGATGTCGGCCAACACCTGGCTGATGGCGGCGAGCAGCCACGCGGGCCGCTGCGGGTCAGCGCACCGGTGCTGTTTGCCACCACCTTCGCCGGTCGCCTGGCCGCAACCTTCGCCGCGCGCTACCCGGAAGTGCGGCTGGACCTGGTCGCGGAAGACCGCCAAGTCGACCTGGTGGAAGAACACTACGACGTGGCGATCCGGGTCAATCCGCATCCGGCCAGCGAGCTGGTCGGGCGCTGCTTTGCGCGCGACATGATGCAAGTGGTGGCGCCTCCTGCATTGCCCCTGCCACGCGCATCTGGCCGCCACCGCGCGCCGATCGTGCCCGCCGTGGCCATGGCCGGATTCACCCAGCCCGGACCGTGGCACTTCGTGACGGCTGGTCGCAGCCGGCAATTGACGCCGGACTACCGCCTGCAACTGTCCTCGCTGCTGATGGTGCGTGAGGCCGTACTTGCCGGTGCGGGCGCCGCGCTGCTGCCGCGCTCGATCATCCACGCAGACGTCGCCGCCGGACGATTGGCAGCATGGGGCCATTGCCCCGAACGCGCAGCGGAATTGTGGGTACTGCACAGCTCACGGCGGCTGGTCAGCCCCAAAGTCACGGCCTTCGCCGAATTCCTGGTGGAATGCTTTCCGCAGCGCCAACTCCAGGAGCCTGAGCGATAGTCCAGAGCGCCATCACTCATCCAGCACCGCGCACAGGCCTTTCAGTGCGGCGGCGACGGTCTGCCGGCGCACCGCTTCACGATCGCCGGCAAAGTCGTACACGCGGGCGCGGGCATAGCCGCCGCGCCGCTTCCAGCTGATCCACACGGTGCCAACCGGCTTGTCAGCCGTGCCGCCGCCGGGGCCGGCAATACCGGTGACCGCCACCGCCACGCCAGCGCCCAGGCGTGCCAGCGCGCCGGACACCATCTCCAGCGCTGTCTCCTCGCTGACGGCGCCCTGCGCTTCCAGCGTGCGCGGATTGACGCCAAGCAGGGCTTCCTTGGCCTCGTAGCTGTAGGTGACCACGCCGGCATGGAACCACGCCGAGCTGCCGGGAAGGTCGGTCAAGGCCTTGGCGATCCAGCCGCCGGTACACGACTCGGCGGTGACCAGCATCAAACGACAACGCAGGACCGCCTGGGCCACATCGCTGGCCAGTGCCTGGAGTTGGGCGTCGGTGAGAAGAGAAGTCATGTGGGCTCCACAAAAAAACTCATGCCATACGTTGTGCGCCACGCCGCACGCGGATGCAATGATCCGATGCAGATCGTCAACATCGCGTTGTGTGCGAAAAGGGCGCCGATATCACCCGGCAGCGGCATCGAATGGCCGCGTCGGTTGCTATGCTGATGCGTCCGCCCGGCGTCGCCGGCAACATTGCACGAGTGATTCTCTCCGATGGCCCAAGCCAAGGAAACGCAAACCGGCACGCCGCAACACACGCCGTTCATGCGTCAGTATCTGGCGGCCAAGGCCGAGCATCCGGACGTATTGCTGTTCTTCCGCATGGGCGACTTTTACGAGCTGTTCTTCGACGATGCGCGCAAGGCCGCGCGGCTGCTGGACATCACGCTGACCCAGCGCGGGCAATCGGCCGGCGCGCCAATCCCCATGGCTGGCGTGCCCTATCACGCCGCGGAAAACTATCTGGCCCGACTGGTCCACCTGGGCGAGTCGGTCGCCATCTGCGAGCAGATGAGCGATCCGGCACTGTCCAAGGGACTGGTCGAGCGCAAGGTGACACGCATCATCACGCCCGGCACGGTGACCGATGCCGCGCTGCTCGATGCGCGCCGCGACAACCTGCTGCTGGCCATCCATGCCGGGCCGCATGGCAGCGCAGGCCTGGCGTGGGTCGACCTGGGCAGCGGCCGCTTTGCCCTCAGCGAAACGGTCGACGCCTCGGCGCTGGGCGCCGAACTGGCGCGCCTGCAGCCAGCCGAGACACTGGTGGCTGAAGACGTGGCCTGGCCGCGCCAAGTCAGCACCCTGCCCGGCTTGCGCAAGCGGCCACCATGGCATTTCGATGCCGATGCCGCCGCGCGCGAGCTCAACCGGTTTTTCGGCACGCGCGACCTGACCGGCTTTGGCGTGCAGCAGCTGCCGCTGGCCATTGCCGCTGCCGGCTGTCTGCTTGGCTATCTGCAGGAAACGCAAAAAAGCGCGCTGCCGCACCTGAGCGGACTGGCGGTGGAAAACGCCAGCGACACGATTGCCCTGGACGCGGCTACGCGCCGCAACCTGGAGCTGGACACGCATCCCGGCGGTCGCGTCGAACACACGCTGCTGGGCGTGCTCGACACCACGGTGACGCCGATGGGCGCGCGCTTGCTGCGGCGCTGGCTCAACCGGCCGCTGCGCGCGCACGACGTGCTGCGCCGCCGCCATCAAGCCATCGGCACCCTGCTTGACGCGCATGCGCACGGCGCGTGGCGCGAACAGCTCAGCCACATTGGCGATCTGGAACGCATCCTCGCCCGCGTCGCGCTGCGCTCGGCGCGACCGCGCGACCTGTCCACCCTGCGCGACGGGCTGCGGGTTGCCGGCGCGCTGTTTCGCCAGCATGCCGGCCAGGCCGCCGATGCCGATGCGCTGCCCGTCGCGCACAGCCCGCTGCTCGACGATCTGGTCGAACGCATGGGCGACCACGCCGACATCGCCGCACTGCTCACGCGCGCCATCGTCGCGCAGCCGCCCGTGGTGCAACGCGACGGCGGCGTGTTTGCCGATGGCTACGACGCGGAACTGGACGAACTGCGCCGCCTGTCCACCCATGCCGACCAGTTTCTCGCCGAGCTTGAAGCGCGCGAGAAGGCGGCTACCGGCATCAGCACGCTCAAGCTGGGCTACAACCGCGTGCATGGTTACTACATCGAAATCAGCAAGGCGCAGTCGGCACAGGCGCCGGCGCACTACACGCGCCGGCAGACCACGAAAAACACCGAGCGCTACATCACCGAGGAGCTCAAGGCGTTCGAGGACAAAGTGCTGTCGGCGCGCGAACGCTCGCTGATGCGCGAGCGCGTGCTGTACGACGCGCTGCTGGACACCCTCACCGCCGCGCTGCAGCCGCTCAAGCTGGCGGCGGACGCGCTGGCCGAAATGGACGTGCTGGCCAACCTCGCCGCCCGCGCCGAGACGCTGGACTGGAATGCGCCGGAGCTCACTGCCGAACCCGGCATCCACATCGAGCGCGGCCGGCATCCGGTGGTCGAGCAGGTGCTGGATGAACCCTTTGCCGCCAACGACCTGGCGCTGGATGACACTCGCCGCATGCTGGTCATCACCGGCCCCAACATGGGCGGCAAATCCACCTACATGCGGCAGAACGCGCTGATCGTGCTGCTGGCGCACATCGGCAGCTACGTGCCGGCGGCGCGCGCGGTGATCGGCCCGATCGACCGCATCTTCACCCGCATCGGCGCCGGCGACGACCTGTCGCGCGGGCAGTCCACCTTCATGGTGGAAATGAGCGAGACGGCCAACATCCTGCACAACGCCACCGCCGACAGTCTGGTGTTGATGGATGAGGTCGGACGCGGCACCAGCACCTACGACGGCCTGTCGCTGGCGCGTGCGGCGGCGGCGCATCTGGCCACGCACAATCGTGCCTACACCTTGTTTGCCACGCATTATTTCGAGCTGACGGCACTGGCCGGCGAACTGCCCGGCATCGCCAACGTGCACCTGGATGCCGTCGAATATCACGATCAGGAACATGGCGAACGGCTGGTGTTCATGCATGCAGTCAAGGACGGCCCGGCCAATCGCAGCTTCGGGTTGCAGGTGGCGGCGCTGGCCGGGTTGCCCAAAAGCGTGATTGCCGATGCGCGCCGCACACTGGCGCGGCTGGAACACGGCGCACACCCGTCACCGGCGGCCGACGCACATCCGGCCTCGCCACAGCTGGCGTTATTCGCCGCGGTTGAACCCAGCCCGCTGGAACGCGCGGTTGCCGCACTCACGCCCGATGCGCTCTCGCCACGCCAGGCGCTGGAAGCGCTGTATCAACTCAAGGCTTTGTACCCGCCACCCGCCGACTGACCCTGGCGCGCCGGCTTGGGCGCGGCATCTCAGGCGCCGTGCTTCAACTGCCGCAAGCGCCGGCGATCGGTCTTGTTGGGCCGCTGCGTCGGGCCTGCCGGGCCGCGCAGCCGCGACAGTTCACGCGCCGCTTCCCGCGCGATGCGGCTGGCTTCACTTTCCCGATAAAGCGTCTGCGCGACGCTGGCCGGACCGCGTTGGGCGGACAACGCCAGCACCACGACCTGCATGCTTTCGCTGCCGCGGCGGATGTCGAGTACATCGCCGGCCTTGAGCAGACGCGCCGGTTTGCACGGCGCATCGTTGACCGCGATACGGCCGCCGACGATCGCCTCGTGGCACAGCCGCCGGGTCTTGAAAAACCGCGCCGCCCACAGCCAGATGTCGGTACGCACGGCATCCGCGTCGGCGCCCATCGCGATCATCATGCCGCCGGGTCAGGGCGTGCCGGCGGGTGGCGTCCCGGCGGGTGGCAGGTCACGCTCATCGGGCATGGCAATATCCGGAATGGCCGCATGCTCGGCGTCGCTGAGCGCCGGCTCCACCGGCAATGGGCCCGCCGCACGATCACGTTTCCGCAGCCGGCCATTGGCCGTCAGATGCTGGATGCGGGCGAACACCTCACTGCGGCCAAACGGCTTTTTCATGAAGTCATCGGCGCCAAAACGCTGCACGTAAAACTGCTCGGTCGCCTGCAGGTTGCCGCTGATCATGACGATGGGAATCCCGTGCGTCAGCGGATCGTGGCGCAAGGCGCGCAACACCGAAAATCCATTCATGCCCGGCATCACGATGTCGAGGAAGATCAGATCCGGCAAGCCGTCACGCGCCTGGGCGATGGCCGACTCGCCGTCGCCGGCCTTGGCCACGATGTGTCCGGCCTGGCTCAGCATCTTGCCCAGCACCGCGCGGATGGTCGGCGAGTCGTCGACCACCAGCACATGCATGCCGCGCGGCAGGTCCGCGCGCGATCCATGCCGGCGTTCCCCGGCGCCGGCATTGCCAAAAATTCGTTTGATGAGTCCCAACGCCGCCATGTCCGCTCCCCCGGCCTCAGCAGTAGGGCCAGTGTCCCCAGTTACGCCGCAGCGCGCAACCGCGCGCCCTCACGGCCCAAGAACCCATGCTCCCAGCGGCACGGTCAGCAGCGACAATACGATGCCGGCGGCCAGCACGGTGTTGGCCAGGGGCGGGTCCAGGTCGTACTCGTCGGCAAGAATGGCTGCCGACACCATGGGCGCCATCGCCGCCTGCAACACGCCTACCGACAACGGCAGGCCGCCGATGCCGCTGGCCACGCCCAGCCCCCAGCACAGTGCCGGTGCCAGCACCAGTTTCCACGCCAATCCGCTGCCGGCAGCGGCCAGTTGCCGCGCTCCCGGATGAAAGCGAAATTGCAGGCCGACGGAAAACAACGCCAGCGGCGTCAACGTGCCGCCCACCGGCGCCAGCGCCGCAGTCAGCCATGCCGGCCAGCCGCCGCAGGCACCGGCGACCACGCCCACCAGCAAGGCAATGAAGGCGGGAAAGGTGACGATGCGGCGCACGATCAGCGCCGGCTGCGGCCGCTGCCCGGCATACAGCGAGGCGACGACGATGCCCACCGACACCAGCACCGGAAACGCACCCAGCTGATCGGCCACCACGGCCAGCGCCAGGCCATCCTGGCCATACAGCGCCTGCATCAGCGGATATCCCATGAATGCGGTGTTGCCCAGACCGCACACCAGGATCAGCCCGCCGGTGCGCTGCCGGCTCCAGCCCACGCGCGGCCCCAACCAGCCAAAGCCCAGCCACGCCAGCAGGAACGTCAGCCATTGCGCGGCAATCGGAAACCACAGCTGCGGATCAAAGCGGACTTGCGGGATCAGCTCCAGCACCAGGGCCGGCAAGGCAATGTTCAGCACCCACCAGTTGAGTCCGGCCGCCGTGCCCTGCGGTGCGGTGCCGTACCGCGCCACCAGTGCGCCCAGGAGCAGGCAGGCAAACAGCATCACCATGGCGCTCATCGTCAATCGCCCCACCGCGCGAAAACCGCCATTAGACACGTGCCCGGCCCTGCCGTGAAAGCGCGCGGGCGGTGCATTGGCCATAATTGCCGACTCTGGCGTCCCCTTGGCAATCGATGACCACCCACTGCGTGCATGGCATGACAGGCCATCAGGAGCCGGCACACTGGCCGGCACTGACGATCGATGAAGTGCGCATGCTGCTTGCCGGCTACCCGCAGCTTGGTGCCGTGGACACCCTCACCTGGCACAGCCCGCGGCCGCTCTCCGCCGCCTGCCTGGTGCAATGCGCGAACGCGCAGGTGTTCGTCAAGCGCCACCATCGACGTGTGCGCAACGTCGCCACGCTGGTTGAGGAGCACCGCTTCAGCGACCATCTGCACGCCGCCGGTGTGCCGGTGCCGACGGTATTGCGTGACCGCGCGAGGCGCAGCGCGGTGGCGCAGGATGACTGGGTCTACGAGGTGCATGCGCGCGCCGCCGGCATCGACCTGCATCGCCAGACCATCTCGTGGGTGCCGCTGGCCAATGTCCATCACGCGCAGCGCGCCGGGGCCATGCTGGCGCAATTGCACACCGCGTCCGCAAGCTATCGTTCCGCGCAACGCAGCACGCACATCCTGGTTGCCCGCAGTGAACTGCTGTGCGCTGCCGACCCACTGGCCACGCTTGCCGCACAACTGCCGCAACGACCGGCATTGGCCGCCTACCTCCAGCAGCGGCCATGGCGCGCACAGCTGGCCCAGGTGCTGGCACCGTGGCATGCACGGGCGCAGGCCGCCGCCGCGCGGCAAACCACATTGTGGACGCACGGCGACTGGCATGTTTCCAACCTGTGCTGGAGCAGCGCCGATGACGACGCGCGCATCACCGCCGTCATGGACTTTGGCCTGAGCGCGGCGACCTTTGCGCTGTTTGATCTGGCCACCGCCATCGAACGCAACACCATCGACTGGCTGCAGTTGGACACCGGCACCTGCATGGGTCACGTCGACATTGCCTGTGCGTTGATTGCGGGCTATCGCCGGCAGGCGCATCTCGACGCCACTGCCGTCGCCGCGCTGGCCGATGTGCTGCCACTGGTGCATCTGGATTTTGCCCTGTCCGAAGTGGAGTACTTCAACGCCTTCATCGGCACGGACAAGGCGGACATTGCCTGGGATGCCTTCCTGCGCGGCCACGCGGCGTGGTTTGCCGGCACCGCAGGGCGTGCCCTGCTGGACGCGATTCGCCGCTGCGCCTGAAGCATCGCGCCTTGTGTGTTCTAATGCGCGCTTGAAGCGGGGGTGTCCGGTAACTGCCGGGCTGAGAGAGACCCTTGGAACCTGATCCGGACCATACCGGCGTAGGGAGCTTGCAGACCGGGCACACGCGTGCCGCGGTCGCCGTCGCTTCGTCTGTCTTGGCTTTCAGGCGAATCCGATGATGATGCACCGCACTTCCCTCTGGCTGGCCCTGCTGACCGCCGCGCCGTTGACTGGCGCCCATGCCGGCAACGCTCCCGATACCAAATCGACCACCGAGCTGTCGGCGGTCCATGTGCAGGCCAAGGCGCAGGACGGCTACGCCGCCAGTCGCACGCAAATCGACAGCTTTGGCAGTTTCGGCAGCGCCGCACTGCACGACACACCGGCAACCGTCAGCGTCATCACGCGCGACCAGCTGGATGACCGCCAACCGCGCAGCCTGAGCGAACTGGGCCACGGCGACAGCGCCATGGGTGACAGTTACGCCGCACTCGGCTACTACCAGAACGTCGCCATTCGCGGTTTCGCGCTGGATCTGGCCACCAGCTACCGGCAGAACGACCTGATCATCACCGGCGAACAACGGCTGGCGCTGGAAGACAAGCAGCAGGTGGAAGTCCTCAAGGGACTGGGCGGTCTGGAAGCCGGCATCGTCGCCCCCGGCGGGCTCATCAACTTTGTCAGCAAGCGCCCGGCCAACGTGCGCAGCGTCACGCTCGGCACCGATTCGCACGGCTCGCGTTATCTCGCCGCCGACCTTGGCGCCTGGCTCAGCCCGAGCTTTGGCCTGCGCCTGAACGTGGCGCACGAGGGCGCCCGCTCCTGGGTCGAGCATGCCGATGGCAACCGCAACTTTGCCGCGCTGGCCATGGACTGGAAGCCCGATGCCGATGTCACGCTGCGGCTGGACGGCAACTACCAGGCCAGCTCCCAGCGTTCGGTGTCGGCCTATCAACTCCTTGGCGGCACGCAGCTGCCGCGCCATCCCAGCCGCATGCGCATGCTCGGCTTCCAGCCATGGCAGCAGCCGGTGCGCATTGGCGCAGCCAACTTGAGCGCGCATCTGGATTACCGCCTCAATGCGCAATGGCAGTTCCAGGCGGCGGTCGGCAGCAGCCGCAGCGTGATCGACGACAACGTCGCCTTTGCCTACGGCTGTTTCTACACGGCCGCGTGCGCCGATGGCCACACGCCGGGCTGGTTCTTCGCACCCGACGGCGAGTACGACATCTACGACTACCGCAACCCCGGCGACACGCGCTCCAACGACGAGCTGCGCGTGGTGCTCAAGGGCGGCCTCGATACCGCGGCCCTGAGCCACGAATTGACCCTTGGCGGCAGCGCCTTCCATCGCACCATCGACCGCGGCGACTCGGTCTACGACTATGTCGGCAGCGCCAATATCGACCAGCGCGAGCCGCCGGTGTATGCGCCCTCGCCCAACCAGCCCGGCCCCAGCGTGCGACGGCTGGACAGCTGGCAGCGGTCGGTGTTCGCGCTTGACCGCATCCATCTGGGTGAACGCTGGCAGCTGCTGCTGGGCAGCCGCTTCGTGCGCTTGCACGAGCGCGCCTACGCCAGCGATGGCACGCCGCAACGTGACACGCACCTGGCCAAGGCCCTGCCGCAAGCCGCGCTGATGTGGCAACCCGGCGATGCGTTGACGACCTACGTCAGCTACAGCGAAAGCCTGGCGCTGGGCCAATCGGCACCGTACTGGACCGCCAACGACGGCACGACCCTGGCGCCGGTGCTGACGCGCCAGACCGAGCTGGGCGCCAAGCTGGCGTGGAGCGAGCGGTTGAACCTGGGGGCCGCGTTGTACCAGCTGCGCCAGCCCCTGCAATTTGCCCGCCCGGACACCACCGCCGCTGGCTTCACCTTTGTCCAGCAAGGCCGCGAAAGCCACCGCGGACTCGAATTGAACGCCGCCGGCCAATGGAGCGACAACCTGCGCCTGACCGCCAGCGCCAACGTCATCCAGGCCCAGGTACGCGACACCGGCATACGCGGCTACGAAGGTCACCAGGTGGTGAACGTGCCGCGTCTGCGCACCGCGCTGTATGCGGATTACCGCCTGCCCTTCGCGCCCAGTGTTGGCGTGCTGGCCGGCTGGCGCTACAGCGCCAGCAACGTGGCGACACCCGATGGCACCACCCGCGTGCCGGCCTACCATGTGTTTGACGCCGGCTTGCGCTACACGCAGGCGTGGCATGGCCACACCCTGACCTGGCGACTCAATGTCGACAACGTGTTCAATCGCTTCTACTGGCGCGACACCGGCAGCAGCGGCGGCGACAGCTATCTGTTCCCCGGCACGCCGCGCCTGGTGCGGCTGGCGCTGAAGGTGGACTTGTGACCCTGCCCTGGCTGGAAACCCTCGCCGCCCTGACCAGCGTGGCCGGCGTGTGGCTGACCACGCAGCGCCACCCGTGGTGCTGGCCGGTGGGCCTGGTCTCGGTCGTGCTGTATGCGTGGGTGTTCGTCGATGCCCGCCTGTACTCGGACATGCTGCTGCAAGGCGTGTTTGGCGTGGCCATCGTTTATGGCTGGAACCGATGGCTGCATCACCTGGGCGACGACGGCAGGGTACGCGTCGCCCCGCTGCCGCGCTCGCGCGCCGTGCTGCATGTGCTGCTGGGTACACTCGGCGCCGTGGCCCTGGGCTGGTTCATGCAGCGCTATACCAACGCCGCCCTGCCGTGGCTGGACGCCACGCTGGCCGCCTTCAGCATGGTGGCGCAATGGTGGGGCATCCGCCGGCACACCGCCGTGTGGTGGATGTGGATTGCGGTGGACGTCATCTACGTCGGGCTGTATGCGTACAAGGCGCTGTTCATCACCGCGCTGCTGTACGCCGGCTTTGTCTTGCTGGCCGCCGCCGGCCTGCGCAGCTGGCAGCGTGCCGCCGCGCTGCAAGCGGCAGCGCGCGGGGCACCATGAACCGTGGCGCATCCACACGCGGCACCTGCCGGGAAACAGGCTGGCCGCCACCGCGGATTTCTGGCATATCTTGGGGGCACGCTTGCGGAGGCCTCCATGTCCACGCCATCACTGATTACGCATCTGGGCCGGAGTGGCATCGCTTGCGTGCTGCTGGCGCTGGCCAGCCAAGCCGGCGCGCAGAACATCTACAAGTGCACGCAAGCCGGACAGGTGGTCTACACCGACCAGCCCTGTCCCGATGAGCACGGCACGTTGCTGCACCAGGCCGACGCGGGCGACGTCATCGACCGCTACCTGCGCCTGGGTCAAATGGCGCAGGCCGAACGCTATGCGCAGTCGCGGCATCTTGAAGCGTTATACCAGCAGCGGCTGGCGGCCTACCGCGAAAGCGTGCAGCAACGCGACGACCTGCAAGCGCAGGCGCGCGCCGCCGCGCAACAACGTGAAGACGAAGCCAGCGCCCGCGCACTGGCTGCACAGGCCGCCGATCAAGAACGCCTGCGTGCCGAAAACGATGCCTTGCGGCAGCAAAACGCACAGTACCAAAACCAGCTCAACCAGCCGGTTTATGCCCCGCCGCCAACGTATTGGAACCCGGTGCCACCGTATGTCGAGCGGCCGCGCCGGCATCCGCACCGACCGTCACGCGACGAACCCATTTTCCATCCCTGCGAGCAACTGGCCGGCGGCCGGGTGAGGTGCTGAGGAGTTCTGCCCTCGTGGCTGGCAGAACCTCAGCACCGGCCGTGACGGCCAATCGACAGGCGTGAAAGATGCCGACGCCCGCGCAGCGGCGGGCGTCGGTCGTACTCAACGCGTGGCGGACTAGGGGCTTGGGCGGTAGAAACTGTCCAGGCTCCTAGCCCAGCAGCACGCGATTCATGCGCTGCACGAACGCCGCTGGATCGGCAAGCTGCGCACCGGCGGCAATCTCGGCCTGTTCCAGCAGCAGCGTAGCCAGATCGCCGGCCTTGGCCTCGTCCGCTTCCGCCTCGACGCGCTTGAGCAAGGCATGCTGCGGGTTGATCTCCAGCGTCGGCTTGCTCTCGGGCATGGCCTGTCCGGCTTCGCGCAGCAGCCGCGCCAGGTGCGGCGCCATTTCATAGTCGGACAGGGCCAGGCACGACGGCGAATCGGTCAGGCGCGCCGACACCTTCACCTCACCGACGCGCTCGCCCAGCAATTCCTTGAGCTTTTTCAGCAGCGGCTCGGCAGCCTTGCTGGCCTCTTCCTGCTGCTTCTTGCCGGCCTCGTCCAGCGGCAGTTCGCCCTTGGCGACGTTGCGCAGTTTCTTGCCGGCGTATTCATTCAGGCTGCCCAGCATCCATTCGTCGATGCGGTCGGACATCAGCAGCACTTCGGTGCCACGAGCCTTGAACGCCTCGAGCTGCGGGCTGCCCAGCGCGGCAGCGTAGCTGTCGGCGGTGATGTACCAGATCGTGTCCTGATCGAGCGGCATGCGCGCGATGTAATCGTCGAACGACACGCCCTGTTCGCTGTCCTTGGCCGGCGCCTCCTTGGTGCCGGTGGAAGCAAAGCGCAGCAGCTTGGCAATGCGCTCGCGGTTGTTGGCGTCTTCGCTGATGCCTTCCTTCAGGGTGTTGCCGAAGGCCTTGTAGAAGGTGGTGAACTTTTCCGGTTCGTCCTTGGCCAGTTTCTCGATCAAGTCCAACACGCGCTTGACGCAGGCGCCCTTGATGCGCTCGAGCTGGCGGTTGTGCTGCAGGATCTCGCGGCTGACGTTGAGCGGCAGGTCGTCGGCGTCGACCACGCCGCGCACGAAACGCAGGTAGTTGGGCAGCAGCTCCTCGGCGGCGTCCATGATGAAGACGCGCTTGATGTAGAGCTTCAGGCCCTTGCGCTCGTCGCGGCCGCCCATCATCAGGTCGAACGGCGGCTGTGCCGGCAAGTACAACAGCGTGGTGAAACTCTGGCTGCCTTCGACGCGGTTGTGCGTCCACGCCAGCGCATCGTTGAAATCGTGGCCGAGGGATTTGTAGAAGCTCTGGTAGTCGGCGTCGCTGATATCGGCCTTTGGCTTGGCCCACAGCGCCGAAGCGGCATTGACGGTTTCCCACTCGTCGGTGGGTTTGTCGTCCTTCTCGATGGGCATGCGGATCGGAAACGCGACGTGATCGGAATACTTGGTGATCAGCGCGCGCAGCTGCCAGCGCTTCAAGTATTCGTCCTCGTCGGCATTGAGATGCAGCACCACCGACGTGCCGCGCGCGGCCAGTTCCATCGGCTCCAGCGAGTACTCGCCCTTGCCGTCGCTTTCCCACTTGACGCCTTCCGCCGCCGGCGCGCCGGCGTGGCGGGTCATCACCGTCACTTTCCCGGCTACAACGAAGGCGGAATAAAAGCCGACGCCAAACTGACCGATCATGCGTGCGTCGGCCTTCTGTTCGCCACTCATCGCCTCCAGGAACCGGCGCGTGCCGGAGCTGGCGACGGTACCGATGTTGGCCACCACTTCATCACGCGTCATGCCGATGCCGTTGTCGGTGATGGTGATGGTGCGTGCAGCCGGATCCCAGCTGACATCGATGTGCAACGCGCTGTCTTCGCCCATCAGCTGTGGCTCGCCGATGGCGGCAAAGTGCAGCTTGTCGCACGCGTCCGAGGCGTTGGAGATGAGCTCGCGCAGGAAAATATCCTTGTGCGAGTACAGCGAGTGCGTCACCAGATGCAGCACCTGGGCCACTTCGGCTTCAAATTTGCGGGTTTCAACGGCGGTATTCATGGGCGATTCCATCAGCAAGCAAGAGAGAGACTTTGGCTGCGCTGAAGATTCGGGCATGCGCGCGCGCTTTCAAGGTCCGCCCGTATCGATACACCTTGCATGCCGCAATGCAGCGGTCACTGCGGCGGGCAACCGGCTATAAAGGAACCAGGCACTTACACCACACACACGGCCACAAGGAGACCCTCAACATGACCCAACGCACGGCACTGGTCACTGGCGGCACGGGCGGCATCGGCACGGCAATCATTCGCTACTTTGCCGCCCAGGGCCACCGCGTCGCATCCAACTTCCGCGACGCCGGTCGCGCCGAAGCCTGGCGGCAAAAGATGGCCGCCGAAGGCATCGACGTCTGCCTGGTGCAAGGCGACGTCTCCAATGCAGCCGATTGCGTGCGCATGATCGGCGAAATCGAGGACAAATGCGGTCCGGTCGACATCCTGGTCAACAACGCCGGCATCACGCGCGACACCACCTTCCACAAGATGAGCTACCAGCAGTGGTTTGACGTGGTCAACACCAACTTGAACAGCTGCTTCAACGTCACCCGCCCCGTGATCGAGGGCATGCGCGCACGCAAGTGGGGGCGCATCGTGCAGATCAGCTCGATCAACGGCCAGAAGGGCCAGTACGGCCAGGCCAACTACGCGGCGGCCAAGGCCGGCATGCACGGCTTCACCATTTCCCTGGCGCAGGAAAACGCCAAGTTCGGCATCACCGTCAACACCGTGTCGCCGGGCTACGTCGGCACCGACATGGTGATGGCCGTCCCGGAGGAAGTGCGTGCCAAGATCGTCGCGCAAATCCCGGTGGGCCGGCTTGGCAAACCGGAGGAAATCGCCCACGCCGTGGCGTTCTTCACCGGCGAAGACACCGGCTGGATCACCGGCGCCAACCTCGCCATCAACGGCGGGCATTACATGGGCTGGTGAGGCCGCCGCACTTGTAGAAACCCGCTTGCGGGCGACGCTCTTGCTCTGATTCCCGATTCTCGCAAAGGGCATCGCCCGCGAGCGAGCCCCTACGGTGAGGCCAGCAGCTTTTCCATCACCTTGCCCACGGCGGCAAACGCGAACGCGCCGGTGACATGCGTGGCCGCCCCCAGCCCGCCGCCGCAAGCCAGGCCCAGCGACTCGCCGCCAGGCGGGCGCTGGCCGCACACCGTGCCGTCGGCTTGCGGGTACTGCACGTTCTGCAGCGAATAGACGGCCGAAACCCCAAAGTAGCGTGCCGGGTTGCGCGGGAAGTTGAAGTCCGCGCGCAGCTTCTTGCGAATCAAGCTGAACATCGCGTCGTGCTCCGTGCGCGACAAGTCGCGCACCCGCACCAAGGTCGGATCGGTACGCCCGCCGGCCGAACCGACACTGACGACGGGCAGCTTGCGCCGCCGGCACCAGACGATGGTCTCCAGCTTGACGCGAAACGCGTCGCAGGCATCCAGCACCACGTCGTAACCACGATCCAGCAAATCATCCAGCGTGGATGGCGTCAGGAAACGCTCCACCGCATCCACGGCAATGTCCGGATTGATGGCGCGCGCGCGCGCGGCCATGACGGCCACCTTGGGCCGGCCAAACTGCCCATCCAGCGCTGGCAGCTGGCGGTTGGTGTTGGACACGCACACCTCGTCGGCATCGACCAAGGTGAGACGCCCGATGCCGCTGCGCGCCAGCGCCTCGGCAGCCCATGAGCCGACACCACCCAGGCCGATGACGGCTACATGCTTGCCGGCCAGCCGCGCCACGCTGCCGGCGCCGTACAGGCGTTCGATGCCGGCAAAGCGTTCGGATACCGGCGGCGATGTGCTGGCCACGGTCACGGCCTGCTGTGAACTGTCCATCTTCGT
The DNA here is from genome assembly GCA_964568445.1 of uncultured Rhodanobacter sp. Classification (GTDB taxonomy): domain Bacteria; phylum Pseudomonadota; class Gammaproteobacteria; order Xanthomonadales; family Rhodanobacteraceae; genus Rhodanobacter. The sequence continues at coordinate 147,322 of CAZMPZ010000002.1, read as the reverse complement.
CTCCGCCACACCGGCAAACGCGGATTATCCCGCGCCGGACCCGCCGCCGTCTGCCGGCGCGCTATGCTCGGCGACCTGTCCTGCTATCGGAACCTCCATGCGCGTCGCGTTGCTGATCTTGCTTGGCCTGGCCATCGGCGCCGTCGGCACGGCCAACATCATGACCGCGCTGCATGCCCGCAACCCGATGCCGGATGCGGTCATGACCACGATGGACTACCACATGGCCCGTTTGCGCGGCGCCATCAAGGCCGGGCAATGCAATGTCCCGGCCGTCACCCACCACCTCGAGCGCGTGCAATCGTCCAGCAGTGACATCACGGCAGTGTTCGGCATCGACGCCAAGGACTTCACCGATGATGCCGCGCAGTTGCGCCAACGCACGCAAGCAGCGCTGGCCGCGGCCCCGACCACCTGCGCCGCGCTCGCAGCCGCCATCAAACCCATCACGCAGACCTGCGACGGCTGTCACCGGCAATATCGCTAAAGCCGGCCAAGACCCGGCGGGCGTCTAAAACCGCAGCTGGCCGCGCCACATCTGCGCGTACATCACCCAGTCGCCAAGCAGGCTGTAGAGCGGATAGGTGAACGTTGCCGGGCGATTTTTCTCGTAGAAGAAGTGTCCGATCCAGGCACAGCCGTAACCGGCCACCGGCGCCAGCCACAGCCAGCGCCATTGGCCGCTGCCCAACGCCACGACCACGACGGCGATGACCAGGCTGGAACCGATGAAATGCATGCGCCGGCACAAGCGATGTCGATGCTCGCTGAGATAGAACGGGTAGAACTCGGCAAACTTCGTGAACTTGCGCATGACGCCAAACCTCGCATCGGACCACCCGGCTCACACTGATTCTGCCACCTGCGCACGCCGCTGCACCGCGCTGGCGACGACACTCACCACGCGCGCTGGTATTGCACCGGCGCGTCGAGAGCCACGCCCAGTGCCTGTGCGGCGCGATACGGAAAATATGGATCACGCAGGCTTTCACGCGCCAGCAGGACCACATCCGCCTGGCCGTCGTCGACGATGGCCGCCGCTTGCGCTGGCGTGGTGATCAAGCCCACCGCGCCGGTGGCGATATCCGCCTGGGCGCGCACGCGCGCGGCGAAGGGCACCTGATACCCCGGTGCCACCGGTACCTTGGCATGCGCCAGCAGTCCGCCCGTGGACACGTCAATCAAGTCCACGCCCAGCGGTTTGACCTGCCGCGCCAGGGCGACGCTTTGTTCCGGTGTCCAGCCCGCGCCGTCGGCCGCCCAATCCGTGGCGGAGATGCGCAGCCACAACGGCAGGCGCTCGGGCCATACCTCGCGTACGGCGGCAATGACCTCGCGCGTCAGTCGCGTGCGATGGTCAAGGCTGCCGCCCCAATCGTCACCACGCCGGTTGGAAAGCGGCGAAAGAAACTGATGCAGGAGATAGCCATGCGCGGCATGCAGTTCAAGTAGCTCGAAGCCGGCTTCCAGGGCGCGCCGCGCCGCGGCGCGAAATGCCGCAATCACGCCGGCGATGCCGCCTGCATCCAGTGCTTGCGGCGGCGGCCAGTCCACGTCGTGCGGCACGGCTGAAGGCGCCACTGTCGGCCACGCCATGGATGCCGGCAATGGACCATGCCCCAGCCACGGCGCGCACGTACTCGCCTTGCGGCCGGCATGTGCCAGCTGCATGCCGGCGACGGCGCCGTGCGCCTTGATGAAATGCGCCATTGGCTGCCATGCGGCGGCCTGCGCGTCATTCCACAAACCGGTGTCGGCATCCGAGATGCGCCCGTCCGCCGTCACCGCCGTGGCCTCGGCCATCACCACGCCGGCACCACCGACGGCGCGGCTGCCCAGATGTACCAGATGCCAGTCCCCGGGCATGCCATCCACCGCCGAGTACTGGCACATCGGCGAGACCACGATGCGATTGCGCAAGGTCACACCGCGCTGTGACAGCGGGGCAAACAACGCCGTCACTGCACGCACTCCGCGGATGCCGGCCGGCGATGCACGCGCGCCAGGCTCACGCCGGCACACCGGCATGCCGGGCAACCGGGGATTCCACCCAATCCGCGATAGTCGCTGCCACCGGATCCGGTGTCGGCATCCAGGCGAAATGCGTGGCTGCCGGTACGCCAAGATCACCACGGGTGAAGGTCACCAGCGTGCGTGGTGCCAATGGCACTTTGTCCAGCAGCCAGGTCAGTGACGCCGCCGGCCCCAGCCAGTCATCAGCCAGGCGCAGGCCCAGCACCGGTGCTTCGACACGGCGCAACGCCGCTTCCAGATCCATGGCCAGGTCGCCTGGCGCATAACGGCCACTGCGGCCGCTGCGCGCCCAATCGGCAATGACCGTGCGCGCCTCGTTGCCGGCAAAACCCAGCCGCCGCCCCGGAAAATGTCCGCACAGGCGCGCCAGCAGCGGTGCCATCAGATACGCCAGTCCAATCCGGTGCCGATGGGCAAACTGGCGCCAATAGGGCGACCCGCTGGCCACCAGCACCAGGCCCTCACACGCGGCACGCGACATGGCCGCATGCAGCATGGCCAACTGGCCGCCAAGACTGTGCCCGCCCACATACCAGATGGCCTGAGGCCATAACCGACACAACACGGCGCGCGCCTGTGGCACGTCGATTTCCAGCAATTGGCGATAACCCCAATCAACATGCCAGCCGGCGCGCCGATTGCTTGATCCCAAGCCACGCCATTCGTGAATGGCCACCGCAATGCCGCGTGCAGCCAAGGCTTGCGCCAGCGGCAGATAATGTCGCGCCGGCATGCCCATCGCCGGCATCCAGAACAGCGCCTGGTGCCAGGCACCAGAAGGTGCGGCGCAGATCAACTCGAAACGCGAGCCGTCATCGCAAGTCACCGGCACGACCGACATAACCACGCTGTCCACCAGCGCGTCTTCAATCGTCATGACGGCAGCAACCGCTTGACTGGCGACGACACCAAAAGAAAGGGCCGGCATCGCCGACCCTTTCATATCCACCGCTGGCAATCAAACCGGAGTGACTTCTTCGGCCTGCAGCCCTTTCTGGCCCTGCACTACGCGGAAGGTAACCTTCTGGCCTTCCTGCAGGCTCTTGAACCCCGAGCCGGTAATTGCGCGGAAATGCACAAACACATCCGGGCCGCTTTCACGCGTAATGAAACCAAAACCCTTGGCGTCGTTGAACCACTTGACGGTACCTGTTTCACGATCCGACATAACTTCACTCCGATCCATGCCTGATATTCAAGACAAAGTGGCCTTGATGGCCAGCAGTTTACTGAGCATGCCGAGATCAAGTGGAACGATGGGGATCGCGCAGAACCCGTACCGTACACGCGTGTCACCGAGCAGACACAGCGGCTCAAGCATAACGGATTTTTTGTGGGTTGGTGATTTGTCAAGGGGGAATATTTCCCACCCGTTGCAACCGGCGACAGCGACGTGAAAACCGCGTCAGCGCGCATTGCGCGGCATCATTTCACGACACTTTGATGTGGCTGTGGCACAGTCGGGCCATTGCCCCGCCATCATCGGCCAATGACCGGGCGTTGCACTGCGTCCCTGTCGATCCCAAGGAGAGCCTGATGTTCACGTCATTGCGCCTGTCGCTTGCCCTGCTGGCCGCCGGCGTGCTGCTGGGCGGCTGCAGCCATGAAGCCACGCGCCCGACATCGGCCACATCGTCCGGTACCAGCGCGCACGCCCCCCGTTCCGCCCCCCTTCCCACACGCGCCCACGCTGCCACAACCGACCGCGCCAACGCCGTGCCGGAAATCGCCGGCGACGACGAACGCACCGGCATTGCTGCATGCGACGACTACCTGTCCAGCTATCTCGCCTGTCACCGCGCGGCGCACGTTTATGCCCCCGGCCAGTTGCAGCCACGCTACGAGGCCATGCGTACCGGCCTGCTGCGCGACGCCCGAAACCCCGACATCCGCCCGCACCTGGCCGCCCGTTGCAATGCCCTGTCCACGCAGTTGCGCCAAGTCCTCCATGGCAAGCCGTGTGCACCGGAACCCACCTCGCCCTCGCCTTAAGTGCGCAGTGCGCGGCGCCACGTGTGGGCGCAGAGGTTCTTACCGTCCGTTCACCCTGGGCGTTCGACCATGCGCGGAGCGGGCAGCGCGATTGATCGCCGGCGCTCGCCGGGCCGGCGCCGCCGGTTCGCTTCCGTCCATTGCATGGAGTACGCACATGAAAACCCAGCAATCCCTGCTTTGCCTGCTCGCTGCCGCCAGCGGCCTGCTGTTTGCCGGCAGTGTCCTGGCGCAGCAGGCGCCGCCTCCGCCCCCACCGGCCATCCCCGCTGCGCCGCCGGCGCCACCCGCACCACCCGCACCACCGGCACCACCGGCACCGCCTGCGGCTCCCTCGGACGCAATGGCTACAGGCAGCCACGGCACCACGGCGGTCTATCCGTCGCCGCAAGGCGAGCTGACCGTACACAGCCAACCGGCGCCCGCGCCCAGCTACGGTCCGGCGCCAGCATTTGCGCAGTTGGCGGGCAGCGGCAAGACCATCAGCGAGGAACAGGCCGCAGCCTATCCACCGCTGGCCAACGACTTCATCAACGCTGACCAGAATCGCGACGGCAGCATCAGCGCTGCCGAATACGCGCGCTGGTCAAAGCAGCCCTGAGCATTGCCATGCGGCATCCGGCACGGGCCCGCATCCGCTGCGGGTCCGTGCGTTTTCGACCGCACCGCATCGACAATTCACTGCCACCAGCCCACGGACTCACCATGGCCTTTCGCCCCACCTGCGCCATGCTGGCGCTTGCCGGCAGCCTGCTGACGCTGACTGTGCACGCACAGAACCCCGACCCGACGGACATCCGCGCCTGTACCGCCGTGGAGTCGGATGCCCAGCGCCTGGCCTGCTACGACCATGCCACCGGCCGGGTGAACCTGCCGGCCGCACAAAAGCGCGCCGACGATGCCACCGTCACGCCGGAGATTTTCAGCACCGATCTTGAACCACGCGCCCAGGCAGCCGCGCCCAACCCCGAAGTCGCCACCCCGCTGTCGCTGCTGGACAGCCGCTGGGAACTGGCCGATGAGAGCCGCCTTGGCACGTTCAATCTGCGCGGCTACAAGCCGGTATACGTTATGCCGGTGTTTGCCACCAATCGGCAGAACGACCGCCCGCTCAGCCCCAATGTGCACAATCAATCGCAGCACGACGAGCAGCTGGACAACGTCGAGGCCAAGTTCCAGCTCAGCTTGAAAACCAAGGTGTGGCAGGGCGTGTTCGGTGACTACGGCGACGTGTGGGTGGGTTATACCCAGTCCTCGCGCTGGCAGGTCTACAACGCCAAACTCTCGCGGCCGTTTCGCGAGACCAATTACGAACCCGAAGCCATGCTGGTGTTTCCCACCCATTACAACGTGCTGGGCTGGCACGGTCGATTGCTGGGCCTGAGCCTGGATCATCAATCCAACGGTCGCGGCAATCCCCTCTCACGCAGCTGGAATCGCGCCATCGCCAACATCGGCCTGGAACGCGAGCACTGGACGGTGATGCTGCGCCCGTGGTGGCGCATCAGCGAATCACGTCGCGACGACGACAACCCGGACATCAGCGATTTCATGGGGCGCGGCGAGCTGCAGATCGTGCATGAGGCCGGTGGCCAGGAATTCGGCCTCCTGCTGCGCCATTCGCTGCGCGGCGGCAACCGCAGCCATGGTGCGGCGCGGCTGACCTGGAGCTTCCCGTTCACCGGCAACGTGCGCGGCTACGCCGAGCTGTTCCATGGCTACGGCGAAAGCCTGATCGACTACAACCACAAGGCCACTTATGCCGGCATCGGCATCTCGCTGCTGGACTGGTACTGAGGGCGCCGCTCAAGCCGCCTGCAGACGCTCCAGCGTGTCCTTGCCGATTTTCTCCGGTGCGTCGGTGGAGGCGTAGCGCTTGACCACCTGCCCGTCGGGGTCGACCAGGAATTTGGTGAAGTTCCACTTGACCGATTCGCTGCCGAGCACGCCCTTGGCCTCGTGCTTGAGCCACTGGTACAGCGGGTCGGCATGTTCGCCGTTGACCTCGATCTTGGCAAACAGCGGAAAGGTCACGTCGTAGCGCGTGGTGCAGAACGCCTTGATGGTGGCCTCGTCGTCCGGCTCCTGATGGCCAAACTGGTCACAGGGAAACCCCAGCACCACCAGGCCCAGATCGCGCTGGTCCTGCCACAGCTCTTCGAGACCGGCGTATTGCGGAGTGAATCCACACTTGGACGCCACGTTGACGATCAGCAAGGTCTTGCCGCGCCACTCATCCAGTGAGCGCAATGTGCCGTCGATGTCGCGGACACTGAAGTCGTAGACGCTGGCCATGCGTTGCCTCCCTACGCGAATGCAGCCTCTGACTCTACCGCGTCGAGTGTGAAGTTCGTGCTCATGCCGTTAGCGGTGATATGGACGGGTGGCAAAAAAAATGAAACCCCGCAAGCCAGGGGAGGACTTGCGGGGTTTGTCGGGCGGCCACCAGGGGAGGAAAGGCCGGCCCCTCAGCAACGCGATGTCTTGCGCCACTTCTTGTCGCCATCACGGCGATACGGGACTTAGTGTGGGCGATGGCGTGTGAGTTCAACGTGTACCCTGGCGCGGTTCAGCTGGGCGACAGGCAAGCGCGGCACCGGTTCAATGCAGGGGATGCGGGACACCCGCGTCGTGATGTGGCAATAGCTGGCGCAGCGCGGCATCGCGATCGGCTGGCCGCTGGCGCGCCAAGGCCCGTACCTGGCGCAGAAACAAAGGCCACACACCGCCAGCGCGCGCAAACATCGCGGCAAACGCCTCTGTCCAGGTCGTGTACAAGCCAAAGGGCAGCAACGCGGCATTGTTGATGGGCGAGGCCACCCATGCGTCATACCGATGATCCACCGTCGCACGCGCATCGCGCCAGGCCACGTAGCGCCGGCGGAAAGCATCTATTTCGTGCTGCTTGCCGCGCGCCAGCGCCGCCGTTGACGCGCCGCTGGCATACAACGTCCGCAAACGCTCGCGCAGGTCCAGCACCTGCTGCGTGAAGCCGGCTTCAAGCACGGCATCATCGGCGGCTGGCGCCGGCAAGTCACGCGAACGGCGCCACTGGCGCAAGCCCTCGCGCTGGACGAACGTGGCAAAGGACTCGTTGAACGCCGTGTCGCCCTTGACGTAAACCGCCTGGTGCGCCAGCTCGTGAAAAAGCGTGCCGATCAGCTCGTCGTCGCCCCAGCGCAACATGCTGGACACGATGGGATCGGCAAACCACCCCAAGGTCGAATAGGCGCTGACACCACCAACCCATACGTCATCGCCGCGTGCCCGCCACCGCGCGGCATCGGCCTGCGCGGCCTTGGCGCTGAACCAGCCGCGATAAGCCACGCAGCCGGCAATGGGGTAACACCGCGGCACGGCCTCGACCGAATACGCAGGCGCGACAAAGACATTCCACACCACATACGGCCGATGCAGATCGACGTAGCGGGTGTAGCTGCGGTTGTCCGGCAACCCCAGCGTCGCCGAGGCAAAGCGCCGTGCATCCCGTGCCATGCGCAATCGCGTGGCCAGCGCCGGATCGGTCTTCGGGTCACGAACCACGGCCTTGATGCTGCGCTGGTGCACCAGCAACGCGCCCTGCCCGCGCGCTGCCTGCGCATAGAAACGCAGGCTGCTGCAACCGCCCAGCAACAGCGTCGCCGCCACCCAGACAACACCCGTCCGCAAGGTATTCAACACGCGCATCCACGCAATCTGCCACGCGGGTACTACGCGCAGCAATCAATGCCGCGGCCGGTCATCCGTGCGGCGATGTCCGCGATGGTCGTTACGGCGGTGATCATGATCCCGCCACGAACCTCGGTAGCCGTTGTCATAACCACGGCGGTAACCACGGTTGTCGTAGCGCGGCCCCCGGTACCAGCTGCTGCTGATGCCGATGCTCACGCCGGGGCCATAGCAGCAACCGTAGCCGTACACCGGATAGCCAGGGTAATAACCGGAGTAATACCCAGGGTCGTAAGTGCGCACGCCTTGGCCGTAGTAGGCGTCACCTTGATAAGGCGTTTGCCGCACATAGCTGTAGCCCGGATCCACGTAGCAACCCGACAAGGCCAACATGCCCACGCCAAGGGCCAAACCTGCAAGCAGACGCTTCATGTGCCGTCTCCGTAGCGGTGACGTCTCATGCTGGCAGACCACGGCGTAACCGACCGTGAGCGTGGTACGGAAGATTCAGTTTGCGTCGCCGCGTGGCAAACGTTACTTGCCGCGCTTGTCAGCCCGCTCGCATGGGCCGGCAGGTGATGCCTGCTTGGCGCCCGCTGCCGGGGCGGTCTCGCGATGCGCATCCAGCAGTGCCTGAATATGGGCCAAGGCCTCTTCCGGGCTGAGGCGTGGCACCGACTTGTCAGCCGCCGCCGGTTTGGCCACGGCCGGCTGACGCTGTACCGGCGCCTTGACGCTTGCAGGCCGCACCGTAGTGTCCGGTTTGATCCGTGTCTTTTTTGCTGCCGGTTTCTCGGTGACAGTTTTGCGCGCCGCCTTCTTCACCGCGGCCTTTGCCACCGCGGCCTTTTGCGGCGCGGATCGTTTCGACACGGTCTTCTTTGCCGCTGGCGTTTTTCCGGTCGCCGTCATCTTCCTGGCTGTGCCCTTGGCCGCGACGGTCTTGCGCGCAGCGGTTTTTTGCGACACACCTTTGCTTGCGGCAGACTTTTTCACTGCTGGTTTTGGCGCGGCACGCTGGATGACGGCCGGCTTGCTGCGGCCAGCACTGGTTGACTCGGGCTTAGGCGCTTTCTTCGCCGCGGACCGCTTGACCGCGGGCTTTTTCGCGGCGGTCCTCCGGGACATGGCCATGCGTTCATTCTCCTGCGAGACGGGATGCAACCGTGACCAGTATGCGCGCGGCGCCAGTACCGCATCAAATCCCCGGCATCACAAGGTGATCGATCAACACCATTCAAAACGTCGGATGCAGCAGCGCCTGCAGAAAATACGGCAGCACCCGCGGGTCAATCGCAATGGTGACCACCACGCCGTATGCCGCACCCCACAGATGTGCACTGTGATTGACATAGCCGCCACCACGACGATCCATGTAAATCGAATAAGCGGTGTAGGCCACGGCGTAAATGATGGCCGGCAACGGCACGATCAAGACGATGATGAGTTGCCATGGCGCCAGCAAAATGAAAGCAAACAACACCGCCGAGACGGCACCAGACGCCCCCAGGCTTCGGTACTGCGGGTTGCCGCGGTTCTTGAGATACGTCGGCAATATCGAAACCACGAGGGCGCCGATATAGAACAGCACAAAGCCGAATGGCCCCAGGCGCGAGGCAAAGAAACTTTCCATGATCCGCCCGAAGAAGAACAACGTGATCATGTTGAAAAGCAAATGACCAAAGTCGGCATGCACCAGGCCGTAAGTCACCAGCCGGTGGTATTCCCGCTGGCGCGCAATGGCTGGCGGCCACAGGATCAGGTCGTCAAGGACACGTGAATTCTTGAATCCCAGATACGAGATCACGCAAGTCAGGGCAATGATGATCAGCGTGATTGACACGATGGATTTCCGGACGAAAAGCAGGCCCGGCATCTTGACGTCACGACGCGCGCTTGTCGAATGCCGGCTATCACTGCCTGCGACACGACGTCCTGCCGGGCTGCCAAGGCTCGACAAGGCGGCTATGATCCGCGCCCTTGATCCCACCCGCCACGAGAGCGCGCAATGTCCACACTGCGTTACCTGCATCTTGATGTGTTTGCCGCCACGCCGGGCGGCGGCAATCATCTGGGTGTGGTCATCGGCGCCGAGTCGTGGAGCACGGCGCAAATGCAGCGCTTCGCCCGCTGGACCGCGCTGGTGGAAACCACGTTCCTGCTTCGCGCCCGCGATCCGGATGCCAGCTACCGGGTACGCATCTTCACGCCACACAAGGAAATCCCGTTTGCCGGACATCCCAGCATCGGCAGCGCCCATGCCGCACTGGAATGCAGCCTGGCGCAGGTACGAGAAGGCCTGCTGTGGCAGGAATGCGGGGCCGGCGTGTTGCCAATCCGCGTCAACGGCGCCGGCGCGACACGTGAACTGCTGCTGCAATCGCCGGGCGAGCGCGTGGTCAATACCGGCATCGATGCCCATCCGTTGCTGGCAGCCACCCTGCGCGGCGTGACGTGCGGCCGCCTGCCGCCGGCGCTGGTCAACGGCGGGCGCTGCTGGTGGCTGGCCGAAGTGGCCGACGAGGCCCAACTGCGCGCCTGGCAACCCGATCATGCCGCCATCCGCGCGCTGGCTACAGCCACCTCGAGCATGGGCCTGTGCGCCTTTGCCCGCAGCGCCGGGACGGACGGCCAGCTGGTCGTGCGCGCGTTCCCGGCCGGTGTCGGCATCGTTGAAGATCCGGCGTCCGGCGCGGCCAACGGCTTGATCGGTGCCTACATCGCGCATGCCGAGCCGGACGGCCCGCTGGCACATGGCTACCGCGTGAGCCAGGGACGCGAGATTGGCCACGATGCCCGGCTGTCGGTGCAGATCGAAGGCGCGGCAGTCTGGGTTGGCGGCTGCAGCCGCATCGTCATCGACGGCGCGTTGCATTGGCCGCTGGCTTGAGGACAACAGCCTGAACCGCCGCCGGCAACATCGACGTCGCCGCACTGGCATCGCCTACACTGGGCACTCCACCAGCGCGCCGGGAGTGTCGCAATGCCTTCGTTTGACGTGGTGTCCCAAGTCGACAAGCACGAGCTGACCAATGCCGTGGACCAGGCCAACCGCGAGCTGTCACAGCGGTTCGATTTCAAGGGCCAGGACGCCAGCTACGCGCTGGACGAGGGCGTGATCACACAAAGCGCACCCAGCGAGTTTCAGCTGCAGCAGATGCTGGACATCCTGCGCGGCCGGTTGACGGCACGCAAAATCGACATTCGCGCTCTGGCCGTCGACCCACCGCAAGTCAACCTGGGCGGTGCGCGGCAGCGCATCACGGTCAAGCAAGGCATCGAGCAGCCGGAGGCAAAGAAACTGGCCGCCGCGCTGAAAGCCGCCAAGCTGAAGGTCGAGACGCAAATCCAGGGCGACAAGCTGCGCATCAGCGGCAAGAAGCGCGACGACCTGCAAGCAGCCATGGCCGTGCTGCGCCAAACCGATGTCGAGCTGCCATTGCAATTCGACAATTTCCGAGACTGAAACGTTCTTCGCAGGAGCCCGCTCGCGGGCGATGTTTTTGACGGCTCGACACGAGTAGAAGCATCGCCCGCCAGGGTCGTCACACCGCGTCAACGTCCAAGCGTCCGCCGCAGCCGGCGACCATGACACTCACACGGGACAACGTCCGCCATGTTGATCCTGATCCTTGCCTACCTCGGTGGCATGCTGACCATCGCCAGCCCGTGCATCCTGCCGGTGCTGCCCTTCGTGTTTGCCCGCGCCGACCGGCCCTTTCGCCGCAGCGGGCTGCCGATGCTGATCGGCATGGCGCTGACGTTTGCCGTCGTGGCGACGCTGGCGGCGGTCGGCGGCGGCTGGGCGGTCCACGCCAATCAAGCTGGCCGCATGCTGGCCCTGGGCGTGCTGGCGCTTTTCGGACTCGCGCTGCTCTTGCCGCGGCTGGCCACCTGGCTCACCCGGCCGCTGGTGGCGTTGGGCAGCCGCTGGTCACTGCGTGCCGACCGCGCAGGTGACTCGGCGGGTGCCGCGCTCGGCCTCGGGGTTGCCACCGGGCTGCTGTGGTCGCCCTGCGCCGGGCCGATTCTCGGCCTGCTGCTGACGGCGGCCGCACTCAACGGCGCCAGCGTGCAGACCACCTTGCTGCTGCTGACCTTTGCCGCCGGCGCCGCCACGGCACTGGCCGTGGTGCTGCTTTTGGGAGGACGCCTGTTCGCCCAGGCACGACGTTCGCTGGGCGCCGGCGAGTGGATCCGGCGCGGACTGGGCGTGCTTGTATTGTGCGGCGTGGCGGCCATCGCCGCGGGCGTGGACACCGGATGGCTGACTCGCGTATCGCTGGCCAGCAGCGGGCCGCTCGAACAACGCCTGGTGGACACGCTGCGCCCCGGTCCGGTCAACGCCGCGTCCGCACCGGTCGCCGGCCGGGCACTGCCGATGGAAGGCGACATGCCCGCACTCGATGGCGCCACACAATGGTTCAACAGCCCGCCACTGACCGTCGCCGGCTTGCGTGGCAAGGTCGTGCTGGTCGACTTCTGGACCTATTCGTGCATCAACTGCCTGCGCGCCCTGCCCTATGTGCGCGGCTGGGCCGACAAATACGCCGGTCACGGCCTGATCGTCATCGGCGTACACGCGCCGGAGTTCGCCTTCGAGAAGGACCCGGCCAACGTGGCGCGCGCCATCAAGGCGCTGGACGTGCGTTATCCCGTGGCGCTGGACAACGACTACGCCATCTGGCGCGGCTTCAACAACCAGTACTGGCCGGCGCATTACTTCATCGACACGCAGGGACGCATCCGCCACCACCACTACGGCGAAGGCGACTACGCGCAAAGCGAAGACGTGATTCGCCAGCTGCTGCGCGAGGCCGGTCAACAAAACCTGCCCGGCGGCTACGTGCGCGATGTCCGGCATGATGTGCAGGCCGCCGATTCCGGCGACGTCACGCGCTCGCCGGAAACCTATCTTGGCTACGCCCGCGCCCAGGGCTTTTCCGGCCGACTGATTCACGGCACGGCACACGACTATCGCGCACCGGCAGCATTGCCCGGCAACCAGTGGGCGCTCGATGGGCGCTGGGACGTGCGGGCGGAAAGCGTGCAACTGGCGCAAGCCGGCGGCAGCATCATCTACCGCTTCCGTGGTCGCGACCTGCACCTGGTGCTTGGCCCCGGCGCGCAAGGCCGCCCCGTCCGCTTTCGCGTGACGCTGGACGGCCACGCACCCGGCGCCGACCACGGCGTAGACACCGACGCCGAGGGCAACGGCGTGATGACCTCGCAGCGGCTGTATCAGCTGGTGCGGCAGGCCCATGGCAGCGGCGAGCGGGTGTTTGAAATCACCTTCCTCGATCCGGGTGCCGAGGCCTGGGCCTTTACGTTTGGTTGAACCTGCAAGCATGACCGGCGGCTTGGATTGGCGACCTGCCGACCACATCCTGTGGACTATCGACGGCATGACCGCCGGCGGCTGAGGCCCATCGTGAATCCACTGACCCTTCCCTGTGCGCACTGCAATGCGCTCAATCGCGTACCCGCCGAACGGCTGGAACAGCAGCCCATATGCGGACGCTGCAAGCAGGCGCTGTTCAATGCGCATCCATTGACATTGACCACCGGCAATTTCGACACCCTGGCACTGCGCGGCGACCTGCCGGTGCTGGTGGATTTCTGGGCACCGTGGTGCGGGCCGTGCGTCGGTTTTGCCCCCACCTTCGTCGCCGCCGCCAACACGTTCGAACCGCGACTGCGCCTGGCCAAGCTCGACACACAGGCCCAGCCGGACATCGCGCAGCGCTTCGGCATCCGCAGCATTCCCACGCTGATCGCGTTCCACCGCGGCCGCGAGCTCACCCGGCAATCGGGAGCGCTCAGCGCCGGGCAGCTGCGCCAGTTCATCGAAGGCCTGCTGGCTGCGGCTTGAGCCGGCGCGAGCCAACGCAGGGCCGGTGGTCACGCTGCCAGCCTTTGACGTGACACCCGATGGCGGACAGGGTCCCGCGCCCTGCGCGGCGACGTCCTCCCCGTGCCGATCCATGCCTTTTCGCACACTCGCCGCCACCCCGGCGTGGTTAGGCTGGGCCATCCACTCCGGGGAGAACACCGTGCGCAAGTTGTCACTGGCCGCCTTTGCCGCGGCACTCATCGTGGGCCTGGCCACACCGGCCCTGGCCGCCCAACCGGCCAAGGCCGACGCCGAGCCTGCCAGCAGCGAGTTCCACTTGCCGCCGTTTCCGGCCGATGCCCACGTCGCGCAGTCGACCACGGTCGATGGCCGCACGCTGAAATACACGGCGACGGTAGGCAGCCTGCCGGTGCGCAACGCCAAGGGCGTGATCACCGGCGAGGTGGTGTTCACCGCCTACACACTGCCCGGCAAGGATCGACCGGTAACCTTTGCGCTCAATGGCGGACCGGGCGCGTCATCGGTGTATCTGAACCTGGGGGCGATCGGTCCAAAGAAAGTCAACTTTGGCGTGGAGGGCGACAGCCCGTCAGCGCCAGCCACCTTGCACGACAACCCCGGCACCTGGCTGGGCTTCACCGATCTGGTCTTCATCGATCCAGTTGGCACCGGCTTCAGCCGCGCGCTGGTCGATGACAAGGAAGCGACCAAGCAGTTCTACAGCACCGACAGCGACATCCATTACCTGTCGCGCGTGATCTACGACTGGCTGCTCAAGAACGGCCGCATGACGGCCCCCAAGTATCTGGTCGGCGAAAGCTACGGCGGCTTCCGCGGGCCGCGCATCACCGCCTACCTGCAAACCCAGCTGGGCGTGGCGATGAATGGCGTGGTGCTGCTCTCGCCCTACCTCGACCCGGCCGCGTTTGCCGACGGCAATGTTTCGCCGCTGCCGTGGATGCTGACCTTGCCCTCCATCGCCGCCGCGCATCTGGAGCGCACACACACGCTGACCGCTGCCGCCATGGCGCCGATCATCGACTACACGCGCACCACCTACGCCAGCACGTTGATGAAAGGACGCAGCGATCCGGCGGCGATGGCATCGATGCTGCGCAAGGTCGCCGAGCTCACCGGCCTGGACCCGCTCTTCGTCGAACGCTCGGGCGGCCGCATCGATACCCAGGCCTATCTGCGCGAGGTGTATCGCGCGCAAGGCAAGCTCGGCAGCCGCTACGACTCCAACGTCACCGCATGGGACCCGTTCCCGTATGCGCCGCACCAGCAAACCGGCGACCCCATCCTCAACGCCATCATCGCGCCGACCACCAGCGCCATGGTCGATTTCGTCACGCGCACCGTCGGCTGGAAGGTGAGCGGACGCTACAACGCGCTCAGCTACGAAGTGAACAAGCTGTGGCACGAGGACGACGATGCCGACGAAGGCTCGGTCAAGCAGTTGCGCCAGGCAGTCGCCACCGATTCCCGGCTGCGCGTGCTGATTGCCCACGGCTGGGACGATTTGTCCTGCCCGTTCATGGCCTCGGTGCTGGCGGTCGACCAGATGCCGGCCATGGGCGACGCCACGCGCGTGCAAGTGAAAAACTACGCCGGTGGCCACATGTTCTACGCCCGGCCAGACAGCCAGGCCGCCTTGACCGCCGACGTGCGCGCCTTGTACCAGCACAAATAGACGGCCAAACCCACGCCACGGCAGGCGATCCCTCGCAAGAGCCCGCTTGCGCGGCGTTGCTCTTGGCACACCACAAAAATCCTTGCGCCATCGGCGCAAGGCATCGCCCGCAAGCGGGCTCCTACGGGGGCGGGTCTACACAACGGGCGGGACTGCCGCGGACGTCACGCCACCGTGGTGCTGGTGCGCACCAGATACTGCACGCTGAACATGCGGCGGGCATCAAGCCACACTTGCCGCACCGTCAATCCTGCCTTGGCGGCAAGCGCGGCAAATTCCTGCAACGAATACTTGCAGCTGTATTCCACCTGGATGGCTTCGCCGTTGCGGAACGCCACCTTGCGCTGGCCGACGCAGACGCGCTGCTCGCGGCGGCTGACCAACTGCGTCTCGATGCGCCCGGCCATCGGGTTGTAACGCGCACGATGGGCAAACGCCGACAGGTCGAAGTCGCTGCCGATATCGTGATTGAGCCGAGCCAGCATGTTCAAGGTGAATTGCGCCGTGACCCCGGCATGATCGTTGTATGCCGCCTCGATGACGGCCGGGTCTTTCTTGAGATCGACGCCGACCAGCACTGCGCCGGCCTCGCCCATCTCGCGACGCATCTTGCGCAGCAGGGTCACCGCCTGCCGCGCCTCGAAATTGCCGATGGTGGAGCCGGGGAAATACATCACCGTGCGCCGCGCCGCGGCAGGGGCAATCGGCAGCCGCAGTGGGCGAGTGAAGTCCGCGCACAGCGGCTGCAGCGGCAGGTGCGGGAATTCCCGCGCCAACTGCGCGACGCTGGATTCCAGCGGCGCCGGCGAAATCTCCACCGGCACATAGGCCACCGGCGCGTCCAGATGCGCCAGCAGCAGGCGTGTCTTGCGCCCGCTGCCGCTGCCGTATTCCACCAGCCGCACCTCGCTGCCCAACGCGTCGGCGATGGCTTGCGCGTGCTCGGCCATCAAGGACAACTCGCAATCGGTCAGGTAGTACTCCGGCTGCGCGCAGATGGCATCAAACAATGCCGAGCCACGCTCGTCGTAAAACAACCACGACGGCAAGCGCTTGGGTTCAAGGGCCAAGCCGCGCTGCGCCACCTCCAGGATGTCGCTGACGATGAGGCCGTGGTGGTCGGCATCGGGTGGGCAAGGTTGCACACTACTCATTGGTCATGTCCCAAGCGCAGCCCGCTGAATTGCCAGCGGGCCTGAGGTGGAAAAAAGTTGCGATAGCTGGCGCGGATATGGTCGCGCGGCGTTGCGCACGAGCCGCCGCGCAACACCCATTGTCCGCACATGAACTTGCCGTTGTACTCGCCCAGTGCCCCGGCCAGCGGTTGAAACCGCGGATAGCTGACATAGGGCGAGGCGGTCCATTCCCACACGTCGCCAAACATCTGCGTCAAGCCGGTGTCGGCCGGTGCCCTCTGCGGGTGCATGCGGCCGATGTCCTGCAGGTTGCCGTCCAGTGGCAAGTCAGCGGCGGCGGATTCCCACTCGGCCTCAGTGGGCAATCGCGCCCCGGCCCAGCGCGCAAACGCGTCGGCCTCGAAGTAGCTCAGGTGGCACACCGGCTCGCTGGCAACGATCCCGCGCATGCCGGCCAGGGTGAATTCACGCGTCAGGCCGTCGTCCCAGTACAGCGGGTGCTGCCAGTTTTCAGCCTGCACGGTGGCCCAGCCTTCGGACAACCACAGCTGGCTGTGGCGATAGCCGCCATCGCGCACGAAAGCCAGGTACTCGCCGTTGGTCACCAGCCGGTTGGCCAGCGCATGCGGACCAAGCAGCACCCGATGGCGCGGCGTTTCGTTGTCAAAGGCAAAGCCGTCGCCGGCATGTCCCAGTTCCACGATGCCTTCGCGCCCGGCGATGAAGCGCAATGCCGGCGCATCCGCCGGCGGCGGCAGTGGCAATGCCTCGCGGTAGGCCGGGCGCAGTTCATTGCACCAGAACGCGTGCTTGATGTCGGTCAGCAACAGTTCCTGGTGCTGCTGCTCGTGCTCACAGCCCATGCGCACCAGTGCCGCCAGCTGCGGGTCGGCATCGCGCTGCAACAAGGCGACCACGGCATCATCGACACGCGCACGCCAATCCAGCACCTCGCGCAGCGCCGGACGCGACAGAACGCCACGCCGCGGTCGCGCGTGCATCGGTCCGACCGACTGGTAGTAGGAGTTGAACAGCACGCGCCACAATGGATCGGACGCCACCCAGTCCGGGTCGTGCGCCAGCACGAAGGTCTCGAAAAACCAGGTGGTATGCGCCAGATGCCACTTGCCGGGGCTGGCATCGGGCATGGATTGAATCTGCAGATCTTCAGCGCTCAGCGTGCGGCACAGCTCGAGCGTGTGCTGCCGCACGCGCTGGAAACGCGCGGCAATGTCCTCGTCAAGCACCAGCGAATGGGAAATCAACCAAGTTCTCCGTCAACGCGACCACCAAAGCCCGGCAGGCTCCTGGCACGCGCACGATCCATGTACACAAAATACGGCCACTCATGATGTATGCAAGGGCGTTCACATCCTGTGATACCGATCAGCGCGATAGTGGATTGTGTCCGGTCGCCGCCAGCGGCCGGGCGCCAGCCACTTCCGCCATCCTCCGAGGTGTCCCATGCACAGCCTCTCTTTCGCCGCGCTGGCCTTGTGCGCGCTGCCGCTGCTGGCCCTGGCAGCGACGCCGCGCACGCCACTGCCTGCCGCCGAATGCATCCAGCCGTCACGCATCAACGCCTGGCATATCGTCGACGACCGCACGGCCATCGTCCGCACCGGACCGAAATACTACGAGGTGACGCTGCAATCGCGCTGCCCGCAGCTGCGCCATCCGCCAGGGTTGATGTTCCGCTCCAACGCCTCCAACGCCAGCGCCAACGAAGGCCGCATTTGCGGCGAAGCCGGTGAAACCGTGCGCACCACCGGCCAGCCACCGTGCGCGATCCAGAGCGTGCAGCGCATCGACAAGGCGCGCTTCGAGCAGTTGGAAAAATCCGCCAAGGCCACCCGCCAGGAAACGCGCGGCAAGCCATAAACGCAAGGAGCCCGGACTTGGCCGGGCTCCTCGTCGACGCATGACGACACCCCTCAGTCGTCGTAACCGTCGTCGCTGCGCACGTAGCGCGTCTGGTACGGATCGACATACACCGTGCGCGTTTCCACCACGCGGCGGCGTACCACCGGCGCCGGGTAATAGTTCTCATACACCACGCGCGGCTGGCTATAGACCACGGGGCGGTCGTAGTACACCGGGCGCGTGGCATCGTTGATCAAGCCGACCACGGCGCCGGCGACAATCGCCCCGGCAATCCAGCGCCCGCCGCTCCAATGCCCGCCGTGCCGATAGCCACGGTCGTAGCCCCGGTTGTAGCCGCGATCGTAGTGGCCATGGCTGTAGCTGCCGGAATAGCCGTGGCCGTAGCCATAACCGCCACGGTGACCATGGCCCTGCGCTGCGGCACCCAGCGGCAAGGCCAGTGCCGCCGCCATGAGCGCGCCCAGCACCATCCACTTGGTGCCGTGGCCACCCGCTGCGGCCGCCACGGCGTGACCGTTGGCCGGCAGGGAATCGACACTGACCTTCTTCATGCGTGAGCTCATGCTCGTTCTCCGTTGGACAGGGCCGATGCTCGGTCGAGCGCGCTTAATGTGCACTGAAGAGTTTACTTTTTGATGCGGGCCGTATCCCAGGGGTTAATGGTGGCAGGCTCGATCCGCACTTCAGCCTGCGGCGGACGCAGCAGCCAGCAGCCGTGGATGTCGGTGCGGCGGGCAAAATCAAACGGCACGCTGGGCGCGCTCCAATCCTCGATCGTGAAGTCCGCTTGCAGCGCTTCGCGGTCCAGCTTGAAGCGCCGGAAGTTGTTGGAAAACACGATGACGCCATCGCGCGTCAGGCGCGACCGGCACGCCTGCAGCAAGCGCACGTGATCGCGCTGCACGTCAAAATCATTGGCGCGCTTGGAATTGGAAAACGTCGGCGGGTCGACAAAGATCAGCCCATAGCGACCGCGATCGCGCGCCAGAAAACCCAGCGCATCCAGCTGCACCAGCCGATGCGCCGTACCGCTGAAACCGTTGCACGCCAGATTGCGTGAAGCCCAATCCAGATACGTCGCCGACAAATCCACGCTGGTGGTCGCGCGCGCGCCTCCAGCAGCGGCGTACACACTGGCTGTCCCGGTATAGGCAAACAGGTTGAGGAAATGTTGCCCGGTCGCCAGCTCGCGCAGCCGCGCGCGCACCAGGCGATGGTCGAGAAACAGGCCGGTATCGAGGTAATCGGTCAGGTTGACCAGAAAACCCAGCCCGCCCTCGGTCACCTCGATGAATTGCCCGCGCTGGTCGAGCTGGCCGTACTTGGCGCCGCCCTTGCCGCGCTCGCGGGTCTTGAGCGCAATGGACTCGCGCGGTACGTCCCACACTTCGCCAGCCACGCGCACCAGCTCGCGCAACCGCGTGTGCGCCACCGGCGCCGGCACATCGGCCGGTGCGCGGTATTCCTGGATGTGCAGATGCACCGCACCGTGGGTGTCGGTGTAGACGTCGACTGCGGCGGCGTATTCGGGCAGGTCCTGGTCGTAGGCGCGCCAGCATCCGATGTCCTCGCGCGCCAACCGCTTGCGCAGCCGGCGCAGGTTTTTCTCCAGCCGGTTCTTGAGCATCTGCGCACCGGCCGAGAGCGGCTTGCGCTCATGCGTGGCGGCCTCGCGTGCGGTCAGGTCGATGCTGAGCAGCACGGTTTCCAGCGCGCCGTTGAACAGCACGTAGCGCTTGTGCGCATGCAGGTCCATGGCCCGGCCAAGCTCGGCATCGCCGGCCAGCACGGCGGCCTGCCAGCCGGTGAAACGCGCGCGCAAGGCCGCGCCCAGCGCGCGATACAGCGTCGGCATCTGCGCGCGGTCGCCCAGGCGTTCGCCATACGGCGGGTTGGTAATCACCAGTCCGCTGTCCACCCCCGGTGGCGGCGCGGCGTTGGCCACGTCCTGGCGTTCCAGCGTGAAGAAGCCGGCGACCCCGGCATCCTGTGCATTGCGCTTGGTGACCTGGACCATGTGCGGGTCGAGATCGCCGCCAAAGAACACGCTGCGCAGCGCGCGCAAGCCCGTCTGCGCACGGGCGTTTGCCTCCTCCAGCAAGCCGCGCCACAACGCAATGTCATGCTGCAGCCAGCCCAGGAACCCAAAGTATTCGCGCTTGAGTCCGGGCGCCACGTCGGCCGCCATCAGGGCGCCTTCGATCAGCAATGTGCCCGAGCCGCACATTGGATCGAGCAAGGCGCCGCCTTCGGCATAGATTTGTGGCCAGCGCGCACGCAGCAGCATGGCGGCGGCGAGGTTTTCCTTCAGCGGTGCGGCGCCCTGCTCATGGCGCCAACCACGCCGATGCAACGGTGAACCGGCCAGGTCCAGCGACACGGTGGCGCGATCGTGGCGCACGCGGACATTGATGCGCACATCCGGCTCGTCGGTATCGACGTTTGGCCGCGTGCCGTCGCGTTGCCGGAATTGGTCGACCACCGCATCCTTGGTGCGCAAGGCAATGAACTGGCTGTGCGCCATCTGGCTGAGCGCCGTACCGGCATCGACGGCAAAGCTGCCATGCGCCGCAATGTGCGTGCTCCAGTCGATGGCCTGCACGCCTTGATACAGCGCTTCGTCATCGGCGGCGGCAAACTCGGCCAGTGGCAACAGGATGCGACTGGCCAGCCGCGACCACAGGCAGGCGCGATATGCGGTTTCAAGCGTGCCGGAAAAATGCACGCCGGCCAGCGCCTCGCGCGCATCACCTGCGCCCATCGCCGCCAGCTCATCGCGCAGCAGATATTCCAGCCCCTTGGGGCAAGTGGCGAAAAACGCCTGGGGTGCGGCATCGTTCATGCGCTGGCCAGCTGATCCAGCAACAGCCGCATGTGCGCGGCAATCGGCAGCGCGCTGGCGCCCAGGCGATGATCGTCATCGACCACCAGCAGGCTCAGCCGATGCCGTGCGGCAAACAGCCGGACATCGGCCAGCGGGCACACCGTGTCGCGCCAGCCGTGAATCAGCATGGTCGGCACATGCAAGCGCATGTCCAACATCTGCGACGCGCCGGGAATGGCGCTGGGCGTGGCCAGCAGCAGCAACCCGGCCACCGGCACGTCCAGCGACACCAGCGCGGAGACAAACGCGCCCATGCTGGAGCCAACCAGCAGCGGCGGCGCATCCAGGGCCTCGATCGTGGCACGCAGCCGGGCGATGCGCGGCGCCACCGATGCGGCCAGTCCGCGCGCGTCGTCGTCGCGATAGTCCGGCCGCTGCGTGACCCAGCCCAGCGATTCGGCCAGCGCCGCCAGCGCGCTGACTTTGGTGGCATCCGGGCTGGAATTGGAGCCGTGCGAAAGAATTACCTGGCCACGCATCACGGTCTCCGTCGAGGCAATAGCGAAGCGCGCATCGTAGCAGCCACGATGCGCCCGCCACGGCCGCATGCCAGACTGCGCACATGCCTGCACTCGTCATCCACGACCAGCCCCTGCCCTATATCGATGCGCTGGCGCCGCGCCAGCCGGACGCGGTCACGCTGGTGGTCATGCACTGCACCGAGTTGCCCGATCTGGCCACGGCGCGGCAGTACGGCGAACGCATCCTCCACGCCAGCGGCACCGGCAACAGCGGGCATTACTACATCGACCGCGACGGCAGCACATATGGCTACGTGCCCGTGACGCGCGTGGCCCATCACGTGCGCGGCCACAACGACCATGCCGTCGGCATCGAGCTGGTCAATCGCGGGCGCTATCCGCGCTGGTGGGATACCGACAGCCAGGCCATGACCGAGCCCTATCCGGCGGCGCAGATTGCCGCCCTGCTGGCGCTACTGGCGCACCTGCGCGCGATGCTGCCCAACCTGGCGCACATTGCCGGCCATGAGGATCTGGACACGGCGTGGATCGCCGCCAGCGACGATCCCGCGCGCCAGGTGCGGCGCAAGCGCGATCCCGGCGTGATGTTCCCATGGGCAGACGTGCTTGCCGGCAGCGGCCTGGCCCGCCTGCCGCCCGATTGAACCCAGGTCGCCCCTGGGCGAGCCTTATACTTGCCGGCTGACCGATCCCTGCACGAGTGCCCGCCCATGCCGCAAAACCACGTTGCCGAACTGCTCGATCTGCTGCAGCTGGAGCAGCTGGAAGACAACATGTTTCGCGGCCAGAGCCGCGACATCGGCACGCGCTTCGTGTTTGGCGGCCAGGTGCTGGGCCAGGCGCTGGCGGCCGCGCAGCACACGGTCGACAGCGCGCGCGAGGCGCACTCGCTGCATGCGTATTTCCTGCGTGCCGGCGATATTGCCGCGCCCATCGTCTACAACGTCGAGCGCGCGCGCGATGGCGGTTCGTTCTCATCGCGGCGCGTGGTCGCCATCCAGCACGGCCAGCCGATCCTGACCGGCTCGGTGTCGTTCCAGATCCCGGAAACCGGCGTGGAGCACCAGACCGGCATGCCCGAGGTGCCGGCACCGGAAGACATCGAGCCCATGTCGCCACTGCCCAGCGACGAGCTGGCGCGATTACCGGTCAAGCTGCAGCGCTGGATGGGCATCGACGGGCCGTTCGAGTTCCGCCAGGTCTGGCCGCGCGACGAACGCCACCCGGCCAAGCGCCCGCCGATCCAGCACATCTGGTTCAAGCTCACCTCGGCCATTGCCGACACGCCCAGCCTGCACCGCACCTTGCTGGCCTACGCCTCGGACTTCCACCTGATCGGCACGGCCACCCTACCGCACGGTATTTCCTATCTGACCGATCATGTGCAGATGGCCAGCCTCGACCATGCGCTGTGGTTCCATCGCCCATTCCGGGTCGACGAGTGGCTGCTGTACTCGTTCGACAGCCCGACCGCGCAGGGCGGTCGCGGCCTCGCGCGCGGGCAGATATTCAGTCGCGACGGCCGACTGGTGGCGTCCAGCGCACAGGAAGGCTTGATCCGTGTACGCCAGCCGGCCAGCCCGCCGCCGGCCGCCGGTTAAACTTCCGCCATGCGCCAGATCTTCACCTCCCCGCGAACGGAAAACATCGACCGTGTCGTCGCCCTGATGACCGAGCACGGCATCGCCACTGCCGTGCAGAACCGCTCGCGCTACGACCGCTCCGGCTGGAAGCGCCACAGCTACCTGGTGCGCAATGAACATCGCGAGCAATGGGAGCAGGTGTGGATTCGCCATCCCGATGACTACACCCGCGCCCGCGAGCTGCTGGTCAGCCTGGGCCTGGAGCCGCTGGTGGTACACGGCGACGAACTCGCCGCCGCGCGCAGCGCCTCGCCCGTCGCCCACCGCCAACACATTGCCGCCCGCGCCCGGCGCATGGCTTTGTTGGTGGTACTGGCTGCCTGTGCGCTGCTGATGCTGCGCTACATGGGCTGGGTGTAACGCCCTCGCGCCGGCTCGCGACTCTCAAAATGGCAGGCGGTGCCTGTCCCGCTCAGCGGTGGGGCGCCCGTCCTCTCCCTTTGGCGACCGAAGGGAGTTCCCTTGCGGGTGAGAGGGTTGGGGTTGGGGTTGAGGGTTCGGGGTGAGTGGGGATTCAAATCTCGCGATAGCGCACGCCCCACGGCACCTTGCACCTGCGTGAGCCGGTCACGCGTCAACATCGCCGGGCTATCATCGAACCATGCGTTCCGATCGCGTCCGCCTGTTCCAGACCTTGCCCCACGCCTGCGGTTATTTCCCCGACCGTACGGCGCAAAACCTGGTGCTGGACCCGGCCGCGCCGAATCTGGGCCAACTCTACGGCCCGGCGCTGGAACGTGGCTTTCGCCGGGCCGGCGGTCATCTGTATCTGCCGCAATGCGCCCATTGCCACGCCTGCACGCCTTGCCGCGTCGATGTGGCGCGGTTCCAGCCTGATCGCACGCAGAAGCGGTGCATGCGCCGCAACGCCGATCTGGACATCCATGAAGTCCCGCCCGAATACAGCGACGAACGCTTTGCCCTGTACGCGCATTACCTGCACGCGCGCCACACCGGAGGCGGCATGGACGACGCCGCGCCGGACGACTTCAAGCACTTCTTGACCGCGCCGTGGAGCCCGACCCGCTTCCTGGAGTTTCGTCTCGGCCCGCGCCTGCTGGCGCTGGCGGTCACGGATTTCTGTGCCGATGGCCTGTCCGCCGTCTATACCTGCTTTGACCCGGCGGAAACCGCGCGCAGCCTGGGTACTTACGCCATCACGCAGCAAATCGCCCTGGCCCGCGCCCGCGGCCTGGCATGGGTCTATCTGGGATTCTGGATCGATGGCCACCCCAAGATGGACTACAAGCGCCACTTCCATCCACTGCAAATCCGCACCCAGGCTGGCTGGCAAGTCATGGCGTGACACCTCTTGTGCTAGATATCACTTTGATATCTAATTGAACCACACAAAGGGAGTCTAACCATGAACGAACAAGCGGGTTTCTCCACCAACGGCCTCACCGCGCTGCTGCTGGCGCTGATCGTCAGCGTCGCCGGTGGCTGGCTGTATGTACATGCGGCGCAAGCCGGCCTGGTCTGGCCCATCGTGGTTGGCGCCCTGATACATATCGGCGTGATCATCGCCCTGTGCGGACTGTTCCAGGTCGCGCCCAACGAAGGCCAGGTGCTGCAGTTGTTCGGCCGCTACACCGGCACGGTGCGCACCGAAGGCCTGCGCTGGACCAACCCGTTCTACAGCAAGCAACGGTTGTCGCTGCGCGTGCGCAACTTCGAGAGCGGCAAGCTCAAGGTCAACGACAGCGACGGCAACCCGATTGAAATTGCCGCCGTCGTCGTCTGGCAGGTGATCGACACCGCCGAAGCCGTGTTTTGCGTCGACGACTACGAAAACTACGTGCACATCCAGAGCGAATCCGCGCTGCGGCAAATGGCGCAAAGCTATCCCTACGACGCGCACGACGATCAGCAGCCTTCGCTGCGCAGTCACGGCGACCAGATCAACACCCATCTGCGCGACCAGATCCAGCAGCGGCTGGGCCAGGCCGGCGTGCAAGTGGTCGAGGCGCGCATCAGCCATCTTGCCTACGCGCAGGAGATTGCCCAGGCCATGCTGCAACGCCAGCAGGCCGGCGCCATCATCGCCGCGCGCACCAAGATCGTCGAAGGCGCGGTCAGCATGGTCGAGATGGCGCTCGATCAGCTCAGCCGCCGCGGCGTCGTCGAGCTGGACGAGGAGCGCAAGGCGGCGATGGTCAGCAACCTGCTGGTGGTCCTGTGCGGCGAGCGCGGCACCCAGGCGGTGGTCAACACCGGCACCTTGTACAACTGAAGGAGCGCACCATGAGCTACGCCATTCCCGCCATCGTGGTTGTGCTGGTCGTCATCATCGCCGCCGTCGCCGCGCGCCGCCGGCAGCGCTGAAGACCAATGGCGGCAGACAAGAAAGCCTACCCCCTGCGCATCAACGCCGCCGTACTCGCCGCCGTGCAGCGCTGGTCCGACGACGAGCTGCGCAGCCTCAACGCGCAAATTGAATACGTCCTGCGCGACGCCCTGCGCCGTGCCGGGCGCCTGCCGGCCAAGTCGCCGACAACCACCGACCACACCCCACCGGAATCCAAGCCATGAGCGGCAACTGGGAATACAAGACACTCACCGTCAAACGCGCCGGCATTCTCAAGTGGACCGAACGCCCGAGCGACGAGGAATGCACCGCCGCGCTCAACCGCGAAGGCGCCATGGGCTGGGAATTGGCCGCCGTGTCCACCGGCAACAGCGTGTCCGACGTGGTGACGTTCTACCTCAAGCGCCAACGTTGAGCGGGGCGGCTCGACAAAGGTGCCGGACGCCGGCCTACGTTAACGCTGGAGTCAAGCGGCAGCGTAGCCGTCCGTCTTGAATGAAACGAATTCAGGCCACTGTTTCAATCATGGATGGAGTCAAGCGGCAGCGTAGCCGTCCGTCTTGAATGAAACGCTAGATCGATGCATCGCGGAAGGCGCGCAATACAGCATTGATGCGCGTTTGATAGCCAGGGCCCTGTGCCTTGAACCACTCCAGCACGTCTTGCTCCATGCGCAAAGAGATGGCCGCTTTAGGTGGTTGCGGGTTGAGGCCACGGCGGACGATGCCATGGACAACATGGCGGATATCAGCCTCAGGATGTTCGGAAGTAGCCGACACGGCCTTTTTGGATTTGAGACGAACCCAGTCAGTTTTTGATTGCGTCGAAGAAGATTTGCGTTTCGCGGCGGGTCGCTTGGCGGAAGGAGATGATACGGATTTCATGGGCGGTCTCCGTGTGGACGATTGAGACGGGAACACCGGCAAGTAACCCCAGGGTGACAAACCGCTGTTCGCTGTAGGAGAACCGGTCATCCTCAAAGGTGAAGGTCAAGCCACCGAAGACAGCGGGTACATCAACAAAGTCGAGCCCATGCTGTTTGATGTTGAGTGAGCGCTTACGCTCTGACCAAGTGAACTCCATTGACGGAGTGTATATACAAATTGTCGGGTGCGCAAAGTGGTCGGCGCAGCGATCTAACCAATGATTGGGTGAGCGCGGCCACGAAGCTCGACCGTCAAACCATGCCACGATTGAACCGCGCCAGCGGCGTGGATACACCGGAAAGCATCGCCCGCGAGCGGGCTCCTACAAGTGCAGTGGTGCACGGGTGGCGGATGCGGCCACGAAGTCCGAGCGTCACGCCCTGCCATCGATGGGCCGCGCCAGCATCCGGAAGCGCTACGCCGACTCGGGCCGTGCATCGAGCATCGTCGCAGCTTTGCGTCGGTGCGTCTGGCGCCGCCACCAACCAACCTGTTTGCCACGACACTGGCCCCACCGTAGGAGTCCGCTGGCGGGCGATGCTTTTGTCGCACGATGGCAGGAAGGGAGCAAAAAGCATCGCCCGCCAGCGGGCTCCTACAAATGCGGTGGCGCGCGGGCGGCGGAAACGACGGAGCCACCCTGTGGGCGGCTCCGTACGCTCAAACTGCGCGGGGAAAATCAGCCGTTGTCGGCGGCGGCGACGATGCCGGCCGGGCGTTTGGCGCCGGCAAAGTGGCGGGCCCAGTAGCCGTCGTTCAGGCTGGAAACCTGCACCGTCTTGCCGGCGGACGGCGAATGGATGAAGCGGCCGTTGGCGATATAGATGCCGACGTGCGAGATGTGCCGCTTGCTGCCGGTCTTGAAGAACACCAGGTCACCCGGCTTCATGTCCGAGCGCTTGACCTTCAGCCCGGCCAGGAACTGCGCCGCCGAGCTGGTCGGCAGCTTCATGCCGACGGCATGGGCAAACACGTAGCGGACGAAGCCGCTGCAGTCAAAGCCGGCCGTGGGGCTGCGGCCGCCACGCACATAGCGCGTGTCGCGCAAGTCCATGGCCAGCGCAATCAAGGCCTTGCGCAAATCCATCACGGTGTTGTCGACGGTCGCCGGTGTCGTATCGGCGGCAGGGTCCGCCAACGGCGGTTGGGCCGCTGCGGTCAGGCTGGGCAAGGTCGGCAACAGTTGCAACTGCGTCGCCCAGACCGGCGTCGCGGCGGCGGTCGGGCCGGCGTCCAGCGTGCCGGTGAGCGGGGTCACTGCCGCGAGCGAAGTGCTGGCCGGGTGAACAGTCGTGGCGGTTGCGGAGCTGCCTGCAAAGCAGGCCAAGGCAAAGGCGGCGAGAGCGGTCAGTCGCTTCACATGCATGCGGAAGTTCCCGTACGAGGGTCGCGCGAGTCGCCCTGAACCCAGGTTTTGCGTGACGAAGCGGTGAACTTACCAAGAAGAAACCGCCGATTTGTTCGATCCGGGTTAAATGAACCACGTCGTTTCGATGAACAATCACCACAGAATGTCAACACAATCCATTGACATTCCACAACATTCTTAACAAGGCCGCGAAACGGACCGAATGTTGGTCTCAACCTTCTGGCCAGTAGTACGAGTCCGGATAGGGTCGTTGGCCAAAGATGGCGGTACCGATGCGCACTTCGGTCGCGCCTTCGGCAATGGCCAACGGGAAATCGCCGCTCATGCCCATCGACAGCCGCGGCAAATCATGTCCGCGCGCGGCGGCTTGGTCGCGCAATTCCCGCAGCATGCGGAAACAGCCGCGTACCGCCTCGGGCGTCGGCGAATTGATGGCCAGCGTCATCAACCCGCGCACGCGCAGCGTGGCGTAGCCGCGCAGCGTGTCCAGGAACGCCGGCAGGTCTTCGGGCGGCAGGCCGTACTTGCTGGGCTCGGTCGAAGTCTTGACCTGCACCAGCACATCGATGACACGCCCCTCCATCTGCAGGCGGCGATCCAGTGCCTGCGCCAGCTCGGGGCGATCCAGCGACTGCACCTCGCTGGCCAGCCGTGCAACATCCTTGGCCTTGTTGGTCTGCAGATGACCAATCATCACCCAGTCGATGCCGCAGTCGGCCAGCGGCTGCGACTTGTCGCGAATCTCCTGCACCTTGTTTTCACCAAAGCGATGCAGCCCCAGCCCCACCGCGGCGCGAATCACCGGCGGGCCGAACGTCTTGGTCACCGGCAGGATGTTGACCGTCGCCGGATCGCGTCCGGCGGCATGGCAGGCGTCACTTACCCGACGCTGGATTTGCGCCCAGCTTGCCGCCAGGCGCGCCCCTTCATCGGCTGGCACCGGCTCGGTCATCAGTGCTGGGCGCCCTGGGCGTAATGCCGTGCCACCACATCGGCGACCACCATGGAAACCTTCTTGCCGGTCGGGATGTGCAGGAATTCATTCGGCCCATGCGCATTGGAATGCGGCCCCAGCACGCCGGTGATGAGGAACTGCGCGCGCGGGAACTTCTCGCCCAGCATGCCCATGAACGGAATGGAGCCGCCCTCGCCCATATACGTCGCCGGCGCGCCGAAGTACTCGCGCGAAGCCGCGTCCACGGCTTGGGCCAGCCACGGCGACAGTGCCGGGGCATTCCAGCCGCTGCCATCCTTTTCCACTTCGAAGGTGACCTTGGCGCCATGCGGCGGATCGGCCTCCAGCAACTTCTTGAGGAATTCGCCGGCCTTGGCGCCGTTGAGTGTCGGCGGTACGCGCAGGCTGAGCTTGGCCGAGGTGAGCGGACGCAGGACGTTGCCGGCGTCGGCCAGGGCAGGAATGCCGTCCATGCCGGTGATGGCCAACTGCGGTCGCCAGGTGCGGTTGAGCACCAGCTCGGCCAGGTCGTGCGTCACCGGCTGCGTGCCGCCGGCCCATGGGAACTTGTCGTAGATGTCATCGCCCAGCACGCCGGCCGAAAGCTTGGCCTGCTCCACGCGCTCGGCGGGAATGTCCACGTACAGCTCATTGGGCTTGATGCGGCCAGTGGTCGAATCCTCCAGCCGCGACAACAGCTCGCGCAGGATGCGGAAGCAGTCCGGCACCACGCCCGAGGCGTCGCCCGAATGCACGCCTTCGTCCAGCACCTGCACCGTCAGGTTGCCGCCAGTCATGCCACGCAGCGAAGTGGTCAGCCACAGCTGGTCGTAATTGCCGCAGCCCGAATCCAGGCACACCACCAACGTCGGGCTGCCAATGCGCTCGGCCAGGTGATTGACGTAGAACGGCAGGTCGTAGCTGCCCGATTCCTCGCAGGCCTCGATCAACACCACGCAGCGCGCATGCGGCACGTTCTGCTCGTGCAGGGCCAGCAGCGCAGACACACAGCCAAAAATTGCATAACCGTCATCGGCGCCGCCACGGCCATACAGGCGGTCGCCACGCAGCACCGGCGTCCATGGGCCGAGGCCTTCGTTCCAGCCGGTCATCTCCGGCTGCTTGTCCATGTGGCCGTACAGCATGACGCTGTCGTTGCCCGTGCCCGGCACGTCGATATAGATGAGCGGCGTGCGCCCTTCCAGCTCCAGCACCTCCAGCGTGGCACCGGGGATCGCCGCCAGCTTGGCGCGCGCCCAGGTTTCCATCAGCTTGAGCGCCGCATGCATGTGGCCGTGCTCGCGCCACTTGGCGTCAAACATCGGCGACTTGTTGGGGATGCGGATGTAGTCCGTCAGCTGCGACACAACCTCTTTGTCCCACAGATCACTGACAAAGCGCGAAAGACGGGCGGTATCCATGGGCAGCTCCAGCAGGCAAAACGCCATTGTAGTGCGTATGACCTCCGGAGCGCCGCCAACGCATGGCCGGAACGCCCCCATCCCGGCCATGGGCCACGCGGTATGATGTGCGCCAAGGCCGCGGGATCGACATCCTGCCCGGCCTGGCCATGCCACGGCACCAAACGGGGAATCCAGCATGCACTTCACCGGCGCGGCAAGCATCAGCGACGTCATACAAACGGTGACGTTGCTGATCGCCGTCATTGGCATCCTGGCGCAATTTGCAAAATCCAACGAAGACCGTGAAAACGGCACGTATGATTCCCTCGATGCGCGATTTACACGCTTCCTCGAGATTTGCAGCAAATATCCGGAGCTGGAGGTCTACAACCCATTACGCGACAACTGGAAAGAGTTGACTGGCGAGCAATACAGGCGGCAGCTCATCTTGTATCAGATGCTTGTGTCGATTTTTGAGCGGGCCTATATTCTTTACAATGAAAACCACCTGCGCAAGAGCAGCAGCCGCAGGCACCAATGGGCAGGCTGGTTTGATTACATGAAGCATTACGCGGGGAATCCCACCTTCCTTTACGCCTGGGACGTGGAAGGCATCGGCGAGGGCATGGACAGCGCCTTTCTTGGCTTCATGCAGGACGAGATAAAGATCGGGAAGTATGCGCCATGATCGTCATCGATCATTACGTGGCAAAAAGCGCGCTTCACGGCGTGGGCTTGTTTACCGCCAAGGCATTGAAAAAAGGCCAGTTGATCTACCAGTTTGATTACCGCTTTGTACAAGTCATCGCCGACTCCGAGATCAGCCTGATGCCGGCATCCATGCAGGCGGCGATGAGGAAGTACGCCTATCGCGGCAAGGGCAAGGACCAGCTTGTGGGCGCGGTGTATTACTGCACGGACGATTCCCGCTTCATGAATCACGATGCGGATCCGTCGACCCTCTGCATCAATGGCAATGATTACATTGCCGCACGCGACCTTCCTGCCGATTCGGAACTCACTTGTGACTATTCAGACTTTTGCGACGAAGGTGAAATGTGTTTTCAGCTGTAAATACGCCATCTACCATGTTTGATATCCCCACGCTGCACACCGATCGCCTGCGCTTGACTGCCCTGACCGAGGCGCATTTCAACGACTACGCCGCGATGCTGGCCGACCCTGGCAATACGCAATGGGTGGGTGACGGCCAGCCACTGGACCGCGTCAACGCCTGGCGCTCGATGGCCATGCTGCTGGGCCACTGGCAACTGCGCGGCTGCGGCATGTGGGCGCTGGAGCTGAAATCCAGCAGCGAGTTCATCGGCCGCGCCGGCCTCATGTTTCCCGAAGGCTGGCCGGATCTGGAGCTGGGCTGGATGCTCAAGCCCGACCATCGCCACCAAGGCTATGCCACCGAAGCCGGTGCCGCAGCCCTTGATTTTGCCTGGCAAAAATTGGGCGCGCAGCGCGTCATCAGCCTGGTCCGCCCCGGCAACGAAGCCTCCGACCGCCTGGCTGAGCGCCTCGGCGGCGAACACATCGAAGACATGGATTTCTACGGCTCCAACCGCCACGTCTTCGCCTACTACCCACCACATCAAGCCGGTCAGCGGGCGTACGCGTAGGCGGGTCGTCTTCCGAGAGGCCACTCTGCCCGAACCCTCTTCCGCACTTCTCCCTTGCGGGGAGATGGGGAAACTTGCTGGTGTCGCACCACACTCGCCCGCTTGCGCCCGACCGCGACAATCCATCCCACGCAAAAGTGCCGGGATCGGCCACTTTGGCAGGCCCAATCTGTCGCTCAACGTCACATTCTGACGTCGCACGGCATGCCTGCAAGCCATTTCCCCCTCAAACAAGCGGCGGATTGCCCGAATAACCGTACGTTGGTTGCTATCTCTTGCGACGGTGCGCACAATCCACGCTGCCCGCTTGGCGCGCAGGCGCGTCGTTGTGCCGCATGGCACGCGACGTGCAGTCCTTGAGCCCGAGCTTCCTGGTCGTCACTGGCCACGAGTGTGGGGACCGGTCCAATTCAGGGGACTTCCGGACCGGGGCTCGGGGGCATCAACAAGGTTAGCTAACCACCACAGAGGAACACTTCATGAAGAGCATGCAAAAGGGCTTTACCCTGATCGAACTGATGATCGTCGTCGCGATCATCGCGATCTTGACTGCAATTGCGCTGCCGGCGTATCAGGATTACACCGTCCGTACGAAGGTGTCGGAGACCTTGGTTCAAATGGATGCGGCGAAGTTGGCCGTTGCTGAGACGGCAGCGAGCTTGGGCGGCCTGGCTAAGATCACGGCGACTAATACGGGTTATTCCTTTGGCGGCACCACGTATGTCGAAAAGATCGAAATCGCTGCGACCACGGGTGTGATCACCGGTACGAGCCGTAATACCGGCGCATCGGGTGATGCTCCTGCCGTTACTTTGACGCCAACCCAGACTTCCAACGGCGGCCCACTGAATTGGAAGTGCTCGCCTAGCGGTAATGGTCAGAAGAAGTATCTGCCGGCGACGTGCCGCGAGTAGTCGGTTAACTCAATCTTTGACACGGTGGTAAGACCCACCAACAAGGCACCCCGGCCAAAGCGATTTGGTCGGGGTGCTTTTGTATGCCATTGGGCATGGCTAACCTTGTTTATTTGCGTCACGGTGCTCACTTATTTACCGGGGCTGAATGGTCCTTTTCTATTTGATGATCCGCCGAACATCATCTTACCAATCAGCGCGTGGTTGAATGGCTCGACTGGCTGGCACGACATCGTATTTGGCAATGATTCCGGTCTGCTTGGTCGCCCGATTTCAATGGCCAGCTTTTTAGCCAATGCTGCCACTACCGGCTTGACTGCATGGCCCTTCAAGGCCACCAATCTCGTTATTCACTTGGCCTGCGGCGCGCTGATTTACGCGTTGCTGTGCCGTTTGCTGTGCCGGGATCCATTGTTGCAAACGCG
This sequence comes from uncultured Rhodanobacter sp., assembly GCA_964568445.1. Classification (GTDB taxonomy): domain Bacteria; phylum Pseudomonadota; class Gammaproteobacteria; order Xanthomonadales; family Rhodanobacteraceae; genus Rhodanobacter. Next base: position 114,123 of record CAZMPZ010000002.1, on the reverse strand, counting down.
GGCCAAAGCCGCCGCACTCGCCGTTGCCGCCCTGTGGTTGCTGCACCCGATGCAGGTCAGCACCGTGCTCTACGTGGTGCAGCGCATGGCACAGCTGAGCAGCCTGTTCATGCTGCTGGCGCTCTTGCTGTATGTGATGGGCCGTGTGCATCTGGAACAAGGCCGCGTTCGCAAGGCACTGCTATTTCTTTTCGCATTGTTGCCCAGTGCCACCCTCGCTGCGGTGTTCAGCAAGGAAAATGGCGCGTTGGTGCCGCTGCTGTGTGGCGTGCTGGAGTTGGGATATTTCCGCCCGCGCCAACACGCGTCACGGCCTACTGCGGTAAAGGCCTTTTATCTGTTGTTCCTGCTTATCCCAGGCATACTGGCCTTTTATATTTACGGCTTGCATCCGCAGCGTCTGATCAACAGCTATCAAGGCCGCTTGTTCACACTCGGCGAACGGCTGCTGAGCGAGCCACGCGCGCTGATGGATTACATGGGCGCCCTACTTTTACCGCGCGGCCCATCGCTTGGCGTTTACACTGATGACTTCGTCGTTTCTCGTGGCTTGTTGAGCCCTCCCGAGACTCTCTTCGCGATCGTTGGACTGATCGCTCTGATTGCGTTCGCATGGTGGTCACGCACGCGCATCCCAGCAGTTTTTACAGGTATCGGCCTGTACTTGGCCGGACACGCGATGGAATCCACCGTGTTTCCCTTGGAGCTGTACTTCGAGCATCGCAATTACTTGCCGTCCGCCGGATTCTTCCTCGCTGTGGTCGGGCTGGTCGGTTGGCTCTTGCCCCATCTGCTCACTCACTCCGACCACCCGGCTCGACTGAAACGAATGCTTGGTGCCAGCGTAGGCGTGCTATTCCTGCTGTTGGGCGCGGGTACTTTCGCACGGGCATCCGTCTGGAGTTCCTGGCCCGTGCTGGCCGCGCAAGGCGCGCACCAGCACCCCCAATCCATGCGGGCGCAGCTTGATCACGCCAACATGTTGCGGGTGCAAGGCCGCTACACAGAGGCGCAGCAGGTCTTTGATCACATGCAGCAGATGGACAACCCGGCAGCCCGCCACGCCGGCATCATCGACAGTGTCGCGCTGCAATGCATGGCGTACGGGAAGACCAGCACGGAAGCGGTGGCCCGGATTCCCAGCATCGCTGGCGCCAAATTGCAGTTGGCCGAAATGCTGGCATTCGAGAACCTCGGCAACTACCTGCAGAAGCACGATTGCACGCACCTGAGCAAGACGCAGCTCGCGGCGATGATCGTCGACATTGTCGACGCGGCCCCACAGCCGGCGACACTGATCCAACTGTGGCGCAGTCGCTTTGTCGCCGCGCGCCTTTATGCCGAGGCCGGCATGTTGGCGAAAGCCAAGGAGCAAACTGCGTTTGCGTGGATGACCGGCGCCGCCGACCCTGCCGTCGGCGTGTTTCTGGCCAACCTGTACTACGCCACCGGCGATGCGGCCAGTGGGCGACTGATCCTGGCTGACGCCAGCAAGCACATCAAGCCATGGGATCGGCGCGACTGGGCCTTGGTCGCGACCATCAAGCGCCAGTTCGAGCCAGGCCATGCCGGCAATGACGCCAAGCCTGCCACCAACCACGGCACCGATACCCCATAGACCGAACAGCGCACGTTTGAATACATGCAATACGCTGAGTACGCGTATTCACAAGAGACTCCCGGCATGGCAACGTCAATTCGCATAGCCCCCGATACCGAAAAGCGGCTGAATGCCTTGGCGGCGCACACAGGCCGCACCAAGGCGTACTACCTGCGCGAAATCATTGATCGTGGATTGGACGACATGGAGGACTACTACCTGGCGGCAGATACCGTGGAGCGGGTACGCAATGGCCAGGAAGCTGTCTTCACGCTGGACGAGGTGGAGAGTGAGCTTGGCTTGACGGGTTGAGCTGACAGCATCTGCCAAAAGGGGTCATCCAAACTCAATCGACAGGCCGCCAAGCGCATCACGACGTTCCGATGCGAATGCAGTCAGCTCGGCAAGCCTGTGCGATATTGACCAGTTGATGACATCCTGCGCGCTTGTCATCAAGAACAGCCGCCGGCGCGAGGTATCGTTGAGATGATGAACGCCTCGTTGCCCGGCCATGCCATGAAACCACTCCGCTGATGCGACGCATCGCTAACCCATCCCGGTGGGGCATCGGGCTGCTGCTTGTTGCGCTGATGTTGACCGCGGCCGTGTACTGGCCTGGCCTGTCTGGCGGCTGGTTGTTTGACGACTATCCCAACATCGTCGACAACCACGGCGTGCAGCCGGACGACGCCAGCATGGCGTCACTGGTGCGGGCCGCGCTGTCTTCACCGGCCAGCGAGCTCAAGCGACCGCTGGCGTCGCTGAGTTTCGCCGCGAACTATCTGGCGGGCGGGCTTGATCCGTACTGGATGAAGCTGACCAACCTGTTGATCCATCTGTTGAATGGGGCATTGGTATTCGTGCTGACGCGGGCATTGCTCGGCTGCCTGCCTGTCGATGCAGGAGCCCGGTCGCGGGCGATGCCTTTGCCAGATGACGGCGAGAGCATCGCCCGCAAGCGGGTTCCTACAGAAGAGGCGGATCGCAGCGCGGTGCGCCGCGCTGGCATCGCCCGCGAGCGGGCTCCTACAGAAGCGACAGGCCCTGACACGATGCGTCACACCGGCATCGTTGCCGCGCTGGTCGCGGGTTGCTGGATGCTGCTGCCGATCAACCTGACCGGCGTGCTGTACGTGGTGCAGCGCATGGAAAGCATGGCCAATGTGTTTGTGCTGCTGGGCTTGATTGGCTATGTCGCCGGTCGCGCGCGCATGCTCGCCCCGACGGGACGACGGCGTGGGTTCTGGTTGTGCGCCACCAGCGTCACCGTGCCGGTGGCGCTGGGCGTGCTGGCCAAGGAAACCGCCGTAATGCTGCCGCTGTATGCCGCGTTGATCGAAGGGGCGCTGTTTGGCTTCCGCAAACGCCCCTCGGCCATGGAGCAGCCATTGCCGGCCGGCCCGCGCGACTGGCGCATCATCACACTGTTTGCCCTGGTGCTGGCGTTGCCGGCGGTCGTCGGCCTGGCATGGTTGGTGCCGACGATCTTCAACGCCCAAACCTGGGCCACGCGTGATTTCACGCTGGCGACGCGCCTGCTCAGCGAGGCGCGCATCGTGGCGGATTACGTGCGCTGGACGTTGCTGCCGACGCCCGGCGCGCTGTCGTTCTACCACGACGATTTCCGCATCTCGACCGGCCTGCTGGCGCCGTGGACCACGCTGGCCAGCATGCTGTTTCTCGCTGCCTTGGTGGCCCTGGCGGCCTGGCTGCGTCGTCGCCGGCCACTGGCTGCGCTTGGCATCGCGTTGTTTCTTGGCTGCCAACTCCTGACCGGCACGATCCTGCCGCTGGAGCTGATCTACGAGCACCGCAACTACTTCGCCAGCTTCGGCCTGCTGCTGGCCATCGTGCCGCTGCTTGCGGCACCGGGGCCAAGGGCTGCCGTGGCATCTGCGGCAACCGTCGGAGCGGCTTCAGCCGCAACGAGTGCGGCAGGCGTCGATGGCACCACCAACCATCAAAGCATCGCGACTGAAGTCGCTGCTGCAGGTGCCATCACGCACGGCGCCCTGCCCCTCGCCTTGGCCCGCCATGCGTTGCTCGCCGGCCTGCTGCTGTGCTGGACGGCGATGACCGCCTTCACCGCCTACGCCTGGGGCAATCCGCTGCATCTGGCCGAGGACCTGGCACTGCGCGCACCGCAATCGCCCCGCGCGCAATACGAGCTGGGCCGCACTTACATCATCTACTCCCACTACGACCCCGCCTCGCCCTTTACCCCGCTGGCCTACGCTCCGCTGGAACGCGCCGCCGCATTGCCCGACGCGTCCATCCTGCCCGAGCAGGCGCTGATCTTCATGAATTCGCGCATGCGCCTGCCGCTGAAAGACGCGTGGTGGGACAGCCTGATCGCCAAGCTCAAGGCCCGCCCACTGGGCGTGCAGGACGAAAGCTCGCTGGGCGCACTGACCCAGTGCGCACGACAGCGCCAATGCGACCTGCCGCCCGCGCGCATGCAAGCCGCGTTCACGGCGGCACTGTCCCACCCCAAACCCGGTGCACGCCTGCTGGCAACCTACGGCGACTACGCGTGGAACGTGCTGGACAACCGCGCGCTGGGTCTGCGCATGACGCAACAGGCTGTCCAGGCACAACCGGGTGAACCGGCCTATCGCATCACGCTGATACGCATGCTGGCGGCCCAGGGCCACACAGCAGAAGCGCGCAGCGCACTCAAACAGCTGGAAACCCTGAACTACGGCGGGCGGCTGGATAGCAGCGTGGCTGAATTGCATACATCGTTGGATGTGCCGCGTCCCAGGCGCTGAAGGGCGAATACACAAAAGTACGCGCCCTGCCGAGGCGGCCTCATGCGGCACACTTTACAGTCGCAACAAGGCATAGCATCATGATGCCTTGTTAATGATGCGAGTGATGCCATGCGTACCACGGTCACCCTGGACCCCGATGTGGATGCGCTGCTGAAACAGGCCATGCGCGAGCGCGGGCTGCCGTTCAAGCAGGCACTGAACGAGGCGCTGCGCGCCGGCCTCCTGCGCCGGGAAAGCAGCGCAGAGCCGTTTCGCCAACGCACTTTCCAGCTTGGTCGCCCGCGTGCGGACCTGACCAAGGCGTTGGCCTTGGCCGGTGAACTGGACGATCTGCGCACGCAGTCGCTCCATCAGCAATGAAAACGCCTGACGTCAACGTGTTGCTGTATGCCGTCAATGGCGACTGCCCGCAACACCCGCCAGCGCGCAAGTGGCTGGAAGACGCCTTTGCCGAACCGGGCGGCATCGGCTTCAGTTGGGTTGCGGTGCTCGGCTTCATCCGGCTGGCCACCAAACCCGGCATTTTCCCCCAGCCGCTGGGTGTAGAGGACGCACTTGGCCTGGTCGATGACTGGCTCAATCACCCCCACGCCCGCGTGCTCAATCCAACGGATCGTCACGGCGCACTACTGGCGCGTCTGCTGCTCGGCGCCGGTCAAGCCGGGAGCCTCACCACCGATGCGCATCTTGCCGCCATCGCCATCGAGCACGGCGCCGCCTTGGGCACGTTCGATCACGACTTCGGGCGTTTCTCCGGCCTGCGCCTGGAGCTGCTGCCTGCACACGCCGTACACGAACCATAGGACCGGCATGCCGGTTCACGCGGCGAAGCAACGTGGTCCCCATCAGCGCGCGATGCCGCAGACCAGTCCAGGATACGCAGCGCAGAAACAGACACCACGGACCCGAAGCTGTTTCGTGCTCGCGATGGATCTCTGCCGCGCGGTTGCTCTCAGGGGCATGGCACTGGCACGAGACAGCGCCCAAACACATTACGACGGCGGCGCACGCGACCGTCGCAACGCTATTGCATACTGCACGCTCCCATCGCGAAGGCGCCAACCATTCCATGCATGATTCTCTTGTTTCCGCAGCCGAGTGGGAGTGCGGCACCGAAGCTACCGGGAGCACGACACTCCCACGCGTTACCTGCCCGGTTGCGGACCCCCTTGAACGACAGTTCGTCGCCGGTGCCCATCGCGCCTTGATGCGGTCGGTGGGATTTCAGCCGCAGGCAACCGACTACGGAACCTTGGTCGCAGCACGTCGATGAATACCCCGCAGCCGACAGTCGGGAAATCGTGGTGGTTTTGGCTCCGTGTCGCTGGACTACTGGCAGGTGTCGGTTTCATGGGTTGGCTGCTGTGGCAACTCCTGCGTGATCCTGATCTGTCAAAAAGCCACTTCACGCTCTGGGGCGTTATGGTGGCGATCATCATTGGTATCGCGGGCAATCTTGTCGTTGGCGTGGCTTTCAGCGACATGGTTGCCAAATCCGCCCCATCGATCGGTTTCCGTCGCCGCATTTCCGCCTACTACTACGCACAGATCGCCAAATACATTCCCGGGCGAATTGCAGCGTTGCTGGTTCAACGCTCCATCCTCGCCGGCCCGCAGGCTTCGGTGGCGACACTCATGTCGAACCTGGAGCTGATGATCGTCAGTTGCTGGCTGTGCAGCAGCGCGGCACTCGTCTTGCTGGTCCATACGGCAAGCACAACGGGTGCCGTGATCGCGGCGGTGGCCACCGTGGCAATTGGCGCGTGGCTGATCCGCACGAACTGGCAACCGTGGATACGCCGCCTGATTCGCCTGATCTCGAAATACCACGCCCTGGGCGATGGCCCTGCAAAGCCCGGCAAGGTTTCCTGGCTGCGCGCAGCCTGCCTTGGCGCGGGCATCCTGATACTGCCCGTCCTCAGCAGTTACGCGCTGCTCGCGTGGGGGTTGGGCATCGACCACGCCATGGCATTGCCCCTGACGGCGTCGCTGATGCTGGCGTGGGTGGTCGGCGTGCTCGCCTTCGTATTCCCGGCCGGCATCGGCGTTCGTGAGGCGATTTTCTTCGGCCTGGGCAACGTGCTGTTATCGGCTCCGGGAGCCGGATTGATGGCAGAGGTTGCGCTTGCTTCGCGGCTGCTCCACGTACTCATGGACGTCGTTGGCGTGGCGTCATTCGTCGTGTTGGAACGGCTGTACGTTCGCATGTCGCCACGCCACCCCGATTGAGCGGCAGCCTTGGGTACGCGGTTCGTCTCGGCCAGCACAGGCGCTTCGTCCCGCAGTACGTCCAGCGCCTTCCGCCACCACGATGGCGTCATTTTGCGTGTTGTTCTTCCGGGTGCTTGAGAAGCCACACGTAACCTGGAAACACCGCATAGGCGGTATGCGCAAGGGTACGGGCGACCCCCAGCTTGAAGCGACCGTCAAGCATGTAGCCGGCAGCGTAGGCATCGGGGTCGGACAGGATTTTCCGGGTGTAGTCGCTGACGTCGAAGCGGTGCACGAGGCGCCTCAGCCCACCAAGGCCAAGGTGGCGCTCGTAGTAGTACTTTCCGCGCCGAAGCAGGCGAAGATACCAATGTGCCAGCCGTACCGGAATGACCGACAGGAACGGCAGGTGGTAGTGCTTTTCCATGATGCAGAAGCGGTTGGTGGCGGCGAAATAGCAGATGCCTCCCGGCACGAGCACACGATAGATTTCATCCATCATCCGGGCCGGATCGGGAACGTGCTCGTACACCTGCGCGCAAATGACCACATCGAAACTGGCATCGACAAAATCCAGATGCATGGCGTCACCCACGCGAAATTCGGCATTGGGTGCGGTGCACCGCACACGCGCCGCCTCGACCGCCGGCGCATCGATGTCGATACCCATGACGCTCGCGACATGCGGGGCCATGCACTCATCGATGATGCCAGTCGAACAACCCACGTTGAGCAGATGCGCACCCTGCAAACGCGCGCCCATCGCGTCGTGCAGTACCGCAAGCATCGTCTCCGCCTTGCGCCGACGTCCCTCGACCGAATGCATCTCGGCGCTGATGTCGGAATAGCCGTACTGATAACCGCGACCGCTCATAAGTTGCTCTCAAGGTTGTCCAAACACCATCTCCGCAAGCGAATATAGGCCACACCGACTCAACCGGTCATCCGGCCCGATGCTGCGACAAGAGCCACTGCCAAGTGCGACGGAGCCCTTCATGCAGCGAGGTTTCAGCCGTCCAGCCATATACCTGCCGGGCGCGGCCAGCATCCATCACGATACGCGCGGCATCCACTGCACGGCCCGTGTCGTAGCTGCGATGCAGTGATTTTCCAGATATGGCTTCCATTGCCACGAACAAATCGTTGAGACTGGTACCGACGCCACTCGACGCGTTGAATGTGTGGACACCTGCTGGCATTGGCACACTGATGGCGGCCACGCACAACGCAATGAAGTCGTCGATGTACAAGTAGTCGCGAATGGTGGAACCATCACCCCACACGCTCAGCGTCTCGCCGCGTACGATCTTGCCGAACCCGGCGGGAACGATGCCGAAGCCTTTGCGCTCGAGCTGCCCCGGGCCATAAAGATTGGATGGGCGCAGCAAGACGGCAGCGCCACCGTATTGGCTGCTCCACGCATGGATGAAATGCTCCGCGGCAATCTTGCCGGCGCCGTGATAGGAACGTGGATCGACCATGGTGGACTCGGACGCCCGCCCCTCCGGCCCAACTGCGTATAGACTGCCGCCGGAAGACAGGTAGAGCAACTTCGTACGGGGACAAGCCTGCATCGCTTCGAGCAGCGCCAGGGTCGGGCGCAGATTGCCATCCAGTTCGGCCAATGGCCGCCCGGCGGAACTGCCTGGGGTAGATGCCGTTGCCAGCTGTATGACGACACGGCTACGTTTGACCAGCGGCAGGAAGTGTTCGGCTCCACCCAGAGTGCCGACTATGGGTTCGATACCGTCATCACCCTGGTCAGCCGGTCGGCGTGTGACCGCAATGACGCGTTCGCCGCGCTGCGCCAACGCGCGCACCAGATGCTGCCCGACGAATCCACCGGCGCCAACGACCAGTATGTGGTCACTCACCTGTCTTCACCCTCAGCAAGCGCCGGTAGATCCGAGTGTAGCGTTGCGCGCAGTCGTCCCATGTACCGATCTCCCGGAGTGCCCACTGGCGCGCTGCGGCGCCATAGCGCAGGTTGGTTTCCGCGTCCTGCAGATGCTCCAGCGCTTCACGGTAGTCTGCGGGTGAATCACACAAAATACCGGTTTGTCCATCGGCGACAATCGTCGCGTGTGCCGGCATGCGCGAGGCAATGATCGGCAACCCGGCTGCCATCGCTTCCAGCATGACCTGGGGGCGACCCTCGGCGTGGCGGCTCAGTGTGATCAGGCCGCTGGCACGGGGAAACCATTCCTCGGCAAGCTGCCGTGGCGTTGCCGCGCCGTGGTAGTGCACCCATTCGGGAATACGGATGTGTTCCTGCATCGGTCCGAACAGATGCAATTCGCGATCGCCGTGGCCGAAAAAATCCTGTGACCATTCAAACAACGGGCCCAGCTTGTCGGCGGTGAGGCGGGTGACTGCAAGCCAGCATGCCGGTGGCACTCCAACCCGCTTGCGTTCGACGGCATACCAGCATGGGTCGATACCGAACGACACCGGCACGATCTCCGCCAGGTCCCCAAACGCGGTTCGCAACGGCTCAAGCATCCATTCGGCGTTCGGGCAGATGACGACCCTCCGCCGGCGCATTACCCGGCGCAGGAACCATCGCATCATGGGCAGGCGCAACAGCTTCAAGTCGTTGCCGAGCACCGTGATCAGCGCCGGCCTGCCGTTGTCCGGCAAGGGCAATGCGCACTGCAACCAGTTGACGTGATACACGTCCACGCCGGTATGACGCCGGTAGATCGCGCCGATCATGCGCAGCAGTTTGAACGGAGCCCACTTCGTACGCAGCCCTCCGCTGCGCATCAGGTGCGAGATCCCGCCAGCGGCCATCAGTCGTGCCAGCCAATCGGCCTCGAGCGGCGTGGTGACTGCGGTCGTCGCGTGCGGCAAATCACCCGGTGGCGCCCACACGCTCAGTTGCATGCCGGGAGTGCGTGCAAGTGCGCCGACCATATGCCGCATGAATACGCCGCGCCAATCGGATGCATCGCGTGGATAGGACGTGCTGAGCAAAAGAACGCGCATCACGCAATCATCGCCCCTTGCGCGCCTCGACGGCATGGCCCGACGCCAGCATCTGGCCCTTGCCGGCCAATGCGAACAGCCAGCCAAGCACATTGATCAGCGGAATCGCCAGTATCAGCAGCGGGGCCAGCAGCAACCGCCAACGCCGCTTCCGCAGGGCCTCGATCACGCACTCCGCGCAGGCAATCGCCGTCAGCAATGCCGCCGCCTCGAACCCTGCGTTACGTGGGATTACCGGCCCCGGCTGCAACCCCGCCTGCCGCAGTGCATGTGTCAATCCCGGCGCGGTATAACGCCGATAATCATGCGGTGCGTCGTGCAGCGGATACAAAAACGGCATGCTGGTCAACAGCACGCCGCCCGGTTTCAAGACGCGGCTGATCTCGGCAAGCACCTGTTCGGCGTCCGCGACATGCTCAAGCACTTCCAGCAGCAGCACGGTATCGAAACTTGCCGACGCGAACGGCAGGCTGGCGCCGTCGGCAAACACCTGGGGCCGCGTGCCGTACAGGCCACTGGCGGTAGTGGGGTAGTCAAGCCCGACATAATCGCATTGCGAAAGGACATGACGCGCCCAACTGTCCGCACAACCAACATCCAGCACCCTTCCCCGCGCGTGATCGGCAACCCACTGCCGGTCGCGTCGCTGATGGCGGAACATGAACCATTGTGGATGGAATGGAGTACGCCGCAGCGGACGCAACCACGCGCGCAATCGAGCTGCACTCATGGGCGTTCTTGATCGCGCGGGAAGTCATGGCCGAACATGCTTACGTATCACGCCGGTACGTCAGCGCCGTGATCTGCTCGGACACCAGCCCAATCAGGAATACGATGACGGCAGCACTCCACAGCAGCGTACTCATGTTGGTGAGCCGGCCATCATCGAGATAGGTGCGGGCATAGTTGGCGCAGCCCAGCAGGAAGAACACACCGCTGGCGGGAGCGAACAGTTTCAGTGGCGAGTACAGCGTGGCGATCTTGAAGATGATCAGCAGGAAGCGCAGGCCGTCGCGCAGCGGGCGGATGTGGCTTTTGCCAACGCGCTGGGCGGCCTTGATCGGCAGGTAGGCGACCGGGTAGGCGCTGCGGAAAAACGCCATGGTGCTGGTGGTGGGGTAACTGAAGCCATTGGGCAGCAGGTACAGGAATTCCCGGAACTTGGCAGCGCGCACGGCACGGAAACCTGACGTGAGATCGGCGACGTGATGGCCGGTCATGCGCGTGGCGACCCAGTTGTACAAGGTGTTGGCCAGGCCGCGTCCGACGCCGGCCTGGCTGCTCCAGTCGCGGGCTCCCACCACCATGTCGTAGCCACGATCGAGCTCGATCAGCAACCGCTTGACGTCGGCCGGGTCGTGCTGGCCATCGCCATCCATGAACACGAAGATATCGCCCGTCGCCGCCAGCGCACCGCGCTTGATGGCGGCGCCGTTGCCCATGGAATACGGCGAGGACAGACACTGCACGCGGTTGCTGGCGCACAGGCTGCGCGTGTCGTCGACCGAGCCGTCGTCGACCACGATGATTTCGGCGTCGGGGTGCGCCGCGCGCAACGCCGGCAACAGCGTGGTCAGCGCCGGGGCCTCGTCCTTGGCCGGCAGGATGATGCTGAGACGATTCAACAGGACGATCCCCTTGAAGTAGGCGGGAATCATAGCGTGACCGGCTTGGCGGCGAGACTTGGCCAAGGGTGTGCTTTGGGCAAAGGGCGGCCTGCACCGGTGGTGGTGGCCATGCGCCACGGCGAATCGCGCGCGACACCGGCCCTTGCCCGCGGCACCAGCGCACGGGTTGGACGAGGCAGCTGAGCGGTCGTGACAGCAAAATACGTTGGGCCAACCAGCAGCCAAAGCCGTCTGGCACTGTCGCGGCATGGCGGGCAGTGACAAAATTTCGTCGGGTGGCGACTCATTGGCGGCAGCGGCCTATGACGAACCCGTCCCGCGAAGGCGATGCCAACCGGCGCCACGCATGCGCTCAGGTATGCGCGGTGCTGGTCGATAGCCTCTTTACTGGTGCGGGCACGGTTCTTGCGTTTCAAACCCGGCGGCTCGTGCGGTGTGTCCGCCCTTGTGCAGCGGTTTGGCGACGACTGTCGGCGCCAGCGGCTGCAAAAGCCACCGGCAACATGGCGTGCGCTGCGTCACGCTGTCGGGCATTGCGCTGCACCAAGGCATTATCGGAGCACGTCAACTGCGGTAGATTCAACGACATAGGGGTGCACATTTGAACCAGATCATGCAATCGCCGTTGCAACCATCGCTGGCCGGCCTGTCGGGCATGGCGTGTCGCTTGGTGTCCGAGGGTTTGCTGCTGGAGGCGGATGCGCGCAAGGCCTCGGCCGACAGCACGGCGGCCAAGATCTCGTTGCTGGCCTGGCTGCTGGACCACGACCTGGTCGACAGCGCCGAGCTGACGCGCGTGGCTGCCGCCGAATTCGGCATGCCGATGATGGATGTGTCCACCATCAACGGCGCCAGCCTGCCGCTCAACCTGCTGACCGAGCCGCTGATCAACAAGCATCACGCGCTGCCGCTGTTCGTGCGCGGCAAGCGGCTGTTTGTGGGCATCGCCGACCCGATGCACGCGCTGGACGAGATCAAGTTCCACACCAACTTGAACGTCGAGCCGATCCTGGTTGAGCGCGGGTTGCTGCTGCGCACGATCGAGCAGGCACTCAGCACCATGCGCAATGACATGCCGGCGCTGGGTTCCGGCGAGCTGGATGCGCTGGATCTGGAGGTGGGCGACGAGGAAGCCGAAGCCACCGGCATCGACGCCGCCTCCGCCGACGACGCCCCGGTGGTCAAGTTTGTCAACAGCGTGCTGCTGGATGCCATCCGCCGCGGCGCATCGGATATCCACTTCGAGCCTTTTGAAACCCAGTACCGCGTGCGTTTGCGCATGGATGGCATGCTGCGCGCCGTGGCCAGCCCGCCGCTGAAGCTGGCCGGGCGCATCTCCTCGCGCCTCAAGGTGATGGCGCAGCTGGACATTGCCGAAAAGCGCGTCCCGCAGGATGGACGCATCAAGCTCAACCTGTCCAAGACGCGCTCCATCGACTTTCGTGTCAGCTCGCTGCCAACGCTGTTTGGCGAGAAGATCGTGCTGCGTATCCTGGACGGCTCCTCGGCGCGCATCGGCATCGAGAAGCTGGGCTACGAGCCGGACCAGCAAAAGCTCTACATCGATGCCATCCACAAGCCGTACGGCATGGTGCTGGTCACCGGCCCGACCGGCTCGGGCAAGACCGTGTCGCTGTACACCGGGCTCAACATGCTCAACACCGACGAGCGCAATATATCGACGGTGGAAGACCCGGTGGAAATCCGCGTCGAAGGCATCAACCAGGTGCAGCAGAACGCCAAGCGCGGCATGACCTTTGCCAGCGCCCTGCGCTCGTTCCTGCGCCAGGACCCGGATGTCATCATGGTCGGCGAAATCCGCGACCTGGAAACCGCCGAAATCGCCATCAAGGCCGCACAGACCGGCCACATGGTGCTATCCACGCTGCATACCAACGATGCGGCGCAGACCATCGCCCGATTGATGAACATGGGCATCGCGCCCTACAACATCACCTCGTCGGTCACGCTGATCATTGCCCAACGCCTGGCGCGGCGCCTGCACGAATGCAAGCGGCCGCAAAGCCTGCCGCCCGAAGTCTTGTTGCAGGCCGGCTTCACCCAGGCGGATATCGATGCCGGGCTGACCTTGTACGAACCGGTCGGCTGCGCTGGCTGCAACGAGGGCTACAAAGGCCGCGTGGGTATCTACCAGGTGATGCCGATGCTGGAGGACATCCAGCGCGTCATCCTCAAGGGTGGCAATGCGCTGGAAATCTCCGAAGTGGCGCGCGCTGCGGGCATCAACGACTTGCGCGCCTCGGCCCTGCTCAAGGTCAAGCAGGGCGTGACCAGCCTGACGGAAATCGATCGGGTGACCAAGGATTGACGCGCAAAGCGTGACTGCGCGCGCATTTCATGCGCATTTCGCACGACTGGTTTGCACGCAAGGGCTCGCTTGAGCTGTAATCTGGCTATGCGCTGTTCATCATCATGGACGGGCGCCGACTGAACCATCGGGGGATTACTGCGCATGGCCACGGCTACCGCAAGCACCAACAGGACGCGCGCGCTCGGCGCACAGCGGGCTGAAGTCAGTCACCTGACAACCTACGACTGGGTAGCGCTGGACAAGCGCGGCAAGCGCATGAAAGGTGACATGCCGGCGAAGAATGCGTCGCTGGTCAAGGCCGAGCTGCGCCGCCAGGGCATGAATCCGCAGACGGTGCGCGAGCGTGCCAAGCCGTTGTTCGGGTCCACCGGCAGCACCGTCAAGCCCGGCGACGTGGCCATCTTCAGCCGCCAGATCGCCACCATGATGACTTCCGGCGTGCCGATGGTGCAGGCCTTCGACATCATTGCCGACGGCCAGAAAAACGTCCGCTTCAAAAACATGCTGCTGGACGTCAAGCAGAACATCGAGGGCGGTTCGTCACTGCATGAGGCGCTTGGTCGCTACCCGGTGCAATTTGACGAGCTGTACTGCAACCTGGTGCATGCCGGCGAAACCTCCGGCGTGCTCGATACGGTGCTGGACACGGTGGCGACCTACAAGGAGCGCACCGAAAGCATCAAGAAGAAGATCAAGAAAGCGCTGTTCTACCCGATGATGGTGCTGGCCGTGGTGTTCCTGGTCGTGCTCATCATGCTGTTGTTCGTGGTGCCGGTGTTTTCCAAGACCTTCGAGGACGCCGGCGCGGAGCTGCCCGCCCCCACGCAGTTGCTGGTGACCGCTTCGGCCTTCATGCAAAGCTACTGGTGGGTGGTGGTCGGCATCATCGTGGTCGGCATTGCCTCCTTCATCTTCTTCAAGAAGCGCTCGGTGAAGTTTGCCCACTTCCTCGACCGCCTCGCCCTGAAGCTGCCGGTGATGGGCAACATCGTGCGCAACACCGCGATTGCCCGGTTCGCGCGCACGCTGGGCGTCACCTTCCATGCCGGCGTGCCGCTGGTCGAGGCAATGGACGCGGTGGCCGGTGCCACCGGCAACACCGTCTACGGCGAAGCCGTCAAACAGATGCGCGAGGACATTTCGGTCGGCCATCAGCTGCAGCTGGCGATGAAGCAAACCGGCTTGTTCCCGAACATGGTGGTGCAGATGACCGCCATCGGCGAGGAGTCCGGCTCGCTGGACAACATGCTGTTCAAGGTCGCCGAGTTCTTTGAAGAGGAAGTGAGCAACGCGGTCGACACCCTGTCCACGCTGCTCGAACCCATCATCATGGTGGTGCTGGGCACCTTGGTCGGCGGCATGGTCATCGCGCTGTACCTGCCCATCTTCAAACTCGCCGGCACGTTCTAGTTGGGCCCTGCCCCGCCGGAGAGGGCTGGGGAGAGGGCTCGCCAGGCGATGAAGCGCAAACCACCGCTATCCACTCGTACGCTCAATACGTCGAAATCGCTGCGCACCGCAGGCACCGACGCAGAACACTCGCTGTGGTATCGCCTGCGCACCAGGCGCCTGGATGAGCTGAAATTCCGCCGCCAGCATCCCCTTCCGCCCTTCGTTGCTGATTTTTATTGCGACGAGCTGAAGCTCGTCGTCGAACCCGACGGCTCGCAGCACGCTGGCACCACCGACGCCGCACGCACGCAAGCACTTGAGCGCCAAGGCCTGACGGTACTGCGGTTTTGGGACAGCCAAGTGCTATTGGAAATGAAAGCGGTACTTGCGGCGATCCTGAACTTTGCGCAAGGCCACGCCGTACCCTCTTCCCTCGGCAATGAGGACGCCCCCGGAATCGCCGTCAGGTGACAGGTCTTGAGCACACCAAACACAAGCACGCCCCGATGCCGCCTGGGGAGCGATTCCCTTCTCCCGCCGGGAGAAGGTGGCGCGCAGCGCCGGATGAGGGCACGGGATGCCAACACGTCACATGTCGCACAAACATCATCTTGCCGGCGACGCGCATTCCCCCGTATCCCTCCCACCGCCCCCCGGGGGAGGGGAGTAATGCGGCGCACATTCTCCCGTATCCTTCTCCGCCCGCCCTGCCCCAACAGGGCAGGGACTCTCACACTTTTGGTGACGCATGCCTGATCTCCCTCTTTTCCTGTGGATCACCTTTGCCGCGGCGCTTGGGCTGCTGGTAGGCAGTTTTCTCAACGTGGTGATCCTGCGTGTGCCCGAGCGCCTGGCCGCGCAATGGCGGCGCGAGGCGCAGGGCATCCTTGAACTTGAGGCCGATACCACGCCGTTGCCACCAGGCATCGTGCGTGAGCCGTCGCACTGCATGCACTGCCAACATCGGCTGTCGGCGCTGGACAACATTCCGCTGTTGAGCTGGCTGGGGCTGCGCGGGCGCTGCCGTTACTGCAAGGCAAAAATCTCGATCCAGTACCCGCTGGTGGAACTGCTGAGCGGCGTGTTGTGCGCGGTGATCGTCTGGCATTTCGGGCCCACGTGGATGGCGCTGGCCGGGTTGGTCCTGACCTGGACGCTCATCGCACTAGCCGGTATCGATCTGCGCACGCAGCTGCTGCCCGACCAGATCACCCTGCCCCTGCTCTGGCTTGGCCTGCTGCTGGCGCTGATGCCGATGTTCGTGACCGCGACCTCGGCCATCATCGGCGCGGCCATCGGCTATCTCAGCCTGTGGAGCGTGTATTGGGCGTTCAAGCTGATCACCGGCAAGGAAGGCATGGGCTATGGCGACTTCAAGTTGCTGGCCGCGCTGGGCGCATGGATGGGGCCGACGGCGCTGCTGCCGGTGATCCTGCTGTCGTCATTGATCGGCGCCTTGGTCGGCGGCGCCATGATTGCGCTGCGCCGCCATGACAGCCAGGTGCCGATCCCGTTTGGCCCGTTCATCGCCGCTGCCGGCTGGGTCTGGTTTGTCGCCGGTGATCCACTGCTGGGCATGTATCTGCACATCTCCGGGTTGCAATGACGACGCATGCCTTCGTCGTCGCCTTGACCGGCGGCATTGCCGCTGGCAAGAGCACCGTCACCCGGCGCTTCGCGCAACTGGGCGTGCCGGTGCACGACGCCGACCTGGCCGCGCGCGAGGTGATTGCGCCAGGCACCGCCGGATTGGCGGCGGTGGTCCAGGCCTTTGGCGCCGACGCACTTGACGACACAGGGCAACTTGATCGTCCCGCCATGCGCCGACGCGTTTTTGCCGACGCCTCGGCACGCGCCGCGTTGGAGGCCATCATTCACCCGCGCGTGCGTGACTGGCTGCGCGAGCGCGCGCAAGCGGATCATTTGCCGTATTGCCTGCTTGCCATCCCGCTGCTGGTGGAAAACCTGGCGCACTACCGCTGGGTCGACCGCGTGCTGGTGGTCGACGTCCCCGAGGCCACACAGCTTGCCCGGCTGATGGCACGCGACGGTACCGACGCCGCCCTGGCGCAGCGCATGCTGGCGCAGCAGGCGACGCGGACCGCACGACTGGCAGCGGCTGACGACGTGATCGACAACAGCGGCGACGAAAGCGCGCTCGACGCCACGGTGCTGGCCTTGCATCGAAAGTATCTGGAACTGGCCGCGGGCAAACGCGCGCCCTGAGCCGCGCCCGCTACGCGCGCAGCAGCGCCCGCAGCACCAGTTGATCGGCGCCGGCCAGTATCGTCACCTCGACCTGGGCTGGCATGGCCCACTGCAAGGCCTGACCCTCCGCCGAGCGCGGATCGCCATCCCACGCCAGTACGCGCCACACATCCAGCAGCAGATCACACTGCGCATGCCGCCACGGGATGGCGACGAACGGCTCGGCCCGCTGCACGCCAATATCCAGCTCCTCCCGCAGCTCACGCGCCAATGCCTGCCACGGCGTCTCGCCAACCTCGCGCTTGCCGCCGGGAAACTCCCACAATCCCGCCAGCTGCTTGCCCGGCGGACGCTGCGCCAGCAGCACGCGGCCATCGGCATCCAACAGGACGCCAGCCAGTACATGCATGACGCCAGTGCGCGGCGTGACCATCGCCTCAGCTCCCACGAACCGTGGCACTTGCCGGGTGACGATCCTGCCGTGCATCCGGCGCGAGTCCGCGCGTGTCCACGTGGATCAACCCCTTGCGCGACCGATCCACATCCAGCCCTTCGTGGCCGGACCGAGCAGTTGGAAAATTCACGGCACCTCAGCTCTTGCGCAGGTATTCCACCCGGTCAAATGCGTAGGCGTGCGCGGCGTCAGCGGCATGGTTGACGCGTGAAAGCTCCGTCCATTCGCTGAAATCGACGCCGGGGAAAAAAGCATCCGCGCCATGGATGACCGTAGCCACCATGGTCAGGTACAGGCGCCGTGCCCGTGGCAAGGCTTCGGCAAACACCATCGCACCGCCAATCACCATCAGCTCGATGCTCTCGTCGTCGCCAATGGCTTCCGGCAACGAGCGCACGGTCTCCTGCCCTGGATACGGCGCATCGTGCCGGCGCGTCAACACCACGTTGGTGCGATCCGGCAGCGCACGACCGATGGAAATGGCCGTGTTGTACCCCATCAGCACGCGCTTGCCCACGGTCAGGTGCTTGAACCAGCGCAAGTCATCCGGCAAGTGCCACGGCAATTGGCCGCCTCGGCCGATGGCGAAATTTTCGTCGAGCGCCGCAACCAGCGAAATAGCCATGAACACTCCAAATAACGGTAACGGGATGACGACCGGCGCATGGCAACCGCTTGCGGGGCCGTTACGCTGACGACTCATTCTACTGAGGAACGTCAATCATGTTGATGCCTCTGATCGCGGCCATCGGCCTTGTCGCCGGCACGGCCCATCCCGCTCCAGCCAATGCACGGACACTGCCTACCACCTACGAGGCCGGACACTATTACGCCACGCCGGAAACCACCGCCGGCGAGCATCTCCGGTTGCTCGTCGATACGGGTGGCGGTGGCGGCTCGGGTCTGTACTGGCTGAGCGGTGCCGCCGTCCAACGACTACACCTCACGCCCACCGCTTGCGCGATAGGCGACGCACACCTCACGGTGGCGCCGCTGCCCGATTACCGCCCCGGTCACAGCCTGCCGCCGCCGTTGCCCGGCCCCTGCGGCGACGTGGTGCTGGTGAACGAGCGCGCCACCGGCAGCGACGGCCAGCTCGGCGCCGGCTACCTGCCCGGCCGCGTCTGGACGTTCGACTATCCCAACCAGCGACTGTTGCTGGAAGGCACGGCGTGGCATCCCGATCCATCCGCCCACGCCATCATGCTGGGTTTTCCGCGCAATGCCGAGGGCGGGCTGGCATCGGGTTTCCCGCGCATCGTCATCCACGTCGATGGTGAGCCACTGGACATGCTGCTGGACACCGGCGCCACTGCGCACCCCACCGCTGAAGGCGTAGCAGCCAGCGGCACGCCCACAGTCAACGGCACCGGTGTCACCAGCTACATCACCACCAGCATGCTGGAACACTGGCATCGGGCGCACCCGGACTGGCGCGTGGTGGAACAGGGCGATGATTTGCTTGCACCCCGTTTCATGGCACGGCTGATCGAGGTGCCAGCCGTGCGGATTGCCGGCTGGTCGGTTGGCCCGGTGTGGTTTACCGAGCGGCCGGATACCAACTTCCATGACGTCATGTCGAGCTACATGGACAAACGGGTGGAAGGCGCAGTGGGCGCCAACGTGTTCAACCACTTCGCGATGACCATCGACTACCCGCGCAGCACGGCGTACTTCCGCTGCGTGCACGGGTGCAAGGACGTCACACCGCCACCGGCGCCTTGATGGCCGGCCAGGGGTCGTAGTTTTCCACGCCGATGTCGGCATATTGGAAATCGAAGAGTGAATGGACCTGCGGATTGAGCACCAGCTGCGGCAGCGGGCGCGGCAGGCGCGTCAGCTGCAATCGCGCCTGCTCGACGTGGTTGTTGTACAGGTGCGCATCGCCCAGCGTGTGCACGAAATCGCCCACGCCCAGACCGCACACCTGCGCAATCATGTGCGTGAGCAAGGCGTAGCTGGCGATGTTGAACGGCACGCCAAGAAAAATATCGCCCGAGCGCTGGTACAGCTGGCAGCTCAGCCGGCCATCGGCCACGTAAAACTGGAACAGGACGTGGCAGGGCTGCAAGGCCATCTTCGGCAATTCGCCGACATTCCAGGCGCTGACCACCAGCCGGCGTGAATCGGGGTGGGTCTTGATCTCGTTGACCACCCACGCCATCTGGTCGACCACGCCACCGCCCGCCGTCGGCCAGGCACGCCATTGCCGGCCGTAGACCGGGCCGAGATCGCCGTTGGCATCGGCCCACTCGTCCCAGATGCGCACGCCATGTTCGCGCAGATAGGCAATGTTGGTGTCGCCGCGCAGGAACCAGATCAGCTCATGCACGATGGATTTGATGTGCAGCTTCTTGGTCGTGACCAACGGGAAGCCGGCATTCAAGTCAAAGCGCATCTGATGGCCAAACACGCTGCGCGTGCCGGTGCCGGTGCGGTCGGCCTTGGGTGTGCCGTGCTCCAGCACGTGGCGCAGCAAATCAAGATAGGCCTGCATCGGCAACCTCCTTGGCCAGCGGCAAGGTTGGCGCGCGGCGCGACAACACCAGCAGCCACACGCCCACGGCAATCAGCGGCAGCGATTGCAGCTGCCCCATCGTCACCCAGCCCCACGCCAGGTAGCCCAGCTGCGGGTCGGGCACGCGTACGAACTCCACGGCAAAACGAAACACGCCATACAGCAGCGCAAACAATCCGCACACCCGGTAGCGCGGTTGCGGCCTGGCAGAAACCAGCCAGATGACGACAAACAGCACCACGCCTTCAAGCAGCATCTCGTACAGCTGCGAAGGGTGGCGCGGCAGCCCGCCAAAAGCCTGCAGGCGGGCCATGAACGACGGGTCGCCGGCAGCCAGCGCCAAATCCTCGGCCCGTGCCTGCGGAAACACCATGCCCCAGGCCTGCGTCGTCGGCTTGCCCCACAGTTCGCCGTTGATGAAATTGCCCAGCCGGCCCAGGCCCAGGCCCAGCGGCACCAGCGGCGCGACAAAATCCATGGTGTCGAAAAAATGCAGGTGCTGGCGGCGCGACCACCACCAGCTGGCCGCCAGCACGCCAAGCAGGCCACCGTGGAAACTCATGCCGCCGTCCCACACCCTGAACAACGCCAGCGGCTCGGTCCAGATCCAGTGCAGGCCGCCAGCGTAATAAAACAGCATGTACCACACGCGGCCACCGACGATCACGCCCAGCATGCCGTAGAAAAACAGGTCGCTCAGCGCCTCGCGCGTGGCCGGCAGTCGGCCGTGGCGCCGCCGGTACTCCCCCAGCACCGCCACCAGGAAGAACCCGGCCAGGTACATCAGGCCATACCAATGCACCTGCACCGGCCCGAGGCTGAAGGCAACCGGATCGATGGCAACGACGTAAGGCTGGGTCATCGGCATATGCGGCCACAAAAGACCAAGTGTAACGGTCGCCTCCCCAGCGAGACAGGCCGTCCGCGTGATTTGACGGGACGGCACCACACCAGACATTCGCGCTGCCGCCGGCGATTGCACTGGCTTTCCGACGCCGTCAAGCATGCCTCAAGCCGGGTACGTAGCGACGACGCCCCGCCGCTCTCAAAGCCAGCGCGGCGCCAGCACCAGCGCCCAGGTGACGGCAGTCAACACCAGCAGCACGAACACCGCCGCCGACCCCATGTCCTTGGCGCGGCCAGCCAGCTCGTTGAACTCGGGGCTGACCTTGTCGACGACCGCCTCAATGGCGGAGTTGAGCAGCTCGGCCGACAGCACCAGCAGTGGCGCGGTGATCAGCGCGATCTTTTCCAGCGCGCCATCGCCAAGCCACAAACCCAGCGGCAGCGCGACGACGGCAATACTGGCCTCCAGGCGGAATGACGCCTCGTGCCGCCACGCCGCACGCAATCCTTTCATCGACCAAATGAACGCGGCCCAGGTCTGCCTGGGACCACGGAAACCACCAGCTGCCATGTCTTCGCCCTGCTCTGCTTGTCATCGCCGCGGCCCGGCAGGCCGACGCCATGTTGGCGCACCGCCACCCCCGCGTCCGCGCGCGCCACCACGACGCCAACGTGAAGCGTGCCGCGCATCATCGCATACGCCGCAACACGCAGCCGCGACGCCCATTGCGACCGATCCCATGCTGCACCCGCACGTCACAGATCAGCCAATGATGCGTTACGCTGCGTCGGTTGTGGCCCGTTCAGGGTCGCATTCGGCAGGCGATGCCCAGGCATTGCCGTGGTTTGCACTCCACACGGAAACTCCATGACCACCCAGAATCCGCCTCACTCACAAACGCGATCTTTCAGCACCGTCTTCCTCATCGAGATGTGGGAGCGCTTCGGCTATTACGGCATGCAAGCGCTCATCGTGTACTACATGGTGCAGCGCCTGGGGTTCTCCGACGAGCGCGCCAACCTGACGTGGAGTGCGGCAGCGGCGCTGATCTACGTGGCACCGGCCATTGGCGGCTGGATTGGCGACCGTGTGCTGGGCACGCGCCGCACCATGCTGCTGGGTGCCGTGATCCTCGCCATCGGCTACGGCCTGATGACCGTGCCGGGCCACAACGTGTGGTTCCTGTTCTGCTCGCTGGGCGTGATCGTGGTCGGCAATGGCCTGTTCAAGGCCAACGCCGGCAACCTGGTACGCAAGATTTACGAGGGTGACGACTCGCGCATCGACAGCGCCTTCACCATTTACTACATGGCGGTGAACATCGGTTCCACCGCGTCCATGCTGCTGACGCCGTGGATCAAGGATTACGTCAACCTGCACTACGGCAGCGAGCTAGGTTGGCATGCGGCATTTGGCGTGTGCGCCGCCGGGTTGCTGGTCGGCCTGGCCAATTACTTCGTCATGCGCAACACGCTCAGCGCGATCGGCTCGGCGCCGGATGAGAAGCCGGTACACATGGGCAAGCTGCTGGCCGTGCTTGGCCTCGGCGTGGTCACCGTGTTTGCCTCGGCGCTGGTGCTGCAGTACGAGGACGTGGCGCGCATCTTCGTCTACACCGCCGGCGTGGTGGTGCTGGGCATCTTTGCCTATCTCATCCGCAACAGCCAGCGCAATGAACGCGCCGGCTTGATCGCGGCGCTGGTGCTGACGATCCAGACCATGTTCTTCTTCATCTTCTACCAGCAGATGTCGACCTCGCTCAACCTGTTTGCGTTGCGCAACGTCGATCCGAGTTTCGACCTCTTCGGCCTGCACTTGTGGGACTGGAAGCCGGCGCAGTTCCAGTCGTTCAACCCGATCTGGATCATGCTGCTCAGCCTGCCGCTGGCCTATCTCTACACGCACGCGGGCAAGAAGGGCAAAGACATTCCCATTGCCGGCAAGTTTGCGCTGGGTTTTGCCGCGGTGGCCGCGGGCTTCTTCATCTACAGCGCCGCCGCGCACTTCACCACCATGCCGGGCAAGACCACCTCTTGGCTCATGGTCTGGGGCTACGGCGCATCGTCGCTGGGCGAGCTGCTGGTCAGCGGCCTGGGCCTGGCGATGATCGCCCGCTACGTGCCGGCGCGCATGGGCGGCTTCATGATGGGCGCCTACTACGTCGCCTCGGGCATCTCGCAATACCTGGGCGGCGTGGTTGCCAACTACGCCAGCGTGCCGCAGGACGTGACCGACCCGATCCTGACCATGCCGATCTACACCAACCTGTTCTTCTGGCTGGGCACGGCCGGCATCGTGTGCACCTTGATCGCATTGGCCGTGCTGCCACTGATGAAAAAGCTCTCGGCCGAGCATCACGCACACAACGGCAACGGCAACGGCAACGCCTTGCCCACGATCGGCACGGAGCAATGACGCCGCGGCGCCCGGTTCAACCCGCCCACGTGCGACGTGAACCGGGCGCCGCCAGCAACCGCCATGCCTGAGCATCGGCCCGCACCACGGCCCCGCATCGGCCCGTTTGCACTGACGCGCACGCTGGCCTGGCTGCGCCTGTGCGCCATTGCCGGGCAAAGCATCGCGGTGCTGGTGTGCGCGTGGTGGATGGACCTGGCCATCCCGTTGCTGCCGTTGCTGCTGGGCATCGGCGTGCTGGCGGTGTTTGCCGCCTTTGCCGCGTGGCGGCTGCGCCAAAGCTGGCCGGTGCACGAGTGGGAGACCGTCAGTCACATCACGGTGGACACGCTGGTCCTCGGTTACCTGTTGTATTTCACCGGCGGCGCCAGCAATCCGTTCATCACGCTGCTGCTGGTGCCCATCGCGCTCAGTGCGGCCGCGTTGTCCGTGTGGGCGCTGCTATCGGTATCCGCGCTGGCGGCACTGGCCTACCTGCTGTTGATGATCTGGTACGTGCCGCTGCCGGAGGACAACTTCTACGTGCACGTCGGCGGCATGGCGGTGAACTTCATCATTGCCGCGGTGCTGCTGGGATTTTTCATCAACCGCCTGGCCTATGTACTGCGCGCGCAGCAGCTGGAAATCCAGCGCGTGCGCGAGCGGGCGCTGCGCGACGAAGGCATCCTGGCCATCGCCACCCAGGCAGCCGGCGCGGCGCACGAACTCAACACGCCGCTGTCGACCATGCGCACGCTGCTGCCGGAACTGCGTCGCGAGCGTGCCGCCGACGCGCCGCTGATTGAAGACCTCTGCCTGCTGGAAGATCAGGTCGATCGCTGCCGCACCATCCTGCGCGAGATGGTGGCCTTCGGCAAAGCCCAGCTGTCACAGGAAACCCAGCGCCTCACCGTGGCGCAATTCATCCACGGCTGCCTGGAACGCTTCCAGCTGTTGCGCCCGGAGGCGGAATTGACGGTGGAACTGGCCCCGGCTGCCGCGCAGACCCTGCTCAACACGCCGCCGGGGCTGCGTCATGCGCTGATCAACCTGCTCAACAACGCCGCCGACGCCTCGGCCAGCCGCGAGTCGCACGCGGTGGCGCTGGAAGTCACCAGCGACGCCGGCTGGCTGCAACTGTGCGTGTGCGATCACGGCCCCGGACTGGAAACCACCGGCGGGCTGACCGCGCTGGGCCACACGCGCAAGCAGGCTGGTCTCGGCATCGGCCTGGCCTTGGCGGAAGCCACCGCCGAACGGCTGAACGGCGAACTGGTCACGCGCAACACCAATCACGGCGCACAAGTCCAGCTGCGCCTGCCGCTGACCATGGTGGCTGTCCGCAATACCGACGTGCGATGAGCGGCGCACGCGCCGACCGGCCATTGCGGCAAAATGGGCGGCGCCTTGCCGTTACTCCGCTGCACGAGGAAACCTTCGATGACTGAACTGCCCGCGGACGCCAACGCGCGCCCACTGCTGCTGGTGGATGACGACGCCACTTTCATCCGCGTGCTGGCGCGTGCCTTGACCTCGCGCGGCTTTCGCGTCATCACCGCCAGCACCCTGGCGCAGGCGCGCGCCCTGACCCGCCAGCAGCGCCCGCGCTACTGCGTGCTGGATCTCAAGATCGGCGAGGAAAACGGCTTGCGGCTGATCCCGGAGCTGCACACGTTGGTGCCCGACCTGCGTGTCCTGCTGCTGACCGGCTACGCCTCGATTGCCACCGCGGTCGAGGCCATCAAACGCGGTGCGCACGACTACCTGGCCAAGCCGGTGGACGCCGATGCCGTGGTGCGCGCCCTGCTCGACGGCGACAACGAAACCGAGATCAGCGAGCCGCCGGAAGCCCCCGAGCAACCCCTGGCGCTGCGGCGGCTGGAGTGGGAACACATCCAGCGCGTACTGACCGAATGCGACGGCAACATCTCCGCCACCGCACGCCGCCTCGGCATGCACCGGCGCACGCTGCAACGCAAGTTGAGCAAGCACCCGGTGCGCGAACGCCCCACACCCGACGCCTGACGTTCGCTGCCGGCACCTTTTCGGTGCCATCGCATCCTATCTCCTGATGGTCGCTGCCGCCGATAGGAGCCCACTTGCGGGCGATGTCTTGGTGACTCCCTGTGTTGCACAGCGTCGCCCACAAGTGGCCCCCCTGCACGAGGAGCATCCATTGCGGCCTGCGACAACGCGTCACGCCAGAGGCACGCCGTGCGGGGTTTATCCTCGTGTCAACCCTGAACCCACCTCGAGAGTTTGTCTTGAAAGCACTGCTGCGCACCTCAAGCGCCGCCATCGCCCTCATCCTCGCCAGCATTGCGCAAGCCACGGAACCGGCCCCGGCCGCCACAAAAACCTTCCCTGCCGTCTCCGTCCACGCCAGCGACATCCAGGTGGTCGATACGCCCAGCGTCAAAATGCACGTCACGCGTGCCGAACTGGACCACCGCAACGTCACCGACAGCAGCGACGCACTGAAATACGCACCCAACATGCAGGTGCGCAAACGCTATATCGGCGACCCCAATGCCGTCATCAGCGGCCGCAATGCCGGCACGCTGCAAAGCGCGCGCTCGCTGGTGTATGCCGACGGCCTGCTGCTGTCCAACCTGATGACCAACGGCTATGACGGCGCGCCACGCTGGGGCATGGTGGCGCCGCAGGAAATCGGTGCGGTCGATGTGCTGTACGGCCCCTACTCTGCGCTGTATCCGGGCAATTCGATGGGCACCACGGTGCTGATCCACACCCTGCTGCCGACCAAGCTCACGGCCAGCGCCAGCATGCAGGTTTTCAGCCAGGACTTTGCCGATGCCTATGGCAGCGGCGGCCATTACAACGGCCAGCAAGCAGCCGCCACGCTGGGCGACAAGCGCGGTCGCTGGAGCTGGCTGCTGGAGGTCTCGCGGCTCGACAACCACGGCCAGCCGATGCAATACGCCACCGCCCGCCCCGGCGGCAACGCGGCGACAGCGGTGCCGGTCACGGGCGCCGTGCTTGACCGCAACCCCAACGGCGCGCCGCGCCTGGTGTACGGCGCCAACAGCATCGAACACACCACGCAAACCCAGGGCAAGCTGAAAGTCGGCGCCGACCTTGGCCCGCGCGTCGACGCCCTGTTCACGCTGGGCTGGTGGCACAACCGTGCCGACGACACGACCACCAGTCGGCTGCGTGACGCCACCGGCAGCGTGGTAACCGATGGCGTGATTGCCAGCCACGACGCGGTATGGACGCTGCCCGCCAGCGGCCTGGCGCCAAGTGCCGCCGAGGACACGCATGTGCTGTACGGCGCCGAGTTCAATGGTCGCCTGGACAATGGCTGGCGCTGGACTGCCGTCGCCAGCGCCTACGACCTGGCCCGCTCGCGCACCGCCACGGCCGATAGCGCGGCGGGATCCGGCGCCGACACTGGAAGCATCGCCGATCGTTCCGGATCAGGCTGGGGCACGCTGGACCTGCGCAGTTCCGGGCCGCTGTCGGAGACGCACATGCTGTACGCCGGCGTGCATGCCGACCGCTACGTGCTGGACAGCCACGCGCGCGCAGCCAGTCACTGGCGCGGCGTGGCCGATGGCGCGCTGACCGGCCGCTTCGACGGGCGCACGCAAACCCGTGCGTTGTATGTGCAGGACGTATGGAGCTTTGCCGACGCCTGGGCGCTCACCACCGGCGCACGGCTGGAACAATGGCGCGCCTATGGCGGCCGTCGCGGCGACGCCGATATCACGGTCGCGTATGCCGACCGGCAGCGCACCGACGTCTCGCCCAAGCTGGCCCTCAACTGGGATTTTGCCGATGGCTGGGGACTGCGGCTGGCCCACGGCAAGGCAGTGCGCTATCCGACGGTCACCGAGCTGTTCCAGGGCACGCTCTCGGCCAACGCCATCGTCAACAACAACCCTGACCTGCGGCCCGAGATCGACCACTCCACCGACCTCACGCTCAACCGCGACAGCGGACGCGGGCACTGGCGCGTGTCGTTGTTTGCCGATCACATTGCCAACTCGCTGTACACGCAAACCGACATCACCACCACGCCCACCGTCACCAGCGTGCAGAACATCGACAAGGTGCGCATCCGCGGCATCGAGACGGCACTGACGCTGAACGACGTAGGCCTGCAGGGGCTGGACCTCCAGGCCAGCCTCGCCCTCACCCAGGCCCGCACCTTGCGCGACCAGCAATTTGCTCCGGCCGAGGGCAAGGCCTTTCCCCGCATTCCCAAGCTGCGCGCCAGCGTGCTGGCTGACTACCGCTTTGCGCCGGACTGGAACGCCAGCATCGGCATCCGCCATTCCGGCCGCCAGTACGGCACGCTGGACAATCGTGATTTCGTCGACACGTACGGCGCGGTCAGCGCTTTCACCGTCGCCGACGCCACTGTACGCTGGGCCTTTGCGCCGGGTTGGTCGGCCAGCCTTGGTGTCGACAATCTGAACAACCGGAAATACTGGGTCTACCATCCCTATGCCGGCCGCACCTGGCTGGCCAAGCTGGGCTGGGACCTGTGAACGGTCTGCGCCAGCCGCGCCGCAGGTGTGCCGTCCGCGCCAACACGCACGCCATCGAGGAGTCGTCATGCGCCATTGGTTGATTGCCCTGTCCTGCCTGCTGCTGCCGCTGGCCGCCCTGGCTCACGAGGGCATGGCCCACGAGGGCATGGCCATGTCCACCGGCCACGCCCCAGCGCTCGGCGCCAGCGCGGCGTTCGACAGCCACGGCACACTGTGGGTGGTGGACGCGCGCGACGGCCACATCCGCGTGCGCCGCTCCACCGACGACAGCGCCAGCTTCAGCGTGCCGACCATCGTCAACGCCCAGGCCGAGCGCATCTACACGGAAGGCGAAAACCGCCCCAAGATCGCCTTCGGCCCGGCGGGCGAACTCTACGTCAGCTGGTCACAGCCGCGCGCCAAGCCGTACACCGGCTTCGTGCGCTTTGCCCGCTCGCGCGATGGCGGCGTGCACTTCGATGCGCCACTGACCGTGCAGCACGACCGGGCCGAAATCACCCATCGCTTCGACGCCATGGCCGTGGACGGCAAGGGCCGCATCGTCATGGCCTGGATCGACAAGCGCGACCTGGAAGCAGCCACCGCCAAGAACGAGCCTTACCTCGGCGCGGCGATCTACTACAACTGGTCGGATGACGGCGGCGCCACCTTCGTTGCCGAGCGCAAGCTGGTCGACCACAGCTGCGAGTGCTGCCGCATCGCCCTGGCACGCGCACCGGACGGCAGCATTGGCGCGTTCTTCCGTGGCGTCTACGGCGACAACATCCGCGATCACGCCTACGCCGTGCTGCGCACGGACGGCACGACGGCACCTGCCGAGCGCGCCACTTTCAGCGACTGGCACATCGCCGGTTGCCCGCACCACGGGCCCGGGCTGGCCATCGGCAACGACGGCACGCGCCATGCCGTGTGGTACGAGGCCAAGAACGGGCCAACCATCCATTACGGCCAGCTGCAGCCCGGCCACGCGCCAAGCCACCTGCAAGTGATCGCCACCAGTGGTGCCAGCCATGCCGACGTGGCGGTTGCCGGCCACACCGTGTGGGTGGTGTGGAACCAGGTCAGCGCCGATGGCACGGCCTTGATGGCGCGCACCTCCACCGACAACGGCGTGCATTTTGACGCCGCACGCACCCTCGCCCGCAGCCAGGATGCCGTCGGCTCGCCGCAGCTGCTGCAAAAGTCCGGGCACGTCTTTGCCGCCTGGAATACTGCCGGCGGCTTCCGGCTGATCCCGGTCGGAGTCCAGCCATGAAAACCTGGCTGCTCGCCCTGGTCCTAGCCTGCCCGGCATTGGCCGGTGCGCAATCGCTGCAACCGTTGACGGCTGCCGACGTGCCGGCCTTGCTGCAGCCACCCGCCCACGGCGCACGCATGATTGCCGTATGGGCACTGGACTGCGCCTACTGCGAACCCAACCTGCAAGCCTTGGCCACATTGCAGCGGGCACACCCCAAGGCGCTGTCGCTGGTCACCGTCACCACCGACAACATCGACCTGCGCGACGCCATCACCGCGCGCCTGCGCCAGGCGGGAATGGCCGGCTACCCCGCACGCGCCTACGCCGACGCCACGCCCGAGCGCATCAATTTCCTGCTTGATCCCAAGTGGGGCGGCGAGACCCCGCGCGTCATGCTGATCCGTGCCGACGGCAGCCGCCTTGGCCTCAGCGGCGAACTCACCCCCGCGCAACTGCAAAAGCTGCTGTAGCGCGGGCGGCGTCTGCGCTACAGGGCGTCGCTGTCACTCTCGGCAGGCGGCACGGGCGTCTCGACGGTGCCGTCGTCTTCGTCGCCATAGATGGCCACATGCGCGACGCCGTCGGCGCCGATCCAGCCGCGGAACATGCCGTCGGTGTTGAACGGCATGGCGATATGGCCCTGCGCGTCCAGCGCGATGGCGCCGCCGTTGCCGCCCAGCGCGGGGATTTCCTGGTTGATGACCACCGCTGCCGCCCGCTTGAGCGGAATGCGCATCTGCGACACGCGCATGCAGATGGCATGGGCGGCGACGGTGCGGATGTAGTACTCGCCCCAGCCCGTGCCGGATACGGCGCAGTCGCTGTTGGCGTAGGTGCCGGCACCAATGATCGGTGAATCGCCGATGCGGCCCCAGCGCTTGTCGGTCATGCCGCCGGTGGAGGTGCCGGCCGCCAGATGGCCTTGCGTATCCAGCGCCACCGCGCCGACCGTGCCAAAGTGTTTGGCCGTCTCGACGTCTGCATGCGGCTGCTTGGCGGCGTCTTCCTTCAGCGCCTTTTGCAGCTGCTGCCAGCGCGCCTCGGTACGGAAATAGGACGGATCGACCAGCGCCATGCCGATGCTTTGTGCGAAGGCCTCGGCCCCGGCGCCAGCCAGCATTACATGCGGCGACTGCTCCATGACCGCCCGCGCCAGGAGAATCGGGTTGCGAATGCGCTGCACCCCAGCCACCGCGCCGGCACGCAGCGTATTGCCATCCATGATCGCCGCATCCAGCTCGTTATGGCCATCGTGCGTGAACACCGCGCCCTTGCCGGCGTTGAAGTTGGGATCATCCTCCAGCACGGTGATGGCGGCGGTCACCGCGGTCAGCGACGACTTGCCGGCCTTGAGCTGCGCATAGCCCTTTTGCAAGGCCTGTGTCAGCGCCGCCCGCACCGCCTTCTCCTTGACCGGTGTCATCTCGCGGGTGATGACTCCCGCGCCACCATGGATGGCCAGCACGGGCGGCACGGCAGCATGGCTCATGGCAGTCAGTCCCAAGGCAGCGAAGGCAACAAGCAAAACGGGCAACTTCACGGCAATTCTCCGACGCGGGCGCGTCGAGTATAGCGGCGGGCACGGGCACCCCGAGGCAACCTCGATCAACAGCCAAGCCGGGCCACGATGCACGCCGGCAATGGCGATGCGACCTTGGTACCAGGCCGTCAACCGGCAATCCGTCGTATCCTTGCAAGCTGTTTCCTTTGCTGGCGGATGTGACGATGGACAAGGTTTACTCAAGCTCGACGCAGGCTCTCGAAGGTGTGCTGTTCGACGGCATGACCATCGCCGCCGGTGGCTTTGGCCTGTGCGGCATCCCGGAAAACCTGATAGACGCGCTGCTCAAGGCCGGTACGAAGGACCTGACCATCGTCGGCAACAACGCCGGCGTCGATGATTTCGGCATGGGGCCGCTGCTCAAGACTCACCAGGTCAAGCGCGTGTACGCGTCCTACGTCGGCGAGAACAAGGAGTTTGAGCGGCAGACGCTGGCCGGCGAACTGGAGCTGCACCTGACCCCACAGGGCACGCTGGCCGAGAAGCTGCGCGCCGGCGGCGCCGGCATTCCCGGCTTCTACACGCGCACCTCGTTCGGCACCAAGCTGGCCGAGGGCAAGGAAACCAAGATGTTCGGCGGGCGCGAATACGTGCTGGAAGAGGCCATCCATTCCGACCTGTCCATCGTCAAGGCGTGGAAGGGCGACGCCGCCGGCAACCTGGTGTTCCGCGAAACGGCACGCAACTTCAACCCGATGATCGCCACCTGCGGCAAGGTCTGCGTGGCCGAGGTGGAGCATCTGGTGCCAGTGGGCGAGCTGGATCCCAACAACATCCACGTGCCGGGCATCTACGTCGACCGCATCGTGCAGGGGGCGAAGTACGAGAAGCGCATCGAGATCCGCACCATTGCCGGCCAGCACGCCGGCAAGGCCAATCCAACGCGCATCGCCATGGCGCAGCGCGCGGCCAAGGAACTGCGCGACGGCTATTACGTCAACCTCGGCATCGGCATCCCGACGCTGGTGGCCAACTACAT
Organism: uncultured Rhodanobacter sp.; assembly: GCA_964568445.1. Lineage (GTDB taxonomy): Bacteria > Pseudomonadota > Gammaproteobacteria > Xanthomonadales > Rhodanobacteraceae > Rhodanobacter. The sequence goes on along the minus strand of CAZMPZ010000002.1, from coordinate 82,477 downwards.
CCCGGCCAACGTCAATGTCACCTTGCAATCGGAAAACGGCCTGCTCGGCATTGGCCCGTTCCCGACCGAGGAGCAGGTGGACGCCGACCTCATCAACGCCGGCAAGCAGACCATCACCACCCTGCCCGGCTCGGCGTTTTTCTCCAGCGCCGATTCGTTTGCCATGATCCGCGGCGGGCATATCGACCTGTCCATCCTCGGCGGCATGGAGGTGTCCGCCACCGGTGATCTCGCCAACTGGATGGTGCCGGGCAAGATGGTCAAGGGGCCGGGCGGCGCGATGGACCTGGTCAGCGGCGTCAAGCGCGTGGTGGTGCTGATGGAGCACAACGCGAAGGACGGCTCGCCCAAGATCAAGGCCGCCTGCGACCTGCCGTTGACCGGCAAGCAGGTGGTGGATCTGGTCATCACCGACCTGTGCGTGTTCAAGGTGGCCAAGGGCCAGGGACTGACCCTGATCGAGCTCAACCCCGGCGTCAGCCTGGATGACGTGAAAAAACGCACGGGCTGCGAATTTGCCGTGGACCCGGCACTGGCTGGCTGAAACCTCGCCGGGGTTTCAACACTCAGCGCCGCATCGTCATTGGCGCTGGCGCGGCCGCTTCAGCCGGCAGGGTCCGGGGCAGGCGGATGCGGGCCACGTCGCGCTGTCCTTCCAGCGTCTGCAGCTCCAGCGGCCAGTTGAAGCGGTCGCTGATGCGCCGGGCGATGGCCATGTCGAACCCGTGCCGGCCACTGCCACGCAGCCGGTACGGGCCCGGCCCGGCCGGCACCCACGTTGCCGAGGCGTCGTGGTTGCTCACGGTCACCCGACCCGGCGCAACGCAGACCAGCACGCGGCCGGAGTCGACCTGCTGGCATGCGTTGCGGATCAGTTGCCAGCACAAGACGGAGAACGCACGCGGCGAGCCGCTGAGCGCGTAACGCGCGGATTCCTCCAGCTGCAGCTCGATGGGTCGTCCGGCCAGCAGTTCGCGGGCCGAATCCAGTTCGGCGCGCAACAGGTCGTTGACGACAAATCGCTCGTCGGCGTACTCGCCCGGTTCGCGCGCGAGCACCAGCAACGCCTCGACCAGCGACTCCATCTCGCGGCTGGCGCGGCGAATGCGGCGCACCGAGCGCTGGCCGAATCGGTGCCAATCGGTTTCGTCGATCAGCATGTCGACCGACATCTTGATGACGGTCAGCGGACTGCGCAGCTCGTGGCTGGCGTCACGGGTGAAGCTGCGCTCGCGCTGCGTGTATTGCGCAATGCGCCCGGCAAAATCCTGCAATGCCGACGCCAGCGCCGCCACGTCGGCATCCGCAGCGGCAAAGGTCCGGTGCAATTGCAGCGCGGTGGCGTCCGGCCCCTGATGGTTCAGCCCCTCGACCATGTGCGCCAATCGCCGCACCGAGCGCCACTCGTGATGCACGGCAAGCCACGCCAGGGCCGTGGTGAACACCATCACCGCGATCATCACCCACGCCGGCAGCAAGCCCCGCACGCCGAGCAGGCCCGCCGTCAGCATGACCAGCAGCTGCAACCCGAACACCCAGGCCACGCGGCGCCGGAACGCACCGCGGCGAACGATGGCTACAGCAGCAGTCGACATATCCATCACGTTCGCCAGCGGGGAAAATCAGGCATTCATCGCGGTCGTGGCCATTTCCTCTTCCAGATCCGCGAGTCGATAGCCTGCCGAGTGGATGGTGTGTAGCAGGGGGCGTGGGAAGGGTTTGTCAATGACGCGGCGCAGGTTGTAAAGGTGCGAGCGCAAGGTGTCCGAATCGGGCAGCATGTCGCCCCAGATTTCACGCTCGATGTCGCGCCGGCTGACCACGCGCGGCGATTCGCGCATGAGAATGGCCAGCAATTTCAGGCCAATTGGCGAGACCGTCAGTTCCTGGCCGGCGCGGGTCAGGCGCAGGGTGGCGGTGTCCAGCGTCATGTCGCCGACGTTGAGCACCTCGGCCGACACCTGCCGGCGATCGCGACGGATCAGCGCGCGCAGCCGCGCCTCGAGCTCGCGCACTTCAAAGGGCTTGACCAGGTAGTCATCGGCGCCGGCTTCAAGCCCGACCAGCTTGTCTTCCAGCGTGTCGCGCGCGGTCAGCATCAGCACCGGCGTGGCGTTGCCTGCCTCCTTGCGCAGTTTGCGGCACAGCTCCAGGCCATCCAGGCCAGGCAGCATCAAGTCCAGCACGATGACGTCGTAGCTGTTGGTGACGGCCAGATGCAACCCGCTGACGCCATCGGCGGCGTAATCCACCGAGTACCCCAGCCGTTCCAGGAACTCGCCCACCATTTCGGCGATCTGGCGATTGTCCTCGACCAGCAAAATCAATCCGGCCTGCTTCTCGTGTGCAGTCATGATGCTTCCTCCGTGGCGGTCTTCACATTTGTGAAAACTACGGCGGCGGCAGTGATGCGCATGTGAATGTCCGCGGCACAAAGCCGCGGCATGCGTTTCAATCCACGCGCAGCAAAGGGCGCAACCGGGGCCAGACCGTCTGCAACAGGTGCGGCTGCGCTTGCGCGGTGGGATGCAGGCCGTCGTCCTGCATCAGCGCCGGATCCAGCGCCACGCCCTGCAGCAAAAACGGCACCAGTGCCACGTCGTGACGCCGTGCCAGGTCGGTGTAGACCGCGCGCAAGCCGTCGCGGTAGTGCGGGCCGTAATTCACCGGCAGCTCGATGCCAATCAACAGCACGCGCACCTTGGCCGCATGCGCCATGTCCAGCATGGCCGCCAGGTTGTCGCCCAGCGCCGACAACGGCAAGCCGCGCAGGCCGTCATTGGCCCCCAGCTCCAGCACCAGCACGCGCGGACGGGACTGTTGCAACAGCGCGCCGAGGCGATGGCGTGCGCTCAACGAGGTCTCGCCGCTGATGCTGGCATTGACCACGCGCCACGCTGGCACCATCTTGGCCGTGCGCTCACTCAGCAAATGCACCCAGCCGGCGGCCACCGGCATGTTGTGCGCGGCCGACAGCGAATCGCCCAAGACCAGCACGGTGGGCGGCGTGGCCGCACTGGCTGTCACGCTACCGGCCAGCAGCAGCCCACCCAAGGTCCAACACAGGAATCCACGCATGAGCAATGCTTCCACTCCGCTGCTTGAGGCCTGCGATGTTAGCAAGTGGGTACTGGGACCTGAGGGCCGGCTGGACATCCTGCACAACGTCAGCCTGCACATCGACGTCGGCGAGAGCTTTGCCATCGTCGGCGCCTCGGGCTCGGGCAAGACCACCCTGCTGGGCCTTCTGGCCGGGCTGGACACCCCCAGCACAGGACGCATCGGCCTGGACGGCCACGCGCTGGAGCAGCTGGACGAGGAAGCGCGCGCGGATCTGCGCCGCCAGCTGGTGGGCTTTGTCTTCCAGTCGTTTCACCTGCTGCCGGCGCTGACGGCCGAGGAAAACGTCATGCTGCCGCTGGAGCTGGAAGGTGCGCGCGATGCCCGGCAACGCGCCCGCGAGGCGCTTTCGGCAGTAGGGCTGGCGTCGCGTCGGCGTCATCACCCGGCGCAACTGTCAGGCGGCGAACAACAACGCGTGGCCATCGCGCGCGCCTTCGTGCACAACCCGCGCGTGCTGTTTGCCGACGAGCCCACCGGCAATCTCGACCAGCGCACCGGGCATCACATCGCCGACCTGCTGTTCGCACTCAACCGCGACCATCACACCACGCTGGTGCTGGTCACGCACGACGCCACGCTGGCAGCACGCTGCGAGCGGCGCATCGCGCTGGACGAAGGCCGCGCGATCCGCACCGACGCGAGCGCGCGCGCATGAACATGTTGTGGCTGGCGCTGCGCAGCCTGCGCCGCGAATGGCACCTGCCGGAACTGCGCACGCTGGCGGCATCGCTGGTGCTGGCCGTGGTCGCGCTGGGCGTCGTCGCCACGCTGGCAGCGCGGATCGAGCGCGGCATGCTGGCCGGCGCCGCCGAACTGATCGGCGGCGACATCGGCCTGGCTTCGCCGCAGCCCTTGCCACCCGCCTTTGCCGACGTGGCGCGCCGGCAGGGTTTGCGCATCACGCAGACCGCGGGCTTTCCCAGCGTGGCCTTTGCCCACCAGCAAACCCAGCTGCTCGATGTCGAGGCCGCCGATCCACGCTATCCGCTGCGCGGCACGCTGCAATTGCGCGATGCGCACGGGCGCACGTTTGATGGCCAGGCGCCGGGGGCGGGTAAGGTCTATCTCGATCACCGCGCCTTGGTAGCGCTCAACCTCAAGGTCGGCGACGCCTTGCAGCTCGGCGGACGGCCGTTGACGATTGCCGCCGAACTGCTGCGCCAGCCCGACGGCGGCGAGCTGCTGGCCCTGGCGCCGCGCGCCCTGATGAGTCTCGCCGATGCCCGCCAGGCCGGCCTGCTTGGCGCCGGCAGCCGCGCCCGGCATCAACTGCTGGTCGCCGGCACACCGGCCGCCGTGCAGGCCTGGCGCGCATGGGCGCAGTCCACCGTGCTGCCGCAAGGGGCCAAGCTCATTACGCCGGAGCAAACCCAGGAGCGCATGCGCAATGCGTTTGACCGCGCCGGTGCGTTCCTGCGCTTGACCGCCTTGCTGTCGGCGCTGCTGGCCGGCATCGCCATTGCCTTGTCGGCGCAACGTTATGCGCGGCGCAAGGCCGACGAGGTGGCCTTGCTGCGCGCGCTGGGCACGCCGCGGCGGCGCATATTGGGCCTGCTGCTGTGCACCTTTGGCGCGCTGGCCGTGCCGGCCACGGCGTTAGGCTTGGCGCTCACCCTTGGCCTGGCGCAACTGGCGTGGCGGTTTGCCAGCGAGCTTGCCGGCACCGTGCCGACCACGCTGCCGCTGTTGCCAGCACTGGCAGCGGCGGTCATGGGCACGGCGGTGTTGTTTGGTTTTGCGCTGCCGCCATTGCTGCGACTGGCCGAGGTGCCGCCGGTCGCTGTCTTTCGGCGCAGCGTGGGCCGTCGCACCCGCCGCTTCGATGCGCTGTATCTCCTGCCGGCGGTGGTCGCGCTGGGCCTGATCTGGAGCCAGAGCAGCTCGCTCAAGCTGGCGGCCATCCTCGCCGCCAGCCTGCTTGGCGTCGCTGCTGCCGCGGCGGCGCTGGCCGCCTTGCTTTTGTGGCTGGCGCGCCGTGTCGCACCCGGCGCGCATCCGGCGCTGCGCCTTGGCTTGGCGGCACTGACACGGCGGCGCAGTCTGAGCCTGATCCAGGCCACCGCGCTCAGCCTCGGCCTGTGCGCCCTGCTGGTGCTGGCCATCATCGCGCCGGCGCTGCTGCAGGGCTGGCGCCAGGAATTGCCGGCCGACACGCCAAACTGGTTCGCGCTCAACTTGCAGAGCGACCAGCGCGCCGGCTTCAGCCAGACCCTGGCCGACATCGGCGCCGATCAGCTCAACATGCTGCCGCTGGCCGTGGGCAAACTGACGGCGATCAACGGCCAGCCCATCGACCAGCTGCATTTTGCCGACGCGCGTGCCGCAGATTGGACCGACCGGCAGCTGCGGCTGTCGTGGGCCGCCGAGCTGCCACCGGCAAACGTCGTCATCGATGGCCGTTGGGCCGGCGCCAATCCCGCCCGCGCGGAGGTGTCGGTCGACACCATGTGGCGCGACATGTTTGCGCTCAAGCTTGGCGACACGCTGCGTTTCGATGTCGGCGAGCGCAGCATCGACGCCACGGTCGGCAGCATCCGCCAGGTTGATTGGAGCTCGTTCCGCGTCAATTTCTTCCTGCTGCTGGACCCGGCACATGCAGGAGGTTTGCCGCACACCTGGCTGGCCAGCTTCCACCTGCCCAAGGGCCACGCACGGGCGTTGGCGCAGCTTTCCCGCGATTACAGCAACCTCAGCCTGGTCGACGTCGACTCCCTGCTGGACCGCGTGCGCGAGATCGTCGATCGCGTGAGCGGCGCGGTACGCTGGATCCTCGGCTTCAGCCTGCTGGCCGGCGCGCTGGTGCTGGCCGCGGCATTGGCCGCCAGTGCCGCCGAGCGCCGGCACGAGGCCGCGCTGCTGCGCACGCTCGGCGCGCGCCGGACCCAGCTGCAGGCTGCCGCCGCCTGCGAGTTTGCCCTGCTCGGCCTGATTGCCGGACTCACGGCCGCCTTCGGCGCGGCAGCGGCGGGGCTGTGGCTGGCCCACTCGGTGTTTCACATCGACCGATTCTGGCCACCGCTGGGATCGTTGGGCCTGTCGGCGCTGGGCGCCGCCGCGGTGGTGATGCTGGTCGGCCTGGCCGGTACGCGCAAAGTCACGCGCACGGCGCCCATGCGCTTGCTGCGCGAAGGTTGAGGCGGTTTTCATGGCACCGCACGGCGGGCCGTGCCGTTTCATGGCGGTTTCGTGGCGGCCCATCGTCCGCCGGGGCAGCGGCGACGGCGCATGACGCGGCCATGAACGGCGTCATGTGCGCCGTCAACGTCAGCTTGTCGGCACGCGTTATGGCGTTGAACCCCACAGGAGATCGGCATGAACCGCAACCGCGTACTTGCATCCACTTTGGCCTTGCTGTTGACCGGCAGCATGGGCTTGGCGCTGGCGCAAAGCGCGCCCACTTCGTCATCAGCGGTCCCCACCACGACCACGCAAACCAAGGCACCCAGGGCCGGCCACAACCCCATGATGATGCAGCGCCAGCACTGGCAACACGCCGGCAAGCATGATCGCGGCGGAGTCATTGGCAACCTGCGCGCGCTGGAAAAACTGTACATGGCCAGCGGCCGCAGCAAAGCGCTGGCCGAGGTCTACAACGATGTGCTGGCGCGCTCGCAGAATCCACGCACGCGCGACTACGTCTACCGGCGCCTGGCGCAATTGCAATCGGCACCGGCCAATGTCGACCAGGCGGCGGCCACGCTGCGCAAGGCGCTGGACGAAAGCCTGAGCAACGAAGCCAAGATGCGTACGCAGCGCGAACAAATGCGCGGCCAGTGGCAGCAGCGTCATGCCCCGCAGCCGGCTACCGCGACGCCGCCAGCAGGCTGACTGCGGCCATCACCCGGAGATGCACACACCGAAGGCGCCTCAAGGGGCGCCTTCGTCCTGTTTGACGCGCTGCCACAGCGCTTCCTGGTCGGCCAGGGAACAGCGCGCAAAGTCCACGCCCTCGGCCGCAGCCAGACATTCCATGGCGCGGAAGCGACGCTCGAACTTGGCATTGGCCGTGGCCAGCGCGGTGTCGATGTCCACGCCGGTGTGTCGTGCCAGATTGACCAGCACGAACAGTACATCGCCGATTTCATCGCACATGCGCGCCGGGTCCGCGCCGTTTTCCAGCTCGACACGCACCTCGGCAATCTCTTCGCGCAACTTGTCGAACACCGGACCGTTCGACGGCCAGGAAAAACCCACCGTGGCGGCGGCGCGCTGCAAGGCCAGTGCGTGCGCCCACACCGACGGCGCGGCACCCACGGCATCGAGCGTGCTCACAATCCCGCCTCACGCAAGCGCGAAGGCCAATCCACGTCCGGGTCGCCCACAGCAAGGAACTCCGGATTGAGCAGTGACGGCTTGGCGTTGTAGATCAGTGGCGCGCCATGCAAATCCAGCAGCGCGCCACCGGCCTCGCGCAACACGCAGTGCGCGGCGGCCGTGTCCCATTCGCTGGTGGCACCAAGGCGCAGGTAGACATCGGCCACGCCACGCGCCAGCAGGCAGAATTTCAGCGATGAGCCCAACGCCACGCGCTGGTAACCCTCGCCCAGCAAGGCGTGCAGCGTGGCATCCGGCAAGTTGCCGTGCGAGCGGCTGCCGGCCAGCACCGCCGGCGCGGCCAGCGTGCGGGTGTGGAGGTGCTGCCAGTCGCCGCCGTCGTGTGCCTGCAACCACGCCCCGTCGCCGCGTGCGGCCACGTACAGCTCACCCGAAACCGGCGCCAGCACGACGCCAAGCACGCTCTGGTGGTTTTCAATCAGGGCGATGTTGACGCTGAACTCGCCGTTGCGCTTGACGAACTCACGCGTGCCATCCAGCGGATCGACCAGCCAATGCCGCGACCACTGCCGGCGTACCTCCCACGCGGCGACGGCGCTCTCTTCCGAGACCACTGGCAGCGCCGGCTGCAATGCCTTGAGCGCGGCCATGATCACGCCCTGCGCAGCCAGGTCCGCCGCCGTCAGCGGCGAGGCGTCAGCCTTGGTCTGCACGGCAAAATCGCCGCGATAAATATCCATGATCGCCGCACCGGCAGCGCGCGCCGTAACGCCCACCTGGCGCGCCAACGCCAATAGATCCGTCATGAGTGCGGGAACCGGCCGGCGAGAAATTCCCGCGTCATGAACAAGGCGGCCAGCGAGCGGCCTTCGGTCACGTCCTCACGCCCCAGCAGCAGGTGCAGATCGGCCAGCGCCCAGGGCACGACCTCCAACGGTTCCGGCTCATCGCCAACCAGCTTGCTTGGATAAAGGTCGCGCGCCAGCACGACATGCGCCATGTGCGTCATGTACGAGGGCGACAACGACAGGCGATGCAGGACAGTCAGCTCCCGCGCGCCAAAGCCAACCTCCTCCTGCAGCTCGCGATTGGCACCTTGCTGCGGCGTTTCCCCCACTTCCAGCCGGCCCTTGGGCAAACCCAGCTCGTAATGGCCGACGCCAGCGCCGTACTCGCGCACCAGCAGCACCGTGGCCTCGTCGCGCAGCGGCACGATGATGACCGCGCCGGGACCGTTGGCCCGCATGCGTTCGTACGTGCGCCGTTCACCGTTGGCAAATTCGAGGTCCAGCTCATCGACGTGAAGGAAGCGGCTGGTCGTGACCTCATGGACGGCGTGAACGATCGGCAATTTGTGCATCTGGTCATTCTAGCCCGATGGCCACCAGCGTCAGCGCACGTCGCGCAGGCGCTGCAAGGCCTGGGCGTGGATCGCACGCGTGCCGGCCAGCACGCTGCGTGTCTCCAGGCCGGGCGGCGCGCCATCCAGATCAGTGAATACGCCGCCAGCCTCGCGCACGATGACGGCCAATGCCGCAATGTCGAGAATGTTGACGTCCGATTCCAGCACCAGGTCGAGACTGCCGCGGGCCAGCAGGTGGTAATGGCAAAAGTCGCCATAGCCACGAATGCGATTGCTGTCGCGAATCAAGCTACCCAGCGCTGCCCAGCGCGCGTCGGCCGTCAGCGTCTTGAGGTTGCCGGTCGACAGCGACGCCGCCGCCATCTCGCAGGTGTCGGCAACGCGCACGCGCTGGCCGTCCAGCCATGCCCCGGTGCCGACGCTGGCCCACATCGTCTCGCCGTACAGTGGCGCGCTGGACACGCCCAGCACCAGGTCGTCGCCATGCAGCAAGGCAATCTGCGTGGAGAAAAACGGCGTGCGGCGGACAAAACTCTTGGTGCCGTCCAGCGGATCGATCAACCACATCAGGCCACCGCGCGCGCCATCCAGTCCAAACTCCTCGCCATACATGGCAGCTTCCGGCAAGGCCGCATGCAGGATGCCGCGAATGGCCGACTCGGCCTCGCGGTCAGCCACGGTGACCGGCGTGGCGTCGGCCTTGAACTCCACCTTTACGCCCGCTGCCCAGTAGTGGCGAAGTATTTCCGCCGCCACGGCCGCGGCTTGTCGCGCGGCCTGCAGCGGAGCGGCCCAAGTCTGCTCAAGCATCACTTCACTCCCGAATGCGTACGCGCCGCCGTCGACGCGGTGGCGGTCGGCGCGGCCAATGCGGCCAAGCCGCCCGCACGATGCCATCGTATTGCACCATCGGGGCCGCGCGGACCCAGGGTCGCGAGCCAGCGGCGCAACGCGGGATCATCGCCACGGGATCGCAGGCGCATATCGAATTGCCAGCCCAGCGGCGTGAGCCGCGCATCACCGGCAACCTGCAACGCACCGGTGCCGGTATCGGCCACATGCACGTCAAGCACGCCGTCACGGGCGGAAAACTGAAACGCCACATCACCCAGCGCCAATTCCCCGTGACGCGTGACCATCACCGCGCCGCGCCACAACGCCTGCGCGCGCAATTGCTGCGGCCAGCCGGAACGCAGCACGGCGTGATCCACATCCATATCCCATTCACCGTGCGGCAAGCCGAGCGGCGCCAACTGGCGTGGGCGCCACATGGCCAGGTCGACACGCAGATGCGTCGCATCCCACACCACGGTGTCGCCGTGGCCACGCACGCTCGCATCCAGCCGGAGTCGTGGCCCCTCCAGCTGCAGCCGCAACGGCGCGTCGGCCCACAACACGCGTCGCGACACATGCCAGCTGGCAGCACCAAGCATCCGGCCATCGGCCAGCCGCACCACCTCCGCCCGACCATCCCATACCAGGCCGCTGACTCCACTCACCTGCAAGCCGCGCAGGCGTGGGCCGATCAAGGCCAGCGCCCAGCGCGCCGGGAAAAACCACACCAAGGCCACGCCGGCAATCACCAGCGCGGCCATCGCGACCAACACTCGCCACCACCATCGTCGACTTTTCGATTTATGCATGAGTTGACTTGACACCTGCAGCGCTGGCCGGATCATAACCGGATGACCACTCCCGACCGCTGCAACACCGCGCTTGCCGCACGCGACCTGAAACACCTTTGGCATCCGTGCACGCAGATGCACGACCACGAAAGCATCCCCATGGTGCCGATCGTGCGCGGCGAGGGCGCGTGGCTGTATGACGCCGATGGCCGGCGCTATCTGGACGCCATCAGCTCGTGGTGGACCAACCTGTTTGGCCACGCCAATCCGCGCATTGCCGCCGCCCTGGCCGATCAGGCCCGCACGCTGGAACACGTCGTGTTTGCCGGGCTCACGCACGAGCCGGCCATCGCGCTGGCCGAGCAATTGCTGGCCGTGGCGCCACCCGGCCTGGATCGTGCGTTCTTTGCCGACAACGGTTCATCGGCGGTGGAAGTGGCTCTGAAGATGAGCTTCCACTACTGGCTCAACCACGGCCAGACGGGCAAGACCCGCTTCATCACCTTGAGCGGCAGCTATCACGGCGAAACCCTGGGCGCGCTGTCGGTCAGCGACGTCGCGCTGTACCGCCACACCTACGCACCGCTGCTGCTGACGCCCATCGTCGCACCCTCGCCCGATGCCTATCAGGGCGAGCCGGGTGAAACGGCACAGGCAGTGGCAACGCGCCAGCTGGGGGCCCTGCGGCAACTGCTGGAACGCCACGCGGAAGAAACCTGCGCCATCATCGTCGAGCCGCTGGTGCAGTGCGCCGGCGGCATGCGCATGTACCACCCAAGCTATCTGACCGGCCTGCGCGCCCTGTGCGACGAATTCGCCATCCACTTGATTGCCGACGAAGTAGCCGTCGGCTTCGGTCGTACCGGCACGCTGTTTGCCTGCGAACAAGGCCGCATCTCGCCGGATTTCCTGTGTCTGTCCAAGGGACTGACAGCCGGTTTCATGCCGCTATCGGTCACGCTGACGACAGCGCAAATCTACGCCGCGTTTTACGCCCGCTACAGCGAAGGCAAGGCGTTCCTGCACTCGCACAGCTACACCGCCAACCCGCTGGCGTGCCGGGTGGCACTGGAGACGCTGGCCATCTTCCGCGAGCAACCCGTGCTGGAACGCAACCGCGCACTGGCAGCGCATCTGGCGCAGCGGCTGGCGCCATTGCACGACCATCCACATGTCGCCGAAGTGCGGCAGACGGGCATGATCACCGCGGTCGAACTGGTCGCCGACCGCGCCAGCCGCCGCCCCTACCCGCCATTGGAGCGCCGCGGCTTGCGCGTCTACCTGCACGGATTGCAACACGAGGCGCTGCTGCGCCCCATTGGCAATGTCGTGTACTTCATGCTGCCGTACGTGACCACGCCCGCGCAGATCGATGCCGTGGTCGACGTCGCCATCGCCGGCATCGAACGCGCGGTAGCAGACTGACCGTACCTCAGTGCCCGCGGCGCACGCTGGGATCCAGCATTTGCAATGCCCGCGCTGTATCGGGGGCGCCGGTGTGGCGCAGCTCGTCGCCGCTGTAGCTGCGGCCGGCGACACCCAGGCAATGGTTGTCCTGTTGGCGGATGCGGCTGCCGGTCTGGCGCAGGCACAAGCGGTCACCCGGCTTGATGACTTGGTGCGCCGCAGGCGTCGGCGTCGCCGCGACGGCGCTGGTTGCCGCCGCTGGCGCGGGCATCTGCGCCAATCCGGTACCGGTGCCTGCCAGCAGGGCCAGCGCGGCGATGGGTAACACATGACGATGACGAAGCATGGGGAGATCCTCCCGTCACGGTGATGCCGTCATCCTGACCGAACGGCGCACGGCTGACAAACGTCTTTGCAACGCGTGTTCAGCCGACAGCTCATGTCGCGCACGTTGCCGGCGCCGCTATGCTGTCCGCCTCGATGGAGCTTGCTGCATGCGCACCACCCGCATCTACGTGGACTTGCCCCTGGCAGTGGGGGCTGAAATTGAATTGCCACCGGCCGCCGCCGAGCATGTGGTGCGCGTGCTGCGCCTGCCACCCGGTGCCACGTTGAGCGTGTTCAATGGCGACGGCTGCAATTACCTGGCAACCCTGCAGGAGGCCAGCCGGCGACCGCGCGTACGCCTTGCCACCAGAGCTGCCGCCGGCACTGAATCGACACTGGAACTGACTCTGGCACAGGCGCTGGCCCGCGGCGACAAGATGGATTGGGTGGTGCAAAAAGCCACCGAACTGGGTGTTGCCCACATCACGCCGCTCGTCACCGAGCGCTCCGAGGTCCGCCTGGACGCCAAGCGCGCGGCCAAACGGCTGGCGCACTGGCAGGCCGTGGCGATCAGCGCCAGCGAACAAAGTGGTCGGGCCCGCGTGCCGGACATTGCGCCACCAATCGCACTCGAGGACTGGATCAGTCACCTGCCAAGCGACACCGGCTGGCGGCTGGCCCTGCTGCCGGATGCTGAATTGACGCCAAGGCAACTGCCACCCACCGCGGCCGGCGGCGTGTTGGTCGTGGGACCGGAAGGCGGACTGGGGGATCGCGACTGCGCCATCCTGCGCGCGCATGCATTCACTGGCTTGCGCCTGGGGCCGCGCATCCTGCGTACTGAAACCGCTGGACTGGCCGCCCTGGCCGCTCTGCAGGCCGTACACGGCGACAGCTGACCGGCAGACCTGCTCCGGCAGCTTTGCTGCCGTCGGCGCCGCTACGGTTCGGCGGAAGCGCTCGCGTCCGCGTCCACGGCGGTATCAGCCGCAGCAGGCGCTTCGACATTGGCCAGACCCGCCGCTTCCAGCACGCCGAGCACCGTGGCCTCAACCCATTCCAGGTCGGGAATCACGGCCTCGTCATCACGCACCAAGACGTGCTCACGTACGCCTTCGGGCAAGGGTTTGCCATCGCGCGTGGGGATGATCAGCTCGGCGTTGAGCGTGGTCAGTCGCGGGAAACCCCGTGTCACGTACGCCACGAACGGCAAGCGTGAATCACTGCCCAGCGCCTTGAGTACGGCCACGCGCACCACCTGCTCGGCATCGCCCGCGCCCACGCCAGCCAGGCGGCTGAAAGCCACCAGCGGCACCCGCCAGCCACGCCACGCAATGCGCCCAAGCAGCCACGACGGCGCGCCGGCTATCGGCTCCGGCGTGGCGTCGGGGATGACTTCGGCAATGGACGCGTTGGGCAACAACATGCGTACCTCGCCGGCAGGCACCAGCACGCAGCGGATTTCGCGCGGCAGTGGATCACTCATGGAAACACCTCGATCAAATGCGCTGCCAGTTCCTGCGGCGATCCCGAATAGCTGTCCAGATGCTCGGCGGAAATACCGCTGACCATGTCGGCGTAATCCGTGCTGCCGGCCTCCACCCAAACACTGCCGCCACGATCATGAATGGCCTGCGCGCCGGCCACGGCATCCACGCCCTGGCCACGAAACACGATGCCGATGGCATCGCGGCCAAAGTTCTCCGCCGCCATCGTGAAGCTGTCGTCGATTGACGCCTCCGGCATGTCCGCATCGACGGTCAGTTCAACGCGGCCATCGCGGTGCAGGCGCAATCGCTGGCCACGCGGCACCACCAGCACCTCACCAGGGCGCGCCACGTCGGCCGTGGCGGCAAGCCGTACGGGCAACGCGCAGGCGCGTGCCAAATTGTCGACCACATCGTCAATCTGGCCACGTCCCAGGTGTTGGGTATGCACAAAACTGACGCGCAATGCCGGCGGTAGCGCAGCGTAGAACGCAGCAGCCGCGGCCGCTCCTTCGGATGCCGCGCCAGTCAGCACCAGTCGCGACAGCGCCATGTGCAATTCATCCAGGTGCATTTCGTGCGCCGGGCCCATCGGCTTGGGTGCGACGGCCTCCTCCATCGAGACCAGCTCCAGGCTCAGCGTTGGCTCGTAGCCATGCGCCACGGGCTCCACATCCGGCGCAAGGAATTCGGCGGCGCTCAGCTTCTGCACGCCAAACGTGCCCGAGTGCGCGGGATCCGGCGGCAGGATGGCCGAAGGCGGGGCATCGGGATCAAGCAAGGCCCAGTTGGACGGCGCACTGACGGTGGCGGACGCTGCCGTGTCCGTGCCGGCTGCGTCGGGCGCATCCAGCAACGCATCGCCGACATCGCGAGCCAGAAGCTCATCCAGTCCCGCCGCCGGCGCGGCACCTATGCCGGCAGACTGCGGCACCTCCGCCAGCACGTCGTCGGGAATGACCAGATCGGCGAACGGATCCGGCTCGGCCGCTGCAGGCGCATCCTTGGCGACAGCCACTGGCTCGCTGGTCGATGGCACCTCGAAGTCCATGGCCGACAACTCGGCCTCGAGCGTGGCCGCCGGATCTGCATCGACAGCGGGGGCAGCATCGGTTTCCAAGCCGCTATCCGGCGCTGACAGCAGGGCCTCAAGCTCCGCAGCCAGGTTTTCAGACTCGCTGTTGTCATGCTCGAAGCGCTGCTGCAGATCCTGGTCGTCATCGACAACCAAAGCCTCGCCCGCCAGCATGTCAGCGTCATCGGCATCGATCGTCGCCATGGCTGCCGGCGCAAGCAGGTCTTCCGCCGTGATCGGCGTTTCGACAGGCGGTTCATCTGCCAAATGGGTTGGTTCATCACTGGGACGCGGCGGCTCGATCTCCCGTGCGTCAGCCGGGCGTGGTGGATCAAGATCGCCGTGCTGCAACACCTTCACGGCCAGATGCCGCGCCCAGCGTTCGCGATCCCAGCCGTCCAGGCCACGGCTGGCCTGCGCGTCATTGAACACCACGCGGGGGTGCTCGCCCGCTGCCAGTGCGCACACCAGATCGGTTGCCGCGTCGTCCGTATCATCCAGGTTGACCACGACCACATCGGCGCCAGCCTGTCGCAAATGCGCTTCATCCAACGTGGCGACACCGCCCTCATGGACGATGCGGGCGCCGCGTTCGCTCAATACCGCACGCAATTGGGCGCCAAGCTCGGCATCGTCAAACAGCAACGCAACCGCCGGAGCGTTGTCAGTCATGGCTGGGCTCCACCGGATCCGGCACCACATCCGCCACCGCCGACGGCATTGGATGCGCCTGCAGCACTTCGGCGATCTGTGTGAGCAGATCGGCCTCCTGGTACGGCTTGCCCAGGTAGCGCTGCACGCCAATGTCGAATGCCCGCTGGCGATGCTTTTCGCCGGTACGCGAGGTAATCATGATGATCGGCACATCACGCAGCCGCGGGTCGGCCTTCATGGCCGTCGCCAGCTCGTAGCCGTCCATGCGCGGCATCTCGATGTCCAGCAGCATCAAATCCGGCACGCGTTCATGCAGCTTGTCCAGCGCATCGACGCCGTCCTTGGCGGTACTCACCTCGTATTCGTGGCGCTCCAGCACGCGGCCGGTCACCTTGCGCATGGTGATGGAGTCATCCACCACCATCACCAGCGGCCGTACCTGCACTTCCTCGATCACCGGCGCCTGCACGGCGCTGAGGCCTGCGGCCAACCGCAACTGGCGCCGAGTGATGCCGTGACGGACCAACGGCGCCAGATCGAGAATGACCAGCACCGAGCCGTCGCCCATGATGGTGGCGCCGAGCAGACCCGGTACCGAGCTGATCTGCGGGCCGACCGACTTGACCACGATCTCGCGCGAGCCCAGCACTGCGTCAATGCGGATGGCCGCGCGCAGATCACCGGCACGAGTGAGCAGCAGTGGTGGTTGCTCGCCTTCAGGCGGCACGCCCGGCGGCAGGCCAAGCAACTCGGCCAGGTCGTGGATACCGAAGTCTTCGCTGCCATAGCGGAAGGTGGGTTCGTCCACCGCGACCAGCGCCGCCAGCTCTTCCGGATCGACCCGGGCCACGCCCTGCACGGACGTCATCGGGATGGCAAACGTCGCCTCACCGATGCGCACCAGGATGGCCTGCGTCACCGCCAGCGTGAATGGCAGGCGCAGGACAAAAGTCGTGCCCTGGCCATGTTCGGATTCAATGGCCAGGGCACCGCCAAGTTGCTTGATTTCGTTGGCCACCACGTCCATGCCGACGCCACGCCCAGCCAGCTGCGTCACCTTGGCGGCGGTGGAAAAGCCGGTATGGGTGATGAGCGACAGCAGCTGGTCATCGGACGGCTTGATGTCCGGATGCAGCAGGCCGCGCTCGATCCCGCGCCGGCGAATAGCGTCACGGTCCAGGCCGCGGCCGTCATCGCTGACGCGGATGACCACCTCATTGGCCTCGCGCGCCACCTGGATGTGTACCGAACCTTCCGCCGGCTTGCCGGCCTGGCGACGCTCGGCCGGGCTTTCGATGCCATGCGCAATGGCATTGCGCAGCATGTGCTCGAACGGCGCCTTGATGCGGTCCAGCAGGTTGCGGTCCATTTCGCCGTGGGCACCATCAACGTACAGCTGCGCGCTCTTGGACTGCTCGCGTGCGGCCTGCCGCAAGGTACGCCGCAGGTTCGGCACCAAGGTGTCAAACGGCACCATGCGCGTACGCAGCAAGCCGTCCTGCAACTCCGTACTGACGCGCGACTGTTGCAACAGCAAGGTTTCAGCCTGGCGCGTCAGCTCGTCCAGCGTGCCTTGAATGGAGACCAAGTCGGACACCGATTCGCCCAGCGCACGGGAGTACTGCTGCAGCTGCGAATAGCGATCGAGCTCCAGCGGGTCGAAGGCGGCCATGCCGGCCTCGCGTTGCTCGCGCTGGAAGCGCGCAATGATCTGCGCCTCGGTCTCGATTTCCAGCATGCGCAACTGGCTGCGCAAACGGGCGACGGTCTGTTCCAGCTCGACCAGGTTGTAGCGGTAGCCGGAAACCTGCTGCTCCAGCCGCGAGCGGTAAATCGCCACTTCGCCGGCATGGCTGACCAGATTGTCCAGCAGGTCGGCGCGGACGCGGATCTGCTCCTGGTTTGGCGCCGTCTCGACCGGCTCCTCCGGCAGCAGCTCGGGCAAATCACTGGCCACCGGCACGGTCGGCGGCACGACGACGGTGGCCGGCTTGGCCACCGGCACCACGGCCGCTGCCAGGCGGGCGTCGTCGGCAAAGGCCGTCTCGCCGGCCAGCGCCAGCAGGCGGTCGATCATCGGCTGCGGATAAGCCGGTGCCTCACCATGGGCAATCTTCTGCACCAAGGCATTCAACTGATCGAAGCTGGCTTCAAGTGTCGAGATCAACGAACCCACTTGTGCCTGACCACGAACGCGCTTTTCCAGCAGCGTCTCGACCGCATGCGCCAGGTCGCCCACCTGCATCAAGCCGGCAATGCGCGCGCCGCCCTTGAGCGTGTGCAGATCACGGCGCAGCTCAATGGCGTAATCCGCCTCTTCCGGATTGGCATGCCATTGCGCCAACACGCCATCGGCATGATCAAGCAACTCGTGCGCCTCATCCACAAACACTTCCAGCAGATCGGCATCGATCGCCGGCAGCGCAGCAGGCTGGGCCGGCGTCTCGCTCGGCTGTACCGCCGCCGCACGCTCGGCTTCAGCGCGTTCGGCTTCAGCACGCTCGGCTTCGGCACGATCGGCATCGGCAAGATCGGCTTCGACGCGATCGGCATCGGCAAGATCGGCATCAGCAAGCTCGGCATCGGCAGAGACGGCGTCGGCACGTTCGGCTTCGACGCGTTCGGCTTCGACGCGTTCGGCTTCAGCACGCTCGGCTTCGGCATCGGCGGCGCCCGGCTCAAACCCGGACAAGGCCGCGAGCAACTGATCCGTCAACTGTGCATGCTGCGCATCGTCCACGGGCGCAGCTGCTTCCAGATCCGGCGCCACCACCCCGGCGGATTGATCACCAGCAGCCTGGCCGTCGAGGTAGGCGGCAACGGCCGCATCGACCTCGTCATGCGCGTCGCCCGTGCCCGCCTCGGCCGATGCGGCAGGGGCATCGGTCGTCGTCGCATCGACGGGCGGCTGCGCCGCAACCTCTTCCGCGACAGGCATGGCGTCCTGGTCACCCTGCCCAAACACGACATGTGCCACCTGCGACTCCGGATAACGGTCGCGGGCGGCGGCAAGGCGTGCCACCAGATCATCCACATCCGGCAGCTGCGGCTGGGCCGCATCAAACTGCTCCATGACCGTATCGACGGCGTCCATGGCCTGCGTCAACAACGGCAATTCGTCGGCCGGCAGCGGCACATGCGTCGCACGCAAGCGCTTGAACAACACTTCCAGCGGGCCGAGCAAACGCGTCAATAGTGGAATGTCCACCATGGCGATGGCGCCATGCATGGTGTGCACCGCGCGCAGGCGCTCCTCGCTGATGTCCAACTCGCCATCGGCCTGTGCCACCGCACCACGAATGAGCTGCACGTACTGCGCCACTTCGCTGCGCAGGATTTCCAGCAACACCGGATCGACCGCCGGCAGCGGCGGCAGGGCAATGACCGACTCTGCAGGGAGCGCTTCCAGGGTGGCGGGGGTCGCGTTGGCATCGGTAAGCGTGGCTTCCGGCACCGACTCGGCATGGGCACGCGGCACGCGGCGGCGCACCGTGCGGCGCACGGTCTCGGTACCGGTGACCAGGAAATCCTCCACCCGCGCCGGCTGTCCCGCCGCCAGCTGATCGGCGGCTTGCATGATGGCGCTCAGCGGCGCCTCGGGCTCGCCCTCGCCCTTGAGTGCGGTCAGCAAACCGGGCAGCGCGGCAATGGCCTGATGCACTACCGACTGCACTTCGCCGCTGGGCGCAATGGTGGTGTCGAGCACGCGATTGAGCATGTTCTCGACCTTCCATGCAAACTCGCCAAGCACGCCAGCGCCCACCAGGCGCCCGGAACCCTTGAGCGTATGGAACGAGCGGCGAATACCGGAAAGCCCGGCAAGTTCCGCCGGGGCGGCCAGCCACACGCCCTCCGCAGCGCGCAGGTTGTCGATTTCCTCCTGCATCTCCTCCAGGAAAATCTCGCGGATGTCGTCGTCGATACCCTCGGCATTGGCATTGAACCCGGCGTCGGCGGCCAGCGGATCGCGCACGGGAACCTGCTCGACGACCTCCTCCTCGATCTCGTCCCAATCCTCATCACTGCCAC
This sequence comes from uncultured Rhodanobacter sp., assembly GCA_964568445.1. Lineage (GTDB taxonomy): Bacteria > Pseudomonadota > Gammaproteobacteria > Xanthomonadales > Rhodanobacteraceae > Rhodanobacter. Next base: position 63,112 of record CAZMPZ010000002.1, on the reverse strand, counting down.
CGGCATGTTCCGGCGACAGCGGCGGCGACGTGGCCTCGGTCAGGGCCAGGTGCAGGTCGTCCGCACCCGGCGTCGCGGACGCCGGCACGGCCTCCGTGGCACCGACAAACAACTGCGTCGGATCGTCGCCCGGCGCCAAACTGACTGATTCGGAAAGCTCCACCGGCGCGTCGACTGCGGCGCGCGCGGGCGCCGCCGGTGCCGGGATCTCTTCCTCCAGCGGCTCGCGCTCCGGCGGCAGCGGCCAGTAACCCAGCTGGCCCAGGCTGTGCTCGGCCACGTCCAGGATGTGGTCCAGTCCACCGCGATGGTCGCGCGCGGCCTCCAGGTAATATTCCATGGCGGCCAACGCATCCGCCAGATGATCCATTTGCGCCGCGCCGGGAACGCGGCGATCGCGCACCAGTTCGTAATCGATGAAACGCCCGATGCCAAGCGCAAGATCGCCGGGACGCTGCGCGGTCAGCATGCGCATGGCGCCGGCAACCTCGGTCATCAGCACCGACAAGCCCTTGAGCTGGTCATGCTGCCAGCCGGATTCGATGAACGCGACCACGCCTGCCTTCACCTTGTCGGTGTTGGCAATGGCCTCGGCCATCAAGGCCGCAATGACGCCCTGCGCTTCGGCGCGCGGCAGGTCGTGCTCGGTCGCGCCGTCGTCCTGGGTTTCCTCGGCCGAACCCAGGCGCTCGATGTGGTCATCCAGCGACGCTTCCACGTAGAGCAAGGCGCCGGCGACATCCAGCAGCGTTTCCTCATTGGCCGGCCGCACGCGATTGACCAGATCCTCCAGCACCCGGCGCTGTTCGCCCACGACCCGCCGCGGCACGGCCAACGCCAACATGCCCAGCGTGTCGCCGACGCGAGCCAGCACTTCGCTTTGCGCTTCCAGCCGCACCGGATCGGCGTCCGCCTGGCGCAAGAACAGGTCCAGCGCTTCCTTGACCCGCAGCAGGTCGTCCTTGATGGCGCGCGACACGGAATCCAGCAAGGCGCGGTTGTGCCCCGCCATGGAGCCCTGCGCATGCGCCAGCTCATCCGCCTGCGGCACGAGGCCAGCCAGCGCGTAGGTTTGCCGCAGCAACTCCATGTGCGGGCTGCCGTGGTGTGCATGGGCAACCACGTACAACAGCTTGCACGCCACCTCATCGGCATCACCGCCGCGCAAGCTGCTTTCGCCGTGTTCGACCAGATCGCGCATGTGGCGATCGACGCGCGCAATCAGGCGCCGAATCTCGCCATCGGCATCCTTGATGACGCCCTGCTCCAGCCCTTCCATGACGCCGCCGGCAATCCACCACAGACGCCGGCCATGGACATGGAAACAACGCGCGGTAATAGCCAGCAAGGTTTGCCGCATGGCTCGCAGGCGCTGCGGCACATCCTGGCCGCGGAACCAGCCCAGCAGCTGCTGCTGGAAGCGCAATCGCAGGCCGGCAAGTTCGCCGCGATAGGCCAGCGCCTGTTCCTCGCTCAGCGCAGCGGGCGCCTGCTCGGGCAGGAAGGCATCCAGGTTGGGATGAAACAGCGCCGACTCCGACAGCGGCTCCGCCCCGCGGCTGGCGCGCAAGTCGTTGAGCAGGGGCAGCAGGACGATCGGCACATCACGATGCCCGCCAGACAACCGCTCCAGATAGTCCGGCAGCTGCATCAACCCACGCATCAACACGGCATAGGCCTCGTCGCGATTGGCGACGTGATCGGCCTGCAGTTCGCTGGTCAATACCTCCATCTCGGCCGCCACGGTCGCGGCGCCATAAAGTTCGACCATCTGCAACGTGCCATGCGCCTGATGCAAGCGCTCGGCGCAGGCACGCATGGCGCTGGCGTCTTCCGGGCGATCGACGTAGGACTCCAGGGCCTCGCGCGCCATCGACAGGGTCTCGTCGAGCTCGGGCTTGACCCACTGCAAGGTGGTGAAATCAATGTGGTCTTGAAGTCTCATTGCGTCTCCCGGGCGTTGCGCGACACGTCACTCATGCAACAGCGGGATTGCCCCCCGTCAAAATGCGGATACCAGCCCGGCCACTCAGCCCGGCAGCTTGAAGTGCGCCACGGAACGCCGCAGGTCACTCGCCAGTTGTGCCAGCGTACCGATGGAATCGGCTGTCTGGCTTGCGCCCTGCGAGGTCTGCGAGGTGATTTCCTGGATCGCGTTCATGGATACGGAAATATCCGTCGCCGCCGCGGATTGTTCGCGGGCGGCGGCGGAAATGGTCTGAATCAGCGCCGACAAGTCATGCGAGACGCGCTCGATATCGCCCAAGGCGCTACCTGCGTCTTCGGCCAGGCGGGCACCGGCCACCACCTCGGCGGTGGTCTGCTCCATGGAGTTGACCGCCTCGTTGGTGTCGGACTGAATGGCCTGCACCAGCGTTTCGATACGCTTGGTGGCGCTGGTGGAGCGCTCGGCCAGGCGCTGCACTTCGTCAGCGACGACGGCGAAGCCACGACCGGCCTCACCAGCCGAGGCCGCCTGGATGGCCGCGTTCAAGGCCAGGATGTTGGTCTGTTCGGCAATGTCGTTGATGAGCTCGACGATGGAGCCGATTTCCTGCGACGACTCGCCCAGGCGCTTGATGCGCTTGGAGGTTTCCTGGATCTGATCGCGAATGGAGTCCATGCCGGAGATGGTTTCACGCACTACTTCGGCACCGCGCGAAGCGATTTTCACCGAACGCTCGGCCACGTCCGCGGACTCGGCCGAATCGCGCGACACGTTGTCCATCGAGCTCACGATCTGGTTGATCGCCGTTGTCGCCGAGCTGATCTGCCGCGCCTGCTGCTGGGCCGCATCGGCCAGGTTGCGCGCGGTGGTCTGGCTTTCCTGCGCGGACGAAGACACCTGCTCGGACGTCTCGTTGATGGTGGTCACCAACGATCGCAATTCGTCGATGGCGTAATTCACCGAGTCGGCGATGGCGCCGGTGATGTCCTCCGACACCGTGGTCTTGACCGTCAAATCACCTTCGGCCAGCGAGCCCATTTCATCCAGCAGGCGCATGATCGCCTCCTGGTTGCGCTGGTTGAGCTCGGTACTGGTGGCAAATCGGCGCCGCTGGTCGCCGACCAGGGCCACGACCAACAGCAAGGCGAAGGCCACCGCGCCAATGGCACCAAACAGGCCCCACCATACGTTCGGGAACAACCGCCGCAACGACAACTTGCCGATCTGCTCGGACAAGTCGTTGGCGCGCAACAGTACCGTTTGCGAATCCAGCGAAGCCTGGTTGGCGGCGCTCTTCACGTCGCTGATGTTGCCTGCGGCAGCAACCAGCTTGGCCACCGGCTCGGCCAGCTTGGTCCAGTCCTCGTCCATGCCGGTAAGGATCTTGTGGGCGTTGGCATCGGCAATTGGCCGCACGCCGCTGTCCGGGTTACCGCTCAACAGGCCCTTGAGCACGTTGCCGTACAACTGCGCGTCGCGCGCCAGGCCATCGGCTGCGGACAGCGAGTTCTCGCCGCCCTGCACCACTTCCTGCACGCGGCGGATGATGCGGTCGGCCGACAACATTTGCCGCGACGTGCCAAGCATCTGCTCGGGGCTGCCGCTGCGCTGCTGCAGGATGTTGACCACCTGCTCCATGCTCGAGTTGAGCAATGGCATCTGCCGCGACAAGGTGTTGGCGCGCTGCCCGGAATCGAGCACGACTGCCTTGTTGGAAAGGATCTTGCCGATATCGGTGTCCAGCTGGTGCCATGCGGCATCGAGCGCCGTCACCGCGCGTCCACTGGATGACGTGTTGTTATTGGCATAGGCATTCATGCCGGTCTTCGGATCACCGCGCTTGAGTCGCTGCACCGCCGAGTCAATGGCGTTGCGCGTGCTTTCCAGCTCCTTGAAGGCATTGACATTGCCGTCGGCCGATTCCAGCGCGAACTTGGCGGTTTGCTGCGACAGCACCTGGATTTGCGTGGTCAACGCAATGGCCTGCCGGTCCTCGCCGTTTTTCTGGGTGAGCAGGAAAAAGTCCAGCGCCGCGAAGCCGATGGCTACCAACAACAGCACGATGAGCGCGGTATACCCACGTTCCTTGCTGACGCCCCCAGTAGTGCTCATAGTCACCTCACCCGTCTACATCTGATGACCCCGCCGCATGGCGCGCGGGTACCACCGGTCATTGTTGATATCGCTGCCGGCAAGCCGGCCCCTTGCACAACCACCGCAGCCGGCTTCAGGCCGCGGCGTGACGAAAGTCTGGTGCGCGCACCAGACGGCTCATGTTGAAAACCGCCAGTTGCTGCTCGCCCACCCGGTTGTCGACGAAACGCGTCAATCGGGGGTCATCCTCGGCACTGGCACCGCGCCGCTGTTCCTCATCCACGGTGCGCTGGCCAAACACTTCATCGACCATCAGTGCCACGCTGCCCGTGCCCTGGCGCACCACCAGCAAGCGGGTGCGATCGGTGTGCGGCGTGCGCTCGTCGAACAGGAATCGCGACAGGTCGACCACCGGCACCAGATTGCCACGCACATTGGCGACGCCGAGCAACCACGCCAGCGTGCCGGGCACCGGCGTCAACGCCGGTACCGCCAGCAGTTCGTTGATCTCGTCAATGCCGGTAACCAGCTGGCGCGTGCCTACGCGAAAGCCGATGCCGCGCCACAGGCCCGGCGCGTCAAGCTGCTCCTGCGCCTCCATGGCGTGGGCCAGCGACAGGCGTTCGTAGCGCGCCAGGATTTCAAACGGGGTGTGAACCGTGGTCTCAGTCATGACGCGCTCGGTACCAGGCCATTGATGCAATCCAGAAGGTCCTTCTCGCTCACCGGCTTGGTGATGAACGCGCGCGCGCCCTGGCGCAGGCCCCAGACGCGATCGGTTTCCATGGATTTGGTCGTGATGATGATGATGGGCACTTTGGACGTCGCCGGATCGCGGGTGAGGATGCGCGTGGCCTGGAAGCCATTCATGCCCGGCATGATGACATCCATGATGACCGCATCGGGCAGCTGCGCGCGCACCTGTTCAATGCCTTCCTCGGCGCTGTGCACGGCCGCCACCTTGTGCCCGGCGCGCTCCAGCAACGTGGTGACCACGCGCACATCGGTCGGTGAGTCATCAATGATGAGAATGTTGGCCAAGGATTCCCCCTGCGAATCAGCGGTCAGTGTGCCAGTACGTCGCTCACGTGGCGCCGGATCGCACCGAGCAATTCATCGCGCGTGAAAGGCTTGGTCAGATACTGCTCGGCACCGACGATGCGGCCGCGCGCCTTGTCGAACAAGCCATCCTTGGAAGACAGCATGACGACTGGCGTGGCGCGAAACTGCGGGTTGTTCTTGATCAAGGCACAGGTCTGATAGCCATCCAGACGCGGCATCATGATGTCAACGAAGATGATGGCCGGGCGCTGATCGGAAATCTTGGCCAGCGCCTCGAAGCCGTCGACTGCGGTCAACACCTCGCAGCCTTCCTTCTTCAACAAGGTCTCCGCCGTGCGGCGGATCGTCTTGGAGTCATCGATGACCATGACCTTCAAGCCGGTCAGATCGGTCGTGCTTGCGTTTGAATCCACTTAGATTCCCCCAGCGACCTGATCCGGATCACGGTCAGGTGGAATAACATGCAATACCCGTGCCTTGCAGCCCACACGGCAAAGACCAACGAGTGCGAAATCTGCCAGCATTCGCGCTGCAACCGCGAATGTCTTGCCTGTTGTTTACCGCCTGCCCGTCGAAACTGTCAAGCAATAATCCTCCGGCATCACGCACCGCGCCGCACGAGGTGCCGCGCAGGGTCAGCAACTGGCTGGACGCGTCGCTGCCGGTCGGCAACCGGGCCGCATCGCACAGAAGGCTCGCGATAACATGCATGGCCTCGCATGCATGCCGTCGATGATGGCTTGCCCCTCAAGTGGATGATGGTCATGAGTCTTTCGGTTGCCGTGTTGATGGATCCGATGGCGGGCATCAAGCCCGCCAAGGACACCACGTTGGCGATGCTGCTGGAAGCGCAGCGCCGCGGCTACTCGCTGCATTACATGGAACAGCGCGATCTGGCCCTGCGCAATGACGTGCCGTGGGCACGCCTGGCGCCGCTGGCCGTGCGCGACGATACGCGTGACTGGTACACGCTGGGCCAGGCGCAATGGCGCGACCTGCGCGAAATCGATGTCGTGCTGCTGCGCACCGACCCGCCGGTGGACGACCAATACATCTACGACACGCTGGTGCTGGAACATGCCGAGCGCGCCGGCGTATTGGTGGTGAATCGCCCGCAAGCGCTGCGCGACTGCAATGAGAAACTGTTTGCCTTGCAGTTTCCGCAATGCATGGCACCGACCCTGGTCAGCCGCGATGCCGGTGAACTGCGCCGGTTCGTCGCTGAACACCACGATGTCGTGCTCAAGCCGCTGGACGGCATGGGTGGACGTGGCATCTTTCGCGTGCACGCGGGCGACGGCAATCTCAACTCCATGCTGGAAACGCTGCTGGGCGGCGACGCCCACGGCCACGGCTGCGCGTTCACCATGGCCCAGCGCTATATCCCGCAGATCAAGGCCGGCGACAAGCGCATCCTGGTCATCGACGGTACGCCGGTGCCGTACGCGCTGGCGCGCATCCCGCAAGGCGATGAGTTCCGCGGCAACCTGGCGGCGGGCGGACGTGGTGTCGGCGTACCGTTGTCCGAGCGCGACCGCTGGATCGCGGCGCAGGTTGCGCCGGAGCTGCGTCGGCGCGGCCTGATTTTTGTCGGCCTGGACGTCATCGGTGATTACCTGACCGAAATCAACGTCACCTCGCCAACCTGCGTGCGCGAGCTGGACGCGCAATACGGGATCAACATCTGCGACCAGCTGTTTGCCGTGATTGAAGAACGCGTCCGCGGACACCACGCCGCGTGACCACCGCCGCCCTTCCCGCCACGGCACCCAATCCGATCGGGGCCACCGCCCTGTTTTCGCTGCTGCTGCACGGCGTGCTGCTGCTTGGCGTCAGCTTCCAGTTCGCCAAGACGCCGCCGAGCCTGCCGACACTGGACGTCACGCTGGTCAATGTCGCCAACCGCCAGGCACCGGATCGGGCTGATTTCCTGGCCCAGGCCAACAATCGCGGCGGCGGCTTGAGCGACGTCGCCGCGCGGCCGTCACAAAGATTCTCCGGCAGCCTGCCACTCCCCGATCCCGGCATTGCCGCGCACGCCGTCACCGAGGGCGCGCCGGCGCCGCAGCAAGCCACCGCAGAACGCGTGGTCACCACGGCGGCGGCAAGTGATTTCTCGGCCCCCAGCGACAGCGCCCACCGTCGCGCCGAAGCCCGACCGCTGGCACCGGCCACCGAGCTCCAGCGCGCGCAGGCCATCGCCCAGCTGGCGGCCGAAGTACGCGCGCAAACCGAGGCCGTGGCGCGCCGCCCACGCAAGAAGTTCATCTCCGCCAACACGCGCGAGTACGCCTATGCCAGCTACATGCGCGGCTGGTCCGACCGCGTGCAGCGCGTAGGCAATCTCAATTATCCCGAGCAGGCGCGTGCCGAGAAACTCTATGGCGACCTGCTGCTGACCGTCGGCCTCAATCGCGATGGCAGCATCCGCAGCATCACCTTGATCCGTAGCTCCGGCCATCCTTTGCTGGATGCGGCCGCCGAGCGCATCGTGCGTCTGGCCGGGCCGTTCCCGCCGCTGCCCGACGATGCCAGCGTGGACGAGCTCTACATCACGCGAACCTGGCAATTCCTGCCCGGCGACATCCTGCGCAATAAATGACGCCGCCGCCCGTGCGCGGGCGGCGCAGCTTACAATGGCGCCATGAAGCGCAACGCGCCAACGACGCTCACCGGACAATTCCTGATTGCCATGCCGCAGCAGGAGCAGCCGCCGTTTTCGCGCGGCGTGGCGCTGCTGTGCCAACACGACGAGGGCGGTGCCGTCGGCCTGCTGGTCAATCAATTGTCCGAATACCGCTTTGGCGACGTGCTGGCACAGATGAAACTGCGCTGCCTGGATGGCGATCTGGCCGACGCGCCGGTCTTGATCGGCGGGCCGGTGCAGCAGGAGCGTGGCTTTGTCCTGCACCGCGAGCCTGGCCCATGGGATTCCAGCTATCGCGTCAATGACCTCTGGTCGGTCACCACGTCGCGCGACATCCTGGTGGCGATGGCCGCTGGTGAAGGTCCACGGCAGGCAATCATGGTGCTGGGCTACGCCGGCTGGGACGCCGGCCAGCTGGAACAGGAAATCATGGCCAACGCCTGGCTGACCGCCGAAGCTTGCGAGCGCGTGGTCTTCGACACGCCGCTGGAAGACCGCTGGAACGCTGCTGCCGCGTTGATCGGCGTCGACCCGCAGCAACTATCCGGCTACGCAGGCCACGCGTGAGCTGTGTCCTCGGCTTCGATGTCGGCAGCCGGCTGACCGGCGTGGCCATCGGCAACGAGCTCACCCGCAGCGCGCGCCCATTGGCCGTGCTGCCGATGCACGACGGGCAGCCCGACTGGCGGCAGCTGGATGTGCTGTATTCGACCTGGCAGCCGCACACGCTGGTGGTCGGCCTGCCGTTGACGCTGGACGGCGGCGAACAGCCCGCCAGTCGTCGCGCACGCCAATTCGCCCAGGCATTGCAGCAACGATTCCACTTGCCGGTGGCGCTGGTCGACGAGCGCGACAGTTCGCGCGAAGCCGCCGCACGCTTTGCCGCCGCGCGCGCCGCTGGCCGCCAGCGCCGACGCGACGCCGCCAACCTGGATGCCCAGGCTGCAGCCGTCATTCTTGAGCGCTGGCTGCTGGCCACTCCAATGTCGTCCCCATCCATTTCTTCCGATCCGGCCCACCCATGAGCTCCCGACTGCGCCATCTCACCACGCTCAAAGACCTGCCGCGCGACACCATCGAACGCCTGATGGACCGCGCCGAGGCGCTGCGCGACGCCTGCGCCCACGGCACGCGCAAGCTCGACATCCTTGCCGGGCGCACCGTGCTCAACCTGTTCTTCGAGCCGTCCACGCGCACCCGCACGTCATTCGAACTGGCAGCGCGGCGGCTTGGCGCCGACGTCATCAACTTCGACATCGGTTTTTCCTCCACGCGCAAGGGCGAAGCGCTGTACGACACGCTGCACACGCTGGAAGCCATGCACCTCGACGCCATCATCGTGCGCCACAAGGAGTCGGGTACGCCCGAAGCGCTGGTGCGACACGCCATGAGCGGTGTATCGGTGATCAACGCTGGCGACGGCATCCACGCGCATCCCACCCAAGGCCTGCTCGACGCGCTCACCATTCGCCAGCACCGTGCGGATTTTGACCAGCTGGCCGTGGCCATTTGCGGCGACATCCGCCACTCGCGCGTCGCCCGCTCGGATATCCACGCACTGACCACGCTCGGCGTACGCCATATCCGCCTGTGCGGGCCGGCCGCCCTGCTGCCCGACGCGCAGGAATTTCCGCACGCGCACCTGTTCAACGACTTCGACCAGGCCATCGAGGGCGTCGACGTGGCCATCATGCTGCGCCTGCAAAAGGAGCGCATGGCGGCCACCGAGTTGCCCGACGAAGCCGCCTATTTCGACCGCTATGGCCTCGATTCGCATCGCCTGGCGCGTGCCGGCAAAGGCTGCCTGGTGATGCATCCGGGGCCGATCAATCGCGGCATCGAGATTGCACCGGAAGTGGCCGACGGCGCGCAGTCGCGCATCCTGGAACAAGTCGGCAACGGCGTGTTCGTACGCATGGCCGTGCTGGACGAAGTCCTCGCCCGCTGACCGCCTGCCGGCGGCCGCATCGGCAAAGCAGGCATAATGCGCAGCGCAGCTTTCATCATTCCCCGGGAATCATCATGCGACTGACGACGCGCCTCACCGCGCTTGCCTTGGCCGCCGCCTTGCTGGTGGCATGTGGGCACAAAGACAAGAATGCCCCACTGGCCTTTGCACCAGCCGACACGCCCTATGCCTTGGCCAAATTCGATGCCCTGGACGCCGCCACCCGCAGCGCCATGCTGGCGCAGGCCAATGCCGGATTTCCCTCGCAGCTGGCACAGCTGGACGCCACCGCCGATCGCATGAGCGCCACCGATGCCGACGGCGCGCGGCTGCTGCACGCGCTTACCGCCGAGTTCAAGGGCAAGACCATCGAAGCCTCGGCGCAGGCCATTGGCGTCAACATCGATGGCCAGGCCGCCCTCTACGGCATCGGCCTGGTCCCCGTGGCCCGCATCGAGCTGTCCGATCCCAAGTCCTTCGAAGCTTTCATCGGCCGGCTGGAAACCGCTTACGGCAAGAAGCTCGACACTGCGCGCGAAGGTGATCAGGCCTACCGCCGCCATGTGTTCGCCAGCGCAGGCACTCAGGTGGTGCTGGCCACGCAGGGCAAGTACGCCGTACTGGCGCTGCTGCCTGCCGACACCACCAAGCCACTGCTGCGCCAGGCGCTGGGGCTGGATCGCCCGCAAAAGAGCCTGCAGGACGATGGTCGCCTGAGCAAGCTGGCCAAGGCCAACGGTTATCGGAAGTGGGTGGTCGGCCAGCTCGATCTGGCCCGCGCCCTGCCGCTGGCACTGGGCGGCGACAGTCCGCTGCTCAAGGCCATGCACAACGCGAAAGCCCAGGCCGTGGCCGCCAAGACGGGTGAACCCGTCGCCAACCAGTTGCAGACCGCGCCCAGCTGCACGACCGAGGCCGCGCGCATTGCCGCACGCGTGCCCAGCATGAGTTTTGGCTACACCCGGCTGGACGCCAAGCATCAAGACGCGCGTCTGGACGTGGCGCTGGCGCCGGACATCACCAAGGCGTTTGTCGGCGTCAAGGTGCCGTTGCCCGGCCTGGACGGCAAGGATGCGGCGCCGTTCGACTTGAGCCTGGCCCTGCCGATGGCCACGTTGCGCGGCTTCTGGACGGCGCAGGCTGAAGCGGTGGCGGCCCGGCCGTTCACCTGTCCGGCCCTGCTCGACATCAACGACAGCTTTGCCAGGCTGCTGCCGGCCATGCAAAAGGCCGGCATCCCGCCATTCGGCGATCTGCAGGGCATTCGTCTGGCGCTGGATACCTTGGCCCCCGTCAAGGACAAGCCCATCCCGACGTTCTCCGGACGCTTGCTGGTGGCCTCGACCAATGCTCCCGGACTGTTTGCGCTGGGCCAGGCCACGGTGCCTTCGCTGACACAACTGCATCCGGCCAACGACGGCACGCCGCTGGCGCTGTCACCCGATCTGACCAAGATGATCGGCCAGCCGACGTGGCTCACGATGACCGACAAAGTGCTGGGGCTGGGCATCGGTACTGGTGAAAATGCCAAGCTGGCACACGACATGAAGTCGCCGGGCGGCGACGCCGGGACCATGGCACGCATGCACCTGACCGGCACCATGTACGTGCAATGGCTGCAACTGATGGACGACAAGATCGACACCTTGGCCACGGCTGCGGCAGCCATGTCCCGCAGCGACACCGACGACGACAGCGCCGACAGCACCGTCGACGCCAATGCCGACGCCGCACGCTCCAAGGCCCAGCTTGCCGCCATGAAGGCGCAAGCGGAACGTATCCGGAGCATCGATGTCCAAATGCAGGTTGAAACCCAGGGCATCGTGATTACCAGCCAGACGGCATGGAAGTAAGCTCAAGCCTCGTCGACGCCAGACGCGCCGGGTCCCTCCGGTGCCCACCGACCACCGACAGATTCCACGGAGACCAACATGCAAAGCGGTAATCCGGCACTCAACAAGAACACCTTCCTCGATGCGGCCGACGGCACGCTGCGCGCCCATGGCGACAACGCCATGACCATCAACGGCACGGTCAACAAGACCGGGTTCCTGCTCATCCTGGTGGTGATCGGAGCGATGTACGCGTGGTCGCAATACACCGGGCCGACCAGCGTGCCAGCATTGATGCCCTTCGTGCTCGGCGGGGCTATCGGCGGCCTGGTGCTGGCGCTGGTCACCGCCTTCAAGAAAACCTGGGCGCCGGTCACCGCCCCGCTGTACGCCCTGGTCGAGGGCGTCTTCATCGGTGCGCTGTCAGCCATCTTCGAAGCCCGCTATCCGGGCATCGTCATGCAGGCCGTGGGCCTGACCTTCGGCACCATGGCGGCCATGCTGCTGGCCTATCGCAGCGGCCTGATCCGCGCCACCGAAAAGTTCAAGCTGGGTGTGGTGGCGGCTACCGGCGGCATCCTCCTGCTGTACCTGGCGCAGTTCGTGATGGGCTTTTTTGGCCACTCCATGGACTTCATCAGCGGCAACAGCATGCTGGCCATCGGCTTCAGCGTGGTGGTGGTGATCGTCGCCGCGCTCAACCTGATCCTCGATTTCGATTTGATCGAATCCGGCGCCCAGTCCGGCGCCCCCAAGTACATGGAGTGGTACGGCGCCTTCGCGCTGGTGGTGACGCTGGTGTGGCTGTATCTGGAAATCCTGCGCCTGCTGTCCAAGCTGCAATCGCGCAACTGACGCCCGCGGCCAGAGGCCGCTGCCACACACCTTGACGCCCCGGCTGCCACGCGCAGACCGGGGTTTTTCATTGCTGCCCGCACGCAGCAAACCTGAACGCGGCCACGATGCCCCAACGATGCCCCCACGCCGCATTCACGATGGCCGCAGTTTCATGGCGCCACCCAGGCCGGCCCACGGCTTGCACTGTCCACGCCGTGGGCAGTCCGCCTATTGAAGGAGATCGCCAATGCGCATCCAATTGCTCCGCAACAGCCTCATGACTGCCGCCTTGATCGGCGCCTTTGCCGCCGTGCCAATGAGCCAGGCGCTTGCCCAGGACGCCGCCAGCCAACCCGCGCAGGCGGCCGACAACCAGACCATGCCAGACAAGGCTGCCGATGCCTGGATCACGACCAAGGTAAAAAGCGAGCTGGCCACGGCCAAGCATGTCAAAGCCTCGGACATCAGCGTCGAGACCAGTGACAGCGTGGTCACCCTGACCGGCACGGTGGGCAGCGCCAAAACCAAGGCGCACGTCGTCAAGCTGGCCAAGTCGGTCAAGGGCGTGCGCAGTGTAGACGCCACCGGCTTGACCGTAAGCGCCATGTCCAAGCACCAAACCCCGATGTCGGACATGCCACCATCCAGCGCCAGCAGCGGCTATTGATTGCCGCCATACAGGCATGAAAAAAGGAGCCGGTTGGCTCCTTTTTTCATGCCTGTACACACCCGTCAGCGATTGAGCAAATTGTTGCCGCCAAAGCCGTGCACATCGGTGGTTTCCTCCACCTCCACATCGTCCAGCCCCTGCGACAGGGTATGCGCGTCGCCCCCCTGGGAAAGCTTGATGCGCAGGCGCACTTCGTTGGAACTGTCGGCGTGGCGCAGGGCATCCTCGTAGGAAATCTCGCCGGCTTGATAGAGCTCGACCAGGCTTTGATCGAAAGTCTTCATGCCCAGCAGCGTGGATTCCTTCATGACCTCCTTGAGCTTGTGGATATCGCCCTGGCGGATGTAGTCCTGCACCAACGGCGTGCCCAGCAGCACTTCCACCGCCACACGGCGCGCCTTGCCGTCCGGCGTCGGGATCAACATCTGCGCAACCACGCCCTTCAGGTTCAGCGACAAGTCCATCAGCAACTGCGAGCGATGGTCTTCCGGGAAGAAATGCAGGATGCGGTCCATTGCCTGGTTGGCGTTGTTCGCATGCAGCGTGCACAGGCACAGGTGGCCGGTCTCGGAGAAATCGATGGCATGCTGCATTGTCTCGCGAGTGCGCACTTCGCCGATCATGATCACGTCCGGTGCCTGGCGCAGCGAGTTCTTCAGTGCGTTTTCCCAGTTGTCGGTATCAATGCCGATTTCGCGCTGGGTGATGATGCAGCCCTCGTGCTTGTGCACGTATTCGATCGGGTCCTCGATGGTGATGATGTGGCCACTGGAGTTGCGGTTGCGGTAGCCGATCATCGATGCCAGCGAGGTGGATTTACCCGTACCGGTACCACCGACAAACATGACGATGCCGCGCTTGGTCATCGCCAGCTGCTGGATCACCGGCGGCAGATTCAACTCCTCGATGGTGGGAATCTTGGACTCGATCCGGCGCAGCACCATGCCCACGCAATTGCGCTGGTAGAAACACGACACGCGGAAGCGACCCACGCCCTGCGCGGAAATGGCGAACTGGCACTCGTGGGTTTTTTCAAACTCTTCGCGCTGGCCCGGCGTCATCACGTTGAGCACCATGTCGCGCGCCTGCTGCACGGAGAGCGGGCTTTGCGTCACCGGCACGATGCGCCCCTGCAGCTTGAGCGATGGCGGCACGCCCGCCGTGATGAACAAGTCCGATGCCTTCTTGTGCACCATCAGCTTGAGGAACGAGGTGAAGTCGAAGTCGCTCATGGCAAAGCCTCGGGAAAGCTGGGGAACGGGGGAGCCGGGAACGTGAGGAATGGGGAACAGGGGACAAGATGCCGGGGTTCCGGAACACACGGCAATGATGATGCCGCGCGCCGTTCCCTGTTCCCCGTTCCCGGCCCTACTCCCGCTCCCCGCCTTACTTGAACAAATCCTTGGACTTGGCGTAGCCGGAGGCTTCCTGCCGCGACACCACACCGCGCTTGACCAAGTCCAGCAGGCACTGATCCAGCGTCTGCATGCCAAATTGCTGGCCAGTCTGGATGGCCGAATACATCTGCGCCACCTTGTCCTCGCGAATCAGATTGCGGATGGCCGGAATGCCCACCATGATCTCGTGCGCCGCCAGGCGGCCGCCACCGACTTTCTTCAGCAACGACTGCGACACCACCGCACGCAGGGATTCGGACAACATCGAACGCACCATCGGCTTTTCGCCAGCGGGGAAGACATCGATGATGCGGTCGATGGTCTTCGCGGCCGAACTGGTATGCACGGTGGCAAACACCAAGTGACCGGTTTCCGCCGCGGTCAACGCCAGGCGAATGGTCTCCAGGTCGCGCAACTCGCCGACCAGGATGTAATCCGGGTCTTCACGCAGGGCCGAACGCAGGGCCTCGTTGAAACCCAACGTGTCGCGATGTACTTCGCGCTGGTTGACCAGGCATTTTTGCGAAGTGTGCACAAACTCGATCGGGTCCTCGATCGTCAGCATGTGCCCGTATTGGGTCTTGTTGATGTGGTCGACCATGGCCGCCAGCGTGGTCGACTTGCCCGAACCAGTCGGGCCAGTCACCAGGATCAAGCCCTGCGGCTGCTCGATCAGCTCCTTGAAGATGCGCGGGCAGCCCAGGTCCTCCAGCGTCTGCACCTCGGCCGGAATAGTGCGAAACACGGCGCCAGCACCGCGGTTTTGCGTGAAGGCGTTGACGCGGAAACGCGCCAGGCCAGGAATTTCAAAGGAAAAGTCGGTCTCGTAAAACTCTTCGTAATCGCGACGCTGCTTGTCCGACATGATGTCGTACACCAGCGAATGCACCTGCTTGTGCTCCAGCGCCGGGATATTGATGCGGCGCACGTCGCCGTCCACGCGGATCATCGGCGGCAAGCCTGCCGACAAATGCAGATCGGACGCCTTGTTCTTTACCGAGAACGCCAGCAGTTCGGCAATATCCATTGAGTGGTTCCCCTGACCGGTCGTGTACAGCACATTGTGCGCGAACGTGCATGGGAAGCGCGGGCATCCGTCGTCAAACCCGAAGCCCGGCCGGATCGGCGCCAACACACGCCCGCCCCTGCAGTCGGTTCGATGGTACTCGGCAAGCGCCCCGCGCGACCAGCCCTGGTCGGCAGCCACGCCACAGCGTGCCAACGGCGACCAGGCAGCGCCCGCCGCCCTCGCCGGCAGCCGCCGATTCAAGCGTTCACGCATGACAGCGGTTAAGGTATCGCGTCTGTTTGCCACAAGGAGTTTTCAATGACACGCATTGCCTTCATCGGCGGCGGCAACATGGCCCGCAGCTTGATTGGCGGCCTGCTCAAGACTGACGTCGCGGCAGCCGACATCGCTGTCGCCGAGCCGCTGGCAGCGGCGCGCGAGGCGCTGGGCCGCGATTTTGGCGTGGCCAGCTTTGCCGATGGCGCCCTGGCCATCGCCGAGGCCGAGGTGGTGGTGTTGGCGGTCAAGCCGCAAATCATGCCCAGCCTGCAAAACGTACTGCGGGATGCTTTGCAGCGACAGCGGCCGCTACTGATCTCCATCGCCGCCGGCGTGCGCCTGCGGCAGTTGCAGCACTGGTTTGGCAACGGGCTGGCCATCGTACGCTGCATGCCCAACACGCCAGCGCTGATCGGGGCCGGCGCCACCGCGCTGTGCGCCAACGATCGCGTCGGTCCGGCGCAAAAGGCGCAGGCGCAACATGTGCTGGACGCGGTCGGCATCACGCGCTGGATCGACGACGAGGCGCTGATGGATACCGTCACCGCCTTGTCCGGCTCGGGCCCAGCCTATTTCTTCGCGCTGGTCGAACACATGGTGGCGGCCGCCGTGACCCAAGGCTTGCCGCAGGACACGGCACGGGCACTGGCGGCGCAGACCTGCCTGGGCGCCGGGCGCATGTTGTGCGCCAACGGCGAGGATCCGGCCATCCTGCGCCAGCGTGTGACCTCGCCGCACGGCACCACCCAGGCCGCGCTGGAAAGTTTCGCCGCCGATGACCTGGCGCGCATCGTCGCGCGTGCCATTGCCGCGGCCACGCACCGCGGCGAGACCCTGGCCGCCGAACTGGATGCGCTTGGATGAGCTATTTCCTCAACGCCTTTGCGTTTCTCATTGGCCTGGCCTTTGATCTGGTGGCAGTGTTGATGGTGCTGCGTGTCGCCGCCGAGGCTGCGCGCGCCGACTTCCACAACCCGATCAGCCAGATGATCTACCGCTACACCAATCCGGCGCTCGGCCCGGTGCGGCGCGTGCTGCCCAACTGGCGGCGCATCAACCTGGCGGCCCTGCTGCTGGCGTGGGTGGCGCTGGCCATCAAGCGCTGGCTGCTGCTGGCGCTGGGCGGCATCGCGCCCGGCGTCGTCGGTTTGCTGGTGCTGGCGCTGGCTGACCTGCTCAACTTCGTGTTGTGGTTCACCATCGTGCTGGTGTTTGCGTGGTCGCTGCTCAGCATGGTCAGTGTCGATCGCGGCCAGCCGCTGCTGCGTCTGCTCGACGCCCTGGTGGCGCCGCTGATGCGGCCACTGCGTGGACGACTGGTGGCCGGCGCCATCGACTTTGCGCCCATGGCGGTCCTGATCGGCTTGTTCCTGGCGCAAATGCTGGTGGCGGCCCCGCTCACGGACCTGGGCATGCAACTGGCCATGCGCTGACGCGGGTGACGCGGCCTCGCCGCCGGCCGCTCAGGGGTACAGCAAGCGGCTGGTCCAGGTCTGGCCGTGGCGATCCCAGCGCACGCGGGTGTGCAGGCGAAATTCCGCGCCGTACCAGAACTCGATCATGTCCGGCTCGACCACAAACCCGCCCCAGTGCGGCGGGCGCGGCACCGGATGGTCGGCATATTGGGCTTCATAGCGCATCACGCGCTGCTCGAACGTGTCGCGGTCGGGCAGCGTCTGCGACTGCAGCGAAGCCCATGCGCCAATCTGACTGTGGCGCGCGCGGCTGGCAAAGTAGGCGTCGGATTCTTCCGGCTGCAACTTGCGCGCCGTGCCCTCCACGCGCACCTGTACGCCGTTGCGCAACCGCTTCCAGTGAAAGTTGAGCGCGACCTGGGCATGCGCCTCGATCTGCCCGGCCTTGTCGCTGTGGTAATTGGTGTGGAAACGGAAGCCGCGCTCATCCACGCCCTTGAGCAACACCATGCGCGAGGACACGCGGCCGGCGGCGTCCACCGTGGCCAGATTCATCGCCGTCGGCTCGCGGTCACCGCTGTGGATGGCCTCGTCCAGCAGGGCGGAAAACGTGGTCAACAACTCGGAATTCAACATGGCGGGGAAAACTTTCCTTTTGCTTCGCGCGCAACACGCGCCATCATGGCGCGATGATTGGGGCTGATGATAAACCAAGCTTCCCGCCGCGCCGCCGTGCGCAGGCCGGTCGGACGCACGCCACATGGCGTCGTTCACCGGCATTGCAGCGCACGCGACGCGCGACCTGCCGGCCGCCCGGCGACCGCGTCACGCCTCCTCCCGGAACCCTTACACGCCCACTTGCAGGTCCCGCATGAAGCCACTTGCCGTGCAGTCCAACGAAGCCCTGGCGGGGCATTTGATCGACCAGTACGCCGGACGCATCGCGCGCTCGCGCCGCCCCTATGTGCTTGGGCTGTCCGGCCTGCAAGGCAGCGGCAAGAGCACGCTGGCGCGGGTGATGAAGGTCAATGCCGAGTCGATGGGCTGGCCAACCGAAGTGCTGTCGCTGGACGATTTCTACTACGCGCGCAGCGACCGCGAGGACCTGGCGCAATGCATCCATCCGCTGCTGCGCACGCGCGGCGTGCCGGGCACCCATGAAATCGAGCTGCTGCTGTCGGTGCTGGCGGCCGTGCCCAGCGCCAGCGAGAAATTGCCGGTGATGCACCCGCGCTTCGACAAGGGTCGCGACACGCGCGTGCCGCCGTCGCGCTGGCCGCGCATCACGCGCGTGCCCAAGCTGGTGATCGTCGAGGGCTGGGCGCTCGGCATTCGCCCGCAATTGCAATCGCAGCTGGTGACGCCAATCAACGATCTGGAACGCAACGAAGACCCGGACGGCACCTGGCGGCGCTGGGTCAACAAGCAGCTGCGCGGCTACCAGCCACTGTGGCGCAAGTTTGACGCGCTGATCGTGCTGCAGGCGCCAAGCTGGGACATCGTGCGTCGCTGGCGCGGCGAACAGGAGCAGGAGCTGCTGGCCCGCCACGCGCCGCTGGCCATGGACGCCCAGGCCATGGTGCGTTTCCTCGCCCATTTCGAGCGCCTGAGCCGCCACGCCCTGGCCACCTTGCCGGCACTGGCCGACAGCTGCGTGGAATACGACGACGACCGCCACGTCACCGGCTTGAGTCACGCCTGAACCTGCGCGCGGCCTGCGCCGCGCTGGCCATCAGCCGCCAAGCAGGGCGGCGTAGCCCGCGCGCGCATCCGGCCACTGCGGTACAAAGCCGCTGGCGCGCAGCCGCGCATTGCTCAGGCGCTTGCTGCCGATGCCTTCGGGCGCCGGCCCATCGGCCGGCAGCGAGGCGCCGACCAGCCGCGCAACGTGGTCGTACAGCACCGCCATCGGCAAGGGTGTGTCATCCACGCCCAGGTACAGCGCCTGCACTTGCGGCAGGCCCAGCAGGTGCACGATGGCGCCAGCAGCGTCTTCGACATGCATGCGATTGGTCCAATGCCCGGCATGTCGAGGCACGGCAACGCGGCCGGAACGCAACCGCTCGGCCAGCTGCAGCCGCCCCGGTCCATACAGCCCGGCCAGCCGCAGCACGACCGCTGGCAGCGCTTGCGCGGCAAGCCAGTTCTCGGCATCGCGCAGCAGGCTGCCGCGAAAGCCCAGCGGCGCGGTTGGCGTGGTCTCGTCCACCCACGCCCCGCCATGCTCGCCATACACGGCACTGGACGACACCAGCAAAACGCGCCGCAGCGCGGCGTGATCCACCGCTGCCAGCACATGCTGCAAGCCGCCGACAAAGATGGCGCCGTAGGCACAGGCATCGCGTCGGTCCGGCGTGGGCAGGTACACCAGCTGCGTGATGCCGTGCGGCAAATCCCGCAGGCTGGCCGGAGCCATCAAATCAGCGCACAGCCAACGCAGGCCGTCGGGGCCACTCGTCACCGGGTGTCGGCGCAAGCCCCACACCTGGTCGCCACGACGCAGCAGCCGCTGCGCCACGCGCAGGCCCAGATCACCGCAGCCAGCCAGCAAAACCCGTTCGCCCACACCCGTCCTCCAGCAACATGCCATCACATGCGCGTGAGCCGAAGCCCGGTCGCGCGCCTGCTAGCATTCGCCCATGAATCCGTCGCCCAACCTGTTTGTCATCGGCGCCACCGGCGCCGGCAAGACATCCATCGGCCGACGCCTGGCGGCCCATTATGGACTGGCCTTCGTCGACCTCGACCAGGAGATCGAGGCGCGCACCGGCGCCAGCGTCGGCACCGTGTTCGAGATCGAAGGCGAGGCCGGCTTTCGCCAGCGCGAAAGCGCACTGCTCGACCGCTGCAGCCAGCGCACCGGCATCGTGCTTGCCACCGGCGCCGGCGCCGTGCTGGCGGCGGACAATCGCGCGCTGCTGCGTGGACGCGGCTTTGTCGTCTGGCTGCAAACCAGCGTGGATCAGCAACTGATGCGGTTGCAACGCGATACGCGTCGCCCACTTCTGTCTGGCGACGATCGCCGCGAGCGGCTGATGGCCATGGCGCGCGTGCGCACGCCGCTGTACCAGGAAAGTGCGGATCTCGCCGTACCCGGCCAGATCGGCACGGTTGCCGCCGCTTGCGCACGTTGCGTCGCGCTGCTCGACCAGCACTGGCAACGTTCGATGCACGCCACCACGCAGGCCCGCGCATGAGCATGCGCAGCCTCGACGTCAAGCTCGGCGCGCGCAGTTATCCGATCTGGATCGGTGCCGGGCTTCTGGACAACGCGGCACTGTGGCGGGCGCGGTTGCGCGGACGCCACGTGCTGGTCGTCACCAACACCACCGTCGCGCCGTTGTATCTCCAGCGCGTGACCGATGGTCTCGCCGGATGGCACTGGTCCAGCCTGATTCTCGAAGACGGCGAGCAACACAAGACGCTCGCCAACGTCGGCCGTGTGCTGGATGCGCTGGCTGCCTTGGGTGCCACGCGCGACGCCTGCGTGCTGGCGCTGGGCGGCGGCGTGATCGGCGACCTGGCCGGCTTCAGCGCCGCATGCTGGATGCGCGGCATTGATTTCATGCAAATGCCGACCACGCTGCTGGCGATGGTCGACGCCTCGGTCGGCGGCAAGACCGGGGTCAACCTGGGGGCTGGCAAGAATCTCGCCGGCGCCTTTCACCAACCCCGCGCGGTTGTCGCCGACAGCGCCACGCTGGCCAGCCTGCCCGACCGCGAATACCGCGCCGGCCTGGCCGAGGTGGTGAAAACCGCCGCCATCGGCGACGACGCCTTCTTCCACTGGCTGGAAACCCACACCCCCGCACTGGCCGCGCGCGAGCTGCCGGTGGTGGAGGCCGCCATCGCCCGCGCCGTGGCCGCCAAGGCCGCCATCGTCGAGCGCGACGAGACCGAGCAAGGCGAGCGCGCGCTGCTCAATTTCGGTCACAGCTTCGGCCATGCGCTGGAAACCGCCGGCCATTACACGACCCTGCTGCACGGCGAAGCCGTCGCCATCGGCATGCTGTTGGAAGCGCGCTTGTCCGAGCGGCTGGGCATGAGCGCGGCCGCAGACCGCCAGCGTCTGCAGCACCTGCTGCGAGCCTTGTCGCTGCCGGTAATGCTGCCCGCCGGCCTTGATCCGCACGCCTTGCTGGCAACCATGCAGCTGGACAAGAAAAACACTGCCGACAACCTGCGGCTGGTCCTGTGGCGAGGCGTCGGCCAGGCGCAGATCGTCAACGGCGTGCACGCGGATGACGTGCTGGCCACGTTGCACGACGCCGACCAAGCCTGATCGCCTGCCCCTCAAGACGCCGAGAGCGCCCGCAGGGATCCGCGTGCAGGCTCCTACGGAAGATCACATGCGGCAGCGCCAAACCCGACGGCACGCAGGGTGCCCTATGGCAAATCCGATAGACTTGGATGGCGCTGCACTTCGCCCCGACTTCTGGAATCCATGCGCCTTTACCTGCAAACCGCGCCCGGCACGCTTGACGCGCCACGCTACGCACAGATCACGCTGGAGCAGGACCTGCTCGGCGGCTGGACGCTGTACCGCGAGACCGGCGTGCAAGGCGGCAAGGCGACATTGCGCCGCGAGCAGTTCCTGGAGCGTGACGCAGCGCTGGCGGCGTTCGAAAAAGCTCGCGACGCACAGCTCAAGCGCGGCTATCGCCTGATGTTTGCACAAGGCCAGGATGGTCCGTATGGCCGCTGACGTGACGTTCGAGCCACTGCTCAACGACCGCTTCCTGCGCGCCCTGCGCCGCGAGCACACCGACACCACGCCGATCTGGGTCATGCGCCAGGCGGGGCGTTATCTA
This sequence comes from uncultured Rhodanobacter sp., assembly GCA_964568445.1. Lineage (GTDB taxonomy): Bacteria > Pseudomonadota > Gammaproteobacteria > Xanthomonadales > Rhodanobacteraceae > Rhodanobacter. Next base: position 41,163 of record CAZMPZ010000002.1, on the reverse strand, counting down.
CCCGAATACCGCGCCACGCGCGAACGCGCCGGCAGCTTCATGGCGCTGGCGCAGACCCCGGAACTGGCCTGCGAAGTCACCTTGCAGCCCTTGGCGCGGTTTGATCTGGATGCCGCGATCCTGTTTTCCGACATCCTCACCATCCCCGACGCCATGGGCCTGGGATTGTCGTTCGCGCCCGGCGAAGGCCCGCAGTTTGCCCGCCCGCTACGCAGCGCCGCCGACGTCGCCAAGCTCGCCGTGCCGGACATGGACGGCCCATTGCGCTACGTGATGGACGCCGTGCGCTTGATCCGCCACGAGCTGCATGGCCGCGTGCCGCTGATCGGCTTTGCCGGCAGTCCATGGACGCTGGCCTGCTACATGGTCGAAGGCCACGGCTCGCGCGACTTTGCCAGCGTCAAGGCATTGTGCTGGACCGATCCCGCCCTTGCCCACCGGTTGCTGGATACGCTGGCCCATGCCGTCGCACTGTACTTGCGCGCACAGGTTGCCGCTGGCGCGCAGACGCTGATGATCTTCGATACCTGGGGCGGCCTGCTCGGCCCGGCGGCGTTCCATGAATTCTCGCTGCGCCACATGGCGCAGATCATTGCCGAGCTGCACGCCGACCCGGCCACGCGCGACGTGCCGGTCATCCTTTTCTCCAAGGGCGCCGGCCAGCATCTGGCCGCGATGGCCGCCACCGGCTGCGCCGCGCTTGGCGTCGACTGGACCGTGAACCTGGCCGACGCCCGCCGCGCCGTGGCCGGCAAGGTCGCCCTGCAAGGCAATCTCGACCCCGCCGTGATGCGCGCCAATCCCGACGTCATCCGTCGCCAGGCCCGCGCCATCATGGACAGCCACGGCCCCGCCCCTGGCCACATCTTCAACCTCGGCCACGGCATCACCCCGGAAGTCAACCCGGACAACATGAAAGTGCTGGTGGACGAGGTACATGCGTACGGACGGACGCTGCGCGGCGGCTGAGCAAAACTTGCGGGGCGTCGATCAATGGGATGGCTCGTCACCAAATACCTCATTACCGCAGCAGTCGTGGTGCTCGTCTCCGAAGCCGCCAAGCGCAGCGACCGCCTCGGCGGCCTGTTCGCCGCCCTGCCACTGGTCACCGTGCTGGCCCTGATCTGGCTATACGTTGAGCGCCAACCCCAGGCAAAGATCGCCAACCACGCGTGGTACACCTTCTGGTACGTCGTGCCGACGCTGCCGATGTTCCTGGCCTTTCCCCTGCTGCTGCCACGTCTCGGTTTTTGGCCGACATTACTGGCCTGCGTGGTGATTACCGTGGTGTGTTTCTGGTTGTTCGCGCTGCTGGTACGACGGTTCGGGATCGAGTTGCTGTAGCTTCTTCGCCCTTTGGCAGCCTGCCACGCGGCCCGTACAATCAACGGTTTCGCCATATCCCGGTGCGCGAGTGGCGCACCGATCGAGAATCCCCGATGGAAAAGAGTTTCGAACCGGCCCAGATCGAATCCAAGTGGTATGCACGCTGGGAAGCCAGCGGCGCGTTCCAGCCATCGGGTCAGGGCGCGCCGTACTGCATCCTGCTACCGCCGCCCAACGTCACCGGCACGCTGCACATGGGCCACGCGTTCCAGCAGACGGTGATGGACATGCTCATGCGCTACCAGCACATGCGCGGCATGAACACGCTGTGGCAGGTCGGCACCGATCACGCCGGTATCGCCACGCAGAAGATTGTCGAGAACCAGCTTGCGCTGGAAAACAAGACGCGCCACGACCTTGGCCGCGACGCCTTCATCGACCGCGTGTGGCAATGGAAGGCGGATTCCGGCTCCACCATCACGCGGCAGATGCGCCGGCTTGGCGTGTCCGCCGACTGGTCGCGCGAGCGCTTCACCATGGACGCCGGCCTGTCGGCCGCGGTGCGCAAGGTGTTCATCGACTGGTATCGCGCCGGCCTCATCTACCGCGGCAACCGGCTGGTGAACTGGGATCCGGCGCTGGGCACCGCGGTGTCCGACCTGGAAGTGAACAACGTCGAGCGTGACGGTCACATGTGGTCGATCCGCTACCCGACGGCTGACGGCAGCGCCAGCCTGGTCGTCGCCACCACACGCCCGGAGACCATGCTGGGCGACGTGGCCGTGGCCGTGCACCCGGACGATGCGCGCTACGCGCACCTGGTCGGCACGATGCTGAAACTGCCGCTGTCCGACCGCGAGATCCCCGTCATTGCCGACGACTACGTCGACAAGGATTTCGGCACCGGCTGCGTGAAGATTACCCCGGCGCACGATTTCAACGACTACGCCGTGGGCCAGCGCCACCAGCTCGCGCCCATCGAGATTTTCACGCTGGACGCCAAGGTCAACGGCAATGCGCCGGAGAAATATCGCGGCCTCGACCGCTACGACGCGCGCAAGGCCGTGCTGGCCGACCTGGACGCACTCGGATTGCTGGTCGAGACCAAGGCGCACAAGCTGCAGGTGCCGATCAGCCAGCGCTCGGAGGCGGTGATCGAACCGATGCTGACCGACCAATGGTTCGTCGATCTCACTTCCGAAGTGCAGGCCGATGGCCGTCCAGGCGGCCGCAAGGCGATCACCGAGCCGGCGCTGGACGCGGTGCGCAACGGCGACATCAAGTTCGTGCCGGAAAACTGGACGACCACGTACACGCAATGGTTGGACAACATCCAGGACTGGTGCATCAGCCGCCAGCTGTGGTGGGGCCATCGCATCCCGGCGTGGTACGACGAAGCCGGCAACATCTTCGTGGGCGAGGACGAGGCCGATGCGCGCGCGCATGCCGATGTGCCGCCGGTTGGCGCGCTGCGCCAGGACAACGACGTGCTCGACACCTGGTTCAGCTCCGCGCTGTGGCCGTTCTCCACGCTGGGCTGGCCGGCGGACGGCGCAGTGAAGAACGAGCGCGGCGAGGTGGTGGCGAATTGGCAGGACGACAAGGTCTTCCTGCCCAGCGCGGTGCTGGTCACCGGCTTCGACATCATCTTTTTCTGGGTCGCACGCATGGTGATGACGGCCAAATACTTTACCGGCCGCATCCCGTTTCGCGAGGTCTACATCAATGCCATCGTGCGCGATGCCGAAGGCAAGAAGATGTCCAAGTCCAAGGGCAACACGCTGGACCCACTGGACCTGATCGACGGTATCGAGCTGGAGCCGCTGGTTGCCAAATCCACCAAGGCGCTGCTGATCCCGCAGGTGCGCGCCAAGGTCGACAAGCGCATCCGCAAGGATTATCCCGACGGTATCCCGGCCATCGGCACCGACGCGCTGCGTTTCACCTTTGCCGCATTGGCCAGCTACAGCCGCACGATCAACTTCGACATCAAGCGCGCCGAGGGCTACAAGGCGTTCTGCAACAAGCTGTGGAACGCCGCGCGCTTCGTGTTGATGAATATCGAGCCCCCCCTCCCTTCGGAAGAGGGGCGGGATAATGGAGCGGACACGGCGCATGTTTCTGGCTCGCCCGACTCCTCATCCATCGCTTCGCGCCCCCTTCTCCCGAAGGGAGAAGGGAAACCGCCGGTCACCGAGGCCGAGCGATGGATCCTCACCCGGCTGAAGCAGACACTGGCCGAGGTGGAACAGCACTACGCCACCTATCGTTTCGATCACCTGGCGCAGGCGCTGTACGAATTCGTCTGGAACGAATACTGCGACTGGTTCCTGGAGCTGACCAAGCCGGCCCTGAGCGGCGACGATGCCACGGCGGCAGCGTCAACCCGGCATACCTTGCTGGTCGTGCTGGACGCGATCCTGCGCGCGCTGCACCCCATCATTCCCTTCATCACCGAGGAAATCTGGCACGCGTTGCCGGCGCATCCCGCGCCACGTGCCCATGCCGCGGCGACGGTCGATCCGGCACAGCCGCCGCTCATCCTGGAATGTGCTTATCCACGCGTCGACGATTACAGCGCCGACGACGCGGCCAGCGTGCAAATCGAATGGTTCAAGAGCGTGCTTTCCGGCATCCGCCGGATTCGCTCGGAAATGCACGTCCCGCCCGCCAAGGCCATCCCGTTGCTGCTGGCCGATGGCGACGCCGCCGATCACGAGCGGGTCACGAAGTTTGCCGCACAGATCATGTTCCTGGCACGTACCGAAACCCCGCAATGGCTGGCAGCCGGTGCGACGGAACCGGCGGCGGCCGCGGCCGTGGTCGGGTCCATGCGCGTGCTGATCCCGCTGGCCGGCCTGATTGATCTGGACGCCGAAAAGGCGCGCCTGGCCAAGGAAACCAGCCGTATCGAAACCGAGATCAGGAAGTGCGAGGCCAAACTTGGCAACGCCAACTTCGTCGCCCACGCACCCGCGGACGTCGTCGCCCAGGAACGGCAGCGCATTGCCGACTGGGGCACGACATTGGCTGCGTTGCGCGAGCAGGCGCAGAAGCTGGGGTGAGCGGGCGCCCTGATCGTCGTCCCAGCGCAGGCTGGGACCTGGCGACTACGGGGAGGGGACGGACAGCCGATCCCGGTGCCGATTCACCAACCCGCAGCGATTTCGTCCAGGCGTGGCTCGAAGATCAAGAACGCGTGCTTATTTCTCGAAATGGCCTGCGGCCGTTTCGAGCGCCATGACAATGGCGTCTTCGCGGCCGCCCTGCGCCGGGTAATAACGCGGCCGGCGGCCAATCTGATGAAAGCCGACCGAGGCATACAGCGCGATGGCATGCGGGTTGGATGGACGCACTTCCAGAAACACCCGCGCCGCCCGATTCCAGCGCGCCACGCCAATGAGACGCGTCAACACATAGCGCCCCAGTCCCTGGCTGCGCCGCATCGGATCGACACAGATGTTGAGCACGTGCGCCTCGCCGGCGCCCACGGACAGGATGCCGTAGCCGGCCGTCAGCGTGTCCGCCGTCAGCACCCAGCATGAATGCCCGGCCCGCAGGCAATCGGCAAAAATTCCCGGCGACCACGGAAACTCATACGACGCCGCCTCCATGGCACTGACCGTGGCCACGTCGCCCGGGCACATCGCGCGCATGCGCAGCTGCGGGTCGACCACGGCGACCATGACGTCAGTCCGACGCCGCCAGGACGCGTCGCAAGCGACGCAGCGCCGTCCACAAGCGGCGCTTGGCCGAGGCATCGACCAGCAACGCGGACGGCGCATCCACCAGCACGATCTGCGCGTGCTGCAACGCTGCCGCATCCAGGCAGCGGCCCAGCGCATGCGCCTGCGCCTCGCCAAAAACCAGATACGCGGTGGCGGCCGGCACTCCGGCCAACTCGCCGTCACGCAGATTGACCTGCGGCGCCTGCGCAAAAGCCGCATCCGTCGCCGCCAACGCCCGCGCCAGCATGTCGTGTTCAGCCGCACCCACTTCCTGCGGCAAGACCAGGACACACGCGGACGCGGCTTGCGCCGTCAATGCCGACACCACTGCAGTATCGACCGGCGGCGTGCCGGCTGGCGTTCGCAGCACCCATGGCGTGAGACCCAAGGCACGCAGCACGCGCACACGATGTGCCGTGCTGATGCCGGGGCGCGCCTGCACGTTCACGGCGCCCCGCGACGCAACCGTCGGCGATGCGCGGCCACGCCCCACAGTGTGGCCACCGGACCGGACAACAAATAAACGGTGAACCCCGCCAGCAACACGCGCGCGGTGTCGAGCATCAGCAGCGCCAGCAGCAGTACCGCGCCAACCATCCATACGAACGGCACGCGCTGATGCTTGCCCGCCGGCATCGACTTGAAACTCACATAGCGGAAACGGCTGACCATCAGCAAACCGACAATCACCGCCACAAACGGCGTGACAAAACAAAACGTGCTGCCAGCCATGCCGGCCTTGTCCACACTCCACACCAGCGACATGCACACCGCTGCCGCCGCCGGGCTGGCCAGTCCCTGGAAATAACGCTTGTCGGCAACCCCGACCTGGGTATTGAACCGCGCCAATCGCAAGGCCGCGCAACCGGCATAAATGAACGCCGCCGCATAACCCAACTTGCCCCACAGCGGACCGTAACCCGCCAAGGCCGACAGCGACCATGTGTACATCACCAGTGCCGGCGCCAAGCCGAAACTCACCAAGTCCGACAGCGAGTCGTACTGCACGCCAAACTCGGTTTGCGTGCCGGTCAGCCGGGCAACCCGGCCATCCATGCCATCCAGCAACGCGGCCACGAATACCGCCACCGCCGCCTCGGTAAAACGCCCGTCAATGCTGGCAATGATGGCGTAGAACCCGGCAAACATCGCCCCTGTCGTAAACAGGTTGGGCAGCAGGTAAATCCCCTTGTGGCGTGGCCGGACAGGCGTTGAGTCACCCATGAATCTATCCGTGGTCTAATACGCAAAGTGTAAACCATCGACGCGCCCGCATCCGGGCACGTCGTGCCATGCCAGCCGGCTTTTCGTGCCCCAAGTTGCCGTCGGAGAACCTCCATGCAGCGTCTGATTCTTGTCGTGGTCCTGTTGTTGCTGACGCCTATCGCGTTTGCGCAGGCATACAAGTGGACCGACGCCAACGGCACCACGCACTACTCGGAAACGCCGCCGCCGACCGGCACCAATTACAAGCGCATCACCACCACCGGCAGCGTGGAGCCACTCGCGCCGCCAGCAGCCACGGCGGATAAACCGGCCGAGGCCAGTGCCGTCGATTCGACGCCGAAAACCGTTGCCGACACCCCGGAAAACCGCGCCGGGCTGTGCGCTTCGCTGATGAACAACCTGGCTGCACTCAAAGGCAGCACGCCGGTGGTCATGCAACAAGCCGGCAAGCCGGTGGCGCTGGACGATGCCGCGCGCAAGGCGCAGATGGACAAGGCGCAAAGTCAGTACAACCAATACTGCCAGAGCCGCTGACGGCAACAATTCGCCTCTGCCTGATCTGACGGCACGCCGCAAATCCACGCGACGTGGGCGCCTGCGGCGTGCATGCGCCGCGGTATTGGCCAGCATCGGTACAATGCGCGTTTCCATCTCGCGGATATCAAGCGCATGCGTCTGAGCCAATTTCACCTGGCGACCGTCAAGGAAGTCCCTGCCGATGCCGAAATCGCCAGCCATCGATTGATGCTGCGCGCCGGCATGATCCGCAAACTGGCGGCCGGCCTGTACACCTGGACACCGCTGGGCCTGCGCGTATTGCGCAAGGTGGAAGCCATCGTACGCGAGGAAATGGATCGCGCCGGCGCCATTGAAATGCTCATGCCCGCGGTACAGCCGCGCGAGCTGTGGGACGAGACCGGACGCTGGCAGCGCTTTGGCGGCCAGCTGCTCAAGATCACCGACCGCAAGGGCCAGGAGTTTTGTTTCGGTCCAACGCACGAGGAAGTCATTACCGACTTTGCCCGCAACGAATTGAAAAGCTACAAGCAGCTGCCGATCACGTTTTATCAGATCCAGACCAAATTCCGCGACGAGATACGCCCACGCTTTGGCGTCATGCGTGCGCGCGAGTTCTTGATGAAGGACGCCTATTCATTCCATCTGGACAGTGAATCGCTGGCCGCCACCTATGCGGTCATGTATGCCGCCTACACGCGCATTTTCACGCGTCTGGGACTGGAGTTTCGCGCAGTGCAGGCGGACACCGGCGCCATTGGCGGCAACGCCAGTCACGAGTTCCAGGTGTTGGCCGATTCCGGCGAAGATGCCATTGCCTTTTCCGACGGCTCCGACTACGCCGCCAACGTCGAGAAGGCGCAGGCCCTGGCACCAGCCATTTCGCGTCCGGCTCCTGCCACCAGCTTGCGGAAAGTGGCCACGCCACGGCAAAAAACCATTGATGAAGTGGCCGGTTTTCTCGGCGTACCGGCCACGCAATGCCTCAAGACCCTGCTGGTGCGTGGACATGACGGCATCGTTGCACTGTGCCTGCGTGGCGACCACAACTTGAACCCGGTCAAGGCCGGCAAACTGGATGAATTGCCGGACGAACTGGAACTGGCCAGCGAAGAGGACATTCTTGCCGCCACCGGCACCACGCCCGGCTTCATCGGTCCGGTCGGACTGCCGGAGACCATCCCCGTCATTGTCGATCGCGACGCCGCCGTCATGGCGGATTTTGTCTGCGGCGCCAATGCCCGCGACACACATTGCACCGGCGTCAACTGGGAGCGTGATGCCCGCGTGACTCGTATCACGGATTTACGTGACGTGGTTGCCGGCGACCCGTCACCCGACGGTCACGGCACCTTGCATTTGGCGCGCGGCATTGAAGTGGGCCATATATTCCAACTCGGCCAGAAATATGCGCAAGCCCTGCATGCCGTAGTGCTTGACGACCAAGGCAAGAACCAGGTGTTGAGCATGGGTTGCTACGGCATTGGCGTGAGCCGCATCGTTGCCGCTGCCATCGAACAATGCCATGACGATGCCGGCATTGTCTGGCCAACGGCCATGGCGCCCTGGCACGTGGCTATTTGCGTGATCAATTCCCGACACGTACCGGAAGTTACACAAGCAGCGGAAAAGCTTTATCAAACATTGTCACAACGCGGTATTGACGTGGTGCTGGATGATCGCGGCCTGCGCCCGGGCGCCATGTTTGCGGATATCGAATTGATCGGCATTCCACACCGCGTGGTTGTCAGCGAGCGCGGCGTCGCTGCCGGCACGCTTGAATACCGCGCCCGCAATGATGAACAAAGCCGCGTTGTCAGCCAAGATGAACTTTTCACTCTGCTGGACCAGATTGCGCTTTACAACGAAAGCCCGAATGCGCAAGAATTAGCCGGTGGCTGATAATCACTGCGTCAAGCACGGGATTTGCATGCGCAGCTAATGCCTGACCATTCAAATGACACAACCGGGAGTTCAGCATGGCCGTCGATATCAAGAATCTCAATCAAGCCCAGCTTGGTGATCTGATCAGCAAGGCGCAATTGCGCCAAGTGGAATTGCGCAAGGAAAAAGTCGTCAAGCTGCGCGAGAAGGTGAACAACCTGCTCAAGGCCGAGGGTTATACCTTCGAGGAAATCTTCGGCCATGGCCGCGCCAAGGCCAAGCGCGCCGGTACACCGGTGCCGCCGAAGTATCGCAATCCGGCAGATCCCAGTGCCACCTGGTCCGGCCGCGGCAAGCGCCCGCGCTGGTTCAACGAGGCCCTCAAGGCCGGCAAGAAGGAAAAGGATTTGCTGATCTGATTGCAGTTCCTGCATTCAATGAAAATGCCGGCCTTGTGCCGGCATTTTTGTCCGGGCAGCGTCGCCCGGTTACAGGGATCGACGTGCACTCACCAGCAAATCACCAAACATCAAGCCGGCAACGATGGACACCAGCAGCGTGACCAGCAGCAATGCCGTATCCATGCCGACCGGCGTATCGCGCTCGAGCAACAGCGACATGCTGCGAAAACCGACGCTGCCCGGCACCAGCAACAAGATGCCAGGCTCGCGAATCACCGCGCCCGGCCGGTGGGCAAAGCGCGCATAGACATTGGATAGCGCACCCAGCAGCAGCGCGCCGAGAAACACGCCCACCGGCGCTGCCGGCAGCGAGCCGGCAATCAGGCCGCCCCAGCGCGTGGTGAGATAACCGACGACCACGGCCGCAATCACCACCGGCCAGTCGCGGCGTGCGGCGCGGAACAAGATGGCGAAGGCAATGGCACCCACCAGCAACGCCGGGTAATCCGTCCATGGCGGCAACGGCGCAAGCGCATAGTCGCGTGCATGAATGCCGACCGCCGCACACAACTGCGCAGCAGCCACCGTGCCGAATACCAGCTTGAACAAGGTCGACATGGCGCCGCCCATGCGCGCCATGCCCGAGACCAGGTGCTGGCTGGATATTTCGCGTACCGCGGTAGTCAGCGACATGCCGGGAATGAGGATGATCAGGCTTGCCAGCACCACCGGCTTGATCGCCAACGGCACGATGAACGCACTGACCACGGTCGCCACGGTGGTGGCAAGCATGGCGCAGATGAGGTCGCTGGCCACCGCCAGCCGCGGCCGGCTGCCGGCCAGCACCGTCACCGCACCGATCAATGCGCCAATGACGCCAGCCACCACCAGATCGACCCAGGCGCTATGCAGAAACAGCGCCGCAATGCTGGCCGCGGACAAGCCAAAGCTGGCGATGGTTCCAGCCTGCGCGCGACGCGTATCTGGCGCGCCCAGTGCGCGTAGCAGATGAAAGCCCTGGCGCAAATCCAGCTCACCGGCAATCACGCGGTCGGCAATGGCATCGGCTTCGCACAATCGCGCCAGGTTCACATCACCCGGCGCCAGCCGCATCACCTGCGTGTTCTGCGCGATGCCATCCTCGCCCTGGCTGGCGTCAGCAAAGGAAATGATGATGGCTGTCGGACTGGACCACACATCGGCGACAAGACCCAGTCGTTGCGCGGCGCCGCCGACAGCCATCTCCAAGCGCGGAGCCGTGGTGCCGTATTGATGGAGACGCCGCGCCAGCTCCAGCACAAACGCGACACGAGTGACGAGCGATGTCGTCTCGGCGCCGGTCGCCGTCGTCATGCGCTGGCGCGCACCTTGAGCGTGGCGCCATCCACCGCCACGACCTGCACGGTGCTGCCCAATGGCAGGTCGGGGCCGTCGACCAGCCATTGACCGTCGCCCACGCGTACCTTGCCGCGGCCGTTGACGATGGGCTCGACCAGCTCATAGCGCTGGCCAATCATTTGTTCGCTGCGGCGATTGAGCCGCTCGTCGCCCGGTGCGCGGCGTTCGATCCTTGGCCGCAGCCAGCGCGCGTAGGCCATACAGGCCGCCAGTGCCAGCAGTGCAAAGACGATGGCCTGGGCCAGCACGCCCATACCCGGCACCAGCCACAACAGCACACCCATGACCGCTGCGGCAATGCCGATCCACAGCAGGAAATAACCGGGCACCAATACTTCACCGGCAATCAGCAGCAGGGCCAGTATCCACCACAGGTAATGGGTTGCAATCTGCTCAAGCATGGGAAGTTCCATTGGGTCCCTCCTCGCCCGCATGCGGAGAGCGTCGAGGCAGGAATGACTGACGAGAATCCGGATCGATCATAGGGCAGATTGACCGAAGGCAAAGGGACGCCCGAGTAATGCCGGATACCCTCCCCGGCCCCTCGCCCGCCTGTGGGAGAGAAGTGAATGCGGCGTGTCCTTCTGCCGCGAAAGAAAACGTGGTCAGCGGGGCAGTTGCGGCGCGGCCTTGAGCGAGGCCTGTTGCTGGCCCAGCGATTCCTTGGCCAGCTCGGCAATGCCGGCCATCGCGCCGATCACGCCAGTGGCTTCGATCGGCAACAGCAGCAGCTTCTGATTGGGCGAAGCGGCCATGGCCTTCAACGCCTCGACATAGTTGTTGGCGACAAAGTAGTTAAGCGCATTGACGTTGCCGCCCGCGATGGCGTCGGACACCATCGTGGTCGCCTTGGCCTCGGCCTCGGCGGTGCGCTCACGCGCCTCGGCGGCGCGGAATGCAGCCTCCTTTTCACCTTCGGCGGCCAGGATCACCGACTGCTTCTCGCCCTCGGCCTTCAGGATCGCTGCCTGGCGGAAGCCCTCGGCATCGAGGATGTTGGCGCGCTTCTCGCGCTCGGCCTTCATTTGCCGCGCCATGGCGTCGACCAGATCGCGTGGCGGGGCAATGTCCTTGATCTCGATGCGATTGACCTTCACGCCCCACGGATGCGTGGCCTCGTCCACCACGCGCAGCAGCTTGGCATTGATCGCATCGCGCTGGCTCAGGCTCTCGTCCAGGTCCAGCGAGCCGAGCACGGTGCGGATGTTGGTCATGATCAATGCCAGCGTGGCCTCTTCCAGCTGCGCCACTTCATACGCCGCCTTGGCCGCGTCCAGTACCTGATAAAACACCACGCCATCGACACGCACGACGGCATTGTCCTTGGTGATGACGTCCTGCGAGGGCACGTCCAGCACCTGCTCCATCATGTTCATCTTGCGCCCGACGCTCTGATAGATCGGGATCAACAAATGCAGCCCCGGCATCATCGTGCCGGTGTACTTGCCGAACGTCTCCACCGTCCATTCGAAGCCCTGCGGCACGATGCGCACCATTTTGAGCAGCATGACCACGGCCAGCACCACGACCACCAACGCGAGAATCTGTCCCATTGCCTGCCCCAATGTCTCCAAGGAAGGCCGCAGTATAGGTGAGCACATCGCCCATCACAGGGGCGCACGCGGCATGCGACGGGCATCGCGAAATCCCCCGCCGCACGGCAGTCAGCGCTGCTCCTCCAGCCAGTCGTACAGCACCGGCAGCAGGATCAGCGTCAGCAGGGGCGAGGTGATCAAGCCACCCACTACCATGGTCGCCAGCAGGCGCTGAGGTTCCACGCCCACGCCACTGGACAGCGTTGCCACCAAGCCAAGGATCGCCACCCTATGGGCGCATGCCAGGCAATCAAGGTCGCGTTAAAAATTGCATCACCGTGATTGCACTGTGGCGGCAACGCACAGGGCGGACTACGGCGCCTCACCAAGACGCCGGCTGGGGCAAACGCAGGCTGACGCGCAGGCCGCCGCCGTCGCGGTTGGCCAGCTGCACGCGGCCGCCGTGCGCCTCGGCAATCTCGCGTGCCAGCGCCAGGCCCAGGCCGGTGCCGGAACGCTTGGTGGAATAAAACGGCAGCAACGCCTGCGCCAGCACGGTATCGCTCATGCCCGGGCCACGATCGGCCACTTCGATGCGCAATTCATGCATCGTGACGGCGATGGTCAGCGTCACCGCGTCACCCGCGCTGCCCGACTCGTGCGCATTCTTCAGCAGGTTGATCAGCACCTGCTCGATCTGCACGGCGTCGAATACCCCGGCCTGCGCCGGCAACGGTGCGACCAGGTGGTATTGACCGTGCTGCGCGAGGCCGGCCAGGAATGGCTCCCACTCGACACTTGCCAGACGCGGCGTCGGCAACTTGGCAAAGCGCGCGTAGCCATCGATGAAACCATGCAAATGCTGCGCACGCTCGCCGATGCTGGCAAACACCTCGGGCAAGCGCTTCAAGTCACCACGCCGCGCCAGCTCGGTGCCCGAGTGCGCCAGCGAGGAAATCGGCGCCAGCGAATTGTTGAGCTCATGGCTGATGACGCGGATGACGCGCTTCCACGTCGCCACCTCACGGCGCGACAGCTCGCGCGTCATGCGCCGGAACAGATACAGGCGATGCGGCCGGCCCTGCAACCGGAACGCCCGCTGCGAGAGATGGAACGTCTCCTCGGCATCGTCCATGTCCACCGTAAACAGCGCGTCCTCGCCACCGTGCACGGCATCGCGCAAGGCTTGTGGCACCGGTTCCAGCAGTGCGGCAAACTCCAGACCAACCAAGCTGCGACCAGCGTTGAACAGGTGCCGCGAAGCGAGATTGGCATAGGCCACGCGGCCAAGGGTGTCGGTCAGTACCAGCGCCACCGGCGTGTTCTGCACCACGGTATCAAGCAGCAGTTCGCGCTGCGCCAGATGCTGGCGTTGCTCGCGCAAGGTCTGGCCCAGCGCGTTGTGCATGGCGATCAATCGGCCCAGTTCGTCGCGCCGGTCAATGGCAATGGACAGGCTGAAATCGCCATCGCGATAACTCGCCACCGCCCCTTCCAGCGCGCGCAGCAGCCGGCTGATCGGCGCCATCGCGGCGTGTGCCAGCCACCACGCCGCAGGCAACAGGACGAGGATGCTCAAACCAATGGCGGCCATCGTTCCGGCCGGCGCCACCCCGTGCCAGCCCAGGTTGGTGCGCGCCCACACCAAAGCCTGCGGCAACGGCCAGCGCGTGATGGCGGCATACACCAGTGCGCCAATGACACCGGCCAGCGCCAGCAGTAGCGCCAGCCGCGACTGCAGCGAGATCAGTGCGCGACGCATGAGCCGTGCGCTACCGACGCGAAGGCCTTCGCCCAGCAACGGCCGCAGGCGCGTCCGCTGATGAGCGCGATGAGTGGCGACTCGGGCAAGCGCCGGCACGCCACCCCGGCCTCCGAGTCCACGTCCTGGCACAAACGAACCCTCATCCGTCCCTGCGGGAGAAGGCAAGCAAGCACGCCGCGCCATGGCGAATACGGCATCGGCCGACTCATGGCGTGATGCCCAACCCGTAGCGCTCCATGCGCCGATACAGCGCCTGGCGTGACAAGCCCAACTGCTGTGCGGCGCGCGAGACCACGCCGCCGTGGGCCGACAACGCCGCCTGCACGGCATCGCGGCTGGGTTCCTCCAGGCTGCGCGTCCCCAGCGCAACGTGCTGCGGCAGGCCGAGCAATTCCGGCGTGATGACACCGCCGGCAGCAAGCAGTGCGGCACGTTCCATGGCGTTCTTGAGCTCGCGCACATTGCCCGGCCACGGATAGTTTTGCAGCGCCTCGCGCGCGGCGTCGCCCAGCTCGCCACGACCATCCAGGAAAAATTCCGCCAGCGGCAGGATGTCGTCGCTGCGCTCGGTCAGCGGTGGCAGGTTTACCTCGATCACGTTCAGGCGGTAGTACAGATCCTCGCGAAAACTGCCGGCGCGCACCATCGCCTTGAGATCGGCATTGGTGGCGCTGAGCACGCGCACCTTGACCTGGCGCGAGCGGCCCGAGCCCAGCCGTTCAAACTGCCCGGTTTCCAGCACGCGCAGCAATTTCACCTGGCCGGCCAGCGGCAGGTTGCCGATCTCGTCGAGAAACAGCGTGCCGCCATCGGCCAGCTCGAAACGCCCCTCGCGCGCCTTGTTGGCGCCGGTGTAGGCACCGGCGTCGGCACCAAACAACTCCGCCTCGATCAGCTCACCAGGCAAGGCACCACAATTGACCGCGATGAACGGCCCGCGTTTGACCGCCGAGTTGGCGTGGACGATGGCGGCGATGCGCTCCTTGCCGGTGCCGTTGGGGCCGGTGATCAGTACCGGCACATCGGAGCGCGCGATCTGGCATGCCAGGTTGAGCGTGCGCGTCATTGCTTCGGATGCAAACACCAGGCCATCGAGATCGTAGGTGTTCTGCAGCAGTTCGCGCCGACGCCGACGCTCATGCCGGCTGCGGGTCACTTCGCGCGTGGACTCGGACAGCTCCAGCAGGTTTTCCAGCGTCGCCAGCAGTTTGTTGTCGTCCCACGGCTTGGCCAGGTAATCGGCGGCGCCGGCCTTGACCAGCTCCACCGCGGTTTCCAGATGTGTCCATGCCGTGAGCAGGATCACCGGCAAATCCGGATAGTGCTCGCGAATGGCGCGGAACAGCGCCACGCCTTCGGCACCCGAGGTGGTGTCGGCGGTGAAGTTCATGTCCTGGATCACCGCATCCACGCGCTCGGCCTGCAGCAGTGCCAACCCGTCGTCGGGAGTGAGTGCGGTGAGCGCGCGAATTTCGTGCAGCGACAAGGCCAGCGACAAGGCTTCGCCCACGCCGGGATTGTCGTCAATGATGAGTACCGTGCGGGTCATGGGTTTCCTGCGTACATCAAAAACGGGCGATTCGTTCAATCACCATCGGGTGGCACATGCCGGCGCCGATACACCTGCCACGCCACCAGCAGGCCACCGGCCAAGGCCACCACCAGCCAGCCGGCGAGGCGATACGGATCATGCCCGAGCCACAGCACGGCGGTGACGGCACCGACCGCCATCGCCCCGGCGCCAGCCGCCATGCAGGCATCATCCAGCATGCTGGACAGGCTCACCTCGGTCGCGCGACGGCGCACGCCCATCAGTACCAGCGCGCCAAGCATGGCCAGCAAGACCGCCAGCACGCGGTACAGGCCGACGGCGACGGGGGGACTGGGCAGATCGGGGAACAGATCAAACAGCGACACTTCTCCCAACGCAACCTGGTAGCCCACGCCATCGGTCGCGTCCGATGCCGGTCGCAAGACATCGCCGTCGACCCGTGCCACCACGGTCATCAGTTCCAGCGGTACGGCTGTCCAGCTCACGCGAATGTCGCCCAATTGCGGATTGTCGGCGTGCGCACTGGTCTGCAGATAATCGCCATGGCGACTGAAGCTGGCCGCAAGGTTCGCTGGCAACGTGCGCATGGACGGCAGCACGCGCGTCGCGCCGGGCAAGGCGCGTTGCAGCACGGCGGACAAACTGAAGCCGCCAATCTGCACCCGCCCCGCCGCCAGGTGCAGGCCCTCCAGTGGCCAGCGCGGTGCGGCGGGATGGCCCTTGGGCTGGCGAAAGGTTGATGGATCGACGTGATGATCGACCCAGTCCATCTCGTAGTGCACGCTGTCGCCGACGCGCACTTCGCGCCACTGGAACATCTCCACCAGCCGCGTCAGCTGCGGCGTATCCACCGTGAGATTGAACTGTGCATCATGCGGCGCCTCGATCACGCGTGGCAGGCCGACGACACGCACCATGTGCCCATATTGCCCGGCCTGCGGCTGCGCCTGACGACCCAGGTCGGTGACCTTGCCGCCGTGCGCCGCCAGCGCCGTCTCGTATTGCAGGATGCCATGCGCGGTCACCACCGCCAGCGCCACACCGGCCAGCAGCAATACCGCGCCGACGATATTGCCCAGCGTGTGGCCCACGTTCCGCCACAACGGCAGCCCAATCACCCCGCGGCCACCGCAGAGGGAACCGTGACATGCAGCCGCCCGACTGGATCGGCAGCAGCGAACCGGCCGCGTGTATCGCGCACCACGCTGGCCACCGCGCAGCCGTGGTCGTGGGTGAAGAACAAGCGGACGCCGCGCGCAAGCTTGTCTTCCAGAAACGCTCGCTTCTCGTCGATCAATTTTTCCGGGAAGCGGTCATAGCCCATGGTGATGGGCAGATGCACCCATGGCCGGCCGGGGATGAGATCGGCGCAAAACACCACGCCACCGACCTCGGCCAGCATCAGGCCCGGCGTGTGGCCCTGCGAGTAATGCATGCGCACCGCACTTCCCAGCGTCGGCGCACGCTCGCCTTCGACCAATTCCAGGCGACCGCTGTCCAGTAGCAGCTGTGGCACTTCCGGGATGAACGAGGCGCGATCACGCGCATGCGGATGCAATGCGCGCTGCCAATGCTCGGCGCCGACCAGGATGCGCGCCTTGGGAAACAGCAGGCGCGGCCCCTGCCCGGCCTGCCACGGCGCCAGCAGGCCGCCCACGTGATCAAAGTGCAGATGCGAGAGCACCACCACATCGATGTCCGCGTCGGTCAAGCCTTCGGCAGCAAGCGACTCCAGCAGGACGTGATGCGACTCCACCACACCGTAACGCTCGCGCAGGGCCGGATCGAAAAACGCGCCGATGCCGGTCTCGAACAGGACATTGCGCCCGTCCAGGCCTTTCACCAGCAGACAGCGGCAGGCCAGCGGAATGCGATTTTGCGCATCCGGCTCGATCCATCGTGACCACAGCGCACGCGGCGCATTGCCAAACATGGCGCCGCCGTCCAGCTGCTGCGAATTGCCCAATAGCGAAATCAGCTCCACACCCGCAACCTCCATGGTTTTGCGGCTGCTGTGCCGCACGCGCGTGCTGCCGGCAACCGCGCCTACTCTACCTTGCCCCGGCCGCTTGGATGGCGCGGATCACTGGCCGCATCAAGCCGGTTGTCCACGTGATCCCACACCACCACGTTCATGAAGCCCCAGCCCTGGCGCGAACGCAGCGTGTAGCCCATGCGCTGAAGCTGCGCCGAGGTGGCCGCATCGAACGCGCCGTTCTCGACGCTCACCACATCCGGCAGATATTGATGATGGAAACGTTTGTGCGCCGTGATTTGCGCCGCGCTCTCACCGTCGATGAAGTGCAGGATGCCTTCCAGTACCTGGGTGATGATGGTCGAGCCGCCGGGCGAGCCGATCACCGCGGTGCGCTCCTTGCCCATGACGATGCTGGGCGACATCGACGACAGCATGCGCTTGCCTGCCACCGGCGCATTGGCCATGCTGCCCAGCAAACCATAAGCATTGGGCTTGCCCGCCACCAGCGCAAAATCATCCATTTCGTTGTTGAGCAGCACGCCGGTGCTGCCGGCGACAAACCCCGAGCCCATCGACGTGTTGACGGTGGCGGTGACCGCCGCCATGTTGCCGTCCTTGTCGATGATCGAGTAATGCGTGGTGTGCATGCCCGGCGTCGGCGCCTCGGCGCGCGGCAACATGGACGACGGCGTCGCCTGGTCGGGCAGGATGCCTTGGCGCAAGCCGTCGGCGTAATACGGCGACAGCAGCATGTCCAGCGGCATGTGCACGAAATCAGGGTCGCCCAGGTAGTCGTTGTGATCGCGGAAAGCGCGGCGCATGGCCTCGACCAGCAGATGCACGCGATGCGCCTGATCGACCTTGCTCAGGTCAAACCCGCGCAGGATGTTGAGGATCTCGGCAATGGCCACGCCCCCGGACGAAGGCGGCGGCGCGGTGACGATGCGATAACCGCGGTAATCCACCACCAGCGGCGCACGCTCCTTGGCGCGATACGCGGCCAAGTCCGCCGCCGTCCAGTTGCCGCCGGCGGCACGCACTGCGCGCACCAGCTCGGCAGCCACCTTGCCGGCATAAAAGCCATCGACTCCGTGCTCGCCCAACGCTTCCAGCGTGCGCGCCTGGTCGGGATCGCGCCAACGCTCGCCCGCAGCCGGAGCCGCGCCGCCGGGCGAATACTTGGCGACCGAAGCTGGCCAACGCGAAAGCTTGGCCTGTTCATCCACGACGGCGGCATGCAGTCGCGCATCGGGTACAAAGCCATCACGTGCCAGGCGCACGGCCGGCGCCAGCGCCGCGCGCAGCGGCAACTTGCCGTAAGTGCGTGAAATCAGCGCCCAGCCTGCCGGCGTACCGGGAATGCCCGCCGCCAGCGGGCCGTTCAAGGCGGCGTCGCGATTGGGCGTGCCGTCGGCGTGCAGGTAGTCCTGCGCATTGACCGCCGCCGGCGCCACTTCGCGCGCGTCGATAAAAGTCTCATGGCCATCGGCGGCGCGGCGCAGCACGGCGAAAAAGCCGCCGCCGATACCGGAGCTTTCCGGCTCCACCACCGACAAGGCCGCACCGACGGCCACGGCGGCGTCAAAGGCATTGCCGCCCTGGCGCAAGACTTCCAGCCCGGCCCCGGTTGCCAAGCCGCTGGCGCTGGCGATGCCAGCGTGACCCGGACGTTGCTGCGCCGACGAGGGCGCCGCCGGGGCGGTGAGTCCCGCCGTGCTGACCAGCAATCCGGCCAGCCCAGCCAGCAACCACCGTTTGGCAATCATCATCGGCCACTCCAATCAAGTCGCGTATTGGCCGCTGGCACTGCGGTCACGGCCGTGCCGCCACAGCCAACGCGCCACCATCGGATGGCGGCGCGCGGCACGATTACATCTGTACGAAGCGAACCGTGGCGCCGGTGGGCTTGAGCACATCGTTCACGCGCTGCTCGTCGGCCTTGTCGCCAATGAACAACACGATCACGTCCTTGAACGAGCCGGCACGTGCATCGGTGAAAGCGGCAATGACCAGGTCGGCGGTGGCGGCCGAGTCGGGACCGGCAAACACCAGCATGTTGCCTGGCAGCACGCCACGCGCGACGGTGTCCTGGATGCCTTGCAACTGGCGGTCGTTTTGCGCCTTGGCGTCCTCATCGGTCGGCGCCTTGACCAGGTACGCATACGGCTGGTTGGCCTTCATGCCCTGCATGTTGGCCTGCACGATCTGGCCAAGGTAGGCGTTCCATGCCTTGGTGTCATTGGGATCGGTCGGCTTGGGGGCCTGCTGCGTCGTCTGCTGGGCCGATTGTTGATCCGCCTGCTTGTTGCAGGCCGTCAACGCCAAGGCGCCGGCAAGTGCGGCTGCGGCCACGAAAATGAGCTTACGCATGATGATCACCTTCCGTTTCGGGTTGTTGGTGGAGTGCTCGCCGGGCTTCCTGCCAGCGCTGGCGCATGGCCTGTTGCACCGCCGGGTGGACAAAGCTGGAAATATCGCCGCCAAGACGCCCGATCTCGCGCACCAGCGACGACGAGATGAAGCTGTATTGCTCGGCGGGGGTCAGGAACAGCGTTTCGGCCAGCGGAATAAGATGCCGGTTCATGCTGGCCAGTTGAAATTCGTATTCAAAATCGGACACCGCGCGCAGGCCGCGCAGGATCACGCCGGCGTCAATTTGTTCGACAAACAGCGCCAGCAGGCAGTCGAAGCCGCGCACCTCGACATTGGGCAAGTCGGCCAACGCCATGCGCGCCAGCGTCACACGCTCGGCCAGCCCGAAATGCGGCCCCTTGCTGGAGCTGTCGGCAACCGCCACCACCACTTTGTCGAAAAGTGGCGCCGCCCGCGTCACCAGATCGGCATGACCATTGGTGATGGGGTCAAATGTGCCCGGATACACGGCAATGCGTGGGTTGCTCAAGATGTGCCTCGTGATGGACAGGCTGGTGGCGCGACGCACAACGCAGGCCCGATTGACTCAAGCTTAACGGAAGCCGCCCGCGCCGGACGATACAGGCCAAACTGCACCGCCCCGGCCCGGCCTTGACGATGCACCTGCCACGATAGCGGCAGCGCCGGTGGCACCGCGCCGGGCGACTCGACATACACCAACGCCGACGGCGCGAGCCAGCCGCCGGTATCCAGCAGCTGCGCCAAGGTGCCCCACAAATCCAGCGCGAACGGCGGATCGAGAAACACCACATCAAAGGGCTGTGCCGGCCCGCGCAGTATGTCTTGCGCCGCACCGACGACCACGGTCCCGCCAACGGCGTGCAGGCGCTCCAGATTGGTGCGCAGCGCCTGCGCCACGCACGGGTCGCGCTCGACCAAGCGCACGCTGGCTGCACCACGCGACAATGCCTCGATGCCCAGCGCGCCAGTGCCTGCGCACAAATCCAGGCAGCGTGCCCCGGCCAGCACCGGTGCCAGCCAGTTGAACAAGGTCTCGCGCACGCGCTCGGGCGTGGGACGCAGACCGTCCACCGCCGGCACCAGCAGGCGCGAATTGCGCAAGCTGCCGCCAATGATGCGCACCCGTCCCGGCGGTGGCCCGGCACTGGTGCCGTGACGGGTCATCGGCGTGCGCGACATGCCTCAGCCAGCGCTAAAGAGGGGAGTGTTAGCATCCCGGCCATTGTCTTTGAATCCGCCTGCAATGCTCAAGTTCTGGAAAAAGAAGCCGGGCGAATCCCACCCTCCGGCACCTGCGGCCGACGCTGCCAATACCGACAGCAGCAGCGCCACGCTGCACGAAGCGCTGGCGCAGACCGCACCGCGCACACCGGCCTCCGACACGCGCGAGCGCTTTGCCGTGCCGGCGCACCCGCCGGTCACGCCGCCGCCGGAAGCGGCGCCCGCGCCCGCAATCGCGAACCATCCGCACCATGGCTGGCGCGAGCGACTGTCCACCAGCGCGCTGGCACGCAAGCTGGGCACCTTGTTCGTACGCCATGCCGCGCTTGACGACAGCCTGCTCGACGAACTGGAAACCGCGCTGATCACCGCCGATGTCGGTGTCGGCGCCAGCACCGACCTGGTCGACGACTTGCGCCGGCGCACGCACAAGCGCGAATTCGCCGACGCCGACGCGCTGCTGGGCGCGCTGCGCACGGCCTTGGTCGAGCAGCTCAAGCCCGTGCAGCAATCGTTGGCCATCGGCCATCAACAACCGTTCGTGGTGCTGGTGGTGGGCATCAACGGCGCCGGCAAGACCACCACCATCGGCAAGCTGGCGCGACGCTGGCGCGACCAGCAGCGCACGGTCATGCTCGCCGCCGGCGACACCTTCCGCGCCGCCGCCGTCGAGCAGCTCAAGACCTGGGGCGCGCGCAACGACGTGCCAGTCATTGCCCAGGGCCAGGATGCCGACGCCGCCAGCGTGATCTTTGACGCACTGCAGGCAGCGCGTTCGCGACACATCGACGTGCTGATCGCCGACACCGCCGGCCGATTGCATACGCAAGGTGGGCTGATGGACGAACTGGGCAAGATTGCCCGGGTGCTGAAAAAGCTCGACGCCGACGCGCCGCACGAGGTGCTGATGGTCATCGACGGCACTACCGGGCAAAACGCCATCAACCAGGTGCGCCAGTTCCGCGAAATCGTCGGCGTCACCGGCCTGGTGGTGACCAAGCTCGACGGCACCGCCAAGGGCGGCGTGGTATTTGCGCTGGCGCGGGAATTCGGCCTGCCGATCCGCTACGTCGGCCTGGGCGAGGCGGCAACCGACCTGCGCGAGTTCGACGCCATCGCCTTCGTCGACGGCCTGCTGCCGGCCAGCCTCGATGGCGCCGGCCATGTCGACGCCTGACCATGCCCGCGGCGGGCGCTGGGCACTGACCCGGCGCTGGCGCATCGTCCTGGTCACCGGCGGCGGCATTGCCATGGCCGCGCTGCTGGCGCTAGCCGTCGCGGTCTATCTGTTGCTGCAGCCGCAGCGTTTCACCGCGCTGCTGCAAGCCCAGGCCAGCGGCGTCGGGCTGGAGTTGAACCTGACCCGCCCGGCCAGCCCCACGCTGTTCCCGCGCCCGGCGCTGGAGCTGCGCGGCATCACCTTGAGCGCGCAGGACGCCAACGCGCCGATCCTGCTTGCCGCGCGCGGGCAACTGGTGCTGCCGTGGCGCACCTTGTTCGGCGGCCCGACCGTCATCTCGCAACTGGCCATCGATGCCCCGCGCGTGGACTTGGCGGCGCTGCAGGACTGGCTTGCCACCTTGCCCGCCGCGCCGCCAGGCAGCAGCACGCGCATTCCGCGGATCGATGCCGGCGTCAATATCAGCCGCGGCGTCCTGGTGCGTGGCGACGACTTGCTGCTGCGTAACGTGGCGATGCAATCGGGCAGTTTCATCTCCGGTACGCCATTCGTGCTTACGCTGTCGGCCCGCACCGCTGGCGACACGTCGCTGCAGATGCGCCTCAACGCCATCCCGCGTGTCGACGCCGGAGCACTGGAGCTGGACGACATCGCCTGGCACCTGGCACAGCAAGGCAAGCTGAGCGTCGTGCTCAACGGCAGCGCGCGTTGGCACGGCGAAGGCGGCACCCGCCTCAGCCTGCGCGGCACGCTGGATCATGCCGACCGCGGCCAGTACGCCATGACGGTGCAATTGGCGCCGGCGCGCGACGCGCAGCCGGCCGCGCTGGCCGTGCAACTGGATGGCCCCGACAGCCACGCCAGCCTTGTCGTGCCCACCGCCGCAACCAGCGACTGGTGGCAGGCGCTACTGCGCGTGGACAATCCCCAGCTTGGTTTGCCCCCCGTCAACGGCCGCGTGGACGTGGCCAAGCTGGAAGTGGGCGGAGTACACATCGAGGGCCTGCAGGTGCTGACCGGCGCTGCCGTCCCCACATCCGCCAGCAGCGTGGCAACACCGGCGGCGTCGGACACCAAGCCGCGCCCCAAGCAGCAACCCGAACCACAGCCATGACCGACGCCGTCGCCGCCCGCTTGCTGGCCTGGTTTGACCAGTACGGCCGCAAGGATTTGCCGTGGCAGCGCGCTGACGCTTCCGGCCGTCGCGACCCGTATCGCGTGTGGCTGTCTGAAGTGATGCTGCAGCAAACCCAGGTCAGCACCGTCATCGGCTACTTCGACCGCTTCGTGGCCGCCCTGCCGACCCTGGTTGCATTGGCCGCGGCCGACGAGGACCGCGTGTTTGCCCTGTGGTCCGGGCTTGGCTACTACCGGCGCGCCCGCTATCTGCACCAGGCCGCGCAGCGCTGTGTCGCGTGCCACGGTGGCCAGCTGCCGGACAACCTCGTCGAGCTGATGGCGTTGCCCGGCATCGGTCGCTCCACGGCTGGCGCCATCCTCGCGCAGGCCTTTGGCCAACGCGCGCCCATCCTCGACGGCAACGTCAAGCGCGTGCTCACGCGCTACCACGGCGTGGCGGGCTATCCCGGCATCACGGCCATCGAAAACCAGCTGTGGCAACGGGCGACCGAGCACACGCCGGAACAGCGCAGCGCCGATTACACCCAAGCCATCATGGATCTGGGCGCGACCGTCTGCACGCGCGCCCGGCCTGATTGCGCGGCCTGCCCGCTGGCCAACGACTGCATCGCGTACCGCGACGGACGCACCAGTGAGCTGCCTACGCGCAAGCCCGCAAAGCAGGTGCCCACGCGCCATACCTGCATGCTGGTATTGCGCGACGCACGGCATCGCGTGCTGCTGGAGCGCCGTGGCCCACAGGGCGTGTGGGCAGGCCTGTGGAGCCTGCCCGAAACCGACGACATGGCGGCCGCGTGCCGCTATGCACGCACCCACGCGGGGGTTGCTGAAGGACTGACACTCGCCGCCTTCACCCATCAATTCACCCACTATCGGCTCAACGTCACGCCCTTGCTGTTTGCTGACGCCAGGGCACAACCCGGCATCAACGATGGCGACGCACTGCGCTGGTACACGAGTGCGCAATGGGCCAACCTCGGCCTGCCCGCGCCGGTGCGCCGGCTGTTGCTGCAAATCAACGACAAGCCGGCCGCCAGCGTGCACCATGCGCCACGCCTGCCTGTCCCCGCCGCGGAGCCCCCATGAGTCGAACCGTCCACTGCGTGCTGCTGAAAAAAGATGCCGAGGGCATGGACTATGCACCATGGCCAGGCGAGCTGGGCCAGCGCATCTACGCGCAGGTATCGCGCCAGGCGTGGCAGCAGTGGATCGCCCATCAGACCATGCTGATCAACGAATACCGGCTCAACCCGCTCAAGGCCAAGGACCGGCAATACCTGACCGACCAGATGGAGCGCTTCCTCTTCCTCGGCGAGGCCACCCTGCCCCCCGGCTTCGTCAAACCCGAGTCGTCCGCCGACGAGAAAACTTGACGGGAAAGCGCGCATTCGCTCTAATGCGCGGCTCACGCGTCATCTGCAGCCCACGCGGTTGCACACCCTCTGGCCGGGTAGCTCAGTTGGTAGAGCAGGGGATTGAAAATCCCCGTGTCGGCGGTTCGATTCCGTCCCCGGCCACCATGTATATCAACGGCTTGCAGCGATGCAGGCCGTTTTTGTTTCTGGCGTCCGGCCACCACAACCCGCCTGCCGGCGTCCAGGCATGCCGCAACGGATTGACTCCACATCTCCTGCGTTGCACGCATCCAGCGAAACCGTCGACATACCTTACAGGTGGACGGTTTTCCTCAGTTTGAGGGTTGATATATTCGTATGTATATCAATGATTTATATGCATGGCCTGGAACGTGCATATACATCATTGTCGAGAGACGCCGAAGGCTCGAAAAGCCTTGCGCCGCCGCAATCACTGCCACAGGCGAACCCCAACAGGAGCAAACGTCGTGACAAAAACATCAATCCTTGCCGGTATCGCGCTGGCCGCACTGGCCATGTCGCCAATGCAGGCCACCGCAACGCCCATCACAACCACCATCGAGTTGGATACCGTCTTCACCGGCTACACACCAGACGGTAGTGCGCCTTGGCTTTCCGCCCAATTCACCTCCTCCGTTGGCTCAACCACGGGGACGCTGGTGCTGACTTCGATGACCAGCGATGCGGATTTCATCCAGGGGTTGAACAGCCCCAAGGCCACGATTGGCTGGGCTTTTTATCTCAGCCAGGGAATCTCCGGCCTTTCCTGCACGTCGGGAAAGTGTGCGGACAACAACGCTCTGTATAACGCCAGCGGCCTCAACACGGGCCCGGTACCAGGCATCTTCAATCTTGGCTTTGGCTGGTCATCCGGCAGCCGGTTCATGCCCGGCAATGTCGCAACCTACACGCTGACGTTCTCAAACGCACTGGCCACCAACCCGTTTGTGGAAAACGCCAGCAGCTGGTCATCCGTGGCGCACATCCAGGGAATCACTGGCGGCTGCAGTGGCTGGGTTGTGTCGGGCAGCGGAACGGTCGGCGATGGTAGCGGGCCATGCACCACCACACCGCCACCCGTGCTCGTGCCGGAACCGGATGAGCTAGGCATGTTCGGCCTGGGCCTGTTGCTCGTCGGGCTTCTCGCCGGCCTGCGCCGGCGCTGCAGCTGACAAAGCCCTCGGTGCCAGCGGGTTTTCGGCGCAATGAAAAATGGTTTGTCTTGGCACCGAAGCGGGTGGGTAACACGGATTGACCAGGCACCTTGACGATGTACCGGGTCGCCCAACGCAGCCAAAGGCACCGTCGACAACCCTTACATTCTCGACATTTTCCCACGGCTACAAAACAATAAATACTACATGTTTCAATGCTTTACATGTATGGCACGGCACTTGCTTCGTATACGACGCGTCCCCACCAAACCTCATGAAACACCGGAGCTCGATATGAACTCAATCAAATCCCTCGCGTTTGCCGGCTTGGCCGCCGCAGCGCTGATGACCACGCCGGTGTTTGGCGCGGTCTGCCCCGTCGGGCAACAAGGTTCTCCCGTCTGCATAGCCACCACGGGTGGTGATGGCGCCGGTAGCAGCCTGCAACAACAGCTCGATGGTTACACCACGAACCCGGGCGACATTGACGTTTATAACGGTCAACAGACCCCGAGCGCCTATTGGTCCGTCGCATCGACAGGAGTTAGTGAAAACAAGTTTCTATTCGAGCTTGCCGGCAATGCCGCCGTCAACACCTTCGGCATTTTTGACCCAGGTAATCCGGCCAATATGCTGCAGCTGTTTGGTGGCAATGCAACCACAGGCTGGAGCACGTCGTTGCATGTTTTCGGTGATGGTCACTACAAAGCAACGTACTTTGACGCCGCTGCCAACGTTGTAGGTCAAGCTGACGGGTATTTGAGCACCGCAAACCTCTTTGGCTATTACCTTGGCGTACCGGGTGGCGCATTCTTCTCCGACGCAAGCCTGAACGAGGCCAACGGCACCTATCCGGGTGGCGCGCCACACATGGCAGCTTACGCAGGTGATGGCAGTACAAGTCTCACACTTGGATCATTCACGGGACTGTTTGCCTCGGGTGAATTCCTGTTGGCCTGGGAAGATCGGATCGACGGAGACTGGGATTACAACGACATGGTGGTTTTGGTGGAATCGGTCCACTCCGTTCCGGAGCCCGCGGCGCTCGGCATGTTCGGCCTCGGTGCATTGTTGATAGGCGCGTTTGTCGGCCTGCGTCGGCGCGAACAAGCCTGAAGGGACGTTCGCCAGCCCCTTCATCGTATTTGAAAGTCGTTTGATCCGGTGGGCCGCCAGCAGTGGCGGCCCACTTTTTTCCGTGTCGCCACACACAGCGCCACAACACCCCCGGAACGACTGCAACAGCTTGTTACACTCAACCATCCCTGGACACAGGAGTGCCCGCAATGCAGCGGCTCAAGATTGATGTGATTGCGGCCGCACGGCCAAATTTCATGAAGGTCGCCCCGCTGTTTCATGTGCTGCACGATGCGCCGTGGTGCCACCTGCGCATGGTGCACACCGGCCAGCATTACGACCAGAACATGTCGGAGGCTTTCTTTCGCGATCTAGGATTGCCGCAGCCCGACCTGCATCTGGGTGTCGGCAGCGGCAGCCACGCACAACAAACCGCAAACGTGATGCTGGCCTACGAGGCGGCTTGCAGTGCCGATCGGCCGGACTTGATCGTGGTGGTCGGCGACGTCAACTCCACCGTCGCCTGCGCCCTGGTTGGCGCCAAGCTGTGCATCCCGGTGGCGCATCTGGAAGCCGGCTTGCGCAGCGGCGACCGACGCATGCCGGAGGAAATCAACCGCCTGGTCACCGACACGCTGGCCGACATCCTGTGGACGCCCTCGCCGGACGGCGACGAGAATCTCGCCGCCGAGGGCGTGCCGCCGGAAAAAATCACCCGCGTGGGCAACATCATGATCGACTCCTACGAGCTGATGCGCGAGCGCATCGACGCCGGAAACGAGCGCGGCCGGCTGGGGCTGGCCGGCCGCGACTATGCGGTGGTGACGCTGCACCGCCCGTCCAACGTCGATGCACGCGCCCCGCTGGCGGCGTTGGTCGCGCAGCTGACGGCCGTGGCGGCCAAGCTGCCGCTGGTATTTCCCGTGCACCCGCGCACCCGCAAGAATCTGGAGACCTTCGGCTTGTGGTCGCGCCTGGCCGACGCCCCCAACGTGCAGGTCATCGAGCCACTCGGCTACGTGGATTTCATGAATCTGGTGTGTGGCGCGCGTCTGGTCATCACCGATTCGGGCGGCATCCAGGAAGAGACCACCTACCTCGGCATCCCCTGTCTGACGCTGCGCACCACGACCGAGCGGCCTATCACGCTCACCCAAGGCACCAACCGCCTGATCGGTACCGACGAGCTGCTGGATGCGGTGGACGGGATCATGGCGGGCCACGGCTTGCATGGCCGCAAACCCGAGCTGTGGGACGGCCACACCGCCACACGCGTGGCTGCGGATATTCGCCGGCGCCTGCTGGATCAGCCGGCGCGGGCGGCGGAAGCCGCGGCCGACGAGGCCAACCTCAAGCGTGCGGCCGGCGGTGTCTGAGCCTGGATGCAATGAGCGGCACTGGCCCGATCGGCACCGGGGCTTGCTTTGCGTCCGGGAATGCCGTCATGCGTCGCCCCGCTCGACATGTCGAGCGGGCAGCCTTGATGATCTGCGCTGCCCCAAGGCCCGCATGCAACACCTGGCCCGCCACTGAGGTTCGACGCTGATCAGGGCGATGTAGCACGCGACAGATCAGGCGCAGACAATCACGCCATAGGGAGGGTGCGTCAGATGCACGCCATCGTCATCGCCAGTTATCTGACCGCCGCCATCGCGTTTCTCGTCGGCACGGTTTTATTGAGCGTCAGCTGGCGTGGCCAGCGTACGGGCGCATTGCTGATCGCGGCTATGCTGGCATCCACGCTGTGGGGCATGGCACTGGCCTATGCCGAATGGCAGCGCACCGCCGTGACAGTCAACTGGGCGCTGCTGGCCGATGTCCTGCGTTACGGCGCGTGGCTGACCTTCGTCGGCGCGTTGTTTGGCAGCTGGCCCATGCCGCGCCTGCTGCGCGGTGCACGCGTTGCCGCGCATGTGCTGTGGGGCGCGCTTGCGCTTTATTGCCTGTGGCCGGTGATCGGCCTGGCGCGCGCCGTGGCATTGCCATGGAACATCAACGTCATGCTGATCGGCGTGCTGGTACTCGCCCTCGTCGGCGTGGTGTTCCTGGAGCAGATCTACCGCAATGTGAAAGCGGAACAACGCTGGGCGCTCAAGTTTCTGGTGATTGCCCTCGGCGCCATGTTTGCCTACGACATTTTTCTTTATTCCTATGCAGTGCTGTACCGGCAATTCAACATCAGTGCGTGGGCCGCGCGCGGCTTCATCGACGCATTGCTGGTGCCGTTGCTGCTGGTGGCGGCGGCACGCAATCGACAGTGGTCGCTGGAAGTCGGCGTCTCCCGGCACGCGGTGTTTTATTCCACCAGTTTGCTGGTGGTGGCTTTTTACATCACCGCCACCGCCATTGGCGGCTATTACGTGCGTTTGTACGGTGGCAATTGGGGGCGGGTGGCAGAAATCACGCTGATTTGTTTTACGCTGGTGAGCGTGCTGTTGATCGGTTTGTCCGGACAAGCGCGTTCCCGCCTGCGCGTGTTTTTGCACAAGAACTTTTTCAGCTTCCGCCACGATTATCGCGAGGAGTGGCTGCGGCTGACGGCCACGTTGTCTTCCACCGATACCGATTTGCCGCAGCGCGCGGTGCGTGCCATGGCACAAATCATGGACAGCCCGGCCGGCGTGCTGTTCCTGCGCAGCGACACGGATGAATTCACCGCCGAGGCGCACTGGAATCTACCCACGCCGGAGGGTCTCAGGCTTCCCGCCAGCTTGCCGGCATTCGAGCTGATGCGTACGCGACGCTGGATTCACGACCTGGCCGACACCCCACCACTGGGTCAGGCCGGCCTGCAAGCCCCCGCCGCGCTGCGCAACCTGCCACGCGCCTGGCTGCTGGTGCCGATGGTGCGGGAAACCCAGCTCATCGGCTTTGTGGTGCTGGCGCACGCGCGTGCCCGGCGTACCCTCGACTGGGAGGACATCGACTTGCTCCGTGCCGCCGGTAGCCAGGTGGCGGGCAGCTTGGCACAGGCGGACGACGCCCGCCGGCTGGCCGAAGTGCGGCAGTTCGAGGGCTTCAACCGATTGACCGCATTCCTCATGCATGACCTGAAAAACCTCGCCGCCCAGCAATCCCTGCTGCTGCAAAACGCCGAGCGCCACAAGCACAACCCGGCGTTTGTCGATGACATGCTGGCAACCGTCGCCAACTCGGTGCAGCGGATCACCCGGTTGCTTGAGCAATTGCGCGGCGAGACGGCGCCGGCCAGGCATGGTCGCGTGCAGCTGGCGACGGTATTGGCCAAAGCACTGGATGAATGCCGTGCACAATTGCCCACGCCTGATTATCAACCGGCTATTGGCGAAACATGGCTGCACGCCGATGCCGATCAGTTGGCGACGGTGTTGGGGCATGTAATTCGCAACGCCCAGGACGCAGCCCAGGCAAACGGTCATGTTACGCTGCGGGCCATGGGTGAATCCGGGTACGCCGTCATTGAAATCAAGGACGACGGGGCGGGTATGGACGAAAACTTCATCCACCATCAGCTATTCAAGCCATTCTTCACGACCAAGGCCAGCAAGGGCATGGGCATCGGTGCCTACCAGGCCCGCGCCTACGTGCACTCACTGGGTGGAACCATGCAGGTAAGCAGTACGCCAGGACAGGGCAGCGTATTCACCATTCGCCTGCCGCTGGCTGAGCCATTGGCCAGTGCCTCCGCAACCGACGCACAGGTGTCGCCATGAATGCGCCGCAGCGCAGCCTGTTGATCGTCGAGGACGACATTGGATTGCAGCGCCAATTGCGCTGGAGCTTCGAGGATTACAACGTGATCATGGCCGGCGACCGGCCAACCGCGCTGACCCTGCTCGCCCGTCATGCCCCGGCGGTGGTGTTGCAGGATCTGGGCCTGCCGCCAGATGCCGCTGGCACCAGCGAGGGGTTTGCCGCACTCACGGAAATCCTGCAGGAGGCGCCACACACCAAGATCATCGTCGCCACCGGCAATGGCGACCGCGACAACGCGGTCAAGGCCATCGGTTGCGGCGCCTACGATTTCTGCTCCAAGCCGCTGGAGCTGGAAGTGCTGCGCCTGACCGTGGAGCGTGCCTTCCGCGTGCACGAACTGGAGGCGGAAAACCGCCGGCTGCGCAGCGAATCGACCACCGTACTGGAGGGCATCATCGGCAGCAGCCCGGTCATGCTCGACGCCTACCGGCTGCTGGAAAAAGTCAGCCCATCCAGCGCCACCGTCCTGTTGCTGGGCGAGACCGGCACCGGCAAGGAATTGTTTGCCCGCGCGATACATCGCTTGAGCGCGCGACGCGACAAGCCCTTTGTCGCCATCAATTGCGCGGCAATTCCGGAAAACCTGCTGGAAGCGGAGCTGTTCGGCTACGAAAAGGGCGCCTACACCGGCGCGCACAAGCAGACCAAGGGCAAGATCGAACTGGCCACCACCGGCACCCTGCTGCTGGACGAAATCGGCGACATGCCGGTTGCGCTGCAAGCCAAGCTGCTGCGGTTCTTCGAGGAGCGCGTCATCGAACGTATCGGCGGCCGCGAACCTATCCCGGTGGACGTGCGCATCATCTGCGCCACCCATCAGGATCTGCCAGCGCTGATCAGCGCCGGGCGTTTCCGCGAGGATTTGTTCTACCGCGTCAGCGAAGTGACCCTGCGCCTGCCGCCGCTGCGCGAACGCGCCGGCGACGCGGCAACGCTGGCCCAGCATTTTCTCGAACAGTCCGCGCGCCGCCATGGCCGCGCCGTGCGCGGCTTCACGGCCAAGGCGCTCAAGGCCATTGCGGCGTGCCCATGGCACGGCAACGTGCGCGAGCTGGAAAATGCCGTCAACAGCGCCGTCATCATGGCCGACGGCCGGCAGATCGGTGTGGACGAGCTGCACCTCGGTGCCAGCGGTGACGACATCCTGGATCTGCGCCAGGTACGCAACGAGGCGGAAAAACGCGCGATCCAGCAAGCCTTGACGCAATCGGACGGCAACCTCTCGCGCGTCGCCGGCCTGCTTGGGATCAGCCGACCGACACTCTACGACTTGCTTGAAAAACACGGCTTGAAAAAACCTGCCACTGCAGACTGAACCCGCGCCTCGCGTCGGGCAAACGGAAGGTGAAAACATGAGCTCGATCAAGCGCAACCACGGGGCATCCCGTCTCGGCGTGACACTGCTTTGCACCACCTTGCTGCTGGCCGGCTGCGGACTTGCCAGCAGCCACGGCAGCGTCGATGCCGGCGCCAAATACCAGGCCAGCGGCGAATATCGCGCGGCCTACATCGAGGCAAAAAAGGTCTTGCAGCGCGACAACAAGGACGGGGCCGCCTGGCTGCTGCTGGGGCAGTCCTCGCTCATGTTGGGCGATCCCAAGGACGCCCTGAGCAACCTGCAAAACGCCCGGGCCAACGGCGTGCCGACGGCACGCTGGGCCGTGCCCATGGGCCGGGCGCTGCTGGTGACGCGCCAGTACGACAAGCTGCTGGCGACGCTCGACACCAGTCTGGCATTGCCGCCGGAAATCAAGACCCAAACGACCGCGTTGCGCGGCGACGCCTACCGCGAGCTCAACCAGCCCGATCAGGCGCGACCGGCGTATCAGGCGGCCTTGGCCATCGATCCGAAGAACCCGCGCGCGCTGATCGGACTGGCGACCCTGGCGGCCACCGACCACGACAACGCGGCGGCCGACAAGTACGTCCAGCAGGCGCTGGCGGCGTCGCCGGACAATCCGCAAGCCTGGGTCGCCAAGGCCGATTTGGCCTTCAACCGTGCCGATTTCGCCGGCGCCGAAACCGCGTACCAGAAGGTTCTGGATTTCAAGCACGCCGACTGGCTGCCGCAGGAGCGCTTTTACGCCCTGTCCCGGCTGGCCAACGCGCAGGCGCAGCAGGGCGAACTGGACAAGGCGCTGGCCAATATCCAGACACTGGAAAAAATGTCGCCGCAGCAACCCTATCCGCGCTATCTGCACGCGGTGGTGTTGTACAAGCAAGGGCATCTGGACGACGCCATCGGCAAACTGCAGGAAGTGCTGAAACTGGCGCCGGACAACACCCAGGCGCAACTGCTCATGGGCACGGTCAACTACGCACAGGGCAATTACGGCCAGGCGGAGATGTACCTCAGCAACGCCATGGGCATGGACCAGAAAAACGCCGATGTACGCAAACTGCTGGCCCTGACCCTTTATCGCGAGGGACGCTCACGCCAGGCGCTGGACACGCTGCGCCCCGCCGCACCGGCCGACACCTCCGACGCGCAACTGCTGGCGTTGTTGCAAAGGGCCGTCGCCACGGACGTCGGTTCACCGGCAACCGCGGCTTCGGCGGCCGCCCATGCCGCCGCGCTCCCGCCAACCGACACCCGCTTTGCCGACGTCAATCAAGCCTTGGCTGACGGCAAGACGGCCAAAGCCATCGGCCTGCTGAAGGCCATGCCGGCTGGTGACACCGCCACCGAGACACAACGCAACGCCTTGCTGGTCGTGGCCTACACGCGCGACAAGCGCCCGGACGAAGCGGTGAAGTCCGCCGCCGCATATGTCGCAAAGAACCCGCAAAGCAGTGCGGCGCATCTGCTGTACGGCACCGCGCTGATTGCCGCCGACAAGCGCACGCAGGCACGCGCGCAATACACGCAGGCGTTGCAGCTGGATCCGGAAAACCCAGGCGCATTGATGAGCCTGGGCAGCCTGGATTCGCTCGAAGGCCACTACCAGGATGCTGCCAATCGCTACGACACTGTGCTGAAAGCCGACCCGCGCAATACCGCGGCGTTGATGGCACGGGCACGGCTGGCCACCTTGCTGGGAGACTCGTCGGGGGCCATCAAGCGTTATCAGCAGGCTATCGACGCGGCGCCGAAATCCCCTGCCGCCTATATCGCATTGATCATGCTGCACAGCGAAAGTGGCCAGTTCGATGCTGCCGTGGCCACGGCCAGGCAACTGGCAACCGCCGCTCCGGACAACCCCGCCGCGCTCAACGCGCTTGGCGCGGCCGAGCTCAATGCCGGCCACCACAAGGAGGCCCTGCGGCCATTGCACAGCGCGGTAAAGCTGGCACCGCAAGTCGCCTTGTATCGCATCAACCTGGCCCGCGCGCAGCTTGTCGACAAGGACACCCAAGGTGCCGCGGCCAATCTCGACCAGGTGCTCAAGGCCGATCCGACACAGGCAACGGCCGTGGCATTGCGGGCGTCAATGAAGCTGCAGGAACACGATCTGCCGGGCGCCATTGCCCTGGCCAGGACATTGCAGAAGCAACCGGCCAGCGCCGCCGACGGTTTTGCGCTGGAAGGCGACTTGTACATGGCCAACAAGTCCTATCGTGAGGCCGCCCAAGCCTACGGACAGGGCCTCAAACTCAGCGATGCCCGACCGCTAGTGTTCAAGCATTTCCAGGCCCTGAGCGCCAGTGGCGCCAAGCAGCCGGAGCGGTTGCTGCTTGACTGGCTGACCAAGCACCCGGACGACGCCGCGGCCCGCATGCTCCTGGCCGACAGCTACATGACCCACACGCAAAACGCGCTGGCCGCGGAGCAATACGAACGCGTGCTGAAGGCCCATCCGTCCAACATCAACGCGCTCAACAACCTGGCCTGGATCTACACCGGGCAAAACAATCCCAAGGCACTGACCCTGGCTGAACAGGCCTACAAGCTGGCACCCCAATCCCCGGGCATTGCCGACACCTACGCCTGGGCGCTGATCGCGGCCAACCACTCCGCCACCGCGCTGCCGATCTTGCAGCAAGCGGCCAAGGCCGCGCCGGAAGCGCCTGTCATCCAGTATCACCTGGCCGTGGCGCAGGCGCGTACCGGTGACCACGCGGCCGGACGCAGCACGCTTGGAACCTTGCTCAAGACCGGCGCGGATTTCGCGGACAAAGCCGCCGCCGAAAAGCTGTATCACGAGATTGGCGGTACTACCGATACCGGCAAATAGCGCCAGCTGCAGCTGGCAGGCACGCCACACTTCCATGCCTCAGCAGACTTTCATCCGAAAGGCCCGCCGCGGCATGGATGAGCCCAGCAGGTGCCGCGGCGCCATGGATGCCCGCCCCGTGAAGGCATCACCTGTGCGAGTGAAGTCGTGCCCCGTCGAGACAAGGGGGATCCCGCGCGAATTTCGCGGCTCGTACGCAATCGAGCCTCGGCAGCCCGTAAAGTATGTCGGATTATCTTACAGTTGCCTATTTCATCA
This sequence comes from uncultured Rhodanobacter sp., assembly GCA_964568445.1. Taxonomy (GTDB): domain Bacteria; phylum Pseudomonadota; class Gammaproteobacteria; order Xanthomonadales; family Rhodanobacteraceae; genus Rhodanobacter. The sequence goes on along the minus strand of CAZMPZ010000002.1, from coordinate 6,143 downwards.
AATCATAACTTATTCGTAATCAATGGCCTAGAACATGGCATAGGTATTGCTTACTCAATACCGACCAGACGACACGGAATCTTTCCGCTGGCACATGGAATCACCGCACCCCACCAGAACTGTCAAGGAAAAGCCATGAAACCATCCACTCCCTTGCTTGCCGGCATCGCCTTTGCACTGCTGCCGGCATTGGCGCTGAGCATTCCAGGCGCGGCCGGCGCAACAACCATTGAATTGAACAACCCCACGGCGACATTTTCGCAGCCCACGGGGGGCACCAACATCACCTACCCCAGTGCCCATGAAATTCGCTGGGGCGTCCCGGCACAAGGCCAGCAAAGCGGCCTCGGGTTCGACGTGTTCAACTCACCGCTGAACATCAACACCGACACCGCCTTCAACCTTGGCACCCTGCACCATTTCAACTTCCCGGTGAATTCGGGAACCGCCATCTCCGGCGTCAATCTCACGTTTGCCTTTGACATACCCGGCGCCAGCATTTCGCCGTTGAGCTTCCTGTTCAACCTCGGTGTGGACGAGACGCCGAACGCTCCACCCTGCGCCGTAACGCCGGTGCCCAGCACCAATTACTGCCCCGACATCATCTCGTTCCCGCAAATGGGTGGTTCCACCACGTTCACCTTGAACGGTGTGCTGTACACGCTGAACCTGCTTGGCTTCGGCACCGATGCCAATGACCTGGCAAACAACTTCGTCACCCAGGAAGGCAAGGACAACTTCACCAGCCTGTGGGCAAGCATCTCTGCACCGGTAGCCCAAGTCCCGGAGCCAGGCTCCCTGCTCACGATGGCACTGGGCTTGTTCGGCCTGGTCGGCCTCATGGGCTGGCGCCGCAAGCTCAAGGCCGACAAGTAAGGCGACACCACAAACAGCATTCGGACGGGCAAAGTCCGCTGAATCGATCAATATCGACAACCCGCCCGGCATGATCTGCAACACACTCATGGATCCGGCTTCCCATCTTGGGGAGTCGGATTTTTTTCGTGATCAAAGGTTCAAGCTGGCTGTCCGCAAACAGGTCGCTCCGCGACACTCACGGGCTGCCGAGCGTGGCCGCCAGAACGATCATCCCGGCCCCGGCCACCCAGCCCAGGCCGAACCGCAGCAGCAGGCGACCCCTCCGGCTGCGATACAGGCGCCAATACAGATCACCCAGCAACCACCACAACCCCGTGAAAACGGCCAGCGCAAAAACGCCCCATCCCAGGTGACCGGCTGACCACAGGAAATTGCTCATGACGCCACCGGGCTTTCGGCAACGACCGTCTGCCCCGCCCAGACACGATCGCCCACGTTCACCAACAGGTTTGCCGTGGCGGGCAGCTCCAGGACCACGGTACTGCCAAGCAGGATGCGGCCAATCCGCTGGCCACGCACAATTTCCTCGCCCTCGCGAACCCAGGTTTCAATCCGCCGCGCCGCCACGCTGGTAATCAGGCGTACCGCGATTTGTCCGGCCGCGGTCGACACTGCCAGCCGCTGCTGCACCGGGCAGGTCTTTTCGCGCAGGAAGACAAATTCGCGCCCTTCCCCATCCATGAAATCATCGCCGTGCGCCGTCACGCTGAGCACCTTGCCGGACAGCGGACTGCGCTGCACATGCATGTCCCAGAAACTCAGTGCGATCACCACGTAACGCACGCCGGAACGCGCATCCATACTGGTCACCACGCCGTCCGCCGGCGCCAACACGCCGTTGCCCGGCGGTGCGATGCGCTCCGGGTCGCGGTAAAAATGACGCAGAAACGCACGCTGGAATCCGCCACGCTGCAGCCATCCGCGGATTTGCCTTTCCGGCCAGCGTTTGCGCGGCGGCAGCCAGCGCCGGATCAGCGGCGACGGATACGGGAAATACAACGCCCAAAGCACGATGGCCACAACCAGTGCGCACAGGATGGCGATTTGCACGGTAAGCATCGTCATTTCACCGCGGGTTGAAAATGGCGTGGGATAAATCGCCAGGAGCAGGCGCGCGCGACACAATGGTTATTCAAAATGAAATCCCGCCCGATACATGGCAACCAGACAAACGCCATTGGATTCATGTCGCATCACCGCCTCGCCGCGGTCTATCGCCAATGACGCGCGCAGTGCCATCGAGATTAGCGCAGGTAGTGATTTGTCTCCAGTCGATGACGCACGCCGCCATCAATGAAAAACCAATCCCCGTTGCCGGGGATTGGTTTCAGACTGGAAACGCCGACCCGCCCGCGATCGGATCAGGTCAGGACACGGACTCGGGTCAGGACACGGACTCGCGGCGGCGGCGCAAGCCAAGGCCGGCAGCCAGTGCAAGCAAGCCCAGGCCAAACACCCCCAAGCCGCCCGGTTCGGGTACGGACACGGTGACGTCCGCGCTGCCTGGCGAGTTCACAAAGTCAGTGAACAGATAAAAATCCGTGCGGTTCGGAAGTGGCGGTTGCGCGAAGAACGACACGGTGAACAATTCACCCGCCGCGGGCAGGGTTTGCGGGCAGTCGTTGGTAGCCATGGCCGCTGGAATGCTGTCGCACGTCAGTTGATCACCACTGTCCGACCCGCCTGCCGGGACAAGGAATGAAAACGTGAAATTGGCGGCCGCATGGCTCGTGACGTTGTTCATCCACAGACACCAGTTGTAGCCGGACGTGGGTACCCCGAGGATTTGTGCACAGGGCAGGAAGCCCACGTGATAGGGCTGGTCGAGCACGCTGATGTTGCACGGGTCGTCGTGCGTGCAGCCAGCCGGCTGCGCGGAAAGCAGCGGGGCGCTTGGCGGATCGAATATCACTCGCGTGGCGAAGGCGCCAGGCGCGGCGGCGACCAGGGCGAGGGCGGCAAAAAGGGAAACCAGATAATGCTTCATCACTGGGGCCTCCAGATGGCATCGCGGCTGACGGTCCCGCCGAGGCGACGGGCCATCTTTTGCTCTGAAGCATTCGTCGTGCCAACGTACAAGTTATTGTTTTTGCTACATCTGCCCGGGGAAAACAGGGCCAATATGTAAAACTTTCCCTGACGTCGATTTCGCCGGGAATCAGTCCCGGTACAAATCGCCGGCTGTCGCCAACTGCTGTCCGGGCAACGGCAAGCCGACCTGCTGGCACAAGGCGGCAAATCGCGGATCGTGCTGGTAGGCAAGTACGAACGGATCCGTCAGCATGCCGGCAACTGTCGGGTCGTGCTGCGTCCAGGCCCGCTGCAGCCAGTCGAACATTTCATCCGGCTGCTTGCGCAACGCATACAGGTCGGCCACGAAATACGGATAGTCCTTGCCCTGCCCGGCGATGTAATCACGCAGCGCGGCATCGGCTTGATGGCGATCGGAGCCTGCCTGTTGCGCCAATGCCCGTGCCCACGGCGCGTAGGCCGGATCGGTTTCTTTCACCGCATGTTCCTGCGCGGCCTCCACATTGCCGCGCAGGACGTCGATCTGGGTCAGGATTGCATACAGCCACGGGAAATCCGGCTGCAACGCCAGTGCCTTGTGCGTGACCTGCTCGGCGGCATCGAGCTCGCGCTGGCCGAGCAGGGCAAAGGCCAGGTTGGGATAGATGTCGACGCGCAGCGGGTCGGCCGCGACAATCCTGCGATACATCGCCACCGCCGCCTGCAGCTGCCCGAGATTTTCGAGCCCGCCGGCGACAAAGTTCATGCTGGTGATGTCGTTGGGGACCAGCGCATGGGCGCGCTGGTACTCCGCCAGGGCACCGACCGGGTCGTTGTCGATGGTCGCCAGCAGGTAGCCGCGGTCGCTGTGTGTATGCGCCGCATCCGGCGCCAGCAGTTGTTCCCGGTCCAGCGCCACGCGGGCCTGGGCGTAGGCCTGCAGACGCGCATCGCCAGTGAGGTAGAGCACGCCCAGGTTGACCGATGCATTGGACAGCAGACCCCAGCCGTAGGCGTACTCGGGATCAAGCTTGAGCGCCCGGTGGAACAGGTCGATGCCTTGGCGAATGCCAGCCTCGGTACCGCGGCGCATGATGGCCCGCCCCTGCAGCATCAGCTCGTACGCCTGCACGTTGCCGCTGGGCGGCTTGTCGCCCGAGACGATGGACTTGCCCAGCAACTTGACCTTGAGCGCAGCCACCACGGCGTCGCCGATTTTCGACTGGATGGCAAAGACGTCCTTGAGCTGCTCGTCATATCGATGCGACCACACGCTGGCGCCGTCCTTCGCACTGATCATGCTGACGGTGACGCGGATGCGATCAGCCTGCTGGCGCACCGAACCCTGGATCAGATGGGCCACGCCCAGCGCCGCGCCAATCCTGGCCGGGCTGTCGGCGCTGTCGCGAAACTTGAAGCTTGAATATTTGCCGATCACCTTCAGGCCGGTAACCTGGGTGAGATCGGAAATCAGTTCCTCGGACAGGCCATCGGAAAAAAACTGCTGTTTGGGATCACCGCTCTCATTGGCCAGCGGCAGCACGGCAACGGACTGGAACGGGATTTTGGCCAGGGTCGCGGCAACGGCCTTGTCGTCACTCGCGCTGGCAGCACTGTTGGCATCACGACGCAACACGAAGGTATTGGTGACCAACAACACCACGGCCAGCGCGAGGATACCGATGATCCAGAAATCCAGTTTGCGGCCGGTGTGTTCCCGTACTGCATCCGGTATATCGACCGCGCCTTCAAGCTTCATGCCGCCTGGCGTGTACTCGAAAAACCAGGAAAACGCGACCCAGAAAGGAAAGCCGATAACACAGGCGATCACGAACCAGCGCACACCCCAGTCCGGTATGTTGAATACCGGTGCAAGTTGCGCGATACCTTGGGAGATGGCCCACACCGCAGCCACGTAAATTGCGGACGCACGAAATACGTTGCGGCGCCTGAGCTCCGCGAAGATATTCCGTTTTTCGGATGGCTCGTCGTGAATGGTCACGCGCTGCCTCGGGTCTCCCATCGGCAAGTCACCGATCTCCGGGCCTTGGCAGTGTCGCGGTTCATGCCTGGGCATGCAAGCCGGCACGCGGCTTGCCGCGATGCGGCCGTCGCCATGACCAAACGCGGCGAAACGCGGCACCTGCCGCCATCATCTGTTCAAAGTGAGACCGGCGTCACGCACAACTTCTGGTTCTGCGACGCAAGGCACAGCATGGCCGACGCTACTCGGCTTCACTACGCCTCAAGCCGTGAAGTTCGCGTGTACGTCATGATTATCTCCACGCGACCAAACCGCGACTTCGGCATTGCAAACCCGCGTGTCCACCATTATCCGCCCGGTGAAACCCGCCCGACTGGTGCGAAAACTCCCGCACAGCCAAACCTTGCCGCCACAAAACTATCCGCTGCCAATGCGCTTGGCGGCGCAGGCAATCCGGGGAATCCCAATGAACCAGATCATGTTGCGAGTGTTGTATGGAAGCGTCGGTTGCGCGCTGCTGCTGGGTGCCATGCAGGCCCCCGCGCAAACCGTGGTGACGGATAACGTCTTCAGCACGGCCACCTATTCACAGACCAATGTCCCTGTCACTTTCGGCCAGGTTTTCAAGCAAGGTGACATCCCGGCCAATGCGACGGTTGTCGCCACCCTCAACGGGCAGCCAATAACGCTGCAGGTGGATGCCAAGGCCCGGCATCCGGACGGCAGCCTGCGTCATGCCGTGGTGACTGCCGTCGTGCCTTCACTGTCCAGCGGGGCAAAACTGCCGCTGGCACTTTCCGCAGCATCGACGGCGGCGACAGGTCAACCGATCACACTGTCGCAGCTGTTGGCCACCACGTACAACGCCGATATTTCGCTCAGCCTTGGCGGCAAGAAATACACCGCCAACGCGCGCTCCCTGCTGCAGGCGGCAAACAATGCCAACGCGTGCAAGCCGTGGGGTACGCAATGCGACCGGTGGCTGTCAGGTCCGCTGGCCGGTGAGTGGGTCGTCAACGGCCCGGTCACGGCGGCAGATGGCACGGTCGCCGCAGGCCTGAGAATCTATTTTGCGGTGCGTGCCTACACCGACGGCGCAAACGGCGCCGTGCGCCAGGTGCAAACCGACATCGCCGTGGAAAACACCAGCGCCTACACCCCGCAGGCACAGCCGCAGTACACCGCGACCCTGACCTCGGGCAATGAAGGCTACGTCAGCCCGGCCCTTACGCAATACACGGCCACGCGCTGGCACAAGGTGTTGTGGTGG
>CAZMPZ010000001.1:574945-577299 GCA_964568445.1 uncultured Rhodanobacter sp. | reverse complement strand
GTCCGGCCCGCAGGGGGATCGGCAGGAAGCCGATCCCTTTTCGTCGGCATAGGGATGTGCCGTCGAAAAGCCAAGCCACGGCGCACGATCTTTTCGCCCGGCTACGGGCGAAAAGCGCCAAGCGGGGTGCCTCTCTCTTTGGTGACTTTCTCTCGGGCAAGCGAGAGAAAGTGACTCGGGCGCCGCAGGCGCTCGAAAGCTTTGGCTATTCCCCACGCACCAGTGCAGAGGCATCGCGCGCCAGCGCGCTCCTACGGGTGCGGGGGCGAGAGAAAGACACTCATTCGCCGCGGACGCACGAAAGCTTTCCCGATGCGCGCCACCCACAAAAACCCATGCACAGGATGCGCGTCTGCGGCTACACGCCGTCGTCGAGCAGGGCCGTTGCCGGGATCGGGGTGAGGATGCGCCACGCGTCGGCGTCAAAGGCCTGCGCGGACAGGGCTTGCGCGTGGGCAACGAACTGCGCGCGCGGGATTTCCCTGGCGCCCAGGCCGAGCAGGTGCGGGTTCACGACCTGTGCGTCCAGCAGTGGGAAGCGCCATTGCCGCAGCCAGCGGGCGAGTGCCATCAGGGCGACCTTGGAGCCATTGCTGCGGGTGCTGAACATCGATTCGCCGCAAAACAAATGGCCAATGGCAACGCCGTAAATGCCACCGACCAGTTCGCCTGCATCCCACACTTCCACACTATGGGCGTGGCCAAGTGCGTGCAGGGCGATATAGGCGTCGATCATGTCCGCGGTGATCCAGGTGCCGGTGTGGTCGGCGCGCGGCATGGCGCAGGCGCGAATGACTTGCGCAAAAGCGTGGTCGGCGGTGATCTGCCAGGTGCTGCCACGCAGGGCGCGACGCAGGCTGCGGTTGGGGCGCAGCCGCGTGGTGTCAAAGACGCAGCGGGGGTCGGGCGACCACCACAGGATGGGTTCGTTGGCGCTGAACCACGGAAAGATGCCGTTGCGATAGGCCGCCAGCAGGCGCGCCGGCGACAGGTCGCCGCCAAAGGCAAGCAGGCCGTTGGGCTCGGCCAGGGCACGCGCCGGCGGCGGAAAGCTATCGGGTTCGTCGGCGTCCAGCAGCGGCAGGCGGATCATGGCGCTGTTCCATCGCGGCGGGCGTATGGGCTGTGGTTGGTCAGTACTTGCGCGTAGTCGTCGACCGCGGCGGATTCCTCGCGCAGGGCGGCGGCCACGGCCGCGCGGAACGCGCCGTCGACGAGGTAGTGCCGCGATTGCGTGCGAGCCGGCAGGAAGCCCCGCGCCAGCTTGTGTTCGCCTTGGGCACCGGGTTCAAAGCGGGTCAACTGCTCCTTGATGGCGTAGTCGATGCCGCGGTAATAGCACAGCTCGAAGTGCAGACCGGGCTGCTCGACCACGCTGCCCCAGTAGCGGCCGTAAAGCACGTCGGCGCTGCGCAGGAAGAGTGCCATGGCCACGATCTCGCCATCGCGCCGTGCCAGTGCCAGCTGCGCGCCGACATCGAGGTGGCCAAGCGTGCGGAAGAATGCGGCGGTCAAGGTTGGCTGGTTGCCCTTGGTGTCGAAGGTGTGGGCGTACAGGTCATGCACGCGTTGCCACTCGGCGGCGGTGAGCGTCGCCCCGTCGCGCCATTCGATGGCCAGCCCGCTGGCGGCCACGGCGGCGCGCTCGCGCAGGATGTTCTTGCGTTTCTTGTGCGCCAGTGTGGCGAGGAAGGCCGGGAAGTGCGGATAGCCGCGATTGTGCCAATGAAACTGGATGTCCGTTCGCGCGAGCCATTGCCCGTCATCGGCGTCGAAGGCGGCGGCGTCCTCGGCGTGCAGGAAGTCGGCGTGCACCGAAGACAAACCGAGACGCCGCGCTTCCTCGCGCATGGCTTGCACCAGCGCGAGCTTGTGCGCGTATGAGTGCGCATCGTTGCCGGCGAGCAGCCGTGGACCCGGCACGGGCGAATACGGCACGGCGTTGAGCAGCTTGGGGTAATACCTGCCGCCGGCGCGTTGCCAGGCTTGTGCCCAGCTGAAATCAAACACGTATTCGCCGTGCGAGTTGGTCTTCAGATAGAGCGGTGCGGCGGCGACCAGCGCGCCGTCTGCGGAGAGGGTCAGATGATGCGGCCGCCAGCCCCACGCTGTGCGGATGCAGTTGCCATCTTCCAGTGCACGCAGGAAGGCATGAGAGACGAACGGGTTGCCGTCGGTGCGCAGGTTGTCCCATGCCGCCGCGTCAATCTCGTCGATGGCGTCATGGAAACGAAGGTTGATCATGGTCGCTGCGGCGTGTCGTGGGAGCGCGCTTGCGCGCGATGCTCTTGATACGTGGACGCGGGATCGGCAAGAGCCATAGCGCGCAAGCGCGCTACTGTGGGCTCACCGCG
>CAZMPZ010000001.1:255151-574935 GCA_964568445.1 uncultured Rhodanobacter sp. | reverse complement strand
GTCGAGCCAGCGCTCGGCGTCCAGTGCCGCCATGCAGCCGAAGCCGGCGGAGGTGACAGCCTGGCGATAGACGTGGTCGGCCACGTCGCCGGCGGCGAACACGCCGGGGGTCGAGGTCATGGTGGCCATGCCGTCAAGGCCGCTGCGGATGCGGATGTAACCGTCGCGCATGTCGATCTGCCCGGCAAAGATGCCGGTATTCGGCGTGTGGCCGATGGCGACGAAAAACCCGGTGGCGGCAATGTCGCGCGTGGCGCCGGAGTTGACGTCCTTGACGCGCACGCCGGTCACGCCGCTGTCGTCGCCCAGCACTTCGTCGATGGTGTGGTTCCAGACCATCTCGATCTTGCCGGCGGCGACTTTCTCGAACAATTTGTCCTGCATGATCTTTTCGGCGCGCAGCTTGTCGCGGCGATGCACCAGGTACACCTTGCGACCGATGTTGGCCAGGTACAGCGCTTCTTCCACGGCCGTGTTGCCACCGCCGATGACCACCACGTCCTGGTCGCGGAAGAAGAAGCCATCGCAGGTGGCGCAGGCGGAGACGCCCTTGCCCTTGAATTTCTCCTCGCTTTCGATGCCCAGGTATTTGGCGGTGGCGCCGGTGGCGATGATGAGCGCATCGGCCGTGTACTCGGCCGAGTCGCCCACCAGGCGGAACGGGCGCGCGCTGAGGTCGGCGGTGTGGATGTGGTCGAAGATCATCTCGGTGTGGAAGCGCTCGGCATGTTCGGCCATGCGCTGCATCAGCGCCGGGCCTTGCAGCCCCTCCACGTCGCCTGGCCAGTTGTCGACATCGGTGGTGGTGGTCAGCTGGCCGCCTTGCTGCAGGCCGGTGATCAAGGTCGGGTTGAGATTGGCGCGCGCCGCGTATACGGCAGCGGTGTAGCCGGCCGGCCCGGAGCCGAGGATCAGCAGGCGGCTGTGTTTGGTGCCCATGGGGAGTCCTTTGCAGTTCATTGGAAAACGGCGCGTCAGTGCGGCGCATCGACCTTGCAGAGCATGGGGAGTCGGCCGGGTCGATTCAAGCGCAGCCGGTCATTGTGGCGACGGCGGGTGCATGTCTTCCGGCAACGGTATGCTCTAACCTTGCCCGGATGCAGGAGATTGCCCATTGGCCCGCAGCGTGAACCCGCGACACCGCCGTCAACCGACTGCGCGGCCTGCATTGGATCCGGAGACGGTGCGCCGCCTGCGCGAGGCCGGGGCGTTGCTGCTGCTGCCCTTGGCTGTCTATCTGCTGGCGTGTCTGTTCAGCTACAACGACCAGGACCCAAGCTGGGGCCACGTCGGCAATCTGCAGGACGCGCGCAATTTCGGTGGCAAGGTCGGCGCCAACATTGCCAATGTCCTGCGCTACATCTTCGGCTTGATGGCGTATTGCTTCCCGCTGCTGTTGCTACTGCTGGGCGTGCGCGTGTTGCGCCAGCGCGGCGAGCGCGTCGCGCGGCCATGGGAACCATCGCTGCGGCTGATTGGCTGGGTGTTCTTTTTCATCACCGGCCCGGCGCTGTTGTATCTGAACGTGCATACGTGGGTCGAGCCGCAGGGCATGGGCGGCATCATCGGCACCTGGGTTGGCCACGGCGTGCTGACCGCCTTTGGCGAGCGGGGCGCGCCATTGCTGCTGCTGGCATTGTTTCTGGTGGCGATCACGCTGGCCACGGGTTTGTCGTGGTTCAAGGTGATGGATGGGACCGGGCAGATCGTGCTGCGCCTGAGCGCGTGGGTGCGCAGCAAGCTGCGCGAGGCGCCGGAGGTGCTGGCCGCGCGCCAGGAGCGCTCGCGCCGCGACAGCGTGAAGAAGAGCGAGGCCGTGCGTCAGGCCGGGCGTGAGCCGGTGCGCATCGAGGCGCCGCCAGCGCCGGTGAAGAAAAGCGAGCGGGCCAAGCTGGAGACGCAGATCCCGCTGTTTGTCGAGGCGGCCAAGCCTGGCGAACGGCCGCCGCTGTCGCTGCTGGATGAGGCGCCCGCGCAGGAAGTGGGCTATTCGGAAGAGACGCTGGAAGTGCTTTCGCGCCAGGTGGAATTGAAGCTGCGCGATTTCCGCATCGAGGCCAAGGTGGTGGGCGTGTATCCCGGCCCGGTGATCACCCGTTTCGAGCTGGAGCCAGCGGCCGGCGTGCGCGGTTCGCAGGTGTCGAGCCTGGACAAGGACATTGCGCGCGGGCTGTCGGTGGTCAGCGTGCGCGTCGTCGATGTCATTCCCGGCAAGAGCGTCATCGGCCTGGAGATTCCCAACACGCGCCGGCAGATCGTCTATCTGTCGGAGATACTGCGTTCGGACAAATACGATCAGGCGCGCTCGGCGTTGGCGTTGGCCTTGGGCAAGGATATCGGTGGCAAACCGGTGGTGGTCGACCTGGGCAAGATGCCGCATTTGCTGGTGGCCGGCACCACTGGCTCGGGCAAGTCGGTGGCGGTCAACGCCATGGTGCTGTCGCTGCTGTACAAATCCAGCGCTGCCGACGTGCGCATGATCATGATCGACCCGAAGATGCTGGAGCTGTCGGTCTACGAAGGCATCCCGCACCTGTTGGCGCCAGTGGTCACCGACATGAAGGAGGCGGCCAATGCCCTGCGCTGGTGCGTGGCGGAAATGGAGCGTCGCTACAAGTTGATGGCGGCTGTCGGCGTGCGCAACCTGGGCGGCTTCAACAAGAAAGTGCGCGAGGCCGACAATGCCGGCCAGCCGCTGCTGGATCCGTTGTTCCGACCCAATCCGGAGATGCCCAGCCTCGTTGCCGAGCCGCTGCAGCCGCTGCCGTACATCGTCATCATCATCGACGAGTTTGCCGACATGATGATGATTGTCGGCAAGAAGGTGGAGGAGTTGATCGCCCGCCTGGCGCAGAAGGCGCGCGCCGCCGGCGTGCATCTGATCCTGGCCACGCAGCGGCCGTCAGTGGATGTCATCACCGGCTTGATCAAGGCCAATATCCCGACCCGCATCGCGTTCCAGGTGTCGTCCAAGATCGACTCGCGCACCATTCTCGACCAGTCCGGCGCCGAAACCCTGCTGGGCAATGGCGACATGCTTTACCTGCCGCCGGGCACCGCCACGCCTGAGCGCGTGCACGGCGCGTTTGTCGACGATCATGAGGTGCACAACGTCGTCACCTGGCTCAAGGCGCAAGGCGCACCCAACTACGTGCCGGGCGTACTTGAGGACGTGCAGGCCACCAGCGATGGCAAGTTCATCAGCGACGCCGGCTTGCCGCTGGATGGCGAGGAGGGCGGCGATCCGGAAGCGGTGCTGTATGACAAGGCCGTTGCCATCGTCACCCAGACCCGCCGCGCCTCGGTGTCCGGCGTGCAGCGCCACCTGCGCATCGGCTACAACCGCGCCGCGCGCTTTGTGGAACAGATGGAAGCCGAAGGCGTGGTCAGCGCCCCGCAGCACAACGGCAATCGCGAAGTGCTGGCGCCGCCGCCACCGCGCGATTGATGTCCTCGCTTGATCGTAGGAGTCCACTTGCGGGCGATGCCTTGCCTTGATGACGCAAGAGTTTTGCTGATGTATTGAAAGCATCGCCCGCAAGCGGGTTTCTGCAAGGGCGAGGCCATACGTAGTACGGGCCGCGTCCGTCCCACACGGCACATGGGCAATGGCACGGTACGGTCAGGCCTTTTTCTTGAGATTGGCCAGCCATTGCTGCAGGCCGGCCTGGGTCTGCGGATGGAAAAAAGCGTCGGTGAAGTCGTCCAGCGGCAGCGCATCGGGGTTGGCGTAGGCAGCCGCCAGGTCGGCCCGCGCCAAGGCGCGGGTGGTGGTCATGGCATGGCTGGGCAGGGCCAGCAGATTCTGCAACCACGCCAACGCGCGTGGACGCACGTCGTCGACGGCAGCCAGTTCGTCGACATAGCCGCAGGCCAGGGCGGAGGCGGCGTCGAGCATGGCGCCGGCCACCAGCAAGCGCTCGGCGCGATGCTGGCCGACCACGCGGCGCAAGGCGAGCTGGATGCACTCGGGCACGATCAGGCCCACTTGCACCTCGTTCAAGCCGATGCGGTAATCGCCTTGCGCCATGACCCGGTAGTCGCAAAACAGCGCCAGCACCGCGCCGCCAGCCGGACTGTGACCGGTGACCGCGGCCACCAATGGAATGGGGACATTGGCCAGCGTGGCGCACAGGGCAAAGAACGCTTTCCAGTACGCACGCACACCGGCGCGGTCGCTGGCCATCAACGCGGGAATGTCGACCCCGGCGGAAAACAACCCCGGCGCGCCGGACAACAGGATGCCGCGGGCGCCGCTGCGTACAGCGTCATCAATGGCCACCTGTATGGCCTGAAGCATGGCCAGATCCAGGGCGTTCACCGGCGCGCGCGCGAGCTGGATTTCCTGGATGGCGTCATGGCGGATCAGAGTAAGCATGTGTATTCCTGGCAATCAGCGAGTGGGTTGCTTGGCGGTCCATTGGTAACGCACGGCGTAGGTGAGCGTCGCCTTGCCGCCGGCCGGTACGTTGACGGCAAAGTCGAGCGTGTCGGTGGTTTGCCGTGACGGCTTGCCGCTGGACGCGGCCAGCGTCCATTGCCGCCAGCGCGTGGGGTGTTCGCGTACCGTCACCGTGCGGGCAGTGTCGCCTGCGTTGTGCAGCGTGATGCGAAATGCTTCATCCAGCGTGTGGCCGGCCTGGTCGACGGCAAACGCCGTGCGTGTGCGCTCACCGCGCAAATCAAATGCCGTGCCCAGCGTGACGGTGGCTTGCGCGCCCTTGGCGGTATCCGCGAGGCGGTCTTCGCCGATGAACTGCAGCGTGCCGCGGCGGTCGGCGGTGAGCACCCGCAGATAGCCCGCCGGCAAGCTGTCGAAAGCTGTCAGCTGCAGCGTGGTGATGACGGCGTTGTTGCCGTTGGTGTTGAAGTCGGGGGCCAGCATGGGTTGTGGCGGCCGGTAGCTGCTGCCGTTTTCAAACAACGCGGTGCGCGTACAGGCCACCGTGCGCGGCGCATACAGCGCGACTTGACTGACGCTGTCAGCGGGTAGATCGACCGCTTCCGGCAAGGTGTAGCTGCGGTAGTCGTCGAGGCTGTCCTGTTGCGGCAGCGCTGTATCGGCGGCGGCGCTGTAGGCGTTGGCCATGGCCAGCACGGGCGCGGCCCGTGATGCCATGGGCTTGGCCATGTTGGGCTTGCCGGCAATCAGGGTGACACGGGCATCGCGCCAATCACGGTCGCTGCGATTGGCGATGCTGGCGCGCGATTCCAGCTGCAGATTGCAGGCAGCACCGGGTTGCAGTGTGCCTACGTACGCCGCGCGCCACCCCAGGCCAGGGCCGGGATAGCTCAGTTGCGCGATGGCAGCACCGGCGTGCCTGGCCACGAGGTGCACGTCGAGGCTGGCGCCCAGCGGGAACCCGCCTTCGGCCGTGTGCACGGCTGCGTAGTTGCGCACCAGCGTGGCGCCGTTGGCGTCGGCCACGACCAGCCCGTCGTTGGCACGCAGCAGCTTGCCGCGGGTGATCGTCGCGCCACTGTCGCCCAGTACCGTGACCTCGCGGCCAAGCAGGCTGTTGAGCGCGGCGTCGGCACCGTGGCCGAGCAGCAGCCGTTGCGAGGCGATCGTGGCCTGGCCGTCGGGAAAGCCCAGCGTCACCGCTTCGGCATCGAGGCCGCGCGGCAGGTTGCCGATCACGACGTCCTGACTGCCGGCAGTCAGCTGCAGCGTGCGTTGTTCGCGCACCACGGCGTAGCCGGAAGGCTCCGCCGTGTCGGATTGACTGGCATACAGCGCCGGATTGTCGCTGCGATAAATGGTGAGTTCGCTGTGGTCGGCGGCGTGTACCGGCGCGGCTGCGGCGAGCGCCAGCAGACAGGCAGTGGCCAGCGGGTGCGGCAAGCGGCGGATCGACATGGCGCTCTCCGTGAAAGGTGAAAGCCATCATAGCGAGCGGGTGTGAAGGCCCCGCGGTTCAGGCTCCGGGCTGGGCCTGCGCCTGCGCCGCCGTGCGCACGCTGGCCGGCAACGGTACCGGCTTGCCACGGGTGGGATCCATCCACACCATGGTCGTATCGCCATCGCAGTACAGGCGCGCGTCGTCGTCGGCGGCGACGATGCGATGGCCCAGCGTGATCGAGGTGTTGCCCAGCCGCGTGCAATGCAGATGCACCGCAAGCGTCGCCGGCCAGATGATCGGCGCGCGATAGTCGAGGCGCGCCGCCGCCAGCACCGGCATGGCAGTGGGGCTGTACCAGTCGCTGAGCGTGCGCATGAATTGCAGGCGGGATTCCTCCAGGTACGTCAGGTAGGTGGAATTGTTGACGTGATTGAACGCGTCCAGGTCGCGCCAGCGCACCACGATGTGGGCAACGAACAAGGGCGGGGTGTCGCCGGTGGCCGCAGGAAGCGAAGGGCCGCTCATGCCTTGGCCTTCCTGCGCAGGGGCTTGGGTTTGTCCGCTTCGGCCACGCGGATGATGCGCTTGGTCTTGCGCTTGCCGCCCTTGGCCGCAAGGTGCGGCGCGAGGAACTGTCCGGTGAAGGACTCGGCCGTGGCGGCGACGGTTTCCGGTGTGCCGGTGACCAGCACCCGGCCGCCGCCGGCGCCGCCCTCGGGACCAAGGTCGATGATCCAGTCTGCGGTCTTGATGACGTCCAGGTTGTGTTCAATCACGACCACGGTGTTGCCTTGGTCGACCAGCTGGTGCAGCACGTCCAGCAGCTGTTCGATGTCGTGGAAGTGCAATCCGGTGGTGGGCTCGTCCAGGATGTACAGGGTGTTGCCGGTGTCGCGCCGCGACAGCTCGCGCGACAGCTTGACGCGCTGCGCCTCGCCGCCAGACAAGGTGGTCGCACTCTGGCCAAGCTTGATGTAGTCCAGCCCGACTGCCCGCAGCGTGACCAGCTTGCGCGCGACGGCCGGCACGTTCTCGAAGAGTTTCAGCGCCTCTTCCACCGTCATGTCCAGCACGTCGGCAATGGTGTAGCCCTTGTAGAGGATCTCCAGCGTCTCGCGGTTGTAGCGCTTGCCGTGGCAGGCGTCGCACGGCACGTAGACGTCCGGCAGGAAGTGCATCTCCACCTTGATCAAGCCATCGCCTTCGCACGCCTCGCAGCGGCCGCCGCGCACGTTGAAGCTGAAACGCCCCGGCGTGTAGCCGCGCGCGCGGGCCTCCGGCACCTGCGCAAACATCTCGCGCAGCGGCGTGAACAGTCCGGTGTAGGTTGCGGCATTGGAACGTGGCGTGCGGCCAATCGGCGACTGGTTGATCTCCACCACCTTGTCGAACAATGCCATGCCGCTGCAGCTATCGCACGGCGCCGGTTGCGTGCTGGCACCGTTGAGTTCGGCGGCGGCCAGGCGGTACAGCGTGTCGTTGACCAGGGTCGACTTGCCCGAGCCGGACACGCCGGTAACGCAGGTGAACAAGCCGGCCGGGAACGCCACGTCAATGTGCTTGAGGTTGTTGCCGCTGGCGCCGGCAATGCGCAGCCATGACCCGTCGCCGCCGGGTTGTCGGCGCAATTTCGGCACTTCGATGCAGCGCTCGCCGGACAGGAATTGCCCGGTGATCGAGCGCGGCGCGGCAATGAGATCGGCCACCTTGCCTTGCGCCACTACTTCGCCGCCATGCACGCCGGCGCCGGGGCCGATGTCCAGGACATGATCGGCGGCGCGGATGGCGTCCTCGTCATGCTCGACCACGATCACCGTGTTGCCCAGGTCGCGCAGGCGCACCAGCGTGGTCAGCAGCCGGGCATTGTCGCGCTGGTGCAAGCCGATCGACGGCTCGTCCAGCACATACATCACGCCGACCAGTCCCGCGCCGATTTGCGACGCCAGGCGGATGCGCTGCGCTTCGCCGCCGGACAAGGTGTCGGCCTGGCGATCCAGCGTGAGGTAATTCAAGCCGACATCGCGCAGGAAGATCAGCCGTTCGCGGATTTCCTTGACGATCTTGGCCGCGACCTCGCCGCGCCAGCCAGGCAGGGCCAGCGTGGCGACAAAGTCCATGGCGTCGTCGATCGAGCGCGCGGTCAGCGCCGGCAACGCCAGGTCCGCAATGAACACGTTGCGCGCCGAGGGGTTCAGCCGCTCGCCGTGGCACACCGCGCACGGCTGCTCGCTGATGTAGCGGGCCAGTTCCTCGCGCACGGCGGACGATTCGGTCTCGCGATAGCGCCGTTCCAGATTGGGCAGGATGCCCTCGAAGGCGTGCTCGCGCGTCACCTCGCCGCCGCGTTCGGTGAGGTAGCGGAAGGCAATCTTCTGCTTGCCGCTGCCGTACATGATGGCGGTCTGCACATTTGCCGGCAGGTCGCACCAGCGCGTGTCGGCGTCGAAGCCATAGTGCTTGGCCAGCGACAGCAGCATGCGGAAGTAATGTGGGTTGCGCCGATCCCAGCCACGCACGGCACCGCCCGACAGCGGCAGTTGCGGCCGGGCAATGATGCGCGCCGGATCGAATACCTCTTTCACGCCCAGCCCGTCACATGCCGGACAGGCGCCAACGGGTGAGTTGAACGAAAACAATCGCGGTTCCAGTTCCGGCAGCGAGTAGTCGCAGACCGGGCAGGAGAAGCGTGACGACAACAATTGTTCGGGCGTCCCGCTGTCGGCCATGTCAGCGACGATGACCAGGCCGTCACCCATGCGCAGCCCGGTTTCCAGCGATTCGGCCAGGCGCTGGCGAATGTCCGCGCGCGGGCGGAAGCGGTCGATGACGGCTTCGATGGTGTGTTTCTGCCGCAGCATCAACGGCGGCACGGCATCGAGGTCGTAGACCACGCCATCGACCCGCGCCCGCACGAAGCCTTGCGCGCGTAACTGGTCGATGACCTGCACATGTTCGCCCTTGCGCTCGCGTACCACGGGCGCCAGCAGCATGTAACGGCGTCCGGCGTCCAGCGCGAGGACGGCGTCGACCATCTGCGTGACGGTTTGCGCCTGTAGCGGGGTGCCGTGCTCCGGGCAGCGTGGCGTACCCACGCGCGCATACAGCAGACGCAGGTAGTCGTAGATCTCGGTGATGGTGCCGACCGTCGAGCGCGGGTTGTGCGAGGTCGATTTCTGCTCGATGGAAATGGCCGGCGACAGGCCCTCGATGTGGTCGACGTCGGGCTTTTCCATGATCGACAGGAACTGCCGCGCGTACGCCGACAGCGACTCGACGTAGCGGCGCTGGCCCTCGGCGTAGATGGTGTCGAAGGCCAGCGAGGACTTTCCCGAGCCGGACAGGCCGGTGATGACGATCAGTTTGTCACGCGGCAGTTCAACGCTGATGTCCTTGAGATTGTGCGTGCGTGCGCCGCGGATTCGGATGGTGTCCATGCCGCTCGGATATGGGGGTGAATGGGCCACTATACCAAGGCGAATGGTGACCACTGGAGGCCGCATGTGGCGCGGTTGCGGGTGTTTGATGTGGCGCTGTGCCAGCGCGCAAGCCGGTCGCTGCGACGGGGATAACCTTGCGGGTTTGACCGGCACAGCACGCTTTAGCTACAATCCCCGGTTCGTCAGCCTGCAATCCAGTGCGGCGAAACCCAAGAGAATAACGACAGAAGGGCGTGGACATGAGTTATGCAGTCATCAAGACTGGCGGCAAGCAGTATCGCGTACAGCAGGGCGATGTCCTGCGCGTGGAACTGCTGGACGCCGAAGACGGGGCCGCGGTGAGTTTCGACCAGGTGCTGTTGGTGGGCACGGGCGAGACGATCACGGTAGGTGCGCCGCTGGTGGAAGGCGCGACCGTCAGTGCGACGGTACGTGGGCATGGCCGGGCGGACAAGGTCCGTATCGTCAAGTTCCGGCGCCGCAAGCACTACAAGCGTCAGCAAGGCCACCGCCAGCATTACACCGAAATCGAAATCACGGGCATCAACGCCTGAGCATCTGGAGCACTTGAGTCATGGCACATAAAAAAGGCGTAGGTTCCAGCCGCAACGGTCGCGATTCGAACCCGAAGTATCTGGGCGTCAAGGTCTACGGTGGCCAGGCCATCGCGGCCGGCAACATCATCGTGCGCCAGCGCGGTACGCAGTTTCACCCGGGCGCCGGCGTGGGGCTGGGACGTGACCACACGTTGTTCGCGTTGGTTGACGGCACCGTGCAATTCAAGGTACGCGGCGACAAGAGTCGACGATTCGTCGACGTGGTCCCGGCGTAAGCGCGTCGGCACGATGTGACGAAAGCCCCGCTTCGGCGGGGTTTTTGTTTTTTGCTGAAGAAGAACGTCACCCGCCCGCTATCCTGTTCCCCGTTCCCCGTTCCCGGCCACCCGCATGAAATTTGTCGATGAAGCTTCCATCACGGTCCTGGCTGGCGATGGCGGCAATGGTTGCATCAGCTTTCGCCGCGAGAAGTTCATTCCGCTGGGTGGACCCGATGGTGGCGACGGCGGTAATGGTGGATCGGTGTGGCTGGTCGCCGACGAAGGGCTCAACACCTTGGTGGACTTCCGCCATCGGCGCCAGTTCAAGGCCCAGCGCGGGCAAAATGGCATGGGCAGCCAGATGTACGGCAAGGGCGGCGAAGACACCGTCGTGCGCGTACCGATCGGCACCCTGGTCACCAACGTGGATACCGGCGAGCTCATCGGCGATTTGACGGTTGACGGCCAGCGCATGCTGGTGGCGCAGGGAGGCAAGGGCGGACTGGGCAACATGCATTTCAAAAGTTCGGTCAATCGCGCGCCGCGCAAGGCCACGCCGGGGACGCCTGGCGACATGCGGGAGTTGAAGCTGGAGCTGCGGGTGCTGGCGGACGTGGGCCTGCTCGGCTTCCCCAATGCCGGCAAGTCCACCTTCATCCGCGCCGTGTCGGCTGCCACGCCGCGGGTCGCCGATTACCCGTTCACCACCTTGCACCCGCATCTGGGCGTGGTGAGCCTGGGCACTGACCACAGTTTCGTGATTGCCGACATCCCCGGCCTGATCGAGGGCGCCGCCGAAGGTGCAGGGCTGGGCATGCAGTTTCTGCGACACGTGGCGCGTACCAGCCTGCTGCTGCACTTTGTCGACATGGCGCCGGTGGATGGCGCCGATCCGGTGGCGCAAGTGCGGGCCATCGAGCAGGAA
Organism: uncultured Rhodanobacter sp.; assembly: GCA_964568445.1. Lineage (GTDB taxonomy): Bacteria > Pseudomonadota > Gammaproteobacteria > Xanthomonadales > Rhodanobacteraceae > Rhodanobacter. Next base: position 563,913 of record CAZMPZ010000001.1, on the reverse strand, counting down.
TTGGCCAAGTTCGACCCGGAGCTGCTGGAGCGGCCGCGCTGGCTGGTACTCAACAAGTGCGACATGGTGGCTGCCGGAGAGCGTGATGCGCTGGCGCGCGACATCGTCACGCAGTTGCAATGGACGCAGCCGTGGTTTGTCGTGTCGGCGCTGGCGCGGGAGAACACCTTGGCCGTGTGCCAGGCCGCTCAGCAATTTTTCGATGCCAGCCGTGCCGCCGATGCCCATCGTGACGACATGCTGCCGGGCGACGTGCGTGCGCGGACGTCGGAGCCGTCACCCGATGCGGAGGCGTGAGCGCATTGTATGCGTGCGTGAGAATGACTATCATTCCGGCTTGATTCGCGGAGTCGTCGCATGCGTTTGATCGCGCCGTTGTTGCTCGCATTCCTGGTCTCCGCGCCGTCGATGGCGGTGGAGGAAGCACCCACCTACACGCTGGTGCTCAAAAATCATCGCTACGCACCTGACATGCTGAAGATCCCAGCCGATACGCGGGTCAAGGTCGACGTCGTCAATCAGGACGCGACGCCGGAAGAGTTTGAAAGCAACGATTTCCCGGTGGAGAAAATCGTCCTGGGCAACAGTCGCATCAGCGTCAATGTCGGCCCGTTGAAGGCCGGCCGTTATGCCTTCTATGGGGATTTTCACCAGAGCACGGCACGCGGCACGCTGGTGGTGGAGTGACGCCATGTGGGCCGTAGCCTTGCTGGTTTTCCGTGAAGTGCTGGAAGCGGCGCTAATTGTCAGCGTGGTCGCCGCCGCGACGCGCGGTGTGCTGCGCCGCGGCTGGTTTGTCGGCGGCGGCATCGCCCTTGGGGTGACCGGTGCGGTTGTCGTGGCCTTGTCAGCCGGCTTGCTGGCGCAAGCCTTCAGCGGCGTCGGCCAGGAACTCTTCAACGCCGGTGTGCTGCTGGCGGCGGTACTGATGATTGCCTGGCATGTGCTGTGGATGTCACGCCATGGCCGTGAGATGAGCATGCAGATGCGCGCGGTGGGCGATGCCGTACAAAGCGGTGCCAGCTCACTCAGCCTACTGTTGGTTGTGGTTGCGCTGGCGGTGCTGCGCGAGGGCTCGGAGATCGTGCTGTTCCTGTACGGCATGAATGCCGGCGGCGCCGACCATTTGTGGTTGGGGCTGGCGTTGGGCATTGCCGGCGGCAGTGCATTGGGCCTGGGCTTGTATGCCGGTTTGCTGCGCGTGCCATTGCGGCACTTTTTTACCGTGACCAACGGCATGCTGGTGCTATTGGCGGCCGGTCTGGCGTCCACGTCGGCGCGCTATCTGGTGCAGGCTGACATGCTGCCGGCGTGGGGCAGCCAGTTGTGGGATACCTCGTGGCTGATCGGCAATGGCACGGTGCTGGGGCAGACCGCACACATTCTGGTGGGTTACGACGCGCGCCCGGAAGGCATGCAGATGGCCTTCTACGCATTGACGCTGGCACTGTTGTGGCTTGGTGCGCGGATGTTGCGCGTGGACGCCAAACCGGCCCGTGCACCGGTTGCCGATGCAGCCGGAACCGCCCGTGGCTGATCGGTGCTCGTCCTACATGCGAAACACGCCGTAGCCTTGCGGTTCGATGGGCGCATTCATTGCGGCGGAAATGGCCAGGCCAAGCACGCGGCGGGTATCGGCCGGATCGATGATGCCGTCGTCCCACAACCGGGCACTGGCGTAGTAGGGGTGACCCTGGCGCTCGTACTGTTCGCGCAATGGCGCCTTGAATGCCGCTTCCTCGTCGGCTGACCATTGGCCGCCGCGCGCCTCGATGCCGTCGCGCTTGACCGTGGCCAGCACCGATGCCGCCTGCTCGCCGCCCATCACGGAAATGCGCGCGTTCGGCCACATCCACAGGAAACGCGCGCCGTAGGCGCGGCCACACATGGCGTAATTGCCAGCACCGAAGCTGCCGCCGATGACCACGGTGAACTTGGGCACATGCGAGCACGCCACGGCGGTGACCATCTTGGCGCCGTCCTTGGCGATGCCGGCTTGTTCGTATTTCTTGCCGACCATGAAACCGGTGATGTTTTGCAAGAACACCAGCGGCACGTTGCGCTGGTTGCACAGTTCGATGAAGTGCGTGCCTTTCAATGCGCTCTCGGCAAACAGGATGCCGTTGTTGGCGACAATGCCGACCGGGTAACCGTGGATATGCGCAAAACCGGTAACCAGCGTCTTGCCGTAGCGCGCCTTGAACTCATGAAAATCCGAGCCATCGACGATGCGGGCAATTACCTCGCGGATATCGAATGGACGGCGCGTGTCCTGCGGGATGACGCCGTACAACTCCTCGGCCGGATATTTCGGCGCGACCGGGGCGATGGTCGCCAGCGGCATCGACTTGCGCCGGTTGAGGCTGGCGACGATGTCGCGCGCGATGGCCAGCGCATGCGCGTCGTTTTCGGCGTAATGATCGGCCACGCCGGATTGCGCGGTGTGTACTTCAGCGCCGCCGAGGGTTTGCGCGTCGACCACTTCGCCGGTGGCGGCCTTGACCAGCGGTGGCCCACCAAGAAAGATCGTGCCGTTGCCGCGCACGATGATGGTCTCGTCGCTCATCGCCGGCACGTAGGCGCCACCGGCCGTGCACGAACCCATCACCACCGCGATCTGCGGGATGTTGAGTGCCGACATGCGCGCCTGGTTGTAGAAGATGCGGCCGAAATGTTCCTTGTCCGGGAACACCTCGTCCTGCAGTGGCAGGAAGGCGCCACCGGAGTCGACCAGGTAGATGCACGGCAGATGGTTTTCCAGTGCCACTTCCTGCGCACGCAAATGCTTCTTGACGGTCATTGGGAAGTAAGTGCCACCTTTGACCGTGGCGTCATTGGCCACCACCATGACCTCAGTGCCGTGCACGCGGCCGATGCCGGCAATCATGCCGGCACCGGGTGCCTTGTCCTCGTACATGCCGTGGGCAGCCAGCGCCGACAGTTCCAGGAAGGGTGAGCCGGGGTCGAGCAGGGCGCGCAGGCGTTCACGAGGCAGCAGCTTGCCGCGGGCGACATGCTTGGCCCGAGCCTTCTCGCCGCCACCGGCGGCACTGCGCGTCAGTTCGCGTTGCAGGTCTTCCACCAGTGCGCGCAAGGCGGCGCGATTGGCCTGGAATTCGGGGGAACGCGGGTCGATCTGCGACGTGATCGTGCTCATGCAGTGGCTCTGAAGGCGATAGAGGCGGCTCCGTCACGACGGCGGCGTCGATGTCACGCGCGCCGTGTCCGGGCCGTTGCCCATGATAGCCGTGGCGTGCGGGCAACCGAAGCCAATGCCGGGTGCCCACCGCGAAGGAGCTCGCCGGGGCGTACTTCGCACATAAAAAAACGGCCGCACGAGGCGGCCGTTTTCTCAACACAACGACTGCAATCACTGACCCTTGGTGGCGTCCTTGGCAGCATCCTTCGCGTTGTCAGCTGCCTGCTGGGCAGCGTCCTTCGCGGAGTCAGCGGCAGCCGCCGCGTTGCCGGCAGCGTCTTTCGCCGCGTCGACAGCGTCAGCAGCCGGAGCAGCAGCGGCGGAAGAAGCCGCTGCAGCCGCCTGGTCAGCCGCCTGGCCGGCTGCATCAGCAGCGGTCGCAGCCTGATCAGCAGCCTGAGTCGCTTCCGTGGTCGGAGCCTCAGTTGCCGCCTGTTGCGCCGTGTCAGCAGCCTGCTGAGCGGTGTCAGCCGATTGCTGGGCGTCCTGCGCGGAATCCTGCGCGCCATTGCTGCAGGCCGCCAACAGCGCGACGAGCGCGGAGGCGAGTAGGGTACGCGTAAACTTCATGGTGAATCTCCTTTGCCGTGGAATGCCGTTTGGCCGTGTATTAATAGCGCTTTCGATGGACTTGCGCTACATCTTTTGCAGCAGCGCTTCAGTGCGCATTACGGACCGGTTCAACACCGCGTCATAAATGCCATTGCTTTTGTGCAGCAGTTACTTGTGACACGCAGCGCCTTCCTCCACCAAGCGCGAGGAAGGTGCTTTTCGGCTCGCGAGCCGGTCCTTGGCATCAAGCCAAGCATTCTAGCGCGATCGCCGTGGCCTCACCGCCACCGATGCACAGCGTGGCGATGCCGCGGCGCTTGCCGCGCGTGCGCAGAGCATTGATCAGTGTCACCACCAGCCGTGCACCGCTGGCGCCGATGGGGTGGCCCAAGGCGCAGGCGCCGCCATTGACGTTGATCCGATCGTGGCTGATGCCAAGTTCACGGATCGGCGCCATGGCAACCACGGCAAAGGCTTCGTTGATCTCGAACAAGTCGACGTCGGCGATGTCCCAGCCGGCCTTGTCCAGTACTTTGCGGATGGCACCCACCGGTGCGGTCGTGAACCACTCCGGGGTCTGCGAATGCGTGGCGTGGGCAATGATGCGTGCGATCGGCTTGATGCCGCGCGCCGTGGCATCGGCTTCGCGCAGCACGACTACCGCGGCCGCGCCATCGGAGATGCTGGACGAGCTGGCGGCGGTGATGGTGCCGTTCTCCTTGCGGAAGGCCGGCTTGAGCGTCGGGATCTTGTCGATCTTCGAGCGCCCTGGCTGCTCGTCGGTGTTCATCACCACGTCACCCTTGCGCGTGCTCACCGTGACCGGCACGATTTCGCCATCGAAGCCGCCGTTGTGTTGCGCGGCCTGCGCGCGCTTGACCGATTCGATGGCAAAGGCATCCTGCTCTTCGCGCGTGAAGTGGTATTTGTCGGCGCACAGTTCGCCAAACACGCCCATGGCCTTGCCGTCATACGGATTGGTCAGGCCATCCCAGGCCATGTGATCGACCAGCTTGCCGTCGCCGTAGCGAATGCCGCTGCGGGCGTTGACCATGTGCGGGGCGTTGGTCATCGACTCCATGCCGCCGGCCAGCACGATGTCGGCCGATCCGGCACGGATCAGGTCGTGGCCCAGCATGATGGCTTTCATGCCCGAGCCGCACACCTTGTTGATGGTGGTGCAGCCGACGCTGGCCGGCAGGCCGGCCGCGAGCGACGCCTGGCGCGCCGGAGCCTGGCCGAGGTTGGCGGTCAGCACGCAGCCCATGATGACCTCGCTCACCTGGTCCGGTGCAATCCCGGATTCCGCAAGCGCCGCACGCATGGCCACGGCACCAAGCTGTGGCGACGGGACGCCGGTGAACTGGCCGAGGAACGAGCCGATGGCCGTGCGCTTGGCGCCGGCAATGACAATGTTGTTATCAGACATGACGAACTCCGTTTGGACCGCGCCCGGTGCGGTGCACCGCGCGTAACTGCTGGATTATCGCAGTCCCGGCCAAGGCCCGGCAAATCGCGGTTTGCTGGTCGTAAACCGCGGTTTGAAGCGGCCGCGCGGGCCAAATGTTGTGCGAAGATAACGTGCAGGAGACAGATCGGCACGGCTTCTTGACGCTTACCATCACGCAAAGTTTCCGGGGGACAAACATGAATACATTGCTCAAAGGATTGCGGCATTGCGATGTTGCCTTGGCCGTGGCACTGGCCTTGAGCCTGGCCGGTTGCGGCGGCGCCGGCTACGTGCGGCCGGTACCAGTGACGCCCACCGCGCCCAATCCGCCGCCCCCGCCACCGCCGCCGGACCAGCCCGATCCGCCGATTGACGCACAGTTGACACTGACCAACACCGCGCCGGCGCATGCGCGCGGCCTGACCGGTGTCGGCGTCATCATTGGCATGGTCGACAGCGGCATCATGCGCAACCACCCGGCCTTGACCGGACGCGTGGACAAGGAGCTTATTTTTGTCGACCCGGCCTCGAACAACACCCAGATCGATGACGTCGTCGGCCACGGCACTTGGGTGTCGGAAATTGCTGCCGGCAAACCGGTGGGGCAATTTGTCGGCGGCATTGCACCGGATGCGCATCTGGTGTCGGCGCGCATCATCAGCGACAAGGAGCCCACGGACGACGGCTCCGGCCAGGGCAACCAGGTCACCGCCGACGATGCCGCGTTCTTTGCGCAGACGCTGCATCCGGCGCTCATCGCCGCCGGCGTGCAAGTGATGAACAACTCCTGGGGCGGCATTTACTGGGATACCAACAACGCCGCGATCAACCAAGCGTTTGCCAATGCCTATGCACCATTCGTGCTGCAGCATGGCGGCATCGTGACGTTTGCCACCGGCAACGAATCCAGGGCCGATCCCAGTGACATCGCGGCGTTGCCGTCGCTGGCGCCCAGCCTGGAAAAAGGCTGGCTGGCGGTGACCGCGCTGGACAGCAACCATCCGACCGAGCTGGCTTCCTACGCCAACGCTTGCGGCATTGCCGCCAATTACTGCCTGGCGGCGCCGGGGGACGTGATCGTCAGTGGCAAGGACGATACGGCCAGCAGTTTGAGTTACTGGGTGGTCAAGGGCACGTCGCTGTCGACGCCGCAAGTCTCCGGCGCCGCCGCCGTGGTTTGGCAGGCATTCCCTTATTTCAACAATGATCTGGTGCGGCAAACGCTGCTCGGCACGGCCGACGACCTCGGCGCGCCGGGTGTGGATCCGGTGTTTGGCTACGGCGGGCTCAATGTCGGGCGCGCCGTCGATGGCCCGATGCAGTTCAACTGGGGCGATGTCACCGTCAACTTCAGTGGCGATTCGTCGTGGAACAATCCCATTTCCGGTGCGGGTGGTTTGATCAAGCAGGGCAGCGGTCGATTGTTCCTGACCCAGCCGTCCACTTTCACCGGCCTGACCCGGGTGCAGAGCGGCACGCTGGTTGCCAAGTCGCTGGCAGGCGGGGCCGTCATCAGCGACGCCGGCCTGCTGACCGGCGCGACGGCCATTGGCGGCGATGTCACCAATGCCGGCACTTTGTCGGTGGTGGGGGCCGATCTTGACCTCACGGGTAATTACACGCAGCAGGCGGCGGGCAAACTGGCGGTGACGTTGGGCTCGGCGCTGCACGTCACCGGCACCGCCACGCTCAATGGCAGCAACCTGTTGGTGCTGGGCGCCAATTCTGGCTATACGGCCAATTCGCACACGGATGTGCTGACCACGACGGCTGGCCTGACCGGCACTTTCGGCAGCAGCATCGACAAGGCCAGCAACGTGACGTTGCTGACGGCCAGCATGGAATATGACGCCAACAACGCCTGGTTGAACGTGAGCCAGGTGGCGGCAACCGCGGTGCAAGGACTGGCCTATACCCCGGCGTCATGGGGTGCGGCGCAGCGCGTCGATGGCGCGTTTGCGCAGATCAACACGCAACTGGCGGCAGGGAGCGGCCCGACCGGAGCTGGCTTCATGGCCGGCGCGGCGAGCTTGCAGCAGTCCGCTGGCGTGAACATGGTGCAGCAGTCACTGGAAAGCTTGTCCGGCCAGTTGCATGCGGCCAGCGCGGCGATGACGTTCGAGGCCATCGACGCTGGCACGCGGGCGTTGTCTGATCGCTTCGACAGCCTGCTTGATGCGCCGCAGGTCGGCGCGTGGACGCAGAACCTGGGCTATCACGGCGACCTGGCGCGCAGCGGTTATCGCGATGTCGGCTACGACTTGAGCGGCTGGCTGCTGGGTCAGGATTTCCGTCTGGGCGAACATGGCGTTGCCGGTTACGCACTGAGCCGCAGCGCCGGGCTCGGTCGCCTGGCCGAGAGCGCCGATCAAGGCCGCAGTCGTGCCATGGAGGCGATGGTGTACGGCGGCACGGTGCAAGGCGCGTGGTACACCATGGGCCGCTTCGGCGTGGGCGATTACCGTCAATCCATGCGTCGGCAGATCCAGCTGGGTGGCGAGTACGCCGGTGTCGGCAGCAACAGCACCGGCCGCTATGGCGTGGCCTACGGCGAGAGCGGTTATCGCCTGGGTTTGGGGTCGACACAACTCACGCCGTATCTCAGCTTGCAGTACGCGCAGGTGCAGCGCAGCGGGTTCGACGAAGTAGGCGCCAATGGCTTTGGCTTGAAAGCCGGCGCGCAGACCACCGCCCGCTGGCAGGCCGGCGCCGGCTTGCGTCTGGGACACGAATGGGCCTTGGTCGGCGGTCGCAGCCTCAGCTTGCAGGGGCACGCGGCGTGGCAGCAGTCATTTGGCCTGCGCGGTGACGTGTTCGATGCCAGCTTCAGCGGTATCAACCAGTTTGCCCCGGTCGGCGGCATCGGCCTGTCGCGTTATGGTGGCGTGGTTGGCACCGCGCTGGACTGGAAGTTGGCGCCACGCGCCAGCCTGCAGTTTGGCTACGACCAATATGTGGGGCAACGCCAGCACGCGCGCATGGCCACGGCGAACTTTAGCTGGGCGTTCTAAGGCGCAACGTATTACCCACAAGCCGACGGCTCGCTGCATGCGGGCCGTCGGCTTTGGTGTATGACCTCAGTGCTTGCCGTGGAACAGCTCGCGGCCGATCAGCATGCGGCGGATTTCATTGGTGCCGGCACCAATCTCGTACAGCTTGGCGTCGCGCAGCAGGCGGCCGGTCGGGTAGTCGTTGATGTAGCCATTGCCACCCAGGGACTGGATGGCGTCCAGCGTCACATGCACGGCGTTGCGCGAGGCATTGAGCAGGCAGGCCGCCGGGTCGATGCGCGACTTGATGCCGGCATCAAACTGCTTGGCTACCATGTAGGCAAAGCCGCGCGAGCTTTGCAGCGCGGTGTACATGTCGGCCACCTTGGCCTGCATGATTTCGAAGGTGCCGATGGGCGCATTGAACTGCTTGCGCTCGCGCACGTAGGGCAGGGTGATGTCCAGTGCCGCCTGCATCAGCCCGAGCGGGCCGCCGGAGAGCACCAATCGCTCGGTGTCCAGGCCGTTCATCAGCACGCGCACGCCTTCGTTGACTTCGCCGACGATGTTTTCGGCCGGGATTTCGCAGTTTTCAAACACCAGCTCGCAGGTGTTGGAGCCGCGCATGCCAAGCTTGTCCAGCTTTTGCGCGGTGTGAAAACCCGCCATGCCTTTTTCAATGATGAAGGCCGTCATGCAGCGGCTGCCGGCACTGCGCGGGGCAGTGCGCATGTACACCAGCAGCACGTCGGCGTCCGGGCCGTTGGTGATCCACATCTTGTTGCCGTTGGCCACCCACACGTCGCCGCGCAACTCGGCCTTGCACGCCATCGAACCGACCACGTCGGAGCCGGCGCCGGGCTCACTCATGGCCAGTGCGCCGACGTATTCGCCGCTGCACAGCTTGGGCAGGTATTTGCGCTGCTGTGCGGGGTTGCCGTTGTGGAAGATGTTGTTGACGCACAGGTTGGAGTGCGCGCCGTAGGACAGGCCAACCGAGCCGGAAGCGCGGGAGATTTCCTCCATCGCCACCATGTGCGCCAGGAAGCCCATGCCGCTGCCGCCCAGTTCGGTCGGCACGGTGACGCCAAGCAGGCCCATGTCGCCAAACTTGGCCCACAGGTCGGCGGGAAACAGGTTGTCGCGATCGATGCGATCGGCGCGCGGAGCGATTTCCTTGTCGGCAAAGGCGCGCACGCTGTCACGCAGCAGGTCGATGTCTTCCCCGAGTGGAAACGCGCGCATGATTTGCTCCTTCATTTCAATCGGCAATTTTAGCGCACCGGCCCGGTCGGTCTTCGTTTGGCTTGAACGGTGCCGGTTGCGCAGACGAAAAAGCCGCCAGTGACGGCGGCTTTTTCGTGACGCGCAGTGGCGATTTACTGCCCGCGCATACGGCCCTGGAAACGGGTGTTGTTGTTGCCCATGTGCGGCAGCTGGATCTTGCCGATGGCGTTGATGCGCTCTTCGGCCAGGCGATCGGCGGCCTTGTAGGTCGGGATCTTCTGCGTCTTGGCAATCTCGAAGATGCGGCTCAGGTTGTAGTAGATGGTGCGCATCATGCGCATGGCGCGCTCGCGGTTGTAGCCGTCGATTTCCAGCGAGACGTTCATCACGCCGCCGGCATTGACTGCGTAATCGGGCGCGTACAGTACGCCGCGACGCTCCAGCTCGTCGCCCACCTCGTCAGTGGACAGCTGGTTGTTGGCCGGCCCGCAGATGATCTTGGCCTTGATGCGGTCGATGGTCTGCTCGTTGATGGTGCCGCCCAGCGCGCACGGCGAGAACACGTCGCAGTCGACGTCGTAGATTTCATCCAGGCCCACGGCCTCGCAGCCCAGCTCGTCCACGCAGCGCTTGACCACTTCCTTGTTGATGTCAGTGACAAACACCTTGGCGCCCTGTTCGCGCAGCAGCTTGATGAACTCGCTGCCGACGTGGCCGGCACCCTGCACGGCGTAGCTGTACTTGCCCACGTCCTCGTTGCCATTCTTGGCCTGCAGCGTGGCCATCAGCCCCTGCAGCGCGCCAAAGGCGGTGAACGGCGACGGATTGCCGGAGCCGCCATGCACCTGGTGCACGCCGGTCACGTACTGGGTCTCGCGGAACACATATTCCATGTCGTTGACGTCGATGCCGACGTCTTCGGCCGTGATGTAGCGGCCGTTCAATGAATTGACGAAGCGGCCGAAGGCACGGAACAGCGCCTCGGACTTGTCCTTGGCCGGGTCGCCGATGATCACCGCCTTGCCGCCGCCGAGGTTGAGCCCGGCCACCGCGTTCTTGAACGTCATGCCGCGCGACAGGCGCAAGGCATCGTTGACCGCCTCGTCCTCGCTCTTGTACGGCCACATGCGCAGGCCGCCCAATGCCGGCCCAAGCACAGTGTTGTGGATGGCGATGATGGCCTTGAGGCCCGCATCCTTGTTGTGGCAGAACACGACTTCTTCGTGACCGGTCTTTTCAATGGTTTCGAAAATCATTGCAACGGTGACTCCATGGGGTTTGTGGAGCGATGCGCCGGCGCGGCGGCGGGGTGCCTGCGATGGCAGGCTGACGTGGCATGGCGGTGCTTGGTGGCCGCCGCCGGACAAACAAAGCGCCTAGTTTAGTACCTTCGCCCGCTCCTGCCTGCGGCAGCGCAGCACGAGTGGGGCATCAGCGCCGGCAGTTTGGAGCGTGGCCACTGCGCCGGGCCTGTTCCCAGGTGCCAAGCAAGGCCTGCGCCTGCTGTCCCAGCTTTTGTGCGCGATTGCCCGGCGCCGGATGCGTCGACAGGAACGTGGGCGACTTGCTGCTGCCCTGCTGGTCCATCTTCTGCCACAGGGTGACTGCCGCGCGCGGGTCGAATCCGGCTTGTGCCATGTAACGCTGGCCAAGCGTGTCGGCCTCGCTTTCCTGGAGGCGCGAGAATGGCAACAGGATGCCGACCTGCGCACCGAGGCCGAGTGCCGCCGCGGTGTAACCGGCGGTATCGCCGCGGCTGCCGGCGTAGGCCGTACCGGCGGCCACCGCCACCTGCGTGGCCAGGTTGTCCGAGACGCGTTCGGCACCATGGCGGGCGACGACGTGCGACAGCTCATGGCCCAGCACCACGGCCAGCTGGTCTTGATCGGTGGCCACCTTGAACATGCCGCGGTTGACGCCGATGCGTCCGCCGGGCAGGGCAAAGGCATTGGCGCTGTCGTCGCCGACAATCTGCACTTCCCACTGCTGCGTGTTCCACGGCGGTGGCAGGACGGCGACCAGCGCCTGCGCCACGCAGGTGGCGTAGGCGCGGTCACGTGGCGCGTCGACAAACTTGCCCTGGCTGCGCATGGTGTTGAAGGCGGACAAGCCCATCTGGTTCATCTGGCTGTCCGACACCATCATCAGCTGCGAGCGGCCGGTGGGTGAGGTAACGCACGCACTCAGGCCGAGTACGAGCAGTGCTGGCATCCAGTGGCAAAGGCGCATGAGGGGCTCCGTCGGTGGAAGGTTAGCCCGAGCATAGCGGCAACCATCGGGCGCGAATGTGCACGGCTACGGGCGAGCAGACGGCCATGCCACTAGAATCAACGCGTTCGGACACCCAAGTTTCTGGAGTCGCCATGAGTACGCCTGCCAACCACATTCCCGCGGCCGTTGCGCCGGCGGAAATCCCGCCACTGCGCTTTGTCACCGCTGCCAGCTTGTTTGATGGCCATGACGCGGCGATCAACATCATGCGCCGCATCATCCAGAGCCAGGGCGCCGAAGTGATTCACCTGGGCCACAACCGCTCGGTGGAAGACGTGGTACGCGCGGCCTTGCAGGAAGACGCCGACGCCATTGCACTGTCGTCGTATCAGGGTGGCCACACCGAGTACTTCAAGTACATGGTCGACATGCTGCGCGAGCGTGGCGCCGCGCACATCCGCGTCTTCGGCGGTGGCGGCGGCACCATCACGCCGGATGAAATCGCCGAGCTGCAGGCCTACGGTGTGGAGCGTATTTATCACCCCAACGACGGCATGAAGCTGGGCCTGGTGGAGATGATCGAGGACGTCACCCATCGCGCTGCCGCCGGTGCCGCCGCGCGACGCCAGGCGGAAGCCGCCGAGGCGCCCGGTGCCGTCGACATCGACGATGAAATTTCCGTCGGCCACATGATTTCCGCGCTGGAGCAGCGCCACATCGGCGATGCCGAGCTGGCGCGCCTGCGCAAGCAATGGGCGCTGGCCGGCAAGCACACGCCGGTCATCGGCTTCACCGGCACCGGTGGCGCCGGCAAATCCAGCGTGGTCGACGAGCTGCTGCTGCGCTTCCTGCAGGCCTTCCCCGAGATGCGCATCGCCGTGCTGGCCGTCGACCCGACGCGCCGGCGTTCCGGTGGCGCCCTGCTGGGCGACCGCATCCGCATGAATTCGCTGCGCTCCAAGCGCGTGTACATGCGCTCGATGGCCACGCGCCGGCAGCATGCCGCCACCAGCATCGTGCTGCACGATTGCATCAACTTCCTGAAAAGCCAGCCGTACGACCTGGTGATGGTGGAGACCGCCGGCATTGGCCAGAGCGATTCGGAAATCGTCGATCTGGTGGACCTGCCGGTCTACGTGATGACCAGCGACTACGGCGCCGCCAGCCAGCTGGAAAAGATCGACATGATCGATTACGCCGATCTCATCGTGCTCAACAAGTACGACCGCCGCGGCGCCGAGGACGCGCTGCGCGACATCCGCAAGCAGTGGAAGCGCAACCACACGGCGTTCAAGGTGGCCGACGCGGACGTGCCGGTGTACCCGACCATCGCCAGCCAGTTCAACGACCCCGGCGTCACCTGGATGTTTGCCAACCTGTGTCGCTTGATGCGGGAAAAGCCGGGAACGGGGAGCGGGGAACGGGGGGCCGATACGTCCCATTGCAACTGGGACCCGCAACTCGATACCACGCTGAAGGAACCTCGCGCCACGGTGTTGATTCCAGGCGCGCGCGTGCGCTACCTCGCCGAGATTGCCGAGCATGGCCGCGCCATCAATGCCGGCGTTGCGCATCAAGCGGAATGCGCCAGCAAGGCGCAGCACTATTACGAGGCACTGAAGGAACTAGGCGACGACAAGCTGCCGCAGCCGCTGGATATGTATGCCAGTGCGGATGTACATCGCGCCGAGGGTTCCGTTGCCGTTCGCGCTGAGCGTAGCCCGCAGGGCGGAGTCGAAGCGCCGCCCCAGGTCGCCCCCGCCATCCTCCACTTGCGTCAGCGCTACAACGCCGCACTCAAGGAACTCAGTCACGACGCCCTTCGCCAGCTGCGCGAATGGCCGGCGCTGCATGCCTCGGTCACGGCCGAGGTCAACGAATACATCGTGCGTGGCAAGACCATCCGCGTCGACAACTATCGCCAGTCACTGAGCCACCAGGCCATCCCCAAGGTCGCCCCGCCACGGACGCAAAACTGGGGCGACCAGCTCACCTTCCTCGGCATGGAAAACCTGCCCGGTCACTATCCGTATACCGGCGGTGTCTATCCGTACCGCCGCAGCGGTGAAGACCCCACGCGCATGTTCGCCGGCGAAGGCACGCCCGAGCGCACCAATCGCCGCTTCCATTACCTCAGTCGGGGTGGTGCGGCGACGCGATTGTCCACCGCGTTCGACTCGGTCACGTTGTACGGCGAAGACCCCGCGCCGCGTCCGGACATCTTCGGCAAGATCGGCAACTCCGGCGTCAACATCGCCACGCTCGACGACATGAAGAAGCTCTACTCCGGCTTCGACTTGAGCGCGCCGCACACTTCCGTCTCCATGACCATCAATGGCCCGGCGCCAATGATCCTGGCGATGTTCATGAACACTGCCATCGACCAGAACGTCGAGAAATACCTGAAGGCAGACCCCGCCCGCTGGGCCGCCGCCGAGCAGCACATCGCCACTTTCTACGCCAACACGCCGCGCCCGCAGTACCACGGTGACTTGCCCGCCGGAAATGACGGCCTCGGCCTTGGCCTGCTGGGCATCTGCGGCGACGAGCTGGTAGACGTGGAAACCTACGCGCGCATCAAGGCCGAAACGCTGACCAAGGTCCGCGGCACCGTGCAGGCCGACATCCTGAAGGAGGACCAGGCGCAAAACACCTGCATCTTCAGCACCGAATTCGCGCTGCGCATGATGGGCGACATCCAGCAGTACTTCGTCGATCACCACGTGCGCAATTTCTACTCGGTATCGATCAGCGGTTATCACATCGCTGAAGCCGGCGCCAACCCGATCAGCCAGCTCGCTTTCACCCTCAGCAACGGTTTCACCATCGTCGAGTACTACCTTGCGCGTGGCATGGCCATCGACGACTTCGCGCCCAACCTGTCGTTCTTCTTCAGCAACGGCATGGATCCGGAATACACCGTTATCGGCCGCGTCGCCCGCCGTATCTGGGCCCGCGCCATGCGCGAACGCTACGGCGCCAGCCCGCGCAGCCAGATGATGAAGTACCACATCCAGACTTCCGGCCGCTCACTGCACGCGCAGGAAATCCAGTTCAACGACATCCGCACCACGCTGCAAGCGATGTACGCGCTGTTCGACAACTGCAATAGCCTGCACACCAACGCCTACGACGAAGCCATCACCACGCCCACCGAAGAGTCCGTGCGCCGCGCCGTGGCAATCCAGATGATCATCAACAAGGAACTCGGCCTCAACTACAACGAAAACCCGTGGCAGGGCAGCTACGTCGTCGAAGCCCTCACCGACCTGGTGGAAGAAGCCGTCTACAAGGAATTCGAGGCGATTAGCGAACGCGGCGGCGTGTTGGGTGCGATGGACACCATGTACCAGCGCGGCAAGATCCAGGAAGAGTCCATGGTCTACGAACGCAAGAAACACGATGGCTCCTTGCCGCTGATCGGCGTTAACACCTTCCTGCCGAAAGAGCATGCTGGGGAGGTGGCGACCAAGATCGAGTTGATCCGCTCCACGCCGGAAGAGAAGGGGCAGCAGATCGACAACGTCAAGCGCTATGAGAATGCGCGGAACGCGTTGGCTTCAGACAGCCTCAAGGTGCTACAAACGACGGCGCGGGAGCGACGGAATGTGTTTGAGCAACTGGTTGAAGCGGTGAAGACCAACTCGTTGGGGCAGATTTCGCATGCGCTGTATGAAGTCGGTGGCGAATATCGGCGGAACATGTGACGCGCGCTTGAACCCTCTCCCCGTCGGGGAGAGGGCAGGGTGAGGGGCGGCGTTGCTTCAGAGCTCGGGTCGATAGAGTTGGGGCGTTCCGCCATTGGCCGTACTATCGATGTGACGCGGAGGTAACCCCATGAGCGAAGTCGTATTCCTTGTTGAGGATGCCGTCGAAGGCGGCTTGGTGGCACGGGCGCTCGGGCATTCCATCCACACCGATGCTGACAGCTACGATGAACTGCGCCAGCGAGTACGCGATGCGGTGCAGTGTCACTTCGAGGTCAGCGAACGTCCGACCATGATCAGGCTGCACTACATCAGGGAAGAAGTTCTCGCCGCATGAAACTTCTCCGCGACATGGATGCTGTGGAACTGATCAATGCCTTGGCGCGTCTCGGCTATCGACCCGTACGCCAGACCGGTAGTCATATACGACTACAGTGCGACGATCCGGTGTACGCCATCACCATTCCCAACCATCGGCCACTGCGCGTTGGTACGTTGGCCGCCATCATCACGGATGTGGCCGCACAACAAAAAATCGATCGCGATGCGCTGGTGAAGCTTCTGTTGTCGTGAAGAACTGGCGAAAGGCTCGTGTGGTCGATATGGTGGGAATCATGATCAAGTTGGTCGGGGCCGAACGGAGAGGCGGTTGTCGGCTGTTGCTACGCTTCTCCGATGGCGCCATAGGGGTGTATGACTTTTCCAGTTTCGTTGAAGCAGACACGGAGATGACGGCGCCACTGCGTGATCCAGCGTTCTTTGCACGCCACTTCATCGAGCTTGGCGCGCTGGCTTGGCCGAACGGGTTGGATTTCAGTGCGGGGTCGTTGTGTCAGCGGTTGGAGGATGAGGGGAAGCTGGTGCGGGGAAAGAAGGTGGCTTGAGTAGAACAGGGTCAAGTTCACCTATCGTAGATTTGTAAGTGAACCTGACCCCGTTTTTGCCGTTTTTGGAGCTTCCAACCGACATCACATCGGTTGAAGCCAACCGTCTTCCTCAGTTCGGTGCCTCATTATCATTCGACGAATTAGTCTAGTCATCACTCAGCACCTCAATTCGTTGGTCGAACTGCTGCTTGATGCAGGCTCGGTCTCCATCACACAACTGAGCTCGCTCACGTAGCCATTGCCGCTGAGATTCCTTGAGCGTTTGAGCGTGACTCGGCGGTGCTTGTTCCATTACCCGACGATATAGTGACGCCATTTTGGCATCCAGTTGACTGAGCTCACTGTCGTTACATATAGCCGTATCAGTGGCTGATCGAGCTTTTTTACAATCAAACGAAGGACTATCGGAAGCCCGATTGTCGATCTTCGTGTCACCGTTAAGTGTTCGTACGACCAAGGGGCGAACGGTGACTGATGACGTCAAAGGTGGGGCGGATACTTGGGCTGTTGTAGTGTCAGAAGTGTCGCCGTTTAACACCCATGGTGTAGACGCTGTCGTTGAGGCAGTCTCTTGTAGCTGTTTCTGTAAAGCTACCATTTGTTGATGCTGCTGTTGTTCTAGGTGTCGCTGCTCTTGCAATTGTAGTGATCCTAGTTGATCCCGTTGTTGTTGTTGCTTTTGTCGAAGGGGCTCTTGATACAGATATAGCCGCTGACCGCGCACTTCCAGTTGATGAAGTTCTTGCTGCTGCTGCTTTTGTAGGCTTTGCTGAACTTGCGGCCCAGCATATCGTGCCTGTTGTCGCTGTTGGTCTTGCCTTAGTTCTAAATCTCTATAGCTCACCTTCAATTCCTGCTGTTCCTCCTTTACTTGTTGTAGGGCATTCTGCTGTTGCTTATCTTGCTGTGCCTGTAGCTCTTGTATTTCCTGCTGGTGTTTTTGTCCAAGCTCGCTTTCTTCTCGATCTTGCCGCCGTTGCAGCGACCTTATTTGTTCGTCCTTTAGTGCCTTCACCCTGTGCAATTCGTCTAATCGTTGTTGTTCGACTTCCTCCCGTTGTTTTTGCTCTTGTTCAGCCAATTGCTGCTGCTGGTTCTGTTCGCTGATATTAAAGGTTTTCTCGTCAGCGTCAGCTGTTGTCGTGGGGATAGGCTGGTTTGGAACATCCTCGTCAGCCCGTATAAGTGTCCCAGCAGTACCGCGTGCCGGCGTGTCCACGGTGGCCTGCGCGCTGATGTGAAGCGAGGGGGTCCCGTCGAGCTTCTCATAAATTGTCGCATGTGCCTCAAAGTCTACAGTGTGCCGAATCTTCGTCGCACCACAAGAATTGGGATCGAGCGCGCATATATTGTTAGCCACTATCTGGTCTGCTACCTCATACACCGTACTTGGCTTGCTAGATTCGACAACGAACGATCCGACTACTCGGAAGGATTTAGGGTCGCCGGAAACCGCTTCTACGGTGGCATCAAACTTGACCACGTCTTCGAGTCGCATATTATGCTCGGTTGCTACCTGACTAATAACTTGGCGCTTTATCTGATCGGGGGTCAAACTCGCGTTGCTATAGTCACCACTTGAACAACTCGCTAGCCCGATAGCTGCAATCACCAGTAAGCCTTTTAGATATTTCATACATATCCCTTTATCCGTGTGTTACGAACAGCTCATGAGTCCCTGCAGGTCGACAATTCGAGCGGAGCTACGTGCCGGGCTCGCCTCTAGCGTACCGACATGCCGAGGAATTACCGCGTACACCATCCTGCCGTCAGAGACTACATCTGAAATAGGGGAGGCGGATTCAACAGTGAAGTGCGACACCGGCGCAGCGCTGGAGCGGGCCAGGACAAAGGTGTCAGCAGGACAAAGGTGTCAGGGACAATTTCTGACAGCAGATCGGGTGATGGGATGAGGTTCAGGCGCGGCTCTCACTGATCGTGGCGGGACGGGCGCTGCGTGATCCTGTGCGCTATGGCTCGACTTCCACGCTTCGAACTTGCAGGTATTCCCCAGCACGTGGTGCAGCGAGCGAAAAAGGTGTCAGGGACAATTTCTTGTCGTAGAAAAAGGTGTCAGGGACAATTTCTGACAGGGGATTGGCCACCGGGATGAGGGTGAGACGCGGCTTGCACTGATCGCGGTGTGTAGGGCAGTGGACGATTCTGCCCGACATGGCCCGACTTCCACGCTTCGAACTTGCAGGCGTTCCCCAGCACGTGGTGCAGCGGGGAAACAA
Source organism: uncultured Rhodanobacter sp. (assembly GCA_964568445.1). Lineage (GTDB taxonomy): Bacteria > Pseudomonadota > Gammaproteobacteria > Xanthomonadales > Rhodanobacteraceae > Rhodanobacter. Next base: position 545,453 of record CAZMPZ010000001.1, on the reverse strand, counting down.
TCGTCTGCCATGTTTTCTGGACGATGAGGACCGCCAGCGCTATCTGCAATGTCTGCGGCAAGCGCTGGTGCGCTTTGGCTGCAAGCTTCACGCTTATGTCCTGATGAGTAACCATGTGCATCTGCTGCTGACTCCGGTTGAAGCGGGCGCGGTATCGAGGATGATGCATACCTTCGCACGCAATTACGTGGGCTCGTTCAACGGCCGGCATGGCCGTACCGGTACCCTGTGGGAAGGGCGCTATAAGGCCTGCCTGGTGGACTCGGGATGCTATTTTCTGGCCTGTAGTCGCTACATCGAGCTCAATCCGGTTCGTGCGTGGATGGTGGCCCAGCCGAGCGAATACCCTTGGTCGAGCTACGGTGCCAATGCCGAGGGTCGCACGGATTCCCTGCTCACTCCGCATCCCGAGTACCTTGCTCTCGACAGCGATCCCGTGAGCCGCATCTCGGCGTATCGGGCTTTGTTCGCCGAGGTGTTGCCTGACGAACTTGTCGACGAGATCCGCGTCCACTTGGCGCAACAGAAGGTGCTGGGGACGGATCGGTTCCGGTCGTGGGTTGAAGCGAGGACAGGCCGATTCGCTACCGTGCGGCCGGTCGGTCGCCCGCCGGGACGTTCAAATTGTCCCTGACAATCTTATTGCTTTGGACACCTTTTGCTTTGCCGATCACGCCACCCGTGTCGCGGCATACCGGGCCTTGTTCGAGGATGCGTTGCCCGATGAGCTGGTGACCGAGATTCGCTGCTACCTGCAACAGCAGAAGGTGCTGGGATTGGTTCCGTGCCTGGGTTGAGGCAAGAACTGGACGTTTCGCCGCAGCCCGACCGCTCGGCAGGCCGCCGTGGCGGCCGCATTGTCTCTGACACCTTTTGTCCTTTTGTCCCAGTCGCCTTTTGTCCCATTTTTCGTTTTTCGACACCCCATTCACACGCGTTGGCCTAGTTTCCTCACCCGAGCAAGCAAGGGTCGAGGGGCCGCCGCTCGCCGCATGCATACCGGTCTCGAGCAAGCTGACCCCGACCAGGTTTCGCTTCAACTGCCTCCATCCCGGTCTTCTGCCCCGTCGGTTCCCCGGTCACGGCAAAAGATACGACTTGATTGGTCACGTCCGCCGTTTTCGCCTTTCATCAACTGGTTGGCCACGTCCTCCTTTTCGTTTGTGGAATGCCCTTCGCCGCTCGCAAGCGGAATGTTGTGCGGGCTGCGGGCTGCCACCTGCAATACCACCGCGCATGAAGGAGTCCTCTGATGCTGACCGATCTCCAACTTGCCCAGATCATGCGCAACGCCTCGCAGCGTCGGCGCACGCTATACCTGAAGCCACTGAACGACGCCATGGATGCACATGGCATCAACACGCCCTTGCGCGTCGCGGCCTTTCTTGCGCAGCTGGCGCACGAGTCGGGCGAGCTGCAGTTCATGGAGGAAATCTGGGGTCCGACCGACGCGCAGAAGCGCTACGACCCGCCCGCCGACCTCGCACGCAAGTTGGGCAATACACAGCGGGGCGACGGCCGGCGCTTCAAGGGGCGCGGGCCAATCCAGATCACCGGCCGCGCCAACTACAGGACCTTCGGCGACCTGATGGGGCTGGACCTGGTGAGCAACCCGGAGCAGGCCGCGACGCCCGATGTTGCGTTCGCCATTGCCGGATTGTTCTGGGCGCGCAAGGGCCTCAACGAACTGGCGGACGTGGGCAAGTTCACCGAAATCACGCGGCGCATCAATGGTGGGCAGAACGGCGCGGCCGACCGCGAACGCTTCTACGCGCTGGCCAAACTGGTGCTCGGCGCGAGCGCACCGGTGCAGCGCGCCGGTCGTGCCCGCGCCAGCGCAGGTACGAGTGCCAAGGCTCGCGCCGGCGCAGCGGCGATCGAGGCACTGCTGCGCGGACCCGAGCTCATCGCCGCGGATGCGGAGGCGCAGGCCAAAGAGGACAAGAAGCAGACCAGGTCGACCAAGCGGATCGCGGGCCGGCCGAAGGCGACGGCCGGACCGGTGCGCGTACTCGACGCCCGCCCCGACACGCTCGACTTTCGCGACATGATGTACGTGCCCACGCTGATCGAGGTGCCCACGCATGTGCCGCTGGGCGAGTACATGGATCATGGCGTGCCCATCCTCGACCAGGGCAGCGAGGGCGCGTGCACCGGCTTCGGCCTTGCCACCGTGGCCAACTACCTGCTGCGGCGCCGCCGCGTGGTGCCCGACAACGTGCCGGTGAGCCCGCGCATGTTCTATGAGCTGGCGCGCCGCTACGACGAATGGCCCGGCGAGAACTACAGCGGCTCCAGCGCGCGGGGCGCCATGAAGGGTTGGCACAAGCACGGTGTGTGTTCCGAAGCGTTGTTCCCGTACAAGCCGGCAAAGAAGAGCGACCCGCTTGGCCTCACCGACGCGCGTACCTCCGACGCGCTGCAACGCCCCCTGGGGGCCTACTTCCGCGTGAACCACAAAGACATCGTCGCCATGCATTCGGCGTTGGCCGAGGTCGGCGTGCTGTACGTCACCTGCACCGTGCACGCGGGTTGGAACGAGGTCGGCGCTGATGGTGTCGTGACGCAGTCGTCGACCATCACCGGCGGCCACGCCTTTGCCATCGTCGCGTTCGACGATCATGGTTTCTGGCTGCAGAACTCGTGGGGCGCCTCCTGGGGCCGGCACGGCTTTGCGCGCATCAGCTACGACGACTGGCTGGAGAACGGCACCGACGCCTGGGTGGCGAGGCTCGGCGCGCCGGTCACGCTGCGCAAGCTCGAATCGATCGCATCAGTACACGCGGCCGCGTCGGCGCAGTCGAATGCCTATTCGTTTGCCGACTTGCGCCCGCACATCGTCAGCGTGGGCAACAACGGCACGCTCAAGGCGGGCGGCGACTACGGCAGCACCCCGGCCGAACTGGCGCAGATCTTCGAGCAGGACATGCCGCGCGTCATGCAGGACTGGGACAAGCCGCGCATCTTGTTGTACGCCCACGGCGGGCTGGTGAGCGAGCAGGCCGCCACGCAGCGCCTGGCCGAGTATCGCCCGCAGATGCTTGGCGGCAACGTGTACCCGCTGGCGTTCATTTGGCGCACTGACTACTGGACCACCGTCACCAACATCCTGAAGGACACGATAAGCCGCCGCCGACCCGAGGGCGTGCTCGACGCCACCAAGGATTTTATGCTCGACCGGCTCGACGACGCGCTCGAACCGCTGGCGCGAGTGCTGACGGGCAAGTCGGCGTGGGACGAGATGAAGCAGAATGCGCTCGCCGCCAGCGACCCCGGCGGCGCGGCTGTGTTGGTGGCCGACCAGCTGAAGACGCTCGCGCAGAAGATGCCTGGCTTGGAGATCCACATGGTCGGCCACAGCGCAGGCTCGATTCTGCTGGCACCGGTCGTCAAGCTGCTCAACGACCGTGGCCTGAAGGTCGAGACCTGCACGCTGTGGGCACCGGCGTGCACGGTGGACCTGTTCCGCTCTACCTACCTGCCCGCGATGCAGAAGCGCACGCTCAGAAAGCTGGCCGTGTTCGCGCTGAACGACCAGACCGAGCGCGACGACAACTGCGCGAATATCTACAACAAGTCGCTGCTGTACCTGGTGTCCGCTGCGTTCGAGAAAAAACCGCGCATTCCGCTGTTCCGCGAGGGTGAGCCCATTCTGGGCATGGAGCGCTGGATCGATGCCGACCTGCGCAAGACCCTTCAGTCGCTCGGCGCCGAGCTGGTGCTTGCACCGAACAACGCGCCCGCCGATTCGCGTGACGCTTCCGGCGCGACGCACCACGGCGACTTCGACGACGACGAGAGGACAGTCGATTCGACCTTCCGCCGCATCATCGCGGGCGCGAAGGCACCCGCCGGTGCGGCACGGAGCACACGTGCCGCAACATCCCAGACGATGCCCGCGCAGGTGGCCGGCGAACGCGACGGCGCCGCGCCGATGTTCCGCCGTTCCGAGTCGTCATTGCGCGACCAGCGCGTGCAGATCGACCGGAAGACGATGCGTTAGCAAGGCCGGCCCGCCAAGGCAACAATGGAGACGGAGGCAATCGTCACAATCTGATTCCCCCCGTCCCGTTTTTCCCCTTGTCTATTTCTCCGTCGCGTTGTTCGATCGAAAGAACGCAGCCAATACCCCTACCGTCAACGACTGCATGGGGACGAGCCACAAGTTTGAGAGCTGCATCACTTCCATTGGCGGCATCCTGAGCAAAGGCTGCAGCACGATTGAGAATGCAACGAGGACCAAGTAGAAAACCGACAGCCAAAACGCCATCGCGAACAGCGGCGTGGTGATGAATTTGGCTGTGTCTTCTCGCTCTCGACCGGTCTGAAAGTCGATGACCAAGACCCCGGCAATCAGCGACACCGTGGGCACGACTGCAGGAAGGAACCAATTCCACGCATCCTGCGTTCTTGGTGCGTAGTGACCAAAGAGGCTCTGCAAGGAGAGCAGCAAGAGAAGCACGGCGAAGGTGACGATCCACAAGATCGCCATGATCCATTTGGCGCGATGCAACGTCAGCGGCTGCTTCTTGCGCTTCATGGTCCGATCTCAATCCGGCTCCGCACAAGCTGCGTTTCAGCCGGTGCAAAGTTTGTCGGGTTGGATACGTTGCCGGGGTCGTTGAAGTTCTTGACGAACTGGTAGATGAGGGCGACGCAGCCAGTGTCTTCGCTGAACTTTCGTGCACCAATGAAAGATGGCAGGCGGTCCAGGCCACCACTCAACCATGCGTTCGCCTCCAGATTTGTGACGACATCAGTACCCGTGGCGAACGGATGATCGCTGACGACGAATACAATCACGCGGTAGTTACCCTCTGGCGCATCGAACAACGCGCTGACGAAATTGTTCAAACTAAATTTCTTGCGTGGCGGCAAGTTGACATTCCAGCGTTCAGATTCCGGCATGGGCGTGCCATCCGCCTCAATCTGTTCCAGCCGCGTCACCATGGCAAAGCCATCGGGGACGGCATAGTAGGCTGGCTGGGAATACCGCGCGCGGCTGAGCGCGGCTGCCAGTTGTTCGGCGACTGCACCGAAGGTGTCATTGGCATCACTGAACAATGCGTGACCCAGGGTTGCGCGCGTCGTGGGCCGCGGCGGTGGCCAGGGGAATTGCGGAATGTCCTGTGGAGGATGGGCCTGCGGGGCGGCCTTAGATGCCATTTCGGCGAAACCACCGGCACCGTAGGCCACCGATCCGAGATAGTCGGCTTGCTCATCGGACGACGGGGGCGCCAGATAAAGCTCGACCACATAGGTTCCGGAACGCCAAAGACGACTGTTTGCGCTTTCGAACGCCAGATGCATCTTGCCTGGGCCGAGGGGCTTGCACTCCGCCCGCGCTGCGTCTCCCTGCCCATCGGGCCATCGCACGCATAGGCGTTGTTCCTTGGGCGCATGTGCGACTTCGACGATGAGCCAGAGTCCGCCCTTCTCCCAAACAACGCGTCGCCATGCGCCCAGTTGGTCAGATGCTGGCGTGGGCAGCGGTTCGGTGTCATCCGCGGATCGGGAGAAATACACGCGGTCAATGAAGTTGGGTTGTGCCCCACCCCACGACACTTCCGGTGTTGCGTGCAACTCGATGGCTGCGTCCGGGTTGCGGAGGGGGACAACGGGTGGATCCGGTTGATGCACAGCCCGCGACGGCGGTTGCGCAAGGACATTGGTTTTGATGCGGGCTTTAACTTGAAGTGCCTGCTGCGGACTTGCCGGATGCGCCGGCACCACCTGGGCCGCCGGCGTCTGTCCCAAGGCATCGATTGTCGCGATGCTGATCACGGCGGCAATGCCAAAGCTCACGAACTTGAAGTGTGACATCTCGACCTCCTGCGCAGCACGGACGTACGCCGCAAGCAGCGTGCCCAGGTTCTACATGTCCCAAGCCGACGCGAACATCGAGTTCCCGGTCGCGTGAAACTGTATGGAAACCGACATGAAAGAGGTGTCAGCAATAATTGCAACCGGGGCCTGAAACCAATCACAGAATGGTGTCAGGGACAATTTCAACGTGGCTTGCGAAGCGGCGCGTGTCGACCGCCGGCTCTCGCCGTTGGCCACCAGGCGCAAGCTGTACCCAACGATGCGCGTTGGCCGTGAGGCGCTGGTCAGACGCTGGCCCATGGAACGAACAGACCAATGGCTCGAACGCCTCCACACTTTGCCATTGGACGTGTTCGCGCAAACGCAGGCACGATCATGAAATCCGCGGGGAAGCCTCAGAACCTGACCCGGTTTTGGCCAGGCCGCGTTTTGGCCCCCAGCCATCGGTAGTAGCCTCCCGTCGTTGCGCGGTTGTTTCCGACCGGAACGGTTAGGGTCTTCGACGCTATGATCCAGGTTCGACTCCTGGCGCCGCGCAACCTCTTCTTCATTCCAGCCAAGGCCCCTCGCAGCAATATCAGCTGCCTGCTCTCTATATCCTTGGATGCGAAACAGGGCATACCTCAGCGGCTTCGGCCGTTGTCTGCGCTGCGGATCTGGTCGATGCTCAACGCTTCGCTTTCGTTTGGCGGCGGCAGGCCGGTTTTTTGGCAGAACGCGATCAGACGGGGATCGTCGCGCAAGCGCAGGATGATTGGGTCGGCCAGCATGAAAAAGATCTCGTGGGCTGGCGCGCGCTCCAACCATGCCATGGTCTTGTCCGCGTCGCCGCGCAGCGCATAGGCCTGCGCGACGGCGTAGGGGCTGGTTTTCGCCCAGACCTGGTCGGCGAGAACTTTTGCCAGCGCGGCGTCCGCCGCTGCGCGATCCGGGGAAATCTGCGTTGCAATTGCCAGGTTCATTTCCCGCCACGGCGCCGAAGGTCCGTCGCGGGCGACATCCTGCGCGGTCTTCACGTTGCCGCGCACGATGGCGACATACATGAGCTGATACGGCGGGGAGGATGTCGCCTGCGACAGGCCTTCGGCGATGCGCAGGTACTTTGTCGCCTCGTCCAGCCGGCCGGTCGCCATCAGCAATTCCGCGTATTCGAAATAGTTGACGGTGTACAGCGGCTCGATCGAAAGCAGGTGCTCGCGCAGCCGCATCGCCTCGCCCAGTTTTCCGATACCGGCCAGCACAAAGCCGCAGCCATTGAGGACCGTGCCATCGGCTGGCGCCAGTTGCACGGCGCGGCGGCACTCGGCCAAGGCGTCCCGGTGATCGAAGCCGTAAAACTGCAGGTAGGCGCGGGCCGCGTGCGCCGGGCCCAGACTGGGTGCCAGCTGCAGCGCCTTGTCCGCTGCGATGCGCGCCTCGCGCATGTGCTCGCGGGCAACCGCGGGCGCCTCGTCCGAGAACGCGGCGACGGTGCTCCACGCCCCCGACAGGTGCGCCCATGCCACCGCATAGCCCGGGTCGAGTTGCACGGCCTGGGTCATGTGCTCGGCTGCCTTGGGGAAATCCTCGTCGTGCCAATACTTCAAGCCCTGCAGATAAGCGTTGTAGGCCTCGATGCTGCCGCCGGGCGGCCGGTCGATGGGTTTTGCGGCGGCCTCGGGCGACAGCAGCTTCACCTGCAAGGCACCGGCAACGGCGTGGGCGATCTCGTCCTGCAAGGCGAACAGGTTCTTGTACGGGCGATCGTAGTGCTCGGCCCACAGCGTGCTGCCGTCGGTGGCCCTGGTCAGTGAGGCGTTGATGCGCACGACATCGCCGGCGCGTTGCACGCGGCCGATGAGCAGGTAGGACACGCCCAGCTTGCGACCGATGGTGGTGCTGTCGTCCCGGCTGTCGCGGAACTGGAAGGCCGAGGTGCGGCCAATCACCTTCAGTCCCTCGAAGCGGGACAACGCATCGATCAGGTTTTCCGACAAGCCGTCGGAGAAGTACAGCTGCTGGGCATCGTTGCTGGCGTTGACCAGGGGCAGCACGGCAATGCTGCGCCCCATCGCTGGCTTTGGTGCGGGCGGCGCAGACGGCCACCACTGCCAGCCGGCGAAGGCGAGCAGCGCCAGCAGCGGCAGCAACCATAACGTGGTGCGCGCAATGGTGTGCCGGTCGCTGGCGCGCCGCCGCATGGCGGAGAGCGGCGCCGGTACCGTCGGCGCTTCCGAGTCGGATGCCTGCATGGCCTCGGGCGGCGCGTCAGGAGTGGGTTCGGGTTTAGGAAGGTCGAAACGGTAACCGACGCCGTGCACGGTACGCAGGTAGCGCGTGGCTTGTGCGTCCTCGCCCAGCGCATGCCGCAGCAGGGTCATCACCCGGTTCAGCACCCCTGGGGTGATGTTGCGGTGGCCCCAGACGGCGTCGAGGATTTCGTCGCGGGTGAAGAGCCGGCCGGGCGTGCCGGCAAGCAGGGCCAGCACGGCGAAGGCCTTGGGTTCCAGCGGTTGTTCGATGCCGTCACGCAGCAATCGTCGACCTGCGAAGTCGATCACGGACTCGTCAAAGGCAAGCGGGGCGGGCGTTGACGGGTCCATGGCGTCCTGTGGCGGGCGGTGCACTCGAGTGGACGAAAACCTGCGCTGTGGGCAACCCCAATGTTTTCCCAAGGAATCCAAGCAAAGTCCAGCCATTTCCCAGCGCTGGCCTCAAGACCTGCGGCACCGCGTCCCCGAACCTGAGCGTACCGGCATTCGCCGGCACCTAAGGAGAGGAGATTGCCATGAATCGCCGCATCCGCTTCGCCGCCGCTCTGTTCGTGGCCTGCGCCGCACCGGCCTTCGCCCAGGAAAGCCCGACGACGCTGTCGTCAGTCCAGGTCACCCGGTTCACTGCCGATTGCTCGGCCCCACGCCTGCCGACTCAGCGCCAGGTCGGGGAATGGACCGGCCTGCACAACCTTGGTCAAGTCTACGCCGCACGCGAGCGGTTGATGGCCGGGATCGGTCGCGCCTGCCAGCGGCGCGGCGTCGGTCGCGTGCAGGTCGTGATGAACGCGTTCCCACAAGGCGAGCCACGCCTCGTCGCCATGGCGCAGCAGGCCCGTTGAGAAGGTTTTTTCTCCGCTGTCATCCAAACCACACGCAAGGAGAGTCACATGAACCGCAAGTACCAACAATGTGCACTGGCCATTGCCGCCATCCTGTCCGCCAATGCCTCGGCCGGGGACTACGGCAAGAACTACAGCCCGTGGGATAACCCGGTGCCTGCATCCGGGATCAATACCGCGGCGGCCGAGGGCTGCCCGATCGAATCACCGAACGGCCGAAACCTGTATTTCATGTCCAGCCGCAATGGCGGCCTGGACATCTGGCGCGCGAGCTGGGATGGCTTGATGCGCCACTGGGACAACGTCACCAACCTCGGTGCGCCGGTGAATTCCCCTACCGCTGCCGATTACTGCCCCACGCCGTTGCCCGGCGGGTGGCTGTTGTTTGTCAGCTCGCGGCAGAACTCGGAGGATTGCGCCGGTTGCAAGGCGATGCCGCCACCACCAGCCGGCAGCCCGCCGGCTGGTGACTTGTTCCTGACCCGGGAGAGTCCTGCGTACGGCCGGGCGCCGTGGTGGCACCGACCGTCTCACTGGACGACGCCAATGAACCTGGGCGGTTACGCCGACGGTGGGCCAAACACCAAGGGTTCGGAATACAGCCCGTCGGTCGTGGTCACCGCCCAGGGCACCTTCCTGTATTTCTCCAGCGACGGTTACCCGGATAGCAAGAGCCATGACATCTACGTGAGCCGCCTGCGCGCCGACGGCAGCTTCGGACCTGGCGTGCGCGTGGCCGAGCTGAGCAGCAATGCTGCCGACTTGATGCCCAACGTGCGCCGTGATGGGCTGGAAATCGTATTCAGCAGCAATCGCGGCAGCACCGATCCGCGCAACCAGGACATCTGGTATGCCACGCGTCCGAATACCGCCTCGCGGTGGACATTGCGCGGCCCGATCGACAATCCTGCCGTCAACACGCCGGACGGCGCCGAAACCCGCGCCACCCTGTCTGGCGACGGCACCCGCCTGTATTTCGGCCGCAAGCACTTCCTCCAGGTGCCGGCTGACCCAGGTGATGTCTACGTCAGCCGGCGCGTCAAGTTGCCTTGGGGCAAGGGGCACTCAACCCTGCGCCTGTGAGGTCGGAGGCGCGCGGTCGCGACGGTGATGATTGCCGTCGCGACCACAGCAGGTGGGCGACTATTCACCGACTCTCGATCTTGGTTATCGGCTCCCATCGGCAAGCGTGCAGTGCATCGCGCGGGCCGCTTGCTCCAAAATGTGTCGATGATTGCTGACGACCTGCCTGTACCGCGCATCGTGCTGGATACCAATGTGTGTCTGGATTTGTTCGTGTTCCACGAGCCGCAATCCGCCGCGCTGCATGTAGCGATGCAGCGCGGCACGATCGAGGCGGTGACGCGTGCTGATTGCCGTGACGAGTGGCTGCGCGTGCTGCATTACCCGCAATTGCCGGTGAACGATGTCAACCGGCCGGCGATCGAGGCGGCGTTCGATGCGCTGGTTCGCTGTCTGCCGGACGAACAGGCGAACGCGCATCCTGAAGTGCGGCTGCCGCGTTGCGCCGATCCGGACGACCAGAAATTTCTGGAACTGGCGCAGGCCTCGGCCGCGCGCTGGCTGGTCAGCAAGGACAACGAGTTGCTGAAACTGGCCTCGCGTTGTGCGCAGTTCTGGATCGGCCTGCCGCAGCTGTGGTCGCCGCGCAAAGGTTGAGTATCACCGGCATCGTGACGGCGTGCTGTACTCGGCGCTTTCGACAAGACGCGCCCACGTTCACACCCTGCCGCATCGGCTATTCGCATTGCGGTGGGCCCATCGGGATTTGGTGCCGATCGTGGATTGAATCGGAGCAAACCGTCTCGTCGCAGTACGACCGGCCGGGCCGTTCAAGCTGTCCTTGATGCTGCTTCTCGCCATTCTTCCCTTGCCTGCGGATACGTGGGTACTATCCGCAGGAGCTCTACCACCCGACTGCAGGGGAATGTCACGGACATGCGCAAGTTTGTCGCTGAGGCTCTGGGTACGGCACTTCTGGTGTTTGTGGGCGCCGGCGTGGCGACGCTTTCTTTTGGCTTTGGCATGGACGGCCAAAGTGTTTCCGCGGGGGTTGTCGCTACGGCGCTGGCGTTTGGATTGGTCATGCTGATTCTCGCGTACGGCATTGGTCCGATTTCTGGCGCGCACATCAACCCTGCCGTCACGCTGGGCTTTTTGGCGGCGGGGCGAATGGGGGTGGTTGAAGCGGTTGGCTACTGGATCGCCCAGTTTGCCGGAGGCATTGCCGGTGCCGGCGGTTTGCTCTGGATGATCTCCGGCGCCAAGGGGTATTCGACGGCAACGGTTGGGCTGGGTGCCAACGGGTTTGGCGCCAATTCGATGGTGGGTCTGGACATGTTCGGCGCGTTCATTGCCGAAGTGGTGCTGACCTTCCTGTTTGTTTTTATCGTGCTGTTGGTGACGCGCAAGGGGGCGTGGCCACAGTTGGGCGGCGTGGCGATTGGCTTTGCGCTGGCGACGGTGCACCTGATGGGGGTGCCGTTGACTGGCACGTCGGTCAATCCCGCACGCAGCCTCGGGCCGGCGTTGTTCGTGGGCGGTGAGGCGTTGAGCCAGCTGTGGCTGTTTATCGTTGCCCCGCTGATGGGTGCGGTGGCGGCTGCACTGGTGAGCCGATATCTGTTTCCGCGCGAAGCGGCAGCTCCCGCGGCCACGGCCAACGAATAGATTCGCTGGCAGGGGATGATCCGTCGTACTACGCCGAGCCGTCGGCGCAGCAAGTCATGTGCACCGGAAAAACGAAGCCGGGTTCACTTGCAACCGTTTGGATGGTTGTGATGTGGGCGGTGTGCGGGCCCGGTGCCAGCCAAGTGTCGGGTCTTGGCCTCGACCATTGCGCGGAAGCGCACTGCCCGGGCGTGAAACGGCTAGCGGATGGCCCGCGCTATCTTTCCGGCGGGTTGCCGGTCGGCCTCGGAGGGGTATTGCGGATTACCCATCAAATTCCAGGCGTCGGCAGGAAAGGTCGCGTTCTTGCGCTTGGGCCACAGGTAGACCACGTCGGCATTGACCATCGGTAAGGTAAGTTCGCGGCCACCAGCCTGCTGCCGCATGGTGCCGTGCAATGTGCCGATAACCGTGAGCTCGCGGCCCTTGGCGAAAACCTCTGGGTCGTACGTGCCGGCATGGCAGGTGACGAAGCCACTCGGGGTACCGCTGTTGACCAGATCTGCCCGCGGGCGCGCCTGATAATCGAGCGGCTGCGCCAAAAGGGTGAAGCAGGTCCGTTGCGAATCCGATGCGGTATGGAGAATGCGGCCACCCCATCGCACTGGACCGCTGTTGGCAACGCCACCCTCGGCGCTCGCGGCGGAAACGTGGGCGTAGGTGCCTTGGAGGGGTTTTGGCATGCTCGCGCACCCGGCCGGCAAAACGATCGCGATAGCCAGGGCGGTCAGGCGACATATCGACATGAGATCCCTCCCTTAGTGGGCGCCAGTGCGCGGTGTTGCATGGCACTCTTGCTGTTGCACTTTGGCGCAAGGGTCCATCGATAACTCGAAAGCCTTTTACGGCACGCTTGAACAGGAATCATTGCGCAGGTCGTGCGTTGCGAGTGTATCGCGGCGTCAAATCAAGCTTTCGGCAACGACGCAAGCCGCCTGGATGAGGCCGTCTCGAATTTTGATTTGTCCGCGTATCGCCAACTGGCGGCGAGTGATCGCGAGGCGGCATCCAGGCGGGTCGGACAGCACTGGCCAACGGTGTGTTTGCGGGTTCACCACGCGCACGCGTGTTGCTGCTGTGGTACATGGGCGGGGCGGCCACAGGGAAGCTTGGTGATGCTGCCCTGGCGGAAGTGATCGGGCTGACCGGTGCCCCGGGCGCCGACAGTCTTGCAGGGTTTTTGCGTGGTGCGCGGCAGATCGATCTGGGCGATGTGGGAACCGGCCCGATCACGGTGTTGCAGGCCGCCAACATAATTCCGGATGACGATCCGGAATTGCGCATCATCAGCACATCGGAGCTGTGCCGCGGTTATGTCGACGCCGGCTTGCCGCAACGTGCGCTTTCGCACTGTCAGCGTCACAGTCGACTGGTCCGGACGAGTGGCGACGTGGTGGCGTTGGCCCGCGCGCAGTATCTGGAAGCCAGCGCACTGAGCGAGTATGGCCAAACCCGTGATGCAATCCCGATTTGGCGTGCGTCGCGCGACGGGTTTGTGGCCGCCTGGCCACGGGCCTGCGCGAGCAGGCGTATCGCGACAATCTGACCAAGCTGCCGAATCGACGGGCGCTGCTTGAACACATGCATGCGATGAAGACGGATTTGGATGGCCCCGGTCACGATGCGCTGTTGATGGCCGACATCGATTTCTTCAAGGGGGTCAACGATGCCCGCGGGCATGCCGCCGGGGATGTCGTCCTGGCCGAAGTGGCGCGTGCGCTGGCCGATTGCATACCGTCTGGCGGCGTCGTTGGCAGACTCGGTGGCGAGGAGTTCCTGATGATCGCGCCGAGCCACGATCAAGCCAAGGCACGGGCTCTCGGCGAACGTATGCGTACCGCGGTGGCGGCGTTGAACGTGGCTATCGAAGGGCGGGAGCCGCTGGCTGTCACGGTCAGTGTCGGCATTGCCTTGCGCGGAGGAGGCAGCGCCTACCGGCGGCAGACTGACTGGCTGGCGACCGCCGACAACGCGTTATACCGGGCGAAGGAGAACGGGCGCAATCGTGTCGAACTGGTCAGTGCGATCGCGTGACTGCGTCGGTTGCAAAACGGGGCACGCAAACGGGGTCGGGTTCACCAGCGGCATGCACTGGTCACGCTGTGATCTTGGCACGGGTGTGCAGTGACGATGGGCCGCCCCGGTGCCCATGCAACCCATCGGCCGGGTCGAAGGAGTCGCCACGCCGGAACGGGTTTCAATCCGCCTGGATTTCACCCTGATTTGACGGCGCCGTGCTTAGGGTGGCCGACGTTGGGGAGGCGACGGGACACGCTTGATCGAGAACGTGGCTTGTCGTCCGGGGTGGGGGCTTCGGGTCTTCCAACGTCATCAGGTCGCATTTGCACGATTCAGCACGCTTCGACCGGTCCTTCCTTCGGAAGACTGCGTTACCAATCCATTGGGGCTCAAATCATGAATCATCGTTCCGCGATCAAGACCGCCTTGTTCGTTGCCGTGGCGACGGCAATTTCTTTGTCCGCGCATGCCGCCGGACCCGGCGCCAATGCCGCCGGCTCGCGGGCCAATCTGAGTACGTTGCAGGCAGATGGGCATTACAGCCGTTTTATCGTGACCTATCGTGAGGGCAGCACGGAACGGAAGGACCGTTCGGCCCTGCTGCAGAACGTCAGCGCGGCGGCCAGCCGCTCGGGCCTCGACCGCGCGAAGGCCAATGCCTCGGGTCGAATGCAGGCCGGGGTGCAGGTTTCCTACAAGCGGAAGCTGGCGATCGGCGCAGATCTGGTGAGCACCTCGCGCAGCCTGGATCGTGCCGAGGCAGCGGCGTTCATGCAGCAGATCGCGGCCGATCCAGCCGTACTCGACGTGTCACCCGATGTGCTGCTGCAACGCGATCCGGGCATGACCCTGCCGACGCAATCCGTTCCAGCCAGCTTCACGCCCAACGACCCCTTTTACCGCAATTACCAGTGGCACCTGAAGCAGCCCAGTGGAACGCTCACCTTCTTCGGGGACGCCAATTTCGGCGGCGCCAGCGTCAATGATGCCTGGGATATTTCGGATGGCGACGGCATCGTGATTGCCGTGCTGGATACCGGGATCACCCGGCATGTCGACGTCGATACCTCGCTGGCCGATGCCGGTTATGACTTCATTTCCGATGCGTTTGTCTCGGGACGGGCGACCGACGAGCGCGCGCCGGGTGGCTGGGATCTGGGCGATTGGACCGCGGCAAATGTGTGCTCTGCGGACAGTCCGGCGGAAGCCAGCTCGTGGCACGGCACGCATGTGGCCAGTACGGCTGGCGCGGAATTGACCAACAATGGACTCGGCATGTCCGGTGTCGCCTTTGGCGCCAGGATTCTTCCGGTACGTGTCCTGGGCCACTGCGGTGGCTTTACCAGCGACATTGCCGATGCGATCGTCTGGGCCGCTGGCGGATCGGTCGATGGCGTGCCGGCGAACGCCCATCCGGCGGATGTGATCAACCTCAGCCTTGGTGGCAGCGGCCGGTGCACGGGCAACGATCCGACATTGCAGGCCGTGCGTCGCGCCATCAATCTCGGCACCGTGGTGGTAGTGTCCGCCGGCAACAGCAACGATGATGCCAGCCACTACACCCCCGCCAGCTGCCCGGGTGTCATTACCGTGGCGGCCACGGGCATCACCAGCAAGCGGGCGTATTACTCCAACTATGGCTCGTCGGTGGAAATTGCCGCGCCCGGCGGCGGCGTGTTCCAGGACGACGACCCGGGCACGGGTATCGTCTCCTACGACGGCTTTGTCTGGCAGGCACTGAACAACGGCACGACCACACCGGTGCCCGTGGGCACGACGTACGGTGGCTTTGCCGGTACTTCGCAAGCGGCACCCCATGTCTCCGGCACGGTGGCGTTGATGCAGAGCGCGCGCAAGATGTTGCACATGCCGCTGCTCAGGCCCAACCAGGTGCTCCATATCCTGGAACAGACGGCCGAGCGGCCCGTGGTGCAGCCGGGGCGTCATTACTCGATCGGCGCCGGCATCCTGGATGCCAATGCGGCGGTGGAAGCCGCCGTCGGTGGTCCGGGGTATCAGGGCCAAGGCAAGTAACTGCGACGGGATTCGGGCACGGAACCCGGGTTTCGCAGTGGACATGGGCCGGGAGTTGCCTTGGCAGCTCCCGGCTTTTTTATTCGGCCCGAACAAAGCCACCGCTGGGGCAATTGAGGAGGGGGCGGGTTCGCCCAGGCTCTCCTCACTACGCTCGGATGGTGCTTCAGCGAGCTGTCACGAACCGATTATCATCGCCGCGTGTATGCGATCTTTCGGGGGGAATCGCCGCCATGCATCGTTTTATTTTGATGTCGACGGCATCGTTGTTTGCGCTGGCGACGTTGCTGGGCTCTCGACCCGCAGCTGCGTGTAAGTTCATCCCGAGCCATTCCGCGCCAACGCGAGAAGTTTCCGCCGCCGAAAGGTTGGCCAAGGCATCACTCGTCGTGGCGGGTGAGGTCATTGGCCGGGTGGATGACCGCGACACCACTACCAGCCGCATCAGCTTTCGCGTCGCCGAGCATCTCAAGGGGGCGAGTCCCGATATCGTGCAGATGCACAGCGCGATGTACGTGGTGTGTGCGGGCCCGGTGCGCTTGTTCAACCGGGGCGAGTGGTGGACCTTGTACGCCGTCCACGACGATCAGCGGGGCGGCTACGTGATCACCGGCCGCGAGACGTACTGCGCGCAGGGCGACGCCGTCGTTGATGCGGACAACGGCACCTGCCGCCGAGTGTTGTCCCGTGCGACGACATCAGGCCGGCTCAACCTCGCAGCCGGGTCACGCGTGGTGCTTGGCCCGGATCGCGACGTTTCGCACCCGGCGTCAGCTGAATTGGCGGCGGGCAGCACGTTCCAGGGCGTCGCGTTGCCAGCCCATTCCGTCGTGGTGCCGTCTGGGGATTACGTGTCGTTGCCCAAGCCGTTGACGCTCGGCCCGATCCAGTTGAGCGGGCATGTGCGCTTCGGCAATCTGCACGACTACAGCAACCCATCGAAGACGTACTTTGCGGAGCCGGATGACACGCACGCGCCGCCCGGCAAGGTGCGGGTGTATGGCGCGGAAGTCTCGACGGTGTATTTCCCGACTTTCGGCCCCGGCCCGCTACGCGTGGAACTGGCACGGCCCCAGCACATGCAGGGCTATTACATGACCGATTATGTGGAGGTCGATGCCCATGGCAAGGTCGAGAGTTTTCGCGCCGCCGGCAAGCAGGTCGTCGATGGCGTGAAGGTCAACAAGTGCGACAACGTGCAGTTGGAGGATGGCAAAGCCGCGCAGTACGTGCCGTTCTACAACCCATGCACCGCGCGGTGACGAAGCCGGAAACCCTGGAGACAGCCGACGCTGGCCCGGGTTTTCCCAAGCGCCTCAATCGAACAGATCGCGCTCGCGGCCTTCATGATTGAGCAGCCAGCGCTTGCGCTCGAGGCCACCTGCGTAACCTGTCAGTGAGCCGTCGCTGCCCAGCGCGCGGTGACAGGGGATGAACAGCGAAATCGGGTTGCGTCCGACCGCTGCGCCGACCGGGTGGAATGCGTCGGGCCGGCCCAGTGCGCGGGCCAGTGCCGCATAGGTCGTGGTTTCACCACACGGCACGGCGCGCAGTGCATCCCACACCTGTTGCTGGAACGCCGTGCCTTCCGGTGCCAACGGCACCTCGAAACGCGTTGCCGCGCCGGCAAAATACGCCTCGAGTTGTTGCCGCGCCGCGTGCAGTACGGCCGTCTCGTCTTCGCGCCAGCCGGTGTCCGCGCTGATCCCGGGAAAGTACTTTTGCCCCTCGAACCAGCCACCCTTGAGCGCACCGTCGCGCGCCGCCACCACGAAGATGCCCAGCGGTGTTTCCATGCGCGCATAGGCAACGTTGCTCAATGGCATTCGCCGATCCTCCTCAATGATCCATTGCGGCGATGGTGGCACTGAAACCGTCAGCAGAAAAAGTCACCGGGATATTGGGAGCGGGTTTCAGCGGTGGAGGGTAGGCGAAACCGGTGGGGATTCACGTGGCCGTGCCGATGTCCGGGGCCGTCGTGCAGGCGCGCCGGGTGTCGTGCCGGGACGGCGGAGTTGGCGCGGCGTGGGTGGTTATCATGGCGCCATGTCCAAGCTGCTCATGAACCTGCGCGATGTTCCCGCTGACGAGGCCAGCGACGTGCGCACGATGCTCGATGCGCAGCAGATCGCGTTCTACGAAACCCGGCCCAGCATCTGGGGCATTTCAGCAGGCGGGATCTGGATCACGGACGATGCGGCCTATGCGGACGCCAGGCGCGCGATGGACGACTACCAGCAGCAGCGCGCAGCCCGTGCCCGCGCCGAATATGCCGCTGCCAAACGTGCCGGTACCGCCGATACGTTCTTTACGCTGCTTCGTGCCGACCCGCTGCGCGTGGTGATGAGCGTGCTGGGCATTCTCTTCGCGCTGGCACTGGTGACGATTCCCTACTTCTTGCTACACGGGTAGAGCGGCGAAGAGGACGCCTGGAACGAATGGCGTTGGCCTGGCATCGCCATCATTTTCCCAATCCGCATCGTGTGCCGGCATGAGCGTGCCGCGGGCTTCCGCGGAACGGCGCGGGATGCGCCGGACGGGGCGTGCCGTGCAGTCACGAGGTGGGTCAGGCACCGCCGACTTCCCGGTACTTTCCTGGCGTGAAAGCGGCAAGAATGAGGCGTGGGGATTGCCCATGCCGCAGCAGGAAGGTTCGCATGCCCAGTCGTCGCGATTTGCTCAAACTCGGCGCCTTGACCGCCGTCGCCACGGTATTGCCCGCGTCAATGCTGGCCCATGCCGCCGCCCGGGCCACGACACCGGTGGCGCGCGCGAGCAAGCCGTTGCGCATCCTGATCCTTGGCGGTACCGGTTTTACCGGGCCATTCCAGGTTGACTACGCGTTGGCGCGGGGACACAAGATCACCCTGTTCAACCGCGGCAAGCGCCCGTCGCCGGCGTGGGCCGGCGAGGTGGAGCAGCTGCATGGCGACCGCAATACCGGCGACCTCGATGCGCTCAAGGGGCGGCAATGGGACGTCTGCATCGACAACCCGACCAGCCTGCCATTCTGGGTGCGCGACGCGGGCAAGGTGTTGCGCGGAAACGTTGGCCAGTATCTCTTCATCTCCAGCATTTCGGTCTACGCCGACGGCAGCAAGCCGGGGCTGACGGAGGACGCCGTGCTGGCGCCTTACAAGGGCAGGGACGCGATGGCGGAAACGCAGGAAAACCTGCTGGCCGACGTCGAGCACCTGTTTGGCCCGCTCAAGGCGTTGAGCGAAGCCGAGGCACGCAGGCAATTTGGCGAGCGCGTCACCATCGTGCGACCGACCTACATTGTCGGCCCACGCGACCAGACTGATCGCTTCACCTACTGGCCGCTGCGGGTGGCCCAGGGCGGCGAGATGCTGGTACCAGGCGACCGCGACGACCCGGTGCAGATCATCGACGGTCGCGATCTGGGCGAATGGATGATCCGGCTGGCCGAGGCCGGCACCACCGGCGCGTTCAACGCCGTCGGGCCGGATTACACGCTGGGCATGGACGCGATGTTGCGTGGCTGTCAGGCCGTCACTGGCGGCCGCGTGGATTTCACCCGCGTGCCAGCGTCTTTCCTCGAAGAGCACAAGGTCGAATTGCCGATCTGGGTGTCGCCGCACGACAATCCTTACTCCGGCTACGGACAAGTCAGCAATGCGCGCGCCATCGCGGCTGGCCTGACCTTCCGCCCGCTGGCGACCACGGTCACCGACCTGCTGACCTGGTTCCATGGCCTGCCGGCCGAACGTCAGGCGAAGTTGAATGCCGGCATTACCCGGAAGCAGGAAACCGACTTGCTCAAGGCCTGGCGCGCCCAGGCTCCTGTGGCTTGATTCGTGGAAGCATGGCCGCTTGAAGCGCTTCATCCGTGCGGCGACGATCGCTGGCCGATGAAGGCCCCGTACAGCCATACCGGGGGCATGACATCGAGCAGCTTCGTGTGACGCAGCCCGGTGGAAGTGAGAGTCGAAACCGGGGACAGAGTGTGCGTTGCGGGGCTCCGTCCCCGGTTTCGTTTGGGCCGGCATGTCGCAATGTCTCCGCCGTCCGCCTGCCGGAATCAGTGCGACGAATTGCCCGTCCTTACCCGCTTGGCGGTGCCCTCGAACACGTTGTTGGATGGGTTGGTCTGGATCATCCGGATCGTGTCGCCGGAGCCCTCGACGTAGATGGTGAACGTCACGTTGCTCGGATCGATGAAGCGCACGCTGCCGGAGCAGTCGGCCTTGACGGTGTACTCGCCCGGCGAACCACTGGGCGGCTGCATGATGCTGCCCAGGTCGCCAAACGGGTTGGCGGCGGTGATTGCCGGTGTAAGCACCGTGCCGTCGCCGTTGAATTGCAGTACCTCCAGGATGGCCTTGGGTACCCAGGGCGATCCCGGAGGACTGGCGGGGGCCCGGGTGAATCCGGTAGCGGTGAATACGTAGCGTCCCTTCAGCTGATGGTTGGAGCAGTTGCCGTTCTGGGTGTCGTGGGCGAAGGCGGGAAGACACAGGGCCAGGGCGAGTGCCGCGAAACACCCGGAGATCAGGGGTTTCACGGACTTGCCGCGGGTTGCCAGCGGCCGGTACGAAGTGCTGGCGCGGGGCGAGAGGGATGTGGCCAGGCCGTGGAGCGACGCTTTCGATGCGTTGTTCATCATTGCGGTTTCTCCTGATGGGTCGAAAGTAGGAACGAATCCCTGCCGGCCCTCGTTCCGCCCGCAAGACGCCGGTGTCGCCGCGGCGTGATCACACGCGGGCGCCGTTGCAGGCCGCGCGATTCTCGAGGGCCGTCATGCTTGCCGTCCTTTGGTTTTTCTGGAGTTTTTCTGGAGAGATGGTGGCGGCCCGTACCGCAAGGGTCTAAGGTTCGGCGGCGGGCGGGGCGCAGCGATGAACGAGATGGAAAAGGACCCTTGGCTGCCTGAATCCATCAGCCCGGCTCAGCGGACCGGGCCGAATCGACTGCGGCTGCGTGATTGTGTGGTGGACGTGGATCTGGACCGGATCGTCGCTCCCTCGGGCGAGGCCGCGCTGGAACCCAAGGCCATGGCGGTGCTGGTGTATCTGGTCACGCACGCGGGCAGGGTCGTCAGCACCAGCGAATTGATCGATGCGGTCTGGCGTGGCCGGCCGATGGGCGACAATCCGGTCTACCGGTGCATCGCCCAGTTGCGCCGTGCGCTGGGCGACGATCCCAGGGCGCCCACCTATATCGCCACCGTGCCGACCAAGGGCTACCGCCTGCTGGCGTCCGTGGAGGTGCTTGATCGGGGGATGTCGCCGCCAACGGAGTCGAATCGCTCCGGCGAACAGATGCCCTTGGACCAGCCGCCGGCCGTTCTGCCCGTGGCTCGGCCGCCATCGCGCCGATGGGCTTTGGCCGGCTCGATGGCTTTGTTGCTGGTGAGCTTGATCGCGCTGCTGTGGTACCACGCACCGGATGGCCCTCTCCCCGCATCATCGGCCGCCGAACCCGTCATGCTGGCGTTGCTGCCACTGCACACCACGGCGCGCGACGAAGACGGCATCGGGCTCGCGCAGAGCGTGACGGACATGCTCCGTCACCACCTGGCACGACTCCCCGGCCTGCTTGTCATTGCTGGCGACGCGGCGGCGGACGGCTCTGGAGATGATGCCGACGTGCGCACCATGGGGCACCGGCTGCATGCGCGCTTCCTGTTGCGCGGCAATCTGGCGCAGTCTGGCGGGCGGCTGCAGGTGGATGTGCAACTGCTCGATGCGCAATCCGGCAAGGTGTTGTGGGCGTCCACGCTGGATCGCTCGGCGAGCCAGCTGGCGTCGATCCGTGACGACATTGCCCGCCATGTCGCCAAGGTGCTGCATGTTCCGGTGCCTTCCGTGGCGTGGCATGAGTCCGCCAATCTCGATGCCTATCGCGTCTACTTGCGCGGCCAGCGGCTTCTGCGGAGTGCCGACGTAACTGGCGCCGGCCAGGCAGTCGAATTGTTCCGACGTGCGACGATCCTCGCCCCGGATTTCGCCAGAGCCTACCTGGGCCTTGGCCAGTCGCTGGCGCTGGAGGCGGATGCCGCCCCGGGAGCGGCGTCCGGGATGCGTGAACAGGCGGCGCAGGCTTTTGGTCGCGCATTGGAGCTGGATCCCGCCATGGGCGAGGCGTGGGTGGCGCAGGCGACGCTTGCACGCGATCCGGCGCAGGCCGACGCGCTCTTCCGCAAGGGCTTGACGCTGGCGCCCAGCGATGGAGCCGGGTATGTGAGCTACGCCCAGTTCCTGTTCCGCAACTCCCGTGTGGGCGAGGCGATCGACGTGATGGAGCGTGCGCGCCGGATCGATCCGTTGGCGCCGGAGCTGTGCCTGACCCAGGCCTTCTTCGTCATGGTCGTGCGCAACGACGTCGCCGAGCATGACCGCCTGGTACGCCAGGCGCTGGAGATCAATCCCCGGCTGCCGGCGGCCCTTTATCAAATGGCCTACTCCAACTGGGAGTACAGCGGCAAGTTTGCACAGGCCGCGCAGGTCATTGAGCAGGCAATGGCCGTCGAGCCACAATCCGTCAGCGCGAGGTTGCTGGCTCGCGATATTTATCTCGATTTGGGCGATCCCGCTTCTGCGGCGGCAGCGTTGGGGCCGTCGCCGACACCGGGTGCAACGACGGAAATCGCCCAATATCGAGGTAAGCGCAGGGATGCTGCCGCAGCCCTGCAGGGCGTTGCGCCGACAAACTGGCCGGACCTCGGGCCCCAAGCCGCCAAGGCGCAGGCGATTCGCGATGCTGCGATCGAGACCGGTGATTTCTCCCCGGCCCTGCACTTGCTGCAGTCCGTGCAGGTTGCCCACGAGGGGCGCTTGCCCATGTGGTATCGCGGGTTTGCGCTGATCTACGCGCACACGCAAGTGCTTGCCGGTGATGTGCAGGGGGGACTGGATCTTGCCCGGGCAACCCTTGCCCTGGTGGATGCGCACGGCAGCGGGCGCGCCGGCAACTGGTTCAGTCGAGAGCGTGCCGCGGCATATGCGGTGCTCGGTGACGATGACCATGCGCTCCGGGAGTTGACGCACAGCGTCGAGAACGGCCAGCTCTACCGCTGGTGGTATCTGGCCGAGCACGACCCGCTTTATGCACACTTGCGAGACGATCCGCGGTTCCAGGCATTGAATCGCCGGGCAATGGCACATCGCGACCGTCAGCGAGCGATGCTCGAAGCCATGCGTCGCGGCGAGGAGGGACTTGTCGCGAGGAAGTGAGGGGTGAAAAGGCGGATGGACAAGGGGAACGGTTTCCCGCAGCGGCGCCATCCGCGCCCCCGCGTATCGGTGCGACAGGCAAATGTGACACGTGCGAAGGCCTCGACGCTATAGCCTTTTGGCCTGACTTTTGCGCGAGTCGCGAGATGCCTTCCCACGACGCACCTCTCATGGGCAGCGAAATCCGGGTGCCGCTTTCCATCGACCATTTCAAGCGTGGCGTGCTGCTGGCGATCATCGCGCTGAGCCTGCTCAGCGCGGTCATTGCGTGGGAGGTCATGCGCACGCGAGGCCTGCGCTCTCCCGTCTTGAGCGACGTGCTCGGCACGAGCGCGGTGGTGCTTCTGGCGCTGCTTCTCGTGGCATGGAGAAGGCTGCCGCAGCGCGTGCTCGAGGCCTCCTGCCTGGTGTTTGGCGTCGGCATCAGCCTGCCTTGTCTGGTGCATGACATCGACGCACCCTACGCGAACTTCACCCTGCAGTTGCACTTCGTCTCCGCGGTGCTGATTGCCGCGCTGTATTTCTTTTCCAGCTACCAGCATCACCTGCTGCTTGCGCAGAGGGCGGTTGATCAACTGGCCTATCTTTCCAATACCGATGACCTCACCAAGCTGCCCGATCGCCGCTGCATGGCGGTGGTGATCGGGCCGAGCTTGCCGGTTTCGCCGATCATGGCGACAGGCTGGCGCTGAGGCTTTTCGATATCGACCATTTCAAGGCCATCAATGATCGGTTTGGGCACAGCGTCGGCGATGCCGTCCTCGTGGCCTTGACGGCACGTGCCACGCGAGTATTCCGCAGCACGGCATATGGCCAACGCATTGTGCAGGCACCTGGCAACGGGGCCCTTGTTTGACGGGAACGTCATCACGATCAGCTGCGGGATGACGGTTGCCCGGAATGGCGACAGCATCGACAGCTTGCTGCAGCGCGCCGATGCCGCCTTGTATACAGCCAAGCGTGCCGGCCGCAACGGCGCGGAAAGCCTCCTTGAGACCGGGACCTCCTGAGGCCGCGCGAGGGGAAAGGAGCCGGGGACATCAGAGCGGATGCTGCCGGTAAAACTGTTCAAGCTGCCGATAGACGTCCGGCAAGTGCTGGTGCAAGGTGGCGGGGGCCTCGAAAAACTGTTCGCTGGCCACCGCGAAAAACTCGGCGGGACTTTCCAGGGCATACGGATTGATGGGCAAGTCGGCGCCATTGCGTTGTTCTTCCTGCAGGCGGTGCCACGCGTTGGAGAAAACCTGCGACCATGCGCGGCGATCCATGTGCCGGTGCAATGGCGGGAAGCCGTTGGCGTCGCCGTTGAGCATGTCGAGCTTGTGCGCCATCTCGTGGATGACCACGTTGTTCCCCGGTTTCTTTCCGCTGCTCAGCACCTCCGCCCATGACAGGATCACCGGCCCGCGTCGCCATGCTTCACCGGCCATCACGGTGTCGGTCTGATGCACCACGCCCGCCGCATCCGTATGCGGGCGCCGCGGAATGAAGGCGTCCGGATACACGATGACGCTGTGCCAGCCGTCGTACCAATCCATCCCCAGCTTCAGGATGGGCATGCAGGCATGCATCGCAAGCAGGACGCGGTCGGCGTCACCGAGGTGCAATCCCTGGGTGGGTTCCAGCGACTTGCGCTTCAGGAACAGTGTCGCCAGCACGCGCAGCGTGGCCTGGTCGGAGGCGCCCAGCCGCCGTGCCGGGGCACAGCGCTGCAGCGCGTCGCGCCAGAGCGGTTCGGCAATGGGGTGCCGGGCGACGATGCGCCGTATGCGCCAGTTCCTGATGGTGTTGAACATGGCCTCATGCCGGATAGCGTGCTGGAATCCAGAGCATCTGGGCCGAGCAGGGCTTTCTCAAGCAAGCGGGTGCGGATGCGGTACGGCGATGTCTGCGAACCTTGGACCGTTTCAGGTTCGGCAATAAGGTGTCGGTGAGTCGTGGCGCAGCATGCGCCGGAGGGAGGTGGGCATGTTCCGATTGTTGCTGTGTGGCGCCACCGGCCTGGTCGGGCGGGAGGTGTTGCGGATGGCGTTGCACGATGCGGCCATCACCCGGGTGGTGGCGCCGACCCGGCGACCGCTGCCGCCGCACCCCAAGTTGGACAATCCCGTCGTCGACTTTGAGCGCTTGCCGGCGGACGCCGCCTGGTGGCAGGCCGATGCGGCGATCTGCACCTTGGGCACGACCCTGCGCGATGCCGGCTCGCGGGCCGCATTCAGGCGGGTGGATTTTGACTACGTCCTGGCCTACGCCCGGCTGGCACGCGACGGCGGTGCGCGTGCGTTTGCGCTGACCTCGTCGTTGGGCGCCGATGTGGCGTCGCGCTATTTCTACCTGCGCACCAAGGGCGAGGTGGAGCAGGCCGTGCAGGCGTTGGGTTACCCCTCGTTGACCGTGCTGCGGCCGTCGTTGATCGGCGGCGAACGCGAGCGGCGGCGAGCGCTGGAACGCGTCGGCATGCATGTGTTGCAGGCGTTGGCGCCGTGCCTGCCGCGGCGCTATCGCATCGTGCCCGCGCAACGCATTGCGCAGACACTGCTGCACTCGGCATGGGAGGGAACGCCCGGAAACGTGGTGATCTCGTCGGAACAGCTGCAGCTGCCGGAGAACCGTTGACGCCGAAGCTGACCGGATGACGGCACCCCGATGGCCGTGCCAGCGGCCGCGCAGCCGACTGGCCGCGCGGCAAGGCTGGGAGCCTCAAGGTGTTGCTGCTTCAACCGGCTAGGCGGTCAACGCTGCGCAGCGGCCTTGCCGGTGTCGGCGCTTCCCTGCCGGCGGGGCGCGGTCTTGGCGCGGGAGGTGACAGCGGGGACATGAACACGCAGCGGCGTGTTGCCCAATACCTCGATACGGCCACCATTCTTCTTGAAGGCGGCGATATCAGCGGCAATGGTGTTGCTGGTGATGCCGTGGCCTGCGTTTTTATTCTTGCTGGGGCCGAACAGGGGCGAAGGATTGTTGCGCTTGGTGGATCGGCTGGTATTGCTGGACATGGAGTCTCCTGGCTCGGTGGCAACTGGCGCACGGGGCGCCCATGGTTCGATGCGAGGCGAAGGGCGCTTGGCACGCATCCCTCCATCGACATTTCCCCTGACGGGCCGGCTGAGGCGCGCGGCAAGGCCCCCGAACAGGGGCAAGGTCATGACGTGGGATCCATGGATGATACGCAAACAGTCGTGAAAAACATGTTGCTTGGCTTCAAGTTCGCCGAAAACCAAGGTTTCATGCGACATGAAAAGCCGGGTTCAGCGTCCTTTGTCGAGCTGATCGAAATGCACGATGGCGTTGAAGACCAGCGGGTAGCTACCGAGGGTTTCGCCGCGCCAGATCGGGTTGCTGGAAAACAGCAGCACGTGACCTTTGCCGTAACGCGCATCGACCACGGCGGCACGCTCGGCCATCTCGTCGGCGCCGTCGAGCAGGCCGGCGATCAGCAACTGCTTGGCTTCGGCATAACGCAGGATCACGCGCGGGCGCTGCGCCGGCGGAATCACCCAAGGGTTGTTGCGCATCTGCTCGGCGTTGAGCGGCAATGGTTGCCACGGCTTGACGTCGGGTAGCGCCGGCGGCTTGGCAAACGGCCGGCCTTCGGGCATGTCGGCGTCGTGCGGACCGCCGCGGCCGGTCGGACGCGCAAAGTCCTTGGCATTGGGCAATCCCTTGTCGCCAGTGATCTGGTTGGACACGGTGAAGGATTGCCCCGAGGCGCTGTACATCGCCAGCGCGTCGCTGGTGTAGCCAGCAGCGATCGGGCTGTGGCGGTCGACAAACTTGGCCTGCAATACGCTGCCGACGACCTTCAGCTTGTCGGTGGGGGTGATGAACACCCCCGGCGCCATGCCGGTGTCGATGGCAAAGCGCGCGGTGTCCTCGGCGGTGATCAGCAGGCCACCCTCGCGCACGAAGCGCTTGAGGTTGGCCAGGCCGCTTTCACCCAGGCCGGGACGGACGTCGTCGGTGGCGTCGATGCGGCCCAGGTTGGGGGTCAGCGTAGTGGTCCGCCACGGCATCGGCGCGCCCCACATCGGCAGGCCGTCGATGATCTGCTGCGTGCTGGCACCGACCGGCGCGAACAGGATCACGTCGTATTTCGCGCGCAGGTCGGCTGCGCGTGCCACGTCCTGCGTGCTGATGTAGTCGTAGGGCACTTGCAGCCGGTCCAGCGCCTGGCGCCACCAGCCCTCGGTCTGGGTGCTGAGCCAGGTGTGCATCAGCGCGACGCGCGGCAGCTTCGCGTCCGCCAGATCGATCCCGGCCAGGCCGCGCGGTACCACGACTGGCGTGTCGAGCCGGGTCATCGGCGCCTTGAGGATGGCGTCATCGGTCACCCGCGCCACGTCCACGTTGAACAGGTCGCCCATCGACCAGCCGGTGTCGTCATAGGGATGCTGCTGCGGGTCCTTGGGCGACCAGAACTGGCGATCCAGCAGCGCGTCGGCAATGCGCGAGTAGGGCTGGTCCATGCGGATCACGTAGCTGCCGGCGGGGAAGCGGCGCGAACGGGGCGCGGCTTTCTTGCCGGCCTTGTCGGCTTTGTCGGCGTTCTTGTCTGCGTCAGCCGGCGCCGGCAAGGTCACGCTCGCCGGTGCGGTGGTGCGGCTGATCTCGACGTGCTGGCGCTGCAGCACGTCCAGCAGCTGGGCCTGCGTGCCGGCGCGCTTCTCATCGCCGGTGAGCACGTAGGCGGCCGGGCCGGCGTTGCGCGGTTTCTCGACCGAGCGCTTGGCCTTGAGGTAGAAGTTTTTCAGGAACTGCGGCGCGTTGCCGGCAAAGTAGTCGAGCGCGGTCAGCAGGCCGGTCTGCTGATAGTTGTTGTTGTTGCGCTGCGACCAGGTCACTTCCGGCAGCGGCGGGTTGGGCCGGTACCAGGTGCGCTGGTATTCCTCCGGATCGAGGATGCGCTGCTGCGTGTCGGCGCCGCCGTTGCCGAAGGTTTCGTACAGCCGGCTGATGCCGTTGTGCATGGCGGCGATGAACATCAAATAGCCCGGGCTCCAGGTGTCGAAGCTGCCGTGGGTGAACACGCCAGGCATGCCCATGCGGGTCATCTGCTGCACGTTGTCCCAGCCCAGCTGCTGCCACTCGCCGGTGAGGATGGGATCGATCCAGGCGTTGTATGGGCCGTCGCCGACCGTGTTGTCGTACAGGAACGGCACCGATTCGTGCAGGTCGTGCAGCACCTGCGCATGCCAGCCAATGTAGGTGTCGGCGACGTTGCGGGTGAGGTTGAGCGTCATCGCCATGGCATCGCGGTTGTTGTCGTGCGCGACGTAGTGGCCCCAGTACAGCAACCGCGGGTAGTTTTGCTGCGGATGCGCGCGATGCCAGTTGTACAGGTCAACCATGCGGTCGCGGCCGTCGACCTCGACCACCGGCGTGATCAGGGTGATCACGTGCGAGCGGATGCGCTGGATGTACGGCGCATCGTCCACGGCCAGGCGATAGGCCAGTTCCATCAACGCGGTTGGCGAGCCGGTCTCGGTGGAGTGGATGGCGCCGGTGATGTAGTACACCGGTGTGGTTTGCGCAATCAGCGCATCGGCGCGGGTATCGTCGAGCTGCAGCCGGCGTGGGTCGGCCAGCTGGGCCAGGCGCGCGGCGTTGGCGTCAAGGTCGGCCAGCAGCGCTGCGTCGGCCACGGCCACCGCGATCATCTCGCGGCCTTCCTCGGTCTTGCCGATGGAGAACACCTTTACCCGGGGGCTGGCCGCGGCCAGCGCGTGGAAGTAGCGGTAGACATCCGCCGAATACGGCAGGTAGTCCGGCGCGCCGGCGATATGGCCCAGCACCTTGAGCGGCGTCGGCACCGTGGTGGAGGCGGGCAGGTAGTCGGTCAGCGGTGAATTGAACGTGGCATCGGTGGTGAATTCGCGAATCTGCGCGGTATAGGCCTGGTCGATGGCCTGGTCGGGCGCGCGGGCGTAATCGTTTGCCCCGCGCTGATCGGTGGCGGCGTGTACGGCAAAGGTGCCGAGTGCCAGCAGGGCGCTCATGGAAAGCCGAAAAGTCACACGCATGGTCAGTCCTCTCCTGTGCCCGACAGCCGATCCCGGCACTCTGCCAGAGCGCGGCCATGCCTGTGTAGCCCATCAGTTGGGTAGGGATTCCCGTAAAGCCGCCGCGCCCGGCGGTGTCACGGCACGACGCAGCCCGGCAGATCCGCATGACATCAATCCGCATGACATCAGGGTGATCGACAAGTCGATACGCGGCCACACCGACCAGTTGATCGACCGCTTCGGCAAGCCGGCGCAGTGATCGTCGGGAGTTACTGCAGGCCACGCCAGATCGCATCCAGCAATTCGCCGTTCGGGTCCTGGCTCTGCTCCCAATACATGATGCCGCCGAGATGGTTGGCCTTCACGTAGGCCGCCTTGGCGGCCAGTGAGCTTGGGTCGTCGTAGCTGATGAAATGGCGCGTGGTGGCATTCCACAGCCACGGCGCCTCGGCTTGGGCGTCCCAATGCCGGACGTAGCCGTTGCGGTTGATGAAGTCGGCCTTGAGTTGCGGCCAGGGATGTTCGCCCAGATAGTGGCCGTAAGCCTGATACAGGCCATCGTGGGCCGGCTGCACGTCGGTGAACTCGCGGCCGTAGAACGCCGCGCCGATCACCAGTTTCCGTGCCGGTACGCCAGCGGCGAGGAACTGCCGCACGGCCTTGTCAGTGCTGCGCGCGTTGGCGGGGGCCAATGCGGGCGCATGCAGCGCGGTGTGGTGTCCGGTGGTCGGCGTCATCGAGTTGAAGAAGTCGTAGGTCATCAGGTTGAACCAGTCCAGGCTCGGCTCGACCGCGGCAATGTCGATGCCGTCGACAAACGGGCCGTCGGCGGCGGCGATGCTCAAGGTGTAGTGGTTGGCGCCTTGGCGGCCGTGCACTGCGCCCGCGCGGTCCAGGGCGGCGCGGATGCTTTTCAGCAGCAGGGTGAAGTTGGCGCGATCCTGCGCGCTGGCGGTGATGCCGGCTTCGGCATGGCCTGGATATTCCCAGTCCACGTCGATGCCGTCGGCATCGTTGGCCGGCAGCAATCGCGCTGCGCTGTCGGCAAAGCGTTGCCGGCCCGCCGCGGTACTGGCGGCTTCGGAAAATCCGCCCACGCCCCAGCCACCCACCGAGATCACCACCTTGAGCCGGGGGTGCGCCGCCTTGAGTGCAGTGCGCTGGCGCAGGCGTGCGACTTGTGCCGGATCAAGCACGACCTTGCCATCGACCAATCCGGCGAACGCGAAGATCAGCGTGTCGATGCGCCCGACGTCGACCGGGCGGATGTCGCCGCGCACCGTGTCGTAGCCGATCACCCGGTAGGGACTGTCAGGTTTTGGTGCGGCAGGAGACGTGGCGCAACCAGCCAGCAGTACCAGCAGCGCCAGCAGCATGCCGCGAAAGCCTGGGGTGAAGCGGGCTTGTTCGATATGCATCGTGATGTTTCCCGGAGGAACCCATCGATCTTCGCAGGCTGCAGACGATCTGCCAACGCGCGCCGTCGCGTTTTCGCCACTCCAGGGAATGGCACGCACAAGGGGGCGCCCTGTGGATGGCCATCACCGGTGGCGTCAGCGCCGGCTTTGTATGGACCGAACACCTGGCCGATGCGGCTCGAAAGATGAAGGCGGCGCAATTCAGGATGGGGCCAGCCCGTTTCACGACGCCGTAGTCGGGATCGGTCGGCGCGGGAGGGGTTTTGTCGCGATGTCGGCGATTTGCGCGGTGGTGGTCACTATGCTCGATCGCGATCCCCACCATCGGAACCGCCTCGTGCTCAGAAGCCTGCTCCTTTATGCCCGTCTCATCATCGCGTGGTACCTGCTGTTCCTGGTGCTGTGCATCGCGGCGGACTGGATCTGGACACCGCTGGCCCATGCGATGGCCTTGCTCGGCCTGGTGACGGTGATCTTCGTGATCATCCGCGCCCATTCCCACCTGCGTCGGGTGCGCATGCTCAACGGCGGCAAGCTGGACGCCACGGCACTGGCCAGCCGGCAACATCGGCAGATCGAGATGCCGTTCGAGGCGGAAGAAGCATTCGACCTGCTGGATGCAGCCATCCGCGAGCTGCCCGGCATCGAGCACATCGACAGCGTGCGCAATCGCCTGGAGGTGCGCGCGATGCTGGCCTATCCCGACCCGTACGGCATCAAGGTGCTGGGGCGCTACGACCCGATGGGCTGGATCGTCAGCCGGCGCAACCGTGTGCTGGCCACGGTGATCCGCGGCGACGGCAGCAGCAGCCTCACGCTGGTCTTCGAGCCGGCGTCCGCGCCGTGGAGCGACTGGTTGCAGGTCGACGATGGCATCAACCTGGAGCACGCCAAGGCGGTCACTCGCGCGATCACACTGGCGATGGCCGAACATCGGCGCGGCGAGCAGGCGGCGGCAGCACAGACCGTCACCGAGAAGGAGCTGGCCATCGCCAAACTCAGCTTGCTGCAAGCGCAGGTGGAGCCGCACTTCCTCTACAACACGCTGGCCAATGCGCAACAGCTCGTACGCAGCGATGCGGCAGCCGCGGACGACATGCTAGGTCATCTGATCCAGTACCTGCGTCACTCGCTGCCACGTACCGACGATGCGCTGTCCAGCTTGGGCGATGAGATGGAGCGTTCGCGCGCGTACCTGGAAATCCTGAAGATCCGCATGGGTTCGCGCCTCAATCTGCAGATCGACGTGCCCGATGAATTGCTGGCCACGCCGCTGCCGCCGATGATGCTGCAGACCCTGGTCGAGAACGCGATCAAGCATGGGCTGGAACCGCGACCGGGCGAGGGTACGGTGTGGATCTTCGCGCGCCGCAACGGGGCGCAGGTGGCGGTGACGGTGGCCGATGACGGACTTGGTTTCAACACTCAGGCCAGCGGTGGCGGCATCGGCCTGAAGAACGTGCGCGAACGATTGCAGCTGATCTACGGTGATGCGGGCACGCTGGTCATCGCTGCCAATTTCCCGCAAGGTGTCGCGGCCACGATCAGCGTTCCCGCTGACGTGCCCGGAGGTCAGCATCATGGCTAAAGCTGTTGTCGCCGAAGACGAGGCACTGTTGCGACACGCCTTGCTGGCTGCACTGGGCAAGGCCTGGCCGCAATTGGAGATCGTCGCCGAATGCGAGGACGGCGCCAGCGCACTGGAAGCGATCGCCGGGCATCGCCCCGACGTCGCCTTCCTCGACATCCGCATGCCGGGCCTGACCGGGCTGGAAGTGGCAGCGGCCAGCGTCGAGGCCAGCCCGGACACCCAGATCGTGTTTGTCACCGCCTACGACCAATACGCCATCGACGCGTTCGAGCGCGGTGCGATCGACTACCTGCTCAAGCCCATCGCCGCCGACCGACTCGCCGCCACCGTGCAGCGCGTGCAGGCGCGGGCCGCTGCGGGACATAGCGATGCGGCGGCGCTGGCGGCACTGATCAGACAACTCGGCATGCGTGCGCCGGAAGCGCGGGCCGAGCCGCCGCTGAGCTGGATCACCGCCAGCACCGGCCGCGAAACCCGGCTGATCCTGCTCGACGACGTGGTCTACTTCCGCGCCGACAACAAATACACCATGGTGATGACCGCCGATGGCGAAGCGCTGCTGCGCAAGCCGATCCGCGACCTGCTCGACGTGCTCGATCCGGCCGTGTTCAAGCAAATCCATCGCTCGACCATCGTCAACATGAAGGCCGTCGCCTCGATCATGCGCGACGACAGCGGCCGGGGCGTCATGCGATTGCGCCAGCGACCGGAAACACTGACGGTGAGCCAGCCGTTCATGGTGTTGTTCCGGAATATGTAGGCGAGCGGGCTTTCACACACGCTCGATTCCACCCGCCATCCATCGACCGATCCATCCGCCAGCGGGCTCCTGCGCGCGCGGATCGGAGTTTCAAGTGGCGGGTTTGGGCAACCCGCTTTCGGGTTTCGCAAGAATCTTTCCACACCGTTGCCAGCAGGCTTCATCGCCGCCAGGCCGGCTTCATCGCAACCCACGGGATTTCCACGTCATCGCTGTCTAGTCTCGTTGTCGCTCCGGACATTCCATCGTGCCGGAAGCCATTCCACGACAGGGGACTTCCATGCTCACCATCCGTCATCTCGGCAAGACCTACGCCAACGGCGTGCGCGCACTCGACGATGTCAGCCTCGACATTCCGCGCGGCATGTTCGGGCTGCTCGGCCCCAACGGTGCCGGCAAATCGTCGCTGATGCGCACGCTGGCCACGCTGCAGGAAGCCGACAGCGGCAGCGCCACACTGGAGACTGCAAACGGGACGTCTATCGACGTGTTGCGCGAGGCCGACGTGCTGCGCCGTCAGCTTGGGTACCTGCCGCAGGATTTCGGGGTGTATCCGAAGGTCAGCGCGCGCGACCTGCTGGATCATTTTGCCGTGCTCAAGGGCATCACAGCGCGCGGGCTGCGCCGCGAAGTCGTCGACGGCTTGCTCAAGCAGGTCAATCTATGGGAGATGCGCAAGCGCAACCTGGGCACCTTCTCGGGCGGCATGCGCCAGCGTTTCGGCATCGCCCAGGCGCTGCTCGGCGACCCGCAGCTGGTGATTGTCGATGAACCTACCGCAGGACTGGACCCGGGAGAGCGCAACCGCTTCCTCAACCTGCTGGCGGAGATTGGCGAGAACGTGGCGGTGATCCTGTCGACCCATATCGTCGAGGACGTCGCCGACCTGTGCTCGAACATGGCGATCATGAACAAGGGACGGGTATTGCTGACCGGCAAGCCCGCCGATGCGATCGCGGCGCTGGCGCGGCAGGTCTGGCGCAAGCGCATCGACAAGCGTGCACTGGCCGATTACGCGTCGCGCCATACGGTGTTGTCGACGCGGCTGGTGGCGGGCAGCCCGGTGATCCACGTGTTCAGCGGCGAGCGTCCGGAGGCGGGCTTCGAGCCCGTCGCGCCGGATCTGGAGGACGTGTATTTCCAGCGCCTTCGCCTGCATGCCCAAGCGGCCTGAGCGGAGCCCGGCATGATTTTCGAATTCCTCCGTTTCGAGTTGCGCGGGCAACTGCGCTCGCCACTGCCGTGGTTGCTGGCTGGATTGTTCGGACTGCTGGCGCTCGGCGCCGGTTCCACCAGCGTGGCGCAGATGGCAGGCGGCGTCGGCAACGTGCTGCGCAATGCGCCTGCGGTGACCGCAACCTTGCTGACGTTTTTCACCTTGCCCGGCATGCTCGTGGTCACTGCCTTCATCACCAGCGCGTTGCTGCGTGATGCCGAGCAGGGCACGGCCGAGCTGATTTTCTCCAGCCCGGTGCGCAAGCGCGATTACCTGGCGGGCCGACTGGGCGCCGCGTTGCTGGCAAGCCTCGGTGTCTACCTGGTCGTGGCGCTGGGCCTGTTCGTCGCGCCGCACATGCCATGGGTCGATGCGCAGCTGTACGGGCCGGCATCGCTGGCGCCGTACCTGTGGACGTTCGTGGTGATGGTGTTGCCGAATCTGTTGTTCACCGGCGCGTTGCTGGCGCTGCTGGCGGCACTGACGCGCAGCGTGCTGTGGGCTTATATCGGTGTGCTTGGTCTGTTGGTAATGTACGGGATCAGCGAAGTGCTGTTGCGGGATGCCGACAATGCCGGTATTGCCACGCTGATCGAACCGCTGGGCATCCGCGCGCTGTCGCGCACGCTGCGTTACTGGTCGGCGGCGGAGCGCAACACCGACGTTCCCGCGCTCACCGGTTACCTGCTGGCGAACCGCGCGTTGTGGCTGGGCGCCACGCTGGCGCTGCTGGCCGCGGCCTTTGCGCTGTTCCGCACCGAACGCAGCGGCACGTCGCCCCGCTGGTGGCAGCGCCAGGCCGTCGTGGTGGCAGAGGCGCGTCGTGTGCATCCTGCATCGATTGTCGTCGCACGCATGACACCGACATTCACCGCAGCCACGACATGGCGACAGTTCGTGCAGCAGGTTCGCTTCGACACGCTGGGCGTGTTCCACAGCGTGCCGTTCCTGCTGATGCTCATCGCCGGCCTGGCCAGTTTCATTCCCGCCGCGTTGATGCGCGAGAGCATGTACGGCACCGGCATCCATCCGGTCACGTCGCAGATGTTGTCGGCGCTGGAGGGCAGCTACAGCTTCCTGCTGGTCGTGGTGGTGCTGTTCCATGCCGGCGAGCTGGTGTGGAAGGAGCGCGGCGCGAAGATCAGCGCGGTGACCGATGCGATGCCGCTGCCGAATGCGGTGCCGCTGCTGGCGAAGTTCATCGCGCTGGTGGCGGTGATTGCCAGCTTCCAGGCAGTCGGCGCGCTGGCGTCGATGCTGATCCAGCTCGGCAAGGGATACACGCGGATCGAGCCGATGCTGTACGTGGAACGCCTCGCACTGGGCTCGGTGCTCTACGTGCTGATGGGGGGACTGGCACTGGTGTTCCAGGTGCTCGCGAACAACAAGTTTGTCGGCTATGTGTTGCTGCTGCTGGTGATGGTCGGGCAGGGCGTGCTTGGTTCGCTTGACCTCACCAACAACCTCTACAACTTCGGCAGCTGGCCGAACGCGCCGTATTCGGACATGAACGGCTACGGCCATTTCCTGCGGGGGCAGTTGTGGTTCCAGGCGTACTGGGGCGGGTTCCTGGTCGTGATGATGTCGCTCGCCTGCGCGTTCTGGGTGCGTAGCGTGGCGATCGGCCGGCGTCGGCGCTGGACGCTTGCTGCGCAGCGGTTGCGCGGCCGGCCCGGCGTGCTGCTGGCCGTCGGCGTGATTGGGTTTGCGGCCGTCGGCGGGTTTCTGTTCTGGAACACGAACGTGCGCAACACTTTCCTTTCGCCGGAGCAGCAGCTCGACCTGCAGGCCCGCTACGAGCGCGACTACAAGCGTTACGAGAACCTGCCGCAGCCGAAGATCGTGGCGGCCTCGATCGACGTCGACCTGCATCCGGAAACCCAGTCGATGCGTGTCGACGGCCGTTATCGCGTGCGCAACACCGGCGCGCAACCGATTCGCGACGTGCATATCGACATGGGCGACCGGGACGCCGCGCTCACCGCGATCACGTTCGGCGGCGCCAAGCTGGTCACGCATGACCAGCCACTCGGCTATCGCATCTATCGGCTGCAGCAACCGTTGCAGCCGGGCGCCGAGCGCGAGATTGCGTTCACGCTCGACGATCACCCGAACGGCATCACCGCCGACCAGGCGCAGACGGCGTTGGTCGCCAACGGCAGCTTCTTCGACAACCGGATGTTTCCGCGCTTCGGATATCGCGAACGCATGCAGATTACCGATCGCAACGAACGGCGCAAGCGCGGTCTCGGTGAGCCGGCCCGCATGCACACATTGGAAGACAAGGCCGCCCGCGCCAACAGCTATCTCACCGACGATGCCGACTGGCTCGATTTCAAGACCACCGTCTGCACCGCACCAGACCAGATCGCGCTGGCGCCGGGTGTGTTGCAGGAAACCTTCATGCGCGCCGGCCGCCGCTGTTTCAGCTACGCGGTGGAGCGGCCGATGGAGAATTTCTACGCTTATCTGTCGGCGCGTTGGCAGGTGAAGAAAGGGCAATACACCAGCGTCTCCGGGCGGCAGATTCCGATCGAGGTGTACTACGACCCGAAGCATCCGTGGAACGTCGAGCGCATGATCCAGGCGGCGCGGACGTCGCTGGCGTACTACGAGGCCAACTTCAGCCCGTACCAGTTCCAGCAGCTACGCATCCTGGAGTTTCCCGATTACGCGCGATTCGCGCAAAGTTTCGCCGGCACCATTCCGTATTCGGAGTCGCTGGGCTTCATCACCGATCTGCGCGACCGCGACGCGATCGACTACGTGTCCTACGTCACCGCGCATGAAGTTGCACACCAGTGGTGGGGACACCAGGTGATTGGCGCCGATGTGCAGGGCGCGGCCATGCTGTCTGAGTCGTTGGCGCAATACTCCGCGCTGATGGTGATGGAACACACCTACGGCCGCGACAAGATGCACCGCTTCCTGCGCTATGAACTGGACGACTATCTCGCCGGCCGTGGCCGCGAGGCGCTGGACGAAATGCCGCTGTACCGGGTCGAGAACCAGCCGTATATCCACTACAACAAGGCCTCGCTGGTGTTCTATCGGCTGCGCGAGGAAATGGGCGAGGCTGCGCTCAACCGCGCCCTGCACAAGTTCGTCGCGGCCAAGGCTTATCAAAAGCCACCGTACACGACGTCACTGGAGCTGCTTGGTTTCATCCGTGCCGAAGCCAAGCCGGAACAGCAGGCGCTGATCACCGATCTGTTCGAGAAAATCAGCTTCTACGATGACCGCGTGATCGACGCGACCGCGACCAAGCGCAGCGATGGCCGATACGACGTCACGCTGAAACTGCACGCCGCCAAGCGCTACGCCGACGGCAAGGGCAACGAGACCGCAGGCACATTGGACGACTGGATGGACATTGGCGTGTTTGCGCGCGGGCCGTCGGGCGGGGAGGGCGACGGGAAGGCGCTGTACCTGCAACGCCACCACCTCACCGGGGAGAATTTCAGCGTCACTGTGACGGTCGACGGCGTGCCGTACGAAGTTGGCATCGACCCGTACAACAAGCTGATCGATCGGGTGCCGGCGGACAACCGCCGGCGTGTCGCGCTGCGCGCTGCGGTCGTGCACGGAGTGGCCGGCGTGCGCGAATGACCACGTTACACTGCGCCGGCTACCGGATCGACACGGCGGAAGGAGCGAAGGCATGGACAAGGCCGGCGACATCGCAGTGCCGATGACAACCACCCGCTTCGTGCGGCTGCGCTGGCTGGTCATCATCATCCGGCATCCTTCGGCGGCACTGTTGCTGGCGCAGTTGATTGGCCTGCTGTCGTACCCGTTTATCGAGGACACGCGGCCGGCACGCGCATTGCTCGGCGCGTTTGGCGTGCTGGTGCTCGGCCTGGCGATCTCGATGGTGCAGCGCACGCGCGGGCGTGGCTGGATCAGTGCGTGCATCGCGATACCGGCTGTCGTGTTGAACGTGCTGGACCTGACCATGGACATGCCGCAACTGCGGCCGTGGTGGGCGGCGTTCGAGGCGCTGTTCTATTTTTACGCGGCGAGTTGCCTGATCCGCTACATGCTGGCGGATCGGCGCGCGACCACCGATGAGCTGTTTGCGGCCGGCGCCACCTTTACCCTGCTGGTCTGGGCGTTCACCTACGTGTTCGTGTTGTGCCAGACGCTGCAGCCGGGGTGCTTCTCGGCGGCGGTCAATCCGGATGCACCGCGCAGCTGGACCGAGCTGCTGTTTCTCAGCTTCGCCTTGATGTCCAGCACCGGTATCGGCGATGTCATCCCGATCACCGTGCATGCCCGCGCCGTGGCGAGCCTGGAGATGTTCGTCGGGGTGATGTACATCGCGCTGGTGGTGTCGCGGCTGATCGGGCTGAGTCTGTTGCGTCGCGGCGAGTAATGCCGCATCGACTGTCGGTGGAATCATTTGCCGGCACGAGACAGCCCGACGTGGTTATTGCAGAACGGATCGATGGTGCCGACCCGACATGTCGCCTGGCTGATTCAGTCGAAGTTGCAGGCGTGTTTGCTACGCTGCAGCAATATTGGGTTGCAGCGCGTATCGCGTGAGTTGACCGGTGCGCGGCGCCGGTCGTGTCGGTACAGCCACAACGCGGCCCCGAACTTTTCTATTGTTGATCTTTGCCAATGTTCGCCGCTCGCAGGAGGGGCGACGAGGACTTGTCGTCGGCCCGCCCATGCTGTCAATCATCCGCGCTGTTTTCCCCCTGCTGTCGAGCACCGTCTTCCTGCTGATGGGCGTGGGCCTGTTGCATTCGCTGGTGGCGCTGCACGGGCGGTCGCTGGGCTACTCGGTGGCCATGATCGGCGTGCTGACGTCGGCCTACTACACAGGCTTCCTGGCCGGCACGTACATTGTCCCGAGGCTCACGCGGCGCATTGGTCATATCCGCAGTTTTGCTTTTTGCACGATGCTGGTGACGTCCACGGTGCTGGTGCAAGCCATCTCGTCGTGGTACCCGCTGTGGTTGGCGATGCGCGTGATGCAGGGGCTGCTGCTGGTGGGTTTGTACGCCATCATCGAAAGCTGGCTGAACGCGGCGGCGGGCCGCATGCATCGCAGCTCGGTGTTTGCGGTGTACATGATGCTTAACCTGGGTGCCGGCGCGCTGGCACAGCAATTCCTGCGTTTGCCGACGGATGCGTTTGTGTTGTTTTGCGTGGTGGCGATGCTGTTTTGCGTGGCCGGCTTGCCGGTGCTGGCAACGCGCGAGCCGGAGCCCACCATGCAGGCCGTGCCCAAGGTCCAGCTGCGGCGCCTGTTCCGGCTGGCGCCGACCGCGCTGGTCAGTTCGCTGGTGTCGGGTCTGGTGCTGGGCGCGTTGTGGGGACTGCTGCCGATCTACGCGCAGGACAGCGGTTTTGACATGGCACAGATCGGTACTTACGTGGCCGCCGCGATTGTCGGCGGCGTGGTCATGCAGTGGCCGTTGGGACGGTTTTCCGATCGTATCGACCGGCGCCTGGCGTTGGCGCTGATCAGCGCCTGCGCCGCCTTGGTGGCGCTGGCAAACCTGGTGCTGCCGGGCGACAGTTACGCGCTGGCGGTGGTGGCGATATTCGCGTTCGGCGGCATGGGTTTTGCGCTGTATCCGATTGCCGTCGCGCATCTGGTCGACTATGTCGATCGCGACGAGCTGTTGTCGGCATCCAGCACGGTGCTGCTGGTCAACGGCGTGGGCTCGGCCGTGGGGCCGCTTGCCGCTGGCGCCCTGATGAGCCAGTGGGAGCCACGCATGCTGTTTGCCTGGTTTGCGGCATTGAGCGGGTTGCTTGCGGTGTATGCGCTGCATCGCTTTGCCCGCCGCAAGCGCGAGGTGACCGTGGACGACAACTTCACGCCTCTGGTGCAGACCGCGCTGGATGCGTTGCGGCAGCGGGCGACCGACAGTCGGAGTTGACCGGCGCGCCCGGATCCTTCGGGCGCGCACGATGGGCAGGCACTGAGTGGGTGGAACGCCACGACCTCAGCCGAGGCGTCGGCGCAAACCCGCGAACAGGCCAAGCAACAGAATGCCCAGACCGAACAGCCCGGCCATCCCGGGCTCGGGCACGTCGTGGCGGGTGCGCAGATCAAAGCTGACGTTGTCGAACGCCATGAAACGCAGCGAGTCCCCGAAGACGGCAGAGGTGGCCACGCCATCGAAGGCTGCCGTGAAATCGCCCCAGCAGGCAAAGGACGCGAAGTTGCAGGTCCGGTCGGGATTGGTCGATGGCAGCGCGAAGCTTGCCAGCAGCGTGCCGGTGCCATCGCGTCCGCTGTAGAGACTGAGACTGCCGGCAACGCGCGGTGCCGAATAGGCAAAGGTCAGATGATCGGAAAACCCGCCGGCGACATTCATGATGATGCCGGGGGCGGTCGAGGTGATGAAGTTGTGCGGCGAAGGGACGGGATCTGCCGCCGGCGAGCTGGCGACGATGGCGTTGGACCAGCTGACGCCCCAGTCCGGGCCGCCGCAGGTACCGGTCGCCCCGCTGCGCACCGTGATGGCGCAGCCACCGTTGTAGTAATCGGCCACGGATTCGCCGACGCCGTGCGCGGTGGGCACGAGTGTGTCGAAACCCATGGTGACAGGCGTGGCGTGGGCGATGCCCAGGCCCGCCATGCCGATCAACAATGCGGCCGCGAGGCCAATCCGCATGCTGCATTTGCTCATGAAATGTGCTCCGTAAAGGTTGTGCCGCTGGTGGGTTTGGTTGCTGTCGTGCCGGCATACACCGGCCCGTACATGCCCGCCACGTCGAATTCGACGCGTTTGATCAGGGTGCTCATGGCGTTTCTTCCCCGGTTGAAAAGGCTTTCGGAGATCGACACGCAAGGGTCATGCCGACGCAATATTCCTCAGCGCGGCCAATGGCTTGAGGATTTCCCACGCAATCGATATTCGTCGAGTGTAAGGATGGTCGACAGTCGCGGTGAGTGTCCGACCAGGGTGCGCCTTGCCACGCTTGCGCGGAATCCGTGGGGGCATTGTCGCGAGGCTGCTAGATTCACCCTCTTGCGAAACGGGCACACGGCATACGGGGCATGCGCCGCGCATCGTCGTGTCCGGTGTCGTGCTGGCAGTGCATGGGAGACGTGGCGTGGCGACGGGTTTTTCCTTTGTGAGTGACAGTCCGCGCGTGGTGGTGCAGGGTTTTGGCATGGCGCTGCTGCGCGGCATCGGGCAGGTGATGCTGCAAAACAACAGCTATGCGGGCGCCCTGTTTTTGCTTGGCGTTGCCTGGAGTGCGCCGCTGCTGGCGCTGGCCATGCTGCTGGGCACGGCGGTCAGTACGGCGGTGGCGCTGGTGCTGGCGGTGCCGCGGGCACAGGTGCGCGACGGCTTGTTTGGTTTCAATGGCGCCTTGGTTGGCGTCGCGTTGCTGGTATTTCTGCAGCCGACGGCGTTGACGTGGGGCTGCGTGATCATGGCGGCGGCACTTTCGAGCATTGCCATGGCGGCGCTGACCTGGCTGCTTTCGACATGGGCGCTGCCGGCGTTGACGGCGCCGTTTGTGCTGGTGTCGTGGTGCTTCTTTCTGGCGACGGCGCAGCTGGGTCGGCTGCAGCCAACCGGGTTGCTGCCGGCTGCCATGCTGCCGGCAGCCGCCGCGGTGGAGGGGGTGGTGAACTTGTCCACCGTGGCCGACGGATTGTTCAACGGCGTGGCCCAGGTGTTTTTCCAGCAGAACGTCGTCACCGGGGCGGTGTTGACACTGGGGTTGCTGGTCAGTTCCTGGCGCGCGGGCGTGGCGGCGCTGGGCGGCTCGATGCTTGGCGTGCTGGTGGCATGGGGACTGGGCGCGGCCGAGCCGGCGATTGCCGCCGGCATTTTTGGCTTCAATGGTGTGCTGGTGGCCGTTGCACTGGGCAGCGGACGCTTTGCGCCGGGATGGCATGCCGTGGCGTATGTGGTGCTGGCGACAGTCGTCGCGCCCTTGATGACGGCGGCGGTGACGGCAGCCGCGCAGCCGTTTGGACTACCGGGGCTGACGCTGCCGTTTGTGCTGGTGACCTGGCTGTTCCTGTGGGCGGCGCCGGCTTTCCCGGTGTTGCACGACAAGGGAGATCACGCACCGTGAAGAGGTTCTTGAACGTGGCCCTCCTGGCCGTGGCCACGGCACTGGCCGCCTGCCAGCCGGCGCCGGTGCGCACGGCCACGGCGCCCTCACCGCCTGCGGGCATGGCGATCGGGGCCACGCATTATCAGTGTGAGGATGGCAGCGCGATCAGCGCGACCTATCCCGACGCGGATAGCGCGCAGGTGGTTTACCAGGGCCAGGCCATCGACATGCACCTTGTCGTGTCGGCCGATGGTGCGCGCTATGCCGGTGGCGGTTGGCAATGGTGGACCAAGGGCCTTGCGCAAGGTTATTGGTCGCCGCTGGCAGCCGACGAGGACGTCGCCGCGGCCCCCGGCGTGGCCTGCACGGCGCAGTGATTGGCGCTGGCGCGCGGCGGGGTTGCCTGCGCGGTATCGTCGCGGATCGGTTTACCCGGCGGATTCCGCCAGCTGCCGCTGTACGTCGTTGATCGAGGCGCGAATGCGGCGGGTGAAGGCCGACTCGTCGTGGTGGGTCAGCAGCAGGCGTTCGGTGGCGCGGGTCATGGCCACGTACAGCAACCGCGCCTCCTCGACTTCGTCGGCATCGTCGCGCGGCATGGCGCCAAGCAGCGGGATGGCGACAAAGGCGAATTCCAGGCCCTTGCTGGAGTGCATGGTCAGCAGCTTGATGGTGTCGCCGGCGGCAAACAAATCGTGCTTGCCGCTGCCCTTGGCCTGGCTGCACGGCAGGCCGGCCGCGCGCAGCGCACGGGCAAGTTTGTCGCCATCCCAGTTGTTGCGATAAAGCAGTGCCATGTCGTGCCAGGGGCGACCAGCGGCGTGTTCGTCACACAAGGCGGTGACCAGCATCCTGAGTTCATCGCGGGCATCGGCAGCGCGCGCCAGTTCCGGGATCGGGCCGCGTCGCCCGGCGCTTTCCGGGGCGATCAACGGGATACCGTCGTCGTCCTCGTCGCGCTCGATCAGCAGCGTGGCGGCAAAGCTGCGTGCCAGTGACAGGATTTCCAGCGTGTTGCGATAGTTCAAGCGCAGGATGGTGGTGCGCCCCTGCGCCTGCACGCCCAGACTTTTCCAGGTGGTTTTGCGCCGGTCGTGCTGGCCGTAGATGTTTTGCGCGTCGTCGTACAGGATCAGCAGCGAGTTGGTGGACGGGTCGACCATCTGCACGATCAGCTTGTACCAGCGCGGCTCGAAGTCGTGGCCTTCGTCGATCAGGATCGCGCCGTACTGGAAACGCGGGATCGCCTCGTGCTCGACGCCGGCAATCACACGCTCAACCATCTGCGCGAAGAAATCGGTGCCGCCCTCCGGCGGCAGCTCGACGTGATAACTGGTGAGCATGTGGTGGCACCAGCGGTGGAAGTTGTAGACCTGCACTTTGTCCGCCAGCTGGCGCGAGGCAATGAGCTGTTCCAGCCGCGCCGCCAGCGTGCGGTTGTAGCACAGCACAAGGATCGGCTTGTTGAGCACGCGTGCCAGATGGCTGGCGCGAAAGCCGAGGATCATGGTCTTGCCCGATCCAGCGACGCCGTGGATGATGCGATGCTCGCTGCCCAATGAACGCGCCAGCGATTCCTGCTGCTTGTCCATCACCTTGACCAGATCGGGAATGGCCAGCGCGCGCGTACCGGTGTGATCGTCGGCATCAAACAAGCCGAACTGGCCATTGCCCGGTTCGACGCGCAGCTCGGGAAACAAGTGCCAGCGCACGCGATCGATTTGCGGCAAGGTCAGCGCCACGGGAAACACCTGTGGAAACATCGCCCACAGCTGCTCCTGGAACGCCTCGGCGTCCACGTCCGGATACATCTCGTCGCGACAGATGACCAGGTGCTCGGGCATGATCTCGGCCAACCCGCCGTCGATGAATTGCTTGCGCGTGATGCCGGTCAGCACCGCGCCCCAGGCCCATGGCATGGCCAGCTTGCCGGCGTGTCGATGGCCCGGCGGATGCCGTAAGGCGCCGTCGCGCTCAAGTACCACGCCGACCTCCAACGCGCAGGCGCGCGCCTGCAGCAAGGGATTGGTTTCCTTGACCAGCCCGCGCGAGGTCACCAGGGCGAACTGCGTCTTGTCGGCGCTGGCAATGGCGTCGGCCCGCCAGTCCTTGACCTCCAGCACCAGCAGGCCGCGGCGCGGATGCAGGATGACGAAATCCGGATGTCGCTGCTTCAAGCCGATGGGCACGTCGTACCAGAGGAGGTAGTCGTCCTCGAGCTTCTGCTGC
Organism: uncultured Rhodanobacter sp.; assembly: GCA_964568445.1. Lineage (GTDB taxonomy): Bacteria > Pseudomonadota > Gammaproteobacteria > Xanthomonadales > Rhodanobacteraceae > Rhodanobacter. The sequence continues at coordinate 501,334 of CAZMPZ010000001.1, read as the reverse complement.
AGGCGTTCGGCCAGCCGGCCTTCGCCGCTGGTCATGCGCGACCGACAGCTGCCCAGGGTGGGAATGAGTGAAGCCATGCCGATGTGTTCCCCTTCGCGTTGGCAAACCTGATTGGCGGCGGTTCGCAGCAACCCACCTTCGTTCGTGCCGAGCGTAGCTCGCGCCGGCCGGCAGCGTCGAAGCTGGGCGCGTTGCCGGCCTTGCCATGACGAAACGTGGCCTTGTTATGGCGGCGCAGCGAACGTCAATACGATGGCAGGCTGGTGCGGCTAATCTGCACGAATCATGCGCATCTTTTCCCACACTTGTTCCAATACCGAAATCGTTTGCGCGCTGGGCTGCGGGTCCATGCTGGTGGGCGTGGATGCCGATTCCGACTATCCGCCGGAAATCGTCCAGCCGCTGCCGCGCCCCGGCCGGGATCTGGATCTGGACGTCGACGCCGTGCTGGCGTTGGCGCCGGACATCGTGCTGACTTCGCTGACCGTGCCCGGCCACGAACGCGTGGTGGCGCGCCTGCAGGCGGCGGGATTGCAAACCTTGGTGTGCGACCCGCAATCGCTGCAGGATGTCTATGGCGACATTCGCCGCATTGGCGCCGCGCTGGGCGTGTCGTCGCGGGCCGACACCTTGATTGCCGGGATGGACATGGCGATGCCGACGGTCGATGCCGGCCCGTCGCGGCCGCGGGTTTTGGTGGAGTGGTGGCCCAAACCCGTGATCGCACCGGGGCGGTGTTCGTGGGTGACGGACATGATCGTGCGCGCCGGTGGCGTCAACCCGTGGGCCGCCGCGGACGTCAAGAGCCAGCCACTGGACGATGCCGCCATCTGCGCCGCGGCGCCGGATGCCATCGTCATGAGTTGGTGCGGCGTCAAGGTCGAGAACTATCGCGCTGAAGTGGTTCGCCGCCGCCCCGGCTGGGAGCGCGTGCCGGCGGTGGCAGCCAACCGCATCCACGCCATCAGCGAGGCGTATCTCGGACGCCCCGGCCCACGCCTGGTCGAGGGCTATCGGCAACTGCGTGCGTTGATTGCCGCGGTTTGCTGATCGGCGACAATTTGCGGCGGGCCTGGCACCGGCTGCCCGACCCGTGCATCGCGTCCGTCGACGGGGTCGATGGCGTCGGCATGGCATGCCGGTCGCAGCTCGGGGCGGCGGGCGCAAGGCGGGTGGTTGACGCGCGCCCCGCCTGGGGGCGATGGTCGCGCATCGATCTCCAAACCGCTGTCGGGCTACCGCCATGAACACGTTGCCACCATTGTCTGCATCGTCCACGGCGTCGACTCACGGACCGCATCTCAAGCTTGCCTTGCTGCTTGGTGCGGCGGCCACGGTGGCGACGCTGGCGTTGATGCCTTATCTCATGGCCTTGCTGCCGCAGAAGTTCGCGGCGTTGCCGCTTCCACTGCCGGCCGTGATTGCCATCCAGGCCGTGCAGGCCGGCGTGATGTGCTGGCTGCTGGCTTGGCTGGGTTTGTTCCTGGGCGCGCCGTATGGCTTGGATGCGCCGTGGCTGCGGGCGTGGGTTTACCGGCGAGCGCTTGATCCGGCGCGGCGCTCGCGCTGGGGGCTGGCGGCGGGACTTGGCGTGCTGGCGGCATTGCTGATTACCGCGCTGTCCCTGCTTGGTCCGCAGGCGGCGGATGCGCACGTCACCAGTGCGACCGGCTGGGCGTGGCGTGGTGCGCTGGCATCGTTGTATGGCGCCACTGCGGAGGAGATACAAACCCGCCTGCTGCTGGTCAGCGCGCTGGTGTGGTTGCTTGCCCGACTGAACCGCCGCGTGGCCAGGCCGTGGATGTTTGCCGTGGCCATCGTCGTCGCCGCCTTGCTGTTTGGTGCCGGACACCTGCCGGCTGCCATCAGCGCCGGCCTGGCCGGGACGCCGCTGCTGGTCATGCGCCTCATCGCGCTCAATGCGCTTGCCGCCCTGGTGTTTGGCTGGCTGTTCTGGAAATACGGGCTGGAGCACGCAATGCTTGCGCACTTTTGTGCCGATGTGATCCTGCACGTCGTCGTGCCGCTGTTGCCGTTGGCGCGCTAGAAGCCCGGACAGTGGAAAGCAAGGGAGCGAGGCAAAGCGATTTTGAGCCAGGTTTTCCGATCGTTTGAGGAAGATGGCCATAGCCATCTGACGAGAAGGCGCGGAAAAGCTGGCCATAGGTGCAAAGCCGCAGCCCCTTGAGTTTCTGCTGCCCAGGCTCCTAGGCTGCGCGTGGCGTCTTGATCGGGGTGGTGGCATGCGCATGCGTTGCTGGTGGGCGGGATTGATCTGGGTGGCTTTGCTTGCCTTGGCGGCGCCGGCGGTTGCGGCGTCGCCGCCGTTGCGGGTGATGACCTTCAACGTGCGCGTGCCGGTGGACACCGACGCCAATGCATGGGTGCATCGCCGCGATCTGTTGGTCGCGGTGATCAGGGCGCAGCATCCCGATGTGCTGGGCACGCAGGAGCTGACCCAGGAGCAAGGCGAGTTCATTGCTGCCCACTTGCCCGGATATGCGTGGTTTGGCCAGGGCCGCGATGGCGGCACGCACGGCGAGCACATGGGCGTGTTCTATCGAACGGCTCGCCTGCAGGTGCTCGAGTCCGGCGACTTCTGGTTGTCCGATACGCCCACCGTGCCGGGCAGCAGGACCTGGGGTCAGCCGTATCCGCGCATGGTGACGTGGGCGCAGTTTCGTCGGCGCGATGACGGCAGCACGTTTGCCTATCTCAACACGCATTTCCCCTATCGGCCGCAGGACGTCCGTGCGCGACTGCTCAGCGCCGATGCCGTGTTGCGGAAAATCGGGCAATGGCCAGCAACCGAGCGCATGGTGTTGACCGGCGATTTCAATTGCGCACCGGATACGCCGACCCACGCCAAGCTTACGCAGACGCTGCACGATGCGTGGGCACAGGCGGCCGTGCATTCGGGACCGGCCAAGACCTTCCACAACTTCACCGGTACGCCGGATCAGCGCATCGACTGGATCCTGACGCGCGGTTTCACGGCGCGCACGGCGACCACGGTGACCACGCACGAGGGGGCGCGCTATCCGTCGGATCATTTCCCGGTAGTGGCCGATCTCGTCGCGCAGTAAACCGTGCCCGCGCGGGCTGGCCGAAGTGCCGCGCGGCGGGAATATCAGGCTACGCGGCCGAGGTGGTTGGCGTCGGTGTGGTGGAACAATTCGGCGCGGCCCTTGATCTGCAGCTGCGTGTCCTGCTGGTAATCAAGGCTGCCATCGGTGTTCAAGGTGATCTTGAGCACGTAGCGCACGACCTTGAAGTTTTCATGCAGGAACGGGTTCTGGCAGATGCCGTAGCGTTCCGAACCGGCATCGGCGGCGAGCTCGAACGTGGTGGCATCCGGGCGCACCGTGGCGCCGGCCTGGATGGAAATGCCGCGAGGCACGACGAAGGTGGACAGCAACTGCCGATTGGCCGCGTCCCACAGGATGTAGCCGGTTTGCTCGTGGAACGGCTGGCCGTTGCTCAGGCGCCATGCCGTCGTGGCGCAACTGACGCCCCACAGGCATTGGTCGTGGTTTTCCGCCTTGCCGATGGGCTTGATTGTCCAGCGCTCACGAAAGGCGCTGGCGTCGGTCTGCAGGCGGTCGGGGACGCCGGGGGAAAGATCGGCGCCGCTGTTGCCTTCCCAGACGCCGACGAGGCCGGCAATCGGCCCCAGGTTGATGATGTTTTCGTCGAGCTGTTGTGGCTGATCCATTTCACGACCCCTGGTTTGGAAGATGCCATTGAGCATACGGCGGGCGCTGCGACGCAGCCAGCGGGTTCCCGACGCGGCGATGCCGGCTTCGCCTTGATCCGGACAATGGCGCAAAATAAGCCCCTTGGTCGTGGCGATGCAGTCGGCCTCTTTTGCAAATGCAGTCATCAGGCCCTGGCATGAACGATCTTCAAGACGAGCGGCGATACCCGGCGGCGGAAGCCGGCGTGGCAGGCGACGCGGTGGCCACCGTTGGCGGGTCGACGCGGGCGGCGGAACCGACCCGCTACAGCGTGCTGGGCGCGGTCAGTTTCACGCATTTGTTGAACGACATGATGCAGTCGGTGATCGTCGCGATCTATCCGCTGCTCAAGGGCGACTTTGCGCTGAGTTTCCTGCAGATCGGCTTGATCACGCTGACCTTCCAGCTCACCGCTTCGCTGCTGCAGCCGGTGGTGGGTTGGATCACTGACAAAAAGGCCATGCCGTATTCGCTGCCGGTCGGCATGTGTTTCACCTTCAGCGGCTTGCTGCTGTTGTCGGTGGCGCCGACGTACGCCATTTTGCTGGTGGCCGTAGCGTTGATCGGCCTGGGCTCGGCGGTGTTCCACCCGGAGTCCTCGCGCGTGGCGCGCATGGCTTCCGGGGGCAAGTTCGGGCTGGCGCAATCGGTGTTCCAGATCGGCGGCAATTTTGGCCAGGCGCTGGGGCCGATGCTGGCCGCTGGCGTGGTGCTGAGCCTGGGACGCGCCCATGTCGGCTGGTTTGGCCTGGCGGCGTTGCTGGCCATCGTCATCCTGCTGCAGGTCAGCCGCTGGTACGGCGCGCACGTCGACGAACGTAGCGGCAAACGCCGCCGGCTGGGTGGGCCGACGTATTCGCGGGCGCTGGTGCGGCGCACAGTCGGCGTGTTGCTGGTGCTGATGTTCTCCAAGTTTTTCTATCTGGCCAGCATCAGCAGCTATTACGAGTTTTACCTGATGCACCGCTTCGGCTTGTCGATGGCGGCGGCCACGTACTGGCTGTCGGTGTTTTTGCTGGCGGTGGCGGCCGGCACCTTGTTCGGCGGACCCATTGGCGACCGCATCGGCCGCAAGCGCGTCATCTGGTTTTCCATCCTCGGCATCGCGCCGTTCACGCTGCTGCTGCCGCATGTGGGCCTGGCGTGGACCGTGGGCTTGAGCGTGGTCATCGGTGGCGTGCTGGCATCGGCGTTTCCGGCGATCATCGTCTATGCGCAGGACATGCTGCCGCATCGCATCGGCATGGTGTCGGGCATGTTCTACGGCTTTTCGTTTGGCTTGGGCGGCGTCGGCGCGGCAGTGCTGGGCGTGATGGCCGATGATTTCGGCATCGAGTTTGTCTATCAGGTGTGCGCGTTCCTGCCGCTGTTTGGGCTGCTTGCCGTGTTTTTGCCGGACGTGCGCCCGCCGGATTTTGCGCCTGAAGTGACCGCGCGCGAGCGTTGACCCGCCGTGGTACGCCGACGAGAGGTCACGGCCTGCGGTCGGGTGTGGCCTCGGCTTGGTGCGGTGCCCGCTCCCACGCCGCCATCGGGCCAGGCTGAAGCCGGAACAGCGGGTGGCATTCGGGCGCTGTCACGGCATCCCATTTCGAGAGCCAAACCGGGCTGCGCGAAGCCAACTTGGCTTGCAGGTGCTGCCATTCGTATTCGATCTGTCCGGAGTTGACGGCGATGGCCTCGATCGCGCGGACAGGGCCGACCTTGGCCGGATTGAAGACATAGCTGCGGTGAACTGCCTCGGCGTGTACCGCGGCCAGATACGCATTGATTGCCGAACGCGGCAGCGGATGGGCACGGAAGCGCTCGAGTTGCGGATGACGGGTGTAGCCACGGGTCTGTCCGCCCAGGACTGCTTTGGCCAGCAAGGCCTCACGCCACAGCGCAACCAGGCCTGGCGCGTCCAGATACCTCGGATGCAGTGACCACAAGCGCATGGGTGGTGCGCGCCGGTTACGGATGCGCCAACGCAAACTCGACAGCGGCGCAGGCGGCAGCGGCCTGGGCGGCGTTGCATTGTTCCGGCGTGGCGCGCGGGCTGTCCGGGTAGACCTCGGTGGTGGTCTTGTAGCGCGCGGCGGTGATGCCGGCGCACAGGCCAAGCTCGCTCAGCGCGTAGCGGATCACGCCTGGCGCAAAGACGTGCGAGCCGATGATCTCGCCGTGTTCGTCGGCCGGCGCGATGTGCGTGACCTTGGCTACCGCCGCGATGATGGCTTGCTGGAATGCCGGCTGTGGCGCTTCGGTGTCGTCCACCAGGTAGAAGCCGTCGGGAATGCTGCCGGGCGCGTGGGCGACGCCGTCGCGGGCAGCCAGTGCCGGGCGGAACTCGGACTCGTCGGTATCCGTGGTTTCATGCAGATCGATGTGCATCACGAAGCGCTCGCGCAACGGCGTGACCAGTGCCAGCAAGGCGGCCGACTCCGGTGCCGGGCTGTTGGCGCGGAACGAACGGTTGGGATCAAGCGCCAGCGGATTCCAGCGATGGATGCGCTCGTAGCCCCAAGGGCTGACGCAAGGCACGATCATGAGATTGGCACGATCGGCGTAGCTTGCCGCGTGTTGTTGCGCAAATCGCAGCGCGCCGTGCACGCCACTGGTCTCGTAGCCATGCACGCCGCCGGTGACCAGCATGCATGGCCGGTCATCGCGCCAGCCATGGCTCCTGAGCGCGAACAGCGGATAGCGGTCGGGCGCGTAGTCCAGCTCGCCGTACTGCGTCACTTCGAAGCGCTGGCGCAGGCCATCGATGACGCTTTGCACCTCGTCGGCGTAGCTGCGCTTGCGGGTCTGCAGCGCACGCCATTGCGCGACCTCGTCCGGCCCCCAGGCCGCGCCCGGCGTGCCGATGGGATAAGTCGTCGTGTTGGTCATGATGGTGCGCCTGCGGGAGGACAGCGCACGATTTTACCATGGTGTCGGACGTTGCCCGATCGCGTGAGTCCGGGTGTCGCGGCGGCACGTCCTGCTAACGGCGTGTCGCGTAGACGCCATCCAGCACGGGCTGCGCCTTGAAGCCGGCAGCTTCCAGCCGTCGCGCCACTTCGCGTGGCAGGTCGCGGCCATGACTGCGGCTGTTGGGCGCGCCGGTGTAGTGGAACAATTGGCCACCGCGGTGCAGCACGCGTGCGAGCTGGGCATAGAACGCCTGCGCATACAGTTCGCCGGCAATGCTGATCCGTGGCGGGTCGTGCAGCGCCGCGTCCATGCAGCCATCGGCCAGGTCGGTGATGGCGGCGCACACATCGCCATGGGTCAGCGTGAGGCGGCCGGCGTGGGCCGCCTGTGCCGGATCCGGCGACCACGGGTTGAGCGTGCGCAGCCACAACACGTCCGCGCGCTTTTCATACGACTGGATGTGGGCGGCGCCAGCGGCCAGGCAGCAGGCGGCAAAGTAGCCCAGGCCGCCGCAGGTATCGAGCACGGCCTTGCCGTGCGGGGCGATCAACGCCACCTTGCGCTGCGCATCGACCATGGGCGACTCGCGCTGGCTGGGCAACATCTTGATGCCGTCGATTTCGAATGTCGGCGGCCCCCACGGCGTGGGCACCAGCTTGATCAGCGCGTCGGTGTAGCGCGCCACTGGCGTGAAGGCGTCGCCGTCCCAGTAGTGGATGGTGCGTGGCTTGAGCTTGGGTGGATAGGGATAACGCTGGCCGTGCCATTGCCACTGCGCGGCTTGCAGCAAGACGTTGTCCATGGAGACGCCAAGGTCCAGCGAGCAGGACAGGTGTCCGATGCCAGCCTGGCGCGCGGCGTGCAGTGCCTCGGCGGTGGCCTGGGTGAGCAGCGGGACGGCGTCGTGGCTCATGGCCGGCACGTCGCTGCGCGGCGGGGCATTGCGTATCGGGCGTGGATAATGCCCGTGGCGCCGTTGCGCGCCGCTGCTGGTTGCCGGGTGCTGATGATCATTCAATCGTTGCTCGATACGGACCTGTACAAGTTTTCCATGATGCAGGTGGTGCTGCACCAGTATCCCGCCGCGCAGGTGGAATACCGCTTCAAGTGTCGCAACCCGGGTATTGCCCTGGCGCCGTACATCGACGAAATCCGCGCCGAGCTGGACGCGCTGTGCCAACTGCGCTTTGCCGCCGACGAGCTCGATTACCTGCGCGGCTGGCGCTACATCAAGAGTGACTTCGTCGACTTCCTTGGCCTGTTCCAGCTCAATGCCAAGTATGTCGACCTGCGCGCCTCGACCACCGTCGACGGCGAAATCGATCTGCATATCCGTGGACCGTGGCTGCACACGATCCTGTTTGAGGTGCCGTTGCTGGCAATCATCAACGAGGTGTATTTCCGCCACGTCGGTGCTGGCGTGGATCTGGTCGAAGGCCGGCGCCGGCTGCAGGCCAAGGTGGCGCTGCTGCGCGATACCACCGGCTTCGCGGATTGCCGCATTGCCGATTACGGCACGCGTCGGCGCCATTCCCGCGTATGGCACGAGGAGGTGGTGGCGGCGTTGCGGGATGGACTGGGCGTGCAGCTGGCCGGCACCAGCAACGTCTGGCTGGCGCGCAAGCTGGGCCTCACGCCGCTGGGTACGCTGGCGCATGAGTATCTGCAGGCGCATCAGGCGCTCGGCCCGCGCCTCCGCGATTCACAGGTTGCCGCGCTGGAGGCGTGGGCGAAGGAATATCGCGGCGACCTCGGCATTGCGCTGTCGGACGTCTACGGCCTGGACGCCTTCCTGCGCGACTTCGACATGTACTTCTGCAAGTTGTTTGACGGCACCCGGCATGATTCCGGCGATCCGTTTGATTGGGGCGAGAAGGTGCTGGCGCACTATCAGGCCAATCGCGTCGACCCGCGCAGCAAAGTGCTGGTGTTCAGCGATGGCCTGGACATTCCCACGGTGATGCGCCTGTACGCCCACTTCCATGGCCGCTGCGTCCTGGCGTTTGGCGTGGGCACCAATCTCACCAACGATGTCGGCCCGACGCCGTTGCAGATCGTGATCAAGATGATCCGCTGCAACGGCCAGCCGGTGGCCAAGCTCAGTGACTCGCCGGGCAAGAACATGTGCGACGACCCGGCGTACGTGGCTTATCTGCGTCAGGTGTTTGACATCCCGGCGACGCAAGGGCAGTATCCTGGACGGCGCGGATGCTGGCGCCAGCGTTATCGGCGTGGTGCGCCCTCAGGTCAGGCGCGAGGCGCGGATCCGCTCTAGCATGGTGATCCCCCGGCTGCGGATTGGAGAGGTGTGTCATGGCTTACAGCAAAGACCCTGCTGCGGTGGCGGCGCTGACGCCGGAGCAGTATCGCGTCACGCAGCAAGGCGCCACCGAGCGCCCCGGCACCGGCGAGTATTTGCACAATCACGCGCCTGGCATTTATGTCGACGTGGTGTCTGGCGAGCCGCTGTTCGCATCGTCGGACAAGTTTGATTCGCCGTGCGGCTGGCCAAGCTTCACCAAGCCGGTCGAGCCGGCCAATGTGCATGAACTGCGCGACCACACGCATGGCATGATCCGCACCGAAGTGCGTTCGGCGCATGGCGACAGCCACCTGGGCCACGTCTTTGACGATGGTCCGGTGGCGCGCGGCGGCTTGCGCTATTGCATCAATTCCGCATCGCTGCGCTTCGTGCCACGCGCGGACATGGCCGCCGCTGGCTACGGCGATTATCTCGATCAGGTGGAGGGCACGCCGTGAGTCACGAGCGTGCGGTACTGGCCGGCGGCTGCTTCTGGGGCATGCAGGATTTGCTGCGCAAGCAGCGCGGCGTGTTGTCCACCCGCGTGGGCTACACCGGCGGCACGGTGCGCGACGCCACTTATCGCCATCACGCTGGACACGCCGAGGCGATCGAGCTGATGTTTGATCCGCAGGTGCTGAGCTACCGCGCGCTGCTGGAGCTGTTTTTCCAGATTCATGACCCGACCACGCCGGACCGGCAAGGCAACGACCGCGGCAGTTCGTATCGCTCGGCCATCTTCTACACCACGCCACAGCAGCAGCGCGTCGCGCTGGACACCATTGCCGATGTGGACGCTTCAGGCCTGTGGCCGGGCAGGGTGGTGACGCAGGTGGTGGGCGCCGGCGAGTTCTGGGCCGCCGAGCCCGAGCATCAGGATTATCTGCAGCACTATCCAGACGGCTATACCTGCCACTTCGTCCGCCCGCAATGGAAACTGCCGACGCGTGATCACGGCTGACGGGTGACGTCGCCGCCTGGGGTCATTGCTCCTCGCTGGCGCTGTCGGCAGCCGGTTGCCCGTGTCCCTTGGCCGCTTCGCGTTCGGCGCGCTTGCGTGCTTCCTTGGCGTCCTTCTGCTTTTTCTTGGCCAGTTCGCGCTGGCGTTTCTCGTATGAATAATTGGGCTTGGCCAAGAGCTTCCTCCACAAAGTAGTCGGTCATTGTAGTGCGTGATGCCGGCGGCCATGGGCGCGATGCCGGAAGTGCGTGCCGGGGACGGGCAGTACACTGCGCGCATGGACCATTTCACCTTGCACCAGGGCCACGCACCGCTGCTGATCAGTCTGCCGCACGACAGCAGCGTGATTCCCGAGGCGCTGGCCGCGCGGATGCTGCCGGCGGCACGGCGTTCGATCGATACCGACTGGCATGTGGCGCGCTTGTATGCGCCGCTGGCCGCAGCGCTGGGCGCCAGCGTGATCACGCCGCTGGTGTCGCGCTACGTGGTGGATCTCAACCGCCCGCGCGATGGCCAGCCGTTGTATCCCGGCCAGCGCGAAACCAGTGTGGTGCCGACCATCGGCTTTGATGGTGTGCCGCTTTACGCCGACGGTCACCTGCCGACGCCGGCGGAAGTGCAGCAGCGGATCGCGACGTTCTGGCAGCCCTACCACGATGCGCTGGCGCGCGAACTTGCGCGCCTGGTGGCGATCCACGGTCATGCCGTGTTGTGGGATGGCCACTCCATCCGCAGCCAGGTGCCGATGCTGTTTGCCGGACGCCTGCCGGATTTCAACCTGGGCACGGACGGTGGCAGCAGTTGCCGCACGGAACTTCAATCCCGGCTGCAGGCGCGGCTGGAGCGTGCGGACGTCCGAACGCATGCCGTCAATGGTCGCTTCAAGGGAGGCTACATTACCCGTCACTACGGCGATCCGGCGCATGGCGTGGACGCCATCCAGCTGGAATTGGCGCAGTGCAATTACATGGACGAAGACAGCCTGGCCTGGGACGAAGCCAAGGCGGCCAGCGTCCGCACGCCGATTGCCGACCTGCTGGCCTTGACCCAGCGTTGAAGCCTGTCGCGGCGTGCGTGCCCGGTTAGCGTGAGGTTGGATCGATGGCGGCCACGCACTTCAACTCGATGGCGATCGGCGTCGGCAACGCGGTGATGCCGACGGTGGTGCGACAGGCATCGACGCCGGCGAAGTATTCGGCGTAGACCTTGTTGTAGGCGGAAAAGTCGTGCGCCATGTCGGTGAGGAATACGGTTACGTCGAGCAGGTCTTCCCAACGCGCGCCGGCAGCGGTCAGCACGGCGCGCACGTTGGCAAACACCTGCCGGCACTGGGCCTCGATGTCATGCCCCACCAGCTTGCCGTCGGCATCGTGGACATTGCCAGGCACGACGTCGGTGCCCGGCAAGCGTGGTCCCACGCCGGACAGGAACAGCAGATTGCCCACCTGCCGTGCATGCGGGTAGGCGCCGACAGGTGTCGGTGCGGTGTCGGTGCGCAGTCCGGTATTCATGCTTGGATACCCCAGCGGGTGGTGAGTTTGGCCATGACGTCGACATAGGCGGCCGGCAATTGCCCATGGGCGCGCACATCCAGGCCGAGGTCGGTGATGTAGCCATCGTGCAGGCCGTAAATCCAGGCGTGCACGGCCAGCTGCTGGCCGCGTTCCCATGCGTCGCGCACGATGGTGCAATGGCACACGTTGACGGCCTGCTCGATGGCGTTGATCTCGCACAGGCGGGCGTGGCGTATGGCAAAGTCGAGCGACGGACCCAGCTTGTCCTCATGCTTGAGGGCAATGTCGCCAATGTGTCGCAACCAGTTGTCGATCAAGCCGAGATGCGATTGCTTGAGCACCGCCGCCACGCCGCCGCAACCGTAATGGCCGACGACCAGAATGTGCTTGACCTTGAGCACGTCCACGGCGAACTGGATCGTGCTCAGCGCATTCAAGTCGGTATGCACGACCACGTTGGCCACGTTGCGATGCACGAAGATCTCGCCGGGAGGCAGGTCGACGATCTGGGTAGACGGCACGCGTGAGTCGGAGCAGCCGATCCACAGATATTCCGGCGCCTGCTGTTGGGCAAGTTTGTTGAAGAAATCCGGCTGTTTTTGCGTGACGCGTTGCGCCCAACGCCGGTTGCTGGCCAGCAGGTCTTCCAGTGAATTCATCGCCTTCCTGTCGGTAGTGGATGCGAGTCAGTAGCGGATACAAATGTTTTTGGGCTCGGTGAAAAACTGCAGCGCGTCGGTGCCGCCTTCGCGGCCGAAGCCCGATTGGCGCGCACCACCAAATGGCGTGCGCAGGTCGCGCAGCAGCCAGCAGTTGATCCACACGATGCCGAAGTCGAGCTGTGCAGCCAGGCGATGGGCACGCGACAGGTCGCCAGTCCACAACGATGCGGCCAGGCCATAGCGGCTGTCGTTGGCGATGCGCAGTGCATCGGCCTCGCCGTCGAACGGCAGCAGGCTGACGACCGGGCCGAAGATTTCCTGCTGGTTGGTACAGGCGCTGCTGGGCAGGCCTTCGATGACCGTCGGCGCGACAAACCAGCCGCCGGCGCAGCGTCCCGGCACCTGCACGGCTTCGCCGCCGCACAGGAATTGGCCGCCTTCGGCACGCGCCTGGGCAATGCAGCCCGTGACCTTGTCAAAGTGGGCGCGCGACACCAGCGCGCCCAGATCCGTGTCGGCTTGCAGCGGATCACCGACGCGCAGTGCCTGCACGCGTTGCAGGTAGCGTTCGCGAAACGTCGCGTAGATCGAGCGTTGTACCAGCAACCGCGACCCGCACAGGCAGATTTCGCCTTGATTGGCAAAGCCCGAGCGCACGATGACATCCATGTGCGCGTCGGACAAATCGGCGTCGGCAAAGACGATGGCCGGATTCTTGCCACCCATTTCCAGCGAGATTTTCTTGAATTGTGTGGCGGCGGTGGTGGCGATGTGCGCGCCGGTGGTGGTGCTGCCGGTGAACGACACGGCACGCACCTTTGCGTGCGCGACGATGGCCTGTCCGGCCTCGGCGCCGCGACCATGGATGATGTTCAGGACGCCTGGCGGGAAACCGGCCTCGATACTGAGCTCACCGAGTGCCGCCGCCGTGCATGGCGTGAGCTCGGACGGCTTGGCCACCACGGTGTTGCCGGTGGCGAGCGCCGGGGCAATCTTCCAGGTAAACAGGTACAACGGCAGGTTCCACGGGCTGATGCAGCCGACTACGCCCAGCGGCTCACGCAGCGTGTAATTGATGGCGCCAGTGCCCACCGCGCCGGTTTGCATCGCGTGCGCCTGGCTGGCCCAGGTCTGGATGGCGGCGGCAAAGTAGCGCAGGTTGCTGACGGCGCGCGGGATATCCAGTGAACGCGCCAAGGCCAGTGGCTTGCCGCTGTCGCGCGATTCCAGTGCGGCGAATTCCTCCAGCCGGTGTTCTAGCAGATCCGCCAGCCGCGACAACATGCCCGCGCGCTGCGGTGCCGGTGTGTGCGCCCAGCCGGGTGCGGCGCGCTCGGCGGCAGCCACTGCGGCGTCAACATCGGCTGCGGTGGAATCCGGGCAGTGGGCGAAGCAGGCACCGGTAGCCGGCTCGGCAACCTCGAGCCAACGGTCTGCCTGCGGCGCGCATGGGCGACCATCGATCAGGTTGGCAAGGCGCAGGCTCGGCATGGCGTCATCTTAGAGCGAGGGGTGCCGGCATTGCACCGCACGCGGGCGTATGCCGGCGCGGCGTCAGCTCAATGCGCGCGTGCGGCCGCCATCGACCGCAAGACTGACGCCGTTGACGTAGGCCGCCGCGGGCGTGCACAGGAAGGCGATCACCGCGGCGATTTCGGTGGCCTCGCCAAAGCGTCCGGCCGGCACGCTGGCGAGGATGTCCTGCGCGACGGTGTCGATGCTGCGACCACCCGCCTGCGCACGGCCAGCCAGCAGGCTGTCCAGGCGCTGCGTGCGCGTGTAGCCGGGTAGCACGTTGTTGACGGTGATGCCGTCGGCAGCCAGCTCCGAGGCCAGCGTCTTGGCCCACGCCGCCACCGCAGCGCGCACGGTGTTGGATACGCCCAAGCCCGCGATGGGCTCCTTCACCGACGTGGAAATGACGTTGACGATGCGCCCGTAGCCCGCCTCACGCATACCCGGAAGCACGGCTTGCAGCAGGGTCTGGTTGGCCAGCAAGTGCTGGCGGAAGGCGTGCTCGAAGGCGCCGACCGTGGCAGTCTGCGCCGGGCCGGCCGGCGGGCCGCCGGTGTTGTTGATGAGGATATGTACCGGCGCCGCTGCCGTGATGGCATCGATGGTGCGCGCCAGCGCAGCGGTGTCGGCACTGTCCACGGCATGCCAGTCGTGATGCTGGTTGGCGTGTACTTGCGGCAATACGTCAGCAGCGTGCCCCAGCGTGTCGGCGTTGCGCGAGAGCAGGGTGACGTCGGCGCCCAGCGCGGCCAGTTCGTGTGCGGCCGCGGCGCCGATGCCTTGCGAGCCGCCGCCGACGACGGCGTGGCGTCCGGTGAGATCCAGTTGCATGGTGTGCCCCCGCGGCGTGTTCAGGCCAGCAGCCAGCGCATGCCGACGGCTGCGAGCCAGCAAATCCAGCCCAGCCATGGACCATAGCGCCAGAAGTGGCGCCAGACCGTGATGGTCCGGTCGTCCAGCGCCGGCAGGATCGGCGAGCGCAAGGCGCGCTGCAAGCGGGCCCAGGTCTGCAGCCGCGTGGCCGCATCGTGTTCGGGCTGGGCGATGATCTGCCACTGCTGCGGATGGCGCTGGCGCAAGCGCCGGGCAATGCGCCATTGCGCGATGAGTGCCAGCGCGAAGCAGGCGACACCGCCAAGCAGCAAGCCGACGTAGAGATAGATCATGCTCAGTGCCCGCCGTCGGCAGGTTTGCCGGCGTCATCGGCGGCGGGCTTGGTCGCTGGCTTCCTGCCTTCGATCCAGGGCACGGCCGGCAGCGCGGTGCGCAAGGTGTTGAGCACGCCGTCGCCTTCGCTGTGTTTCTTGCAGATGGCGTTGTCCACGGCCTTGGCGTAGGTGTCGTTCATCATGCCGACCCACAGCGTGCCGTCCGGCCCGTGCGGCAGCTTGAAGCTGCCGGTGGAACTCATCTGCAACGTCGCCTTGGTGGAAAACGCGGCTGGCGACTGTTCCCAGTAAGTGCCGCCATTTTGCTGCGCGGCAGAGCTGTAGATCAGCAGGTAGCGCGCTTGTGGTTGATCGACGGTGAAGCTGCCGAAGGCGCCGGTGGTTTCGCTGCCCCAGCCCATGTGCTCGCACAGGTTGATGTCCTTGCGCGCAATGAGCTGGAAGCCGTCGTCCAGCAGCACCATGGTTGGCGCAAACAGATAGCTGGAGTGCAGCCAGCGTCCGCTCAGCTCGGCCTTGACGGCAATGCGGTACGGCAGCTTGGCGTCACCGGGCAGGCGGAAGGTCAGGAAATAGCTGTGCGTGCCGTCGAGGTTGGCGACCATGCCGCCGCCGCCCAGCTTGAAGCGCTTGGGTTGCCACGGCAGCAGCGTGCGATAGGAAAAATCCGCGAAGTTGGTGCAGCACGGCGTGGCCGCGCGCAGTTGGTCCAGTGCCTGCTGGCGCGTGACGGTGGCGTCCTCGGCGGCCGGGCGCAGATTGGGCGGGATCAGCACCTTGGCGGTGTGGCAGGCGCCAAGGCTGCCAAGGGCGGCAACCAGCGCCAGCGCGCCGGCAAGGCGTGACATGTGGGGAAGACGATGGTGTGTGCGCATCAAAATTGGGCCGAACCGGCGGCGCGCGGGTAGGGGATGGCGTCGCGAATGTTGGACAGGCCACAGATGTACACCAACAGGCGCTCGAAGCCGAGGCCGAAGCCGGCATGCGGCACCGTGCCGTAGCGGCGCAGGTCGCGGTACCAGCTGTAGGTGGTCGGATCCAGGCCAAACTGTGCCATGCGCCGGTCGAGGTAATCCAGTCGTTCTTCGCGCTGGCTGCCGCCGATGATCTCGCCGATGCCGGGCGCCAGCACGTCCATCGCCGCCACCGTCTTGCCGTCGTCGTTCAGGCGCATGTAGAAGGCCTTGATCGCCTCGGGGTAATTCATCACCACTACCGGACGGCCGACATGCTGTTCGGCCAGATAGCGCTCGTGCTCGGTCTGCAGGTCGACACCCCACGCCACCGGGTAGTCAAACTTCTGTCCGGACTTTTGCAGGATGGCGATGGCCTCGGTGTATTCGATGCGCTCGAACGGCTCGGCGATGAACGCTTCCATGCGTGTGACGGCATCGCTTGCCACGCGCTCGGCAATGAAGGCCATGTCGTCGGCGCGCTCGTCCAGCACGGCCTTGAAGATGGCCTTGAGGAAACCCTCGGCGCAGTCGGCATCGGCGGCCAGGTCGGCAAAGGCGATCTCCGGTTCGCACATCCAGAACTCGGCCAGATGGCGCGCGGTGTTGGAGTTCTCGGCACGGAAGGTCGGGCCGAAGGTGTACACGCGGCTCATCGCCAGCGCATAGGCCTCGACGTTGAGTTGGCCGGAGACGGTCAGGAACGCCTCGCGGCCAAAGAAATCCTGCCGGAAATCCACCTTGCCGTGCGCATCGCGCGGCAGGTTGGTCAGGTCCAGCGTGGACAGGCGAAACATGTCGCCGGCGCCTTCGGCATCGGAGGTGGTGATGATCGGCGTGTTGACCCAGAAGAAGCCTTGTTCGGTCAGGTGCCGGTGGATGGCCGTCATCATGGTGTGGCGGATACGCGTGACCGCGCCAAACAGGTTGGTGCGCGGGCGCAGGTGCGCAACTTCGCGCAGGAATTCCATCGAGTGCTGCTTGGGCTGGATCGGATAGGTTTCCGGGTCGTCCACCAGGCCGACCACCACCACGTTGCCGGCCTGGATCTCGAACGCCTGCCCCTTGCCTTGCGAGGCCACCAGCGTGCCGCTGACGATCACGCTGGCGCCGGCGGTGAGGTGCTTCACCTCGCTTTCGTAGTTGGCCAGGCTGGCCGGCACCACGGCCTGGATCGGCGCGAAGCACGAGCCGTCGGTCACGTTGACGAACGACAGGCCGGCCTTGGAGTCGCGTCGGGTGCGCACCCAGCCGCGCACGGTAACTTCGCTGCCGGCCGGAACGGCGCCGGACAGGGCTTGTTTGACACTGCAATACGACGCGGCGGCCGTGGCCATGGTGCAACTCCTGCGTGGGCCTGCGCGGTACTGCCGCGAGCGGGCAAAGCGCCATGATAATGTAGGCATTGCCCCGGTCGCGAGTCGCGCCGTCCCTCAAAGGTATCGCCGCCATGAACATTACCGTCACGCCTGCCGCCAGTGCCCGCATGCGCCAGTTCCTGGGCAACGCGCCGGACGCGGTGGGCGTGCGTTTTGGCATCAAGCGCACCGGCTGCTCGGGCTTTGGCTATGTCGTGGACCTGGCGCAGACCCTGGATGCCGGCGAAAACGTGATCGAGATCGACGGCCTGCCGTTGGTGGTCAGCGACGCCAACGCGACACTGGTGGACGGCACGGTGATCGACTTCGAGCGCCAGGGTCTGAAATCCGGCTTCGTGTTTCACAACCCCAATGCCACCGCCGAGTGTGGCTGCGGCGGAAGCTTCACCGTCGGCTGAAACCACGCCACGTTGCTTGTACCGGACGCCGCGCCGCCTGTACAATCGCCGGCCTGCCTGCGCCTTGCGCCGCAAATGCGACGCCAAGGCAGCGGCAACTTGCCTCACCGCGATCGGCGGGAGGCTGTCAGGCCTGCGGGCCGCATCCACAAGGAGCCACCATCAATGACATTGCGTCATTACGAAGTCGTGTTTCTGGTCCATCCTGACCAGAGCGAGCAGGTCCCCGCCATGATCGAGCGTTACAAGACGCTGATCGAGAGCGACGGCGGCAAGATCTACCGCCTGGAAGATTGGGGTCGCCGGCAGTTGGCGTACCCGATCATGAACCTGGCCAAGGCGCACTACGTGCTGCTCAACATCGAGGCCAGCCAGACCGTGCTGGGCGAGCTGGAGTCGGGTTTCCGCTTCAACGATGCGGTGCTGCGGCATCTGATCATCCGTCGTGACGAGTCCGATGTGGCCAGTGACAGCGAGCCGTCGTTCATCATCAAGAGCAAGGAAAAGGACGACGCCAAGTCTTCGCGCCGCCGCGATGACGATGGCGAAAGCCACGGCGACCACGATCACCACCACAACGACGACTGAAGAGGAATTCGACCATGTCCAAGTTTTTCCGCCGTCGCAAGTTCTGCCGGTTCACCGCTGAAGGCGTCAAGGAGATCGATTACAAGGATCTCAACACGCTGCGCCAGTACGTGACCGAGAACGGCAAGATCGTGCCCAGCCGCATCACCGGCACCAAGGCACGCTACCAGCGCCAGCTGGCCACGGCCATCAAGCGCGCGCGCTTCCTGTCGTTGCTGCCGTACACCGACAACCACGACATCTGATTGAGCTAAGGGACGGCGACAAGGGAACGGGAAACGGTAGAAGCCAAGAGCCGGCGACACGACACCGTGTCGATCTGTACTGCTTTTGTTCCTCCGTTCCTGGTCCCCGGTTGCCCGCTCCATTCGGACACCCGTCCAGGCTGCGTCGGCCCTGTCGGCGCTAACGAAAGGTACAAATCATGGAACTCATTCTTCTGCAGAAAGTCCGCAACCTCGGCACCTTGGGCGACAAGGTCAACGTCAAGCCGGGTTACGGCCGCAACTTCCTTCTGCCGCAAGGCAAGGCCGTGCGTGCCAACGCCGCCAACCTGGCGGCGTTTGAACAGCGTCGTGCCGAGTACGAGGCCAAGGCCAACGAGGCCTTGGGCGAGGCACAGAAGCGCCTGGCCGACCTGGCTGACGTGGCGGTGACCATTGCCGCGCATGCCAGCGCCGAAGGCAAGCTGTTTGGTTCGGTCAGCCCGCGTGACATCGCCGAGGCCCTGCGCAGTGCCGGCCATCCGGCCAGCAAGGGCGAGGTCATCCTCTCCGAAGGCCCGCTGCGCAACCTGGGTGAATACGACGTCCCGCTCAGCCTGCACGCCGATGTGCAGACCACGGTCAAGGTCATCATCGTCAGCGACAAGTAAGCGCCTGACGGTTTGCCACATGCCAGTCGATGGGCGCCGAAAGGCGCCCATCGACGTTTGGGCGGGCGAATGATCAGCGTGCCAGGGGCGCTGGCGGCCGACGTATGGATTGGGTCGCACACAAGTCGCCGGTGCCACCGGTTTTATCCCCCGCAAATCACAGCTTATCCACAGACTTGTTGTCTCGGCGGGTGAGATGGCGCCGCGTATGATGAGGGTCAGTGCCACGATGAAATGCACCGCGTCGGCGTGTTGATCGTTCCTGTTGCGAGGGTGTCCGATGCCGGTTGTTTCCAAAACACAGTCTGCCAGCGCCGCCGTCGAGGCCTTGCGCGTACCACCGCATTCCATCGATGCCGAGCAATCGGTATTGGGTGGCTTGATGCTCGCTCCGGAGGCACTGGATCGCGTGGCGGATCGCCTGGCAGAGGGCGACTTCTACCGCAAGGATCACCGCCTGATCTGGCGCGCGATCAACGAGCTGGCCAACAAGGGCATGCCGTGCGATGCGGTGACCTTGGGCGATTGGTTCGAGAGCAACGGGCTGGTCGAAATGGCGGGTGGCGCCGGCTATCTCATCGAGCTGGCCAACAGCACGCCAAGCGCGGCCAACATCACCGCGTATGCCGAGATCGTGCGCGAGAAGTCGGTGATGCGCCAGCTGATCGATGCCGGCACCTCCATCACCGAGGATGGTTACCGGCCCGAAGGCAAGAGCGTGCAGGAGGTGCTGGAAAACGCCGAGCAACGCGTGTTCCACATTGCCGAATCCGGCGCACGTGGCAAGAAGGATTCGGTGTCGATGCGCGATGCGGTCAGGGATGCCTTCCGCTTGCTGAGCGAGCGCTACGAAAATCGCGGCCAGCTTACCGGGATCAGCACGGGTTTTGCCGATCTGGACACACTCACTTCTGGTCTGCAGCCGTCCGACCTGGTCATCGTCGCCGCACGTCCGTCGATGGGCAAGACCGCGTTTGCGCTCAACATTGCCGAAACCGCCGCGCTGCACGACAAGAAGCCGGTGGCCGTGTTCTCCATGGAAATGTCCGCCTCGCAGCTGGCGTTTCGCCTGATTTCCTCGGTCGGGCTGGTGCATCAGCAACGGCTGCGCAATGGCGATCTGGAGGAGGAGGACTGGCCGCGCGTCTCCAACGCCATCGCCATCCTGTCGGACGCCAAGATCTTCATTGACGACACGCCGAGCCTGTCACCGGTGGAGCTGCGTTCGCGCGCGCGCCGGCTGCATCGGGAGCATGGCGGGCTGGGGCTGATTGTCGTTGATTACCTGCAGCTGATGGCGGTGCCGGGCAGCAAGGAAAATCGCGCCACGGAGATTTCCGAAATCTCGCGCTCGCTCAAGGGCTTGGCCAAGGAGTTGAATGTGCCGGTAATGGCCTTGTCGCAGCTGAACCGCTCGTTGGAGCAGCGCGCCGACAAGCGGCCGATGATGTCCGACCTGCGCGAGTCCGGCGCCATCGAGCAGGACGCCGACGTCATCATGTTCATCTACCGCGACGAGTACTACAACAAGGAATCGGCCGACAAAGGCATTGCCGAGATCATCATCGGCAAGCAGCGCAACGGTCCGACCGACACCTGCAAGCTGACGTTCCGCGGGCAGTACACCAAGTTCAGCAACTTTGCGCCGGATTCCTTTGCCGGTTCGTTCGACTGATGCGCTTCGGGCGTGCCTTCGCCTGGCGATGGCGCGCGAATGCCTGACGCCGGCGGTGTGTCTGCCGGTCGGCGGCTTTGACAGTTTTGCGGGGAAAGTATCGTGGCCAAGGCCAAAACCGCCTACGTATGCACCGAGTGCGGTGCCGAGCACAACAAGTGGCAAGGACAGTGCGTGGCGTGCGGGCGCTGGAACACGCTCAGCGCCTTTGTCGTCGCGCCGGCGGCGACGGCGGCCGTGTCGGTCGGCGCGCAGCGCTCCAACTATGCCGGCAAGGCGGCAGGCGCGGCCGTCGTCACGCCGCTGACTGCCGTGGCGCAGGTCGCCGAGGCACGCGTGGCCACCGGCATCGGTGAACTGGATCGGGTGCTGGGCGGCGGCCTGGTGCAGGGGTCGGTGGTGCTGATTGGCGGTGATCCGGGGATCGGCAAATCCACCTTGCTGCTGCAGGTGCTGGGCACGCTGGGCACGCAATTGCCCAGCGTCTACGTCACCGGCGAAGAGTCGCTTTCACAGGTGGCGTCGCGTGCGCAGCGGCTGGGCTTGCCGCTGGAGCCGCTGCAGGCGCTGGCCGAAACCTGTGTCGAACGCATCCTTGAACAAGCTGCGGCAATGCATCCGCAGGTGCTGGTCATCGATTCCATCCAGACCATCTGGACCGAGCTGCTGCCGGCGGCGCCGGGCTCGGTCAGCCAGGTGCGCGAGGCGGCAGCCAAGCTCACGCGGTTTGCCAAGGAAACCGGCACGGCGGTGTTCCTGGTCGGGCACGTCACCAAGGAAGGCGGCATTGCCGGTCCGCGTGTGCTGGAGCACATGGTCGATGCCGTGCTGTATTTCGAGGGCGAGGCCGGCAGCCGCTTCCGCGTGCTGCGCGCGTTCAAGAACCGCTTTGGCGCGGTCAATGAGCTGGGCGTGTTTGCCATGTCCGACCGTGGCTTGCGCGAGGTACCCAATCCGTCGGCCATTTTCCTGTCCACGCATTCGGCAGCCACGGCCGGCAGTGCGGTGATGGTCACGCGCGAAGGCACGCGGCCGCTGCTGGTGGAGGTGCAGGCGCTGGTCGACCAGTCCTCGCTGGGCAATCCGCGGCGCGTGGCGCTGGGCCTGGACCAGAATCGGTTGGCCATGCTGCTGGCGGTGCTGCATCGTCACGGTGGGGTGGCGGCCTACGATCAGGATGTCTTCGTCAACGTGGTCGGCGGCATTCGCGTGCAGGAAACCGCCGCGGATTTGCCGGTGTTGCTGGCGGTGCTGTCCAGCCTGCGTGACCGGCCGCTGCCGGAGCATACGGTGACCTTTGGCGAGGTCGGCCTGTCCGGCGAAATCCGTCCGGTGCCCAACGGCGAGGAGCGCCTGCGCGAGGCAGCGCATCACGGCTTTCGCCGCGCCATCGTGCCCAAGGCCAACGCACCCAAGAAGGCGCGCATCGGCGACATGGAATTGATCGTGGTGGAGCGGCTGGTGCAAGCCATCGATGCCTGCCGCGACGCCTGAGCGCGCGGTGTGGCGGTGCAGATATGCCCACTGCCATCGTAGGAGTCCGCTTGCGGGCGGTGCTTTTTGGTGCGCTATCAAGGTAAAGCATCGCCCGCGGGCAGGCACCTACGGGACAGGGCACGGGGCGTGTGCCGCCCCATGAGGCACTGCGGCTACAGCGGCGGCAATGCCCGGTGCAGGATCAGTTCCAGTACGAACTTCGAACCGAAGAACGCCAGCAGCAAAACCGCCATGCCTGCCAGCGTCAGGCGCACTGCCCGCTGACCGCGCCAGCCATGGCGCCAGCGGCCGTACAGCAGCGTGCCGAATACCAGCCAGGCCAGGATCGACAGCACCGTGGTATGCACCAGATGCTGGGCGCGGATGTTGTCGATGAACAGCGCGCCGCTCAGCAGGGCCAGCGTCAGCAAGGCAAAGCCGCCGCGAATCAGGCGAAACATCAGCGCCTCGGTGCGTGTCAGCGGAGGTAGTGCGCGCAGCCAGATGCCGAACTTGCGCACACGCAATGCGCGCTCCTGCACGGCCAGGAAGAGGGCCAGGCAAGTGGCAATCGATAGTGTGCTGTAGGCGACCAACGCCAGGGTGACATGCAGCTTGATCGGCCACGGCATTTCGACCGGCACGGTCGGCGGTGCGGCAAAGCTGTCAACGGCCAGCAATGCCGCTGCCAACGGAAACACCAGCACACCGAGGGCGGCCACTGGTCGCGTGGCATTGACCAGCAGGGTCATGGCGGCGATCACGCATGCCACCAGCGACAGTGCGGCAAAGAAGTGCAAATCCAGTACGCCACGATGGGCGCCAAGCAGGATGCCGGCGTGGATCGCCACGGCCGCCGCCGCCAGCGTCAACGCCACCCGGTGCAGCGGCTGGCGATCAGTCAGCAGGGGGCGCGCCAGCCCCAGTGCGGCGCACAGGTACAAGGCAACGGCAAGCAGGGCAAGGACATGCAGGGTCATGGCCGCACAGTGTTGCACAGCAGCGGCGCCGGTTGCAGCAGGGCGTTTGGCCTGCTCTGGTATATTCGAGCATTACCCTGTTGCCCGTGTCCGTCATGTTCGAGTCTCTCAGCCAACGCCTTGCCACCACCGTCAATCGCCTGCGTGGCCGCGGCCGGTTGACCGATGAAAACATCCGCGAGGCGCTGCGCGAGGTGCGCATTGCGTTGCTGGAGGCGGATGTCGCCCTGCCGGTGGTGCAGGCGCTGATCCAGCGCATCAAGGTGCGCGCGGTGGGGCAAGACGTGCTCAAGAGCCTGTCGCCCGGGCAGGCGCTGATCAAGGTCGTCAGCGACGAGCTGACCACGGTCATGGGCACGGCCAATGCCGATTTGAACCTGGCGCAGCAACCGCCGGCAGTGGTGCTGCTGGCCGGCTTGCAGGGTGCCGGCAAGACCACGACGGTGGCCAAGCTGGCCCGCTTGCTGATCGAGCGGCGCAAGAAGAAGGTCATGGTCGTCAGCTGCGATGTTTATCGCCCGGCGGCCATCGAGCAGTTGCGTGTGCTGGCCGACCAGGTCGGCGCGAACTTTTTCCCGTCGGCAGCCGGTGAGGAGCCGGTGGCCATTGCCAAGGCGGCACTGGCCGCGGCGCGGCGCGAAGTGATCGACGTGTTGCTGGTAGATACCGCCGGGCGATTGCATATCGATGCGGCAATGATGGCCGAGGTCAAGGCCTTGCACGCTGCGGTCACGCCGGTCGAGACGCTGTTTGTCGTCGATGCTATGACCGGCCAGGATGCCGCCACCACGGCCAAGGCTTTCAGCGAGGCACTGCCGCTGACGGGCGTGGTGCTGACCAAGACCGATGGCGATGCCCGCGGCGGCGCGGCGTTGTCGGTGCGCTACGTGACCGGGCGACCGATCAAGTTCATTGGCGCCGGCGAAAAGACCGACGCACTGGAGCCGTTCCACCCGGACCGCATTGCCCAGCGCATTCTCGGCATGGGCGATGTGCTGTCACTGGTGGAGGAAGTCGAGCGCAAGGTCGATCAGGAAAAGGCGCAAAAGCTTGCCCAGAAGGTGATGAAAGGCAAGCGCTTCGACCTCAACGACATGAAGGATCAGCTGGAACAGATGGGCAACATGGGCGGTCTGGCCGGCTTGCTGGACAAGCTGCCGGGCGTCGCCAACCTGCCGGACAGCGTCAAGTCCAAGGTCAACGACGGCGAGATGAAACGCATGATTGCCATCATCAGCTCGATGACGCAAAAGGAACGCCGCCATCCGGATTTGCTCAACGGCTCGCGCCGTGCACGCGTGGCGCGGGGCTCGGGCACGCAGCCGGCGGACGTCAATCGCGTACTCAAGCAGTACATGCAGATGGCAAAGATGATGTCCAAGCTCTCGCGTGGCGGCAGCAAGGGGCTGGTGCGCCAGATGCGTGGCGCGATGAAGGGCATGGGCGGCATGGGCGGTCTACCGCCGCCGCGTTGAGCAATTTTCGCAGGCGATGAGGGTGGATCAGCCTCGTGGCCCTTCCTTTTTTCGCCAATCCCGTTAAAATGCCGCGTTTACTGTGCACGCCTTGTGTTGCAGTCGCCGTCTGCGGTGACTCTGGAGTTTTTACTATGGTCAAGATTCGTCTTTCGCGCTCTGGCGCCAAGGGCCGCCCCTTCTATCACGTGATCGTGACCGATCAGCGCAACAAGCGCGACGGCCGCAACATCGAGAGCATCGGCTTCTACAACCCGGTGGCTTCGGGCAAGGACAAGCGTCTGGAGCTCAACGTCGAACGCGTCAACGCGTGGGTGGCCAAGGGCGCGCAGATGAGCGACAAGGTGGCTGCCTTGGTCAAGGAAGCGGGCAAGCTGCAACCGGCGGCCTGAGATGGCAGTTGCCGATCGGCGGGTGCCGATTGGTCGCGTGGTTGGGCTGTACGGGGTGCAAGGCTGGGTCAAGGTCGAGTCCTGGACCGAGCCGCGACTACGCATCTTCGATTACCAACCCTGGCAGCTGGTGCTGGCGCCGGGTGGTGAACGTGAGGCAAGCGGCGTGCATGGCCGGGCGCAAGGCAAGGGCATGGTTGCGCACTTGCCTGGCGTCGATGATCGCGAACAGGCAGCGGCATTGGTCGGTTGCGAGATACAGGTCGCGCGCAGCCAGCTGCCCGCCACTGCCGAAGGTGAGTACTACTGGGCGGATCTGGAAGGCTTGGTGGTTGTCACCGCCCACGGCTTGGCGCTGGGCAAGGTCAGCCATCTGTTTGCCACCGGCGCCAATGATGTGCTGGTGGTGCGCGACGACAAGCGTGAGCGGCTGATTCCGTATGTCCCCGGATCAGTCGTGTTGCAAGTGGATTTGGCGGCGCAGCAGATGGTGGTGGACTGGGATCCGGCGTTCTGATCCGTCCGTGCGTGGTACAGGAGCGACATATGCGCATTGATGTCGTGACCCTGTTTCCGGATTTTGTGCGCAGTTGTGCCGCAGTCGGCGTGGTCGGCCGGGCACAGAAGCGTGGTTTGCTTGAGGTGCAGGTGTGGAATCTGCGTGATTACACGCATGACCCGCACCGCAGTGTGGATGCAACGTCCTATGGCGGTGGCCCCGGCATGGTGATGATGATTGAGCCATTGCGTGAGGCGCTGACGGCAGTGCGCGGCGCGCAGGCGCAACCGGTGCATGTGATTTACCCCAGCCCGCAAGGCGTACGCCTGACGCAGGCCCGGGTGGAGGCATTGGCCGCGATGCCGCGCATCGCGGTGGTGTGTGGACGTTACGAAGGCGTCGATGAGCGTTTCATCGCGCAGGAAGTGGATGAGGAATTGTCCATTGGCGATTACGTGCTGTCCGGTGGTGAGCTGGCGGCAGGCGTGATCATCGATGCCATTGGGCGGTTGCAGGAAGGTGCGTTGAACGATGCGCAGTCGGCAGTGGAGGATTCCTTCTCCACGGGTTTGCTCGATTGCCCGCATTACGCCAAACCGGTGCATGATGCGCTGGGTTCGGTGCCCGAGGTGCTGTTGTCCGGCGATCATGCAGCGATTGCGCGCTGGCGGCGGATGCAGGCCTTGGGGCGGACCTGGCTACGGCGTCCCGATCTGCTGGCGCAATGCGAGTTGGACGACACATCGCGGGCGTTGCTGGATACCTTCCGTCGCCAATATGCGGCGAAAGGCAAACATTGAAAGTGCGGCCACGGCTGGCTGCTGTCTGCTTCAGGCGACCGGGATGGCCGCCAACATCACCGAGGTTGCCATGAACAAGATCATTGAACAGTTCGAAGCCGAGCAGATCACCCGTCAGCTGCCGGAGTTCGCCCCCGGCGACACGGTGGTGGTCAACGTCAAGGTGAAGGAAGGCAGTCGCGAGCGCGTACAGGCGTTTGAAGGCATTTGCATTGCCAAGCGCAATCGCGGTCTGCATTCGGCCTTTACCGTGCGCAAGATGTCGCATGGCACCGGTGTGGAGCGCGTGTTCCAGGCGCACAGCCCGGCCATCGATTCGCTGACCGTCAAGCGCAAGGGCAAGGTGCGCGGCGCCAAGCTGTATTACCTGCGGGGCCTGGAAGGCAAGGCTGCACGCATCAAGGAAGACGTTGCCGCTGCAGCAACCGCCAAGGCCAATGCCAAGGCGAAGGCCAAAGCGGCGGCTGCCGCCGCTGCCGAGTAAAAACGCGCAGGATTTTGGCTTGCCAGCGCACCCGCACCGACGTGCGGGTGCGCTTTCGTGTACCTGTCGCGGCAACGGGAGCGCCCACCGCATGGCTGGTGCTGACGTGGTGTTTCCGGGACCGGCGATTACGGCGTGAGCCGTTGTGGCTCCTGCAGGAAGTTGCCCTGCACGAAATCGACCCCGCAGGAAAACAGCAATGACGTGCTGGTGGCGTCTTCGACCCACTCGGCGATGGTGACGCGTTTGAGCTCGTGTGCCTGTTCGCAGATCTCGGTGATCTTCTTCTGGTTTTCCTCGTGCTGCGGCAGGTCGGCCATGAAGCTGCGGTCGATCTTCAGATAGTCGGCATTGACGTGGTTGAGCAGCTGGAAGGAGTTGAGCCCGGAGCCAAATTGCTCCAGCGCAAACTGCCCACCCAGCTTCTGCCACGCATTGACGAACTCCTGCGCCGGTCGCAGCAAGGTCATGACCTTGCTCTCGGTCATCTCCAGCACGATGCGGCCGTGCTTGAGCCCCGCCTTGTCCAGCGCGGCGGACAGCCATGGCAGCAAGGTATCGTCTTGCAGCGACGCCGCCGTCAGCTTGACGAAGTACACCGTCGGCTGGCCACTCGACTCGCGTTCGCGCAACGCTTCCACGGCGTGGCGCAGCACCCAGCGATCGATGTCCTTGATCAGACCGTGCTTTTCCGCCAAGGGCATGAAGAAACCGGGCAGCACCTCGCCTTGCGGGCCATCCATGCGCAGCAGGATTTCCGAGTAATCGCCATCGACATCCTGCAGGCTGATCGCCTGCTGGTGGTAAAGCACCAGGCCTTCGCCCTTGAGTGCCTTGCGCAGCAATTCCAGCCAGTAGCGGTCGCGCTCTTCGTCGGCCTTTTCGCGCGCCGCCGGGTCGTGCAGTTCCAGCTTGCCGCCGCCCAGCGTCTGGGCGCTGCGTAAGGCCTGGCTGGCCTGGTTCAGGAGCAACTCGGTATTGGCGTTTTTCTCACCCAGCAGGCTGCCGCCGACACTGGCGGTGACGGTGATCGAGCGGCTGCCGACGTCGAAGATGTCGCCGCTGATGCTCTTTTGCAGGCTTTCGATCCATGCCTTGATGGCATCGTCCTGGCGCGATGCCAGCACCACGCCAAAGGTGTGGTCGGCCAGCATGCCGGCCATGTCTTCGGTACCCAGCAGGATGCGCAGGCGGTCGGCAAACCCCGACAGCAGCTGGTCGGTGTTGCCCATGCCGATGCCGCTGACGAGGGCGACCCAGTTGTCCGGTTCAATCAGCAACAGCGACTGTCCCTTGCGCCCCTTGGCCGCGGCGCCGACCGCGTCGTCGATGCACTCGAGCATGTGCGCGCGATTGAACAGTCCGGTGGCGGCATCGCGCTGCAGTTGTGCCAGTACGTCTGGATCGACCACTTGGCGCCGGAACACGATCTGCAGGCAAGGCTCGCCCTCGAACGTGGCCGGGGCAAACTCGACCGTGGCGTCAAAGTGGCTGCCGTCGGCGCGCCGTGCGTGCAGGGTCATTTGCGGCGGCAGCTTGGCGTGGCGGGCGTGGCCACGCAGCTGGGCCTTGAATTGGTCGGCGTCGGCAGCCTCGATGAGGTCCAGCACCGGCAAACCCATCACGTCGTCGTAGCTGGCGTAGCCGAAGGTCTCCAGATACGCTTGGTTGGCGCGCACGTGCATGCCTTCGTGGACGTAGGCAATGGCGTCGGTGGAGGAATCGAGCAAAGCGTCGCAGCGACGCTCGGACTCGCGTAGCGAAGCCTCCAGTGCACGCACCTTGCGCCGCGTCTGCAAGGCATCGAATTCCCGCAGCAGCACGGCAATCAACTGTTTGGCGTTGGCCCGCGAGGCCACGCCGCGCGCACCGTGCTCGAAGAGCGTGGCAACCGTGTCGTTGTCCATGCTGTCGACCAGGCCGAGCAGGGAATAGTCGCGACCGGACACATCCAGCAGCCGCACGACCTCGCCCAGCTTGAGCGTCTTGACTGCCGGGTCGAACATGACCACATCCGGTTCCAGTTCGTCGTTGGCGTCCTGCAGCTGTTCGAGATTGGTGGCGCGCGCCGGGCGCACGGCGATGCCGGAGTTGCGCAGCAGGCTGATGATCTGCTCGGCCTGTTCCAGCGAGTTCTCGATGAACAGCATCTTGATGACGTAGTCTTTTTTCATGTGCCGCCGGACAGTGTGGAATCCCGGGTGCGGGAGTGCAGCAGGCCGCCATGGGCGCCGGCCTTGCATGATTTGTAGCCGATTGTGGCCGAGGGCACCAGCGCCGCCCCGCCTCGCGCGTGTTTACACCGGTCGCTTGGACGTGTCGCCAGCGACTTCGCGTACCAGCCGCGGCACCAGGTAACCCGGCAGCCGCGCGCGTAGCGCGTCCATCAACGCCAGGGCATCGGCATCGGCCACCTCGAAGTGCGCCGTACCCTGCACGCGGTCGAGCTGATGCAGGTAATACGGCACGACACCGGCGGCAAACATGCGCTCGGAAAGGTCGGCCAAGGCATCGGCGCTGTCGTTGATGCCGCGCAGCAGCACCGATTGGTTGAACAGCGTGGCGCCGTGTGCGCGCAAGCGGGCGCAGGCGGCATCGACGCTGGCATCGAACTCATTGGCGTGGTTGGCGTGGATGACCACCACCTTTTGCTGCGGCAGGCTGTCCAGCCATTCCAGGAAAGGGGTGTCGATGCGCTCAGGCAGGACCACCGGCAAACGCGAGTGGATGCGGATGCGCCGTACATGCGCAATATCCGCCAGCCCGGCGCTGAGTTCGGCCAGTTTGTGCGTGGCCAGTGACAAGGGGTCGCCGCCGGAGAGGATCAGCTCGGTTACCGAATCGTCGCCGCGCAGATAATCCAGCGCATCCCGCCATTGCTTGGCGGCAGCCATTTCCGCGCCATAGGGAAAGTGCCGGCGGAAGCAATAGCGGCAATTGACGGCGCAGGTGCCGCTGGCGATGAGCAAGGCGCGGCCTTCGTATTTGTGCAGCACGCCGTGCGCGGCACGCGCATCCATGTCGCCGACGGCGTCCAGGCTGAAACCGGGCGTCTGTTCCAGCTCGGCCAGTTGCGGCAACACCTGCAGCAGCAAGGGGTCGTTGCGGTCGCCGCGACGCATGCGTGCGACAAATCCGCGCGGCACGCGCAGGACGAAGCCGGCGTCGTTGGCGGGCAGGGCGTCGGCCAGATGTTCCAGGCCCACCAGGGCCAGCAGCTCGCGTCCGTCGGTGACGGCCTCGCGCCACAGCTGCCGCCAATCGGCCAATGCGGGCGGGGTATCCGTGGTGCGTGTTTCCGGGCTTGCGGTTATCATGGGCGACCTGCCTCGGGCTTGCCGCCCGACAAGCCTTCTATCTTAACCGCTGATCGCCAGTTGCACGGTTGACGGCGGCTTTACCCAGCGCGGAGTTTTTCTGTATGGCGAGCTATGGCCTGAATGACGTCAAAAACGGCGTGAAAATCATCGTCGACGGTGATCCATGCACCATCGTCGAAGCCGAGTTCATCAAGCCCGGCAAGGGACAGGCCTTTACCCGTATTCGCATCCGCAATCTGCTCAACGGACGCACGGTGGAAAAGACGCTCAAGGCCAGCGAATCGTTCGAAGGCGCCGACGTCATGGATACCAACATGCAGTATCTGTACACCGACGGCGAGTTCTGGCACTTCATGCAGCCGGACACGTTCGAGCAGCATCAGGCCGACAAGGCTGCCGCCGGCGACGCCGCCAAGTGGCTCAAGGGCGAGGAAGATTGCGTGGTGACGCTATGGAATGGCCGCCCGATTGCCGTGCAGGCGCCAAACTTCGTCGAGCTGAAGATCGTCGAGACCGATCCGGGCGTGCGCGGCGATACCTCGGGTGGCGGCGGCAAGCCGGCCAAGCTCGAGACTGGCGCCGTCGTGCGCGTGCCGTTGTTTGTCGGTCAGGATGAAGTCATTCGCGTCGACACCCGCTCGGGTGAATACGTCAGCCGGGTCAAGTAAGTTGCCCGGCGCCCCCGTGATGGACGCGACGCCGCCGCAGCCGGTCGACCTGCTGATCGAGGCGCGTTGGGTGGTTCCGGTGGAGCCGCACGGCGTGGTGCTTGATGACCACGCGGTGGCGGTGCGCGACGGACGCATCGTCGCGCTGTTGCCGATCGATGCCGCGCGGACGGCATTTGCGCCGCGCGAGCGCGTCGTATTGGGCGAGCATGCCTTGATCCCGGGCTTGGTCAACAGCCACACGCACAATCCGATGACCCTGCTGCGCGGCCTGGCCGACGATCTGCCGCTCATGGTGTGGCTGCGCGAGCACATCTGGCCGGCCGAGGCGCGGGTGCTGGGTCCGGAATTCGTGCGCGACGGGGTCGAGCTGGCGGTGGCGGAAATGCTGCGCGGCGGCACTACCTGCGCCAACGAGAATTATTTTTTCCCCGATGCGATCGGTGCGACCTACCAGCGCATGGGGTTCCGCGCCGTGCTGGGCCTGCCGGTCATCGAGTTCCCCACGGCCTGGGCCAGCAGCCAGGACGAATACTTTGCCCGCGCCACCGAGGTGCATGACAACTTTCGCGGTGCCGGTCTGGTGACCACGGCGTTTGCGCCGCACGCGCCGTATACGGTGTCGGATGCCAGCTTCGAGCGCATCCGCCTGTTGTCCGATCAAATGGACATCCCGGTGCACCTGCATCTGCACGAGACCGCGCAGGAGATCGAGGACGCCAAGGCCGAGAGCGGCCTGCGCCCCTTCCAGCGCCTGCAGAAACTGGGCCTGGTCAACGACCGACTGATCGCCGTGCACATGACCCAACTCACCGATAGCGAAATTGCCGCCTGCGCCGCCGAGGGCGTGTCGGTCGTGCATTGCCCGGAATCCAACCTCAAGCTTGCGTCCGGTTTTTGCCCGGCACAGCGCCTGCGTGAGGCGGGCGTCAATCTGGCCCTGGGTACCGACGGCTGTGCATCCAACAACGATCTGGACATGTTTGGCGAGATGCGCACGGCGGCATTGCTGGCCAAGGCCGTGGCCAGTGATGCGGCGGCATTCGACGCAGCCTATGCGCTGCGTGCCGCCACCTTGCACGGGGCCAAGGCGCTGGGGCTGGACGCGCGCATCGGCTCGATCGAGCCAGGCAAGTGTGCGGACCTGGCGGCGGTGCGTTTGTCGGATCTGGAAACGCAACCGCTGTACCACGTTGCCTCGCAGCTGGTGTATGCCGCCGGTCGCCAGCAGGTGACCGATGTGTGGATCAACGGCCAGCGCCGGTTGGCCGGCCGTGAATTGGTGGATGTCGATGTGCCGGCGATCCTGACCAAGGCCCGCACCTGGCGTGAGCGCATCGCCGCAGCGTAAGCCTGCGGCGGGGCGTCGTGCCATGCCACGGGCGCGTGCAAGTTACACTTGGCAGCTCATCTGACGAGGAAGCTCATGTCCGTGGCGACCAATGTGAGTGCGCAGGAAATCGCGCGGTTCGATGCGCTGGCGTCTCGCTGGTGGGATGCCGACGGCGAGTCGCGCCCCTTGCACGACCTCAATCCGGTGCGCCTGGCTTACGTGGCCAGCCATGTGGAGCTGCGTGGCGCCCGTGTTGCCGACGTCGGCTGCGGCGGCGGCCTGCTGAGCGAAGCCTTGGCGCGTGCCGGCGCCAGGGTCACCGGCATCGATCTGGCGCCCAAGGTGATCGAGGTGGCGCAGCTGCATCTGCACGAATCGCAGCTGAGCGTGGATTACCGCGTGCAGTCGTCAGCCGATCTGGCCCAGGCCGAACCGGCGGCGTTTGACGCCGTGTGCTGCATGGAACTCATTGAGCATGTCCCGGACGCATCGGCCCTGGTGGCGGATTTGTCGGCCATGCTCAAGCCTGGCGGGATGCTTTTCATGTCTACTTTGAACCGCACGCCGCTGGCGTTTGCCACGGCCATCGTGGCGGCTGAATACGTCATGCGCCTGTTGCCGCGCGGCACCCATCACTATGCGCAGTTCATTCGGCCGTCCGAGCTGGCGCGGCTGTTGCGTCAGCAGGGCCTGGCGCTGGTCGATGTGTCCGGTTTGGGTTACGACCCGCTGCGGCGCAAGGCGTGGCGCAGCACACGCACGGCGGTCAATTACCTGCTTGCCGCACGCAAGCCGGCATGAGTGCCGCGGACGCCATCCGCGGCGTGTTTTTTGATCTGGACGGCACGCTGCTGGACAGCGCGCCGGATCTGTACGCCGCGCTGGTGGCCCAATGCGCCGAAGAGGGCGTCGCCGTGCCGGCTTATGCCCAGGTGCGCCAAGTGGTGTCGCGCGGTGCGCTGGCCATCCTGCGCTGTGCCTTTGGCGCGTTGGGCGAAGAGGCCGTGCAGTTGCGCATGGCGCGGTATCTGGCGTTGTATCAAGCATCGATGGCCAGTGCGACGCAGCCGTTTGACGGGGTCGCGCCATTGCTGGCGGACATCGAGCAGCGCGGCTGGCGCTGGGGCATCGTCACCAACAAGGCCGGCTTTCTGGCCGATGAGCTGGTGCGGCGCATGGGCTGGGCCGACCGCGCCAGTGCGGTGATTGCCGGTGACACCTTGCCAGTGAAGAAACCCGATCCGGCACCGGTGCGGTTGGCGTGCGAGCGCTCAGGCGTGACACCGGAGCATGCGGTATTCGTCGGCGACGACGTGCGCGACATCCGCGCCGGCGCTGCCGCCGGCCTGGTCACCGTGGCGGCGGCCTGGGGGTATCTGGATGGCGGCGATCCGTGGCAGTGGGGCGCCGACGTCGTGTTGGCGTCGCCGGACGCCTTGCGCGAATGGCTGTCACGCAGCCTGGTGGTGGCCTGATGGAAACCCTTGAGAAACCTTCGCCGCTGCAGGGCTTCGTCGACAAATGGCTGGGTGCACAGCCGCGTCAGCATGTGGCGCTGGCCTTTGTCGATGGCCGGCGTTTCCCGGGACATTTGGCGCTGGCGGCGTTTGAGCAGGAAATGCTGGATGGCGCCTATGGCGTGCGCGAACCGCAGGCAGTGGTGGCCAAGCTGCAGTGGTGGGTGGCGGAATTGTCCGATGCACCCAACAGCGGCGGTCAGCATCCGTTGACCCAGACCCTGTTTGCCGATGAACGGGCCGCGATGATCCCAACCCCGGTCTGGACGGCACCGGCACTGGCTGCCGTGGCGCAACTGGAGCAGGGCACGGCAGCGGACTTTGCCACGCAGCTCGTGGCCGGGCAGGCATTGCATGGCGCCTTGGCGGCGCTAGAAACTGCATGGTGGTATGGCCCGCAGGCCAGTGCCGAGCGGGCAACGTCGGCCTCGCTGCTGACGCACTTGCTGCACGCCTTGGGCCGCCTGGCGGTGGATGTGGAGAAGGACCGCCTGCCGTTGCCAATGGCGCGGCTGGCGCAGCAGGGGCTGGATCGCCTGGCGCTGCACAAGGCCAGCCCGGCACGCGATGCGGCGGTCAAGGCTCAGCTGCGTGACCTTTTGGCGCAGTGGGCGGCACTGCCGTCGCAGCCTGGGCCGCTCAGCGTCTTTCGTGCCGTGGAGTCGCATCTGGCCCGACAGCTGGCCCGTCGCGCGCTGCATGCGGCGGACAGCCTGGCGCAGCTCAATGCGCCATCGCCACGGCCAAGCCTGCTGCTGGCCTTCCACGCTTGGCGTGCAGCGCGGGTGTGGCAGCGGTTGCGGCCAGCTGCCGATGGCTTGCCGTCGGCGGCATTGTGAGCGCGCGTCGTCGCCCCAATCTGCAGAGGTTTGGCGGCAGCGGATGTCGCGTGTGCAGGACCAGAGCATGTTGAAACAGGAAATCGTCAGTCGCTTGCTGCCCGACGTGGCCGTACGCGGACAGCCGGGCCTTGCCGGTGCACTGGATTGGGTGGGCATGGCCGGCATCCAGATGCCGGTGAACTTTGACGCTGGCGACGGCGTGGTCCAGCGTGCCAGCGCGCGCGTCGACGCGTTTGTCAATCTCAAGCGGCCCGAGCAGCGCGGCATCCACATGTCCCGCCTGTATTTGCGGGTGGAGCGGGCGCTGGCGGAAGCCACGCTGGACTTGGCGTTGCTGCAGCATCTGCTGCGCGAATTCGTCGACTCGCAGGGCGAGCTGTCCGATCAGGCGCGGCTGTGCATCAGTTTCGAACAGCTGGTACGGCGTCCGGCCTTGCGTAGCGAACACAGTGGCTGGCGTGCGTATCCGGTCAGCATCGAGGCCAGCGTCGGTGCGGACGGCTTCGCCCTGGAGCTTGCCGTCGAGGTGCTGTATTCATCCACCTGCCCGGCTTCCGCTGCCTTGTCACGACAGTTGATCCAGGAGCAGTTTGCGCGCCACTTCGCTCCTGGTGCAGCGCTGGATCATGCCGCCGTCATGGCCTGGCTGGGCAGCGAGCAGGGCATCGTGGCCACGCCACATGCGCAGCGCAGCGTGGCGCAGGTGCGGGTGCGCCTGGCCGACGGCGCGCCGCTGCAACTGCTGCCGCTGCTGGACGCCGTCGAGCACGCATTGGGCACGCCGGTGCAGACCGCCGTCAAGCGCGAAGACGAGCAGGCCTTTGCCCTGGCCAATGGCAGCAACCTGATGTTCTGCGAGGACGCGGCGCGCCGCATCCAGAAGGCGCTGGATGGCGACCAGCGGCTGGCTGATTTCCACATCCGTGTCGAGCATCAGGAAAGCCTGCACGCCCACGATGCCGTAGCCTATGCCAGCAAGAGCGTGCCGGCGCGGACCTGACGAGGCAGCGGAATTCAGGGCGCGCGGATACCCGGCAACAGCAGTGGGTCCAGGCGCACACCAAACCAGTTGAAGCCCCAGTGCAGATGCGGCCCGCTGGCCCGCCCGCTCATGCCCGAGCGGCCGATGACTTGGCCTTGTTGCACGCGCTGGCCGACACGTACGGCCAGCTTGGACAGGTGCAGGAAGTTCGAGCTCAAACCAAAGCCGTGGTCGATCAATACCGTGCCGCCGGTGAGATAGAGGTCGGGTTGGGCGAAGGTGACGATGCCCGCTGCCGGCGCTACCACCGGCGTACCGGTCGGCACGGCGATGTCCATGCCCGAATGTGGCGCGCGCGGCTGGCCGTTGTAGATGCGCTGGTTGCCGAAGCGGCCACTGACGCGCCCGTGCACCGGCCAGATGAACGGGCCGAGGAAGTCCTCGCGATCGTCGTCGCGTTGACGCGCGGTGGCAACTTGCGCCTGCTCGCGGGCAATGCGCGCTGCCACTGCCGGTGGCGGGTTCACGGTTTGTGGCGGCACGCCGCTGACGCGCTCGATTGGCCAGTCGCGCGGGGCGACGGCGATGGACCGGGTGTCGCGTGTTCCATCCGGCGCACTCGACTGCAGTTGCAGCGGTGCGTTGGCGTCACGGCCGACACCGAACACGGCGACACCATCCGCACCGACGCGCACGGGCTTGTCGTTCACCCGCAGCTCGCTGCCAGGCGCCAGGTGCACGATGACCAGCGCGCCTTGCGACACGCGCTCAGGCCAGGTGGTGGCGCCAGCCAGCGCCGGTATAAACAACAGGCCAAGCAGCGTCAGCCATAGGCGGCTCGCGCCGTCGCGACGCACCGCGTCAGTGCGCACGATGCGACGGCGTGGCGCGATGGCAAGGGGGAAAGTGGAAGTGCTCGGGCACCGGATCGCTGCCACCTGCGCACAGCGGCTGGCAGCGCAACAGGCGCCACGCGGTGAGTGCACTGCCGCGCCACGGCCCGAAGCGGGCGACGGCAATCTGTGCATAATCAGAACAGGTCGGGTGAAACCGGCAATGCGGTCCGAGCAGCGGGCTGAGCCAGCGTTTATAGGCGCGCAGCGTGCGCAAGATGCATCGGGTCAGGATATTCAAGAGGCCGGGCGGTTTTCGGCGGGGAAGTGGTACAAGTATTCCAGAAGCAAACTTGTCGGTACAGGACACATCGGTTATAACACCCGGCCGCCTCGGCCCATGCATGGTGAGAAGGATATGGCGAGATCAACGCGTAGTTCGAGTTCGACCGCACCGCTGAAAAAGGGCGCAGCCAAGACACACGGTGACACTGCGGCCAAGAAATCTGCACGTGGCTCGGCGCGTCCCGCGTCGGCTGCCAAGGTGGCGGTCAAGGCCAAGGGAACGGCGGCGAAGGTGGCCGTCAAGTCGACGAAATCGGCCAAGCCGGCCAAGAGCGCCAAGCCGACGAAGCCAGCGAAGAGCACCAAACCCGCCAAGGCAACGAAGCCGGCGAAAGCCACAAAGCCGGCGAAAGCCACAAAGCCGGCGAAGGCAACCAAGCCAACCAAGGCCGTCAAGCCGGTAAAGAAGATCGCCAAGCCTGCCAAGCCAGTGAAGAAGGTGGCCAAACCCGCCAAGCCGGCGAAGGCAGCCAGGTCGGCGAAGGTCGTCAAACCGGCAAAGGCTGCCAAGCCGGTGAAGACGGCCAAACCCGTGAAACCGGCCAAGGTCGTGAAGGCCGTCAAACCTGTGAAGGCTGTCAAGCCGGCTCCGGTCGCCAAAACTGCCAAGACCACCCGGGCAACCAAACCCGCCAAGGCCGCGAAACCGGCCACGGCACCCATCAAATTTTCCGGCAAGGATGCTGGTACTCGCACGCCAGCATCAGCGGCCAAGCCCGCAGTGGCTTTCACTGGCCGTGTTGCCAGTGCCACCGCCATGGTGATGCCGCGTCACGGGCGAACCCGGCCACATGCTGGCGCCAATAAAAACCAGAATCACCTGACGGACGCAATGAACAAAACTGCTGAGAAACTTGAAAACGGTGTCACTCGGGAAGACGGACGTTATGCACTGTCCGCTTCGGCGGTCATCAATTTGCCGGCCGGTTATGTGCCGGACAATCGCGAGGAATACATGAATCCGCGCCACCTCGCGTACTTCCGCGAGAAGCTGCGCAATTGGCATGACCAATTGGTGGAAGAGTCGCGCCAGACCATGGACAACCTGCGCGGTGAAGTGCGCGACGTGGGGGACGATGCCGAGCGCGCCACGCGCGAGACCGAGAACTCGCTTGAGCTGCGCACCCGCGACCGCTATCGCAAGTTGATCGGCAAGATCGACAAGGCCCTGCGCCGCATCGAGGATGGGACCTACGGCTTTTGCGAAGAGACCGACGAGGAAATCGGCATCGAGCGGCTGGATGCGCGGCCCATTGCCACCTTGTCGCTGGATGCGCAGGAGCGCCGCGAACATTTGCAAAAGCAGATGGGCGACTGACGCGGGCACAGCCGTGTCGCACACTTGCGTTGAAACAAGGCCCCGCAATGTCGGGGCCTTGTCATTTCCGGTTGACCAGTTTCACTGGCGGTGTCATGCCACCCTGGACCCCGTAGACACTCTGTTCCAGGTCAAGCTGTTTTTGGCATGAAGTAGAGCTTGCTGGCATCGTAGGGCTGGGATTGCGGATCATGGTCCAGAGGGCGGTCAGCATCTTGCGCATGATGGCGACAATGGCCTGGAGGGGTTTCTCGCCGCGGGCGAGCAGGCGTTGCTTGAAGGCTTTGGCGAAGGGGTCTCGCTCGCTGGCCGTCAGAGCAGGAAAGTACAGCGCCGCGCGCAGATACTTGTTGCCGCGGCGCGAGATGCGCGGTGCCTTGTGCACGCTGGTGCCGGATTCGAACACCTGGGGGTCGATGCCGGCGTGGCACACACAGGCCCGGCCATCCATGGTCCTGGGCAACACCATCAGTTCACCGGGCGCGGAGATGGCCGAGTTGTCGGCGATGCCGATAACCGAGACCAAGGCATCGAACCTGGCTTGCAGGGGCGCGTCGGTCTTGACCCGTGCCACGGCGTGTTGCCGGATGCGCTCGATGCGGCGCTCCGGCGAGGCGATGAAGCGCTTCAGGTCAGCGCGCAGATAGGCCGGGCTGGAGTGCGTGCTGACGAGCGCATGCAGCCGGTTGTTGGCGGCGGTCTTGTCCTTGGTGAGTTGCGCCAGGTAGCGGCCATAGCCGCGCAGTTCCATCAGTACCTTGCGTGGCGCCGTCCACGGCGTGAACGGCATGCGTTTGAGGAAATCCAGCAGCATTGCGGCGTCGAGTCGATCGGTCTTGTTGCGCTGCTGCATCGCTTGGGCGAAGTTGTGCGTCGCCCGCGGATTGACCACGCTCACCCCGGCGTCCAGCTCGGTTGCCAGCAACGCCACGTCCAGGTAATAAATGCCGGTCGCCTCCATCAGCACGCGCAGCCCGCCGCCACGGCGTATCAAGGCGGCGAGGAATGCGCGCAAGGCCGCCGGGGTATTGTCGACGATCCCGGCCAACCCGGTGGTTGCCCTGTTTTCACGCAAACGCGTGTTTCCTGGCGCCGATGTCCAGTGCCAGCAAGACCGGTTCCATTGATTTGTTCATGGTGAATGACCTCCACGTGGCGAGTACGATGGTTCCCGGTTCCCCGACTCCGCATCTGTTGCGGCACACCCTTGTCACGCTGGCTCAACGGACCGGGACACTCTTCGTGCTCTGCGAATGGGGCGGGGAGCCGCTCTACAAACGAGGTCAGTCAAGCTGCCTCAAGGAGCCCACGGCCTCCCCGGAAACGTGATCGGTATAACCCCCTTGCAGGCACTTGACCAACGTACAAGGAGTCCGCTCGCGGGCGATGCGCCTGGCAGGTGTGCCTCGAACCCCGGCTGCAGCCTCCGGGACAAGTAGAGCGTCGCCCGCCAGTCGGCTCCTACGATGCCGTTAAGTCAGCACCATCCACACTTCACTGTCATTGCTACCGCAGGAAAAGCCGATGCGCCGTTTCATGTTTGCCGTCATCACCCTTGCGTTGCTGGCCGCCGGCACCGCCCAGGCCGCCACCGATACGGCGCGCGCCCGGCTCGATGCGTTTGCCACCGGCCTGCATTCGCTCACCGGGCATTTCACGCAGACGCTGACCGACATCAATGGCAGCGCCACCAAGGTCAGTACCGGCACGCTGGCGCTCGAGGCGCCGCGGCAGTTCCGCTGGAACACGCTTACGCCATACAAGCAGACCATCGTCGCCGACGGCAGCCGCGTGTGGCTGTACGACCCGGAGCTGGAGCAGGTCACCGTGCGCGTGCAAAGCACCGAGGAAGCGCACAGCCCGCTGACCGTGTTGACCGATGTCAAGCAGCTGGACCGCAACTTTACCGTGGCCGAGCAGGGTAGCCGCGATGGCCTGCTGTGGCTGCGGCTCACTTCCACCGCCAAGGACCCGCAATTTGACCATGCCGACCTCGGTTTCGATGCTGCCGGCCTGGCGCGCATGACCTTTCGCGACCAGCTGGGTGCCACCACCGACATCCGTTTTTCCCATTGGCAACGCAACCCGTCGATTGCGCCGGACACCTTCAATTTCGTGCCGCCCAAGGGCGTCGATGTCATTGGCGATGCACCGGTCATGACGGTGCAACCGCTGCGGGATTGATCCGACCGTGTCCGTGCTGCGCCAGTTACCGCGCTGGGCCTGGATTGGTGGTGGCGCGCTGGCATTCATCGCCGGCATCGTCAACGCCGCCGGTTACATGGGCTTCCGGCAGCAGGCGATCACCAACCTGACCGGCACGGCCAGCCTGCTCGGCGTGGCCCTGGGCACGGGCGACACCGGTGAGGCGTGGCATTGGGGCTGGTCCATCGTCGCGTTCGTGGCCGGTGCCGTTCTCAGCGGCATGATCGTGCGGCAGAGCACGCTCAAGCTCGGCCGGCGCTACGGCGTGGCGCTGATGCTGGAATCGCTGTTGCTGTTTGCCGCCGTGCCGCTGCTGGATGCAGGCCACGTGGCCGGGCTGTATCTGGCGTCGATGGGCATCGGGTTGCAAAACGGCATGGCCAGTACCTTCAGCGGCATGGTATTTCGCACCACCCATGTCTCCGGCATTTTCACCGACCTGGGCATCTATATCGGCCAGATGCTGCGCGGACTGACGGTGGATACGCTGCGGGTGCGCGTGTGCCTGCTGGTATCGAGCGCCTTCATTCTCGGTGGCGTCGTGGGCGCCGTGCTGTTTCAGTTCATGCAGGAACGCACCTTGCTGATTCCGGCCGCGCTGACTGGCCTATGCGGGCTGAGCTACGGCATCTATTGCCAGTACACGGCCGCGGTCACCATTGCCGGCGACGATTGAATACGCGCAGGGCGGTCGTAGGTGGCGCGCTATCATGCGGGCCATGTCGCCCAGCCAAGCCACCAACGATTTGTTTGCCGGCGGCGAGCCGGACGCGCTCAAGCCGCTGGCCGAGCGCATGCGTCCGCGCAGCCTCGACGAGATCGTTGGCCAGCATCGTATCGTCGCACCGGGTACCGCGCTGCGGCGTGCGCTGGAGGCCGGCAAGATCCATTCGATGGTGTTGTGGGGGCCGCCTGGGTGCGGCAAGACCACGCTGGCGCTGCTGGTGGCGCGTTACGCCGAGGCGGATTTCCGCGCCATCTCGGCGGTGTTGTCCGGCTTGCCGGACGTGCGCAAGGCGCTGGCCGAAGCCGAGGTGAATTTTGCGCAGGGACGGCGCACCGTGTTGTTTGTCGACGAGGTGCATCGCTTCAACAAGGCGCAGCAGGATGCGTTCCTGCCGCACATCGAGCGCGG
Organism: uncultured Rhodanobacter sp.; assembly: GCA_964568445.1. Taxonomy (GTDB): domain Bacteria; phylum Pseudomonadota; class Gammaproteobacteria; order Xanthomonadales; family Rhodanobacteraceae; genus Rhodanobacter. The sequence goes on along the minus strand of CAZMPZ010000001.1, from coordinate 460,105 downwards.
CGTGATCATCTTCATCGGTGCCACCACCGAGAATCCCTCGTTTGAACTGAACTCCGCGCTGCTGTCACGCTGCCGTGTGCACGTGCTGGAGCCGGTCGCGACCGACGACATCATTGCTGCGCTCAAACGGGCGCTGGCGGATGCCGAGCGCGGCCTCGGCCAGTTGCATCTGCAGGTGGACGACGGTGCGCTGGCATCGATCGCGCAGGCTGCCGACGGCGATGTGCGCCGTGCGCTCACCCTGCTGGAAATCGCCGCCGAGCTGGCCGAAGACGGGCGCATCGACGACGCCACGCTGACCCAGGTGCTGGCTGATCGCACCCGCCGCTTCGACAAGAACGGCGAGCAGTTCTACGACCAGATTTCGGCATTGCATAAATCCGTGCGTTCATCCGACCCCGACGCTGCGGTGTACTGGCTGTGCCGCATGCTCGACGGTGGCGCCGATCCGCTGTATCTGGCCCGGCGCATGACGCGCATGGCAGTGGAAGACGTCGGCCTGGCCGAACCGCGCGCGTGGCGCATGGCGCTGGACGCGTGGGATACCTACGAACGCCTGGGCAGTCCGGAGGGCGAGCTGGGGCTGGCGCAGCTGGCGATCTGGCTGGCGATCTCGCCCAAGAGCAATGCTGCCTACATGGCGTACAACCAGGCGCGCGCCGCGGTGCGTACGGGCGGCACGCTGGAGGTGCCGATGCACCTGCGCAACGCGCCCACCAAACTGATGAAAGGCCTTGGCTACGGCAAGGGCTACCAGTACGACCACGATGTCGAGGGTGGCGTGGCGCTGGACCAGCAATGCCTGCCCGATGCGCTGGTCGGCAGCGTGTTTTACGAGCCGGTCGAGCGTGGATTGGAACGGCAGTTGCGCGAAAAATTGCTGGCCCTGCGTGCCGCCCGCGCCAAGGCCCGCGGGGCGTGAAGGCCATCGGCGGGTACGTGCCTGCGGGAAGCGGCTGCGCACAGCGCTGATCCTGCTGCGCGCGCCCTTGCCGTCGCCCCGATGCCCGACATAGATTCACCCCATCAACCGGGGAGGAACAAACCATGCGCGTATTGGTGGCGGGCCTGATCGGCGGCATCGTGATGTTTCTCTGGGGCGTGACGGCGCATATGGCGCTGGGACTGGGTGAAACCGGGCTGCATTTGCCGGTCAACGAAAACGTGGCGCTTGCCGGCTTGCAGGCAGGGCTGGGCGACCAGGCCGGCATCTACATCCTGCCGTCGCTCGACCCGGCGCAGATGAACAACCCGGCGGTGGTGCGGGCGTATTCGATCAAGGCCGTGCGCTCGCCTTATGCCTGGGTGGTGTATCAGCCGCAAGGCACCGACATGACGCAGATGGGGCCGCAGATCGGTCGTCAATGGGCTTCCGACACGCTGGCCGCGTTGTCGCTGGCCTTCGTGATGGGATTGGTTGCATCGGGGTTCCGCCGCCGGCTGGCCGTGGCTGCCGTGGTGGCCGTGTTTGCCTGGCTCAGCATTTCGCAGCCGTACTGGAACTGGTATCGCTTCCCGCTGGATTTCACGTTGGCCGCGCTGACCGAGCAGCTGGTGGGCTGGCTGCTGGCCGGGGCCGCGATGGCCTGGTGGCTGGGGCGCGACAAACCTCAAACGGCCGATTGAAGCAGGCTGGAAGCCAGGCGTTGCCTCCGCATCGCCCGGTGTTCATTGCGACGATTGCCGCCCGGCAGCGATAATCCACCGTTCAAGCCTTCATCTGGACGAAAGATCATGCTGGACCCTGCATTGCTGCGAGCGCACCTCGCTGAAACCGCCGCGCGGCTCAAGGCAACCCGCGGCTTTGCGCTCGATGTGGCGGCAGTGGAGGCGCTGGAGGCTACGCGCAAGCAGCTGGCGGTGGAGACGCAGGAGCTGCAAAACCAACGCAACACGCGCTCCAAGGCCATTGGCCAGACCAAGGCCACAGGCGGCGACGTTGCTGCGCTGCTGGCCGAGGTGGCCGGTCTGGGTGACAAGCTCAAGGCCAATGCCCAGGCGCTGACGGACGTCCAATCACAACTGGCCGTCATCGCGCTGGGCATTCCCAACCTGCCGCATGCGTCGGTACCGGTGGGCAAGGATGAGCGTGACAACGTCGAGGTGGCACGCTGGGGCACGCCACGCACGTTTGATTTCGCGGTAAAGGATCACGTCGAGCTGGGCGAGCGCCATGGCTGGCTGGATGCCGAGGCCGGTGCCAAGTTGTCGGGCGCGCGTTTCACCGTCCTGCGCGGCCAGTTGGCGCAGCTGCATCGCGCGCTTGGCCAGTTCATGCTGGATCTGCATACCCGTGAGCACGGCTATCTCGAATGCAACGTGCCGGCGCTGGTCAATGCCGACAGCATGCAGGGCACTGGCCAGCTGCCGAAGTTCGAGGAGGACCTGTTCTCCACCCATATCGGCGAGGCCAAGCGTTATCTCATTCCCACCGCCGAGGTACCGCTGACCAATCTGGTTCGCGACAGCATCCTGGACGCGGGCGACTTGCCATTGCGCCTGACCGCGCACACCTTGTGTTTTCGTGCCGAGGCCGGCAGCTATGGCCGCGATACGCGCGGCATGATTCGCCAGCACCAGTTCGAGAAAGTGGAAATGGTGCAGATCAGCCCTGCTGCCGATTCCTACGCGCAGCTTGAAGAGCTGGTTTCCCATGCCGAGGGTGTGCTGCAAAAGCTGCGGCTGCCGTATCGCAAGGTGCTGCTCAGCAGCGGCGACATGGGCTTTGGTGCGGCCAAGACCTACGACCTGGAAGTGTGGCTGCCCAGCCAGCAGACCTATCGCGAGATTTCCAGCTGCTCCAACTGCGAGGATTTCCAGGCGCGCCGACTGCAGGCCCGCGTGCGCAATGCACAGACCGGCAAGCCCGAGCTGGTGCATACCTTGAACGGTTCGGGCGTGGCCATCGGCCGCTGCCTGATTGCGGTGATGGAGAACTATCAAAACGCCGATGGTTCGATCGACATCCCCGAAATCTTGCGTCCGTACATGGCCGGACTGGAACGCATCGCGTGAGTGCCCGCGCTGCCGCCGGTGGCAGATGGGATCGCGTGGAGTTTTACACCAGCGCGTCGCTGCTGATCGTGCTGGCGTCGATCATCCTCACCCGGCTTGGCTTCGATCGCGTATGGCACATGCCGACACTGGATTTCGACCTGTCCGTGCTGGCGCTGACGATGATCGCCGCCAGCGTGTGGCTTGCCCGCCACAGCCAGCCGGTGCGGGTGGCCATCGTCGCGTTTGCCGGTGCCACGCAACTGGTACCAATGCTGGTGCGCCACCCCGTGCTGCTGGTGCCCGTGCTGGGTGGCTTGATCCCGGTCAGCATTCTGGTCGTGTGCCTGATGGCACTTTCACGCAAGGGCCGCGATCGACCGACGCGTTCCTGATAGCATGGCGGCCCCGCAGGATGGGGCCGAAAATGGCGCGCACCGCACGCCTGTAGCGACGGGAAGCAATGGAGAGGTGGCCGAGTGGTTTAAGGCAGCAGTCTTGAAAACTGCCGCAGGTGCAAGCCTGCCGTGGGTTCGAATCCCACCCTCTCCGCCATTCCGTCCAGCGCCCAGGTTTGGCGCATCAGCGTGACGCACCATCATCGCCAAGCGCTTGCGTTCCGGCGCCGCTGTTCGAATGCCACGGCTGCTTGAGCAGCCACGCCAGCACCGGTGGGGTGACCACCGAAGTCAGCAGCGACATGGCGACGATGACCGCGTAAATGCGGTCGTCGAACACGCCGGCAGCCAGCCCCAGCGTAGCCACGACGATGCCCACTTCGCCGCGCGGGACCATGCCGACGCCAATGATGGTCGCGCTGTGCGAGCCCAGGGGAATGGCGCCGAGCCAGCCGCCGATGAACTTGGACACCACGGCAATCACCATGACCACGCCGAGCATCAGCAGCGCGTCGGCACCAGCCAGCGCATGCAGGTCGACCTTGCTGCCGGTGACTACGAAAAAGAAGGGCGTCAGCAAGGCCAGCAGCGGTGCGGTTTCGCGCTCCAGCGTTTCGCGCTGGTGGGTTTCCGAGGCAATCATGCCGGCCAGGAAGGCGCCGATGATGGCGGCCAGGCCAACCAGCGTCGACAGCCAAGCCAGGCCAAGGCACAGCGCCAGCACGATGACCAGCGGCGAATGCCGGTGCATGGGTTTGTCCAGCCAGCGGGAGTTCCAGCGCATCACGCGCGTGCCGCCCCAGCCAATGACGGCGATGAACCCCAGCGCGCCGGCCAGCACCAACAGCAGGTGCGAGATGCTGAAGACACCACCGCCTTGCAGCGACACCACCACGCCCAGCAGCAGCATGGCCAGCACGTCGTCGATAACCGCCGCGCCGAGGATGACCTTGCTTTCCAGTCGCTGCAGCGCGCCCAGCTCCTGCAGTACGCGCGCGGTGATGCCAGCCGAAGTGGCGACAAAGGCGGCAGCCACGAACAGGGAACGGTCCCACGCAAAACCGGTGCCGTGCGCCCACACGCTGGCCATGCCGAATGGCACCAGCACGCCGATCGCACCGACGGCAAAGGCGACGGCACCCACTTTTTTCAGATCTTCCAGCCGTGTTTCCAATCCCACGGAAAACAGCAGCAGCACGACACCGATTTCCGCCAGCACATCCAGCGCCGTACCCGGCGCAATTTGCTCGACGCTGAGCCAGCCCAGCGCCGATGGCCCGATCAGGCAACCGGCGATGATTTCGCCGACCACGCTGGGCAGCTTCAGCCGCTGGGCAAGTTCGCCGCCGACTTGTGCGGCGACAAACACGGCAAACAGCGCAAACAGGATGTCGGTGTGATGCATGCGGTTCGCACGCCGGATAAAACGATGAAGCCATGCTACATGCCCGCCGTCGTAGTCGATCGGGCGGACGCATCAACCCGACGGCGCGGCTGCCATCAGTGGTCGATCCGGATGCAGGCGGCTGAAGATGCGGCTGGCCACAGCGGTGATGATGGCCAGCGTGATCACCGTCCAGCGGAATGCCACCACGTAGTGTTCAGCGCTCGAACCATGCAGCAGTGCCTGCATCAGCAGCGTGGCCAGGGCGATGCCGAAACTCATCGCCAGGTATTGTGCGGTGGAGGCCATGGACGAGGCCATGGAAGCGTGGGCGATGTCCAGGTCGTTGTAGATCAAGGTGTTCATTGCCGTGTACTGCAAACCGGCAAAGCCGCCGTACAAAAACGCCAGCGTTGCCACCAGCCACACCGGCGATTGCGGTCCGAGCGTGGCAAACGAGCCCAGCAATACCGCGACGATCAGCGTGTTGCCCAGCAGCAACCGGCGGTAGCCGTAGTGGATCAGCACGCGATTGATGGCCTGCTTGGCGACAATCGAACCCAATGCCTGCGGCAGCATGATCATGCCGGCCGCCAGTGGCGACCAGCCACAGCCGATTTGCAGGAACAGCATCAGCAACAGGAACATGCCGGAAATACCCAGCCGGGTAAAAATGCCGCCGGAAAGCGCGACCTGCACGCTGCGAATGCGCAGCAGCTTGAGGTCGGCCACGGGGAACGCGCAGCGCCGTGCGTACCACACATACACACTGCCCAGTGCGATCGCGATAAACGTGCACGCAGCGATGGCGCCCCACGGCAGCGGGCTGGTGCCGGCCAGCTCCGAGGCGGTCAGCAACAGCGCGGAGGCGGTGGCAAACAGCAGGAAACCGGGCAGGTCGAAGCGGTGGGCGTGGCGCAATCGGTAGTCGGGCATGTTGCGCCGGTTCATCCAGTAACCGGCGATGGCCACCGGCACGTTGATCAGGAAGATCAAGCGCCACGAGCTGTACTCTACCAGCACGCCGCCGATGAGCGGGCCGAGGATGGCGCCCAGCAGGCCAAACGTGGCGACCGTGCTCATGGCGCTGATGAACCGCCGTTTGTCGACGCTGCGCACCAGCACGTAGCGCCCCACCGGCATCAGCGCGGCGCCGCCGACACCTTGCAGTACGCGCGCGGCCACCAGTTGCGGCAGGTTTTGCGCCAGGCCGCAAGCCAACGAGCCGAGGCCGAAAATGATGATGGCCAGGCCAAACACGCGGCGCGTCCCCAGCCGGTCGCACAACCACGGGCTGGCCGGGATCAGCACCGCCAGCGTCAGCACGTACGTCGTCAGCGCCGTGCGCATGTCCAGCGGCGTGATATCCAGCCCCTGGGCAATCACCGGCACGGCGGTGTTGACGACGGTGGAATCCAGTGCCTGCATGAAAAACGCTGCTGATACCAGCAACAGCAGGCCGCGTATCTGCATTGGCGCGGATGCCGCATCGGGCGCAGCCGTCGCCGTCGTCGTGCCGGCGCCGCGCGCGTTGCTCTGTGTATCGGCACTGGCTTCGGGTAACATCTAGGCGATGGTACCCGTTGCGCCGCCAGGCATTGTGTGGCGATCGTGTACCCACCTGTTGGTTGATGCCGCGCCCTAATGGCCGCGTGCGTCAACGTCATCCAGCGCGTCGGGGCGGTTCCGTGCCGGCGCGCGTTTTCGTGCGGCAGTGGCCGTGCGGTTTGAAGGAGAGCCATGAGCAAGCCAGCGATCACTCTGTCCCGCATCGACCTGGAGCGCATCGAGGCGCTGCTGGAGCGTGCGCCGGAGGCGGAGACGGCCAATCTGGGCGCCTTGCGCGCGGAGCTTGATCGTGCCGAGGTGGTCGAGCCCAGCGCCATTCCGCCGAATATCGTGACGATGAACTCCACCGTCACGTTCGAGGACGAGAGCGACGCCAGCAAGCTGACCTTGACCCTGGTCTATCCGGCGGCGGCCGGTGCGCCGGGGACGGTCTCGATCATGGCTCCGGTGGGCAGTGCGTTGCTTGGGTTGACCAAGGGCCAGACCATCGATTGGCCAACGCCGGACGGTCGCCGGCGGCGCTTGCGCGTGCTCGAGATCAGCTTCCAGCCGGAGGCCGCCGGCCAGTTTCACCGCTGAGTGACAGTCATGCTGGCGCGGACGGAGCACAGGCAGCCATGAGCGAATCTGCCGTCCCTGCAGATGCCGCGGCGCGCGCTGCCGCGTTGCGGGGCGATATCGAGCGCGCCAATCATTGTTATTACGTGCTTGACGATCCCCAGGTACCGGACGCCGACTACGACCGCTGGATGCGCGAGCTCGAAGCGCTGGAGACGCAGTATCCGGCGCTGGCCAGCCTCGATTCGCCCACGCGCAGGGTGGGCGCACGGGCTCAGGGCGGCTTTGCCGAAGTGCATCATCAGCAGCCCATGCTGTCGCTCGGCAATGCGTTTGAGCAGGACGGCGTGACCGAGCGCGAGCGCTTCCGCGAGGTGGCCGAGTTCGTGCAGCGCATCGAGCGCACCACTGGCCGACACCATCCGGTGTTTTCCGTCGAACCCAAGCTCGACGGCCTGGCCATGAGCTTGCGCTACGAGCACGGCTTGCTGGTGCAGGGCTCGACGCGCGGCGACGGCGAGACCGGCGAGGATGTCACCGCCAACGTGCGCACCATTCGCGCCATCCCGCTGCGCCTGCGCGGCACGGACTGGCCACGAATACTCGAAGTGCGTGGCGAGGTGGTCATGCTGCGCAAGGACTTTGCCGCGTTCAACGCCCGTGCGCTGGCGCGTGGCGACAAGCCGCTGGCCAACCCGCGCAATGGCGCCGCCGGTTCGCTACGCCAGCTCGACCCGGCCATCACCGCGCGGCGGCGATTGAGCTTTTTTGCCTATGCACTGGGCGTAGTCGAGGGCGGCGATCTGCCGTCGACCCATTCGCAGACACTGCAGCAATTTCGCCGCTGGGGGCTGCCGGTGTCGGCTGAGGTCGGCCTGGCCACCGGGCTGGACGGCTTGCTGGCGTATTTCCGCCGCATCGGCGCCAAGCGCGACGATCTGGCGTATGACATCGACGGCGTGGTCTACAAGCTGGACGACTACGTCGGGCAGCGCGAGATGGGCTTTGTCGCGCGTGCGCCGCGCTGGGCCATCGCGCACAAGTTTCCGGCGCAGGAGCAGAGCACCACGGTGACGGCCATCGAGATCCAGATTGGCCGCACCGGCGCCGCCACGCCCGTGGCGCGACTGGCGCCGGTGCAGGTGGCCGGGGTCGTCGTCACCAATGCCACCTTGCACAATGCCGACCAAGTGGCGCGGCTGGACGTACGCGTCGGCGACACGGTGATTGTGCGCCGTGCCGGTGACGTGATCCCCGAAGTAGTACGCGTCGTGCCCGGCCGGCGCCCGCCCGGTACCGCGGCGTGGGCGATGCCGGCGCAGTGCCCGGTTTGCAGTTCGGCGCTGCTGCGCGAAGCGGGTGCGGCGGCGTATCGCTGCTCGGGCGGGCTGGTGTGTCTGGCGCAACGCAAGGAGGCCTTGATCCACTTTGGCTCGCGTGCCGCCATGGACATCGACGGCCTGGGTGAGCGCTACGTCGATGCCTTGGTGGAGCAGGACATCGTGCGGGCGCCGGCGGATTTGTATGCCCTCACGGTCGAGCGCTTCGTGGCCATGAAGCAGGTGAGCGACGAGCGCGAAGGCACGACGCCTGAAACCGTCAAGCAAGGCAAGATCGCCACGCGCTGGGCAGAAAACCTGGTCGCGGCCATTGACGCCAGCCGTGCGACGACACTGGCGCGTTTCCTGTTTGCGCTGGGCATCATGCACATTGGCGAGAGCACGGCCAAGACGCTGGCGACCTGGCTCGGACGCCTGGCCATCGTGCGCGTTGCACCGGCATCGCTGTTGCGCGTCCTGCCCGACATTGGTGACACGGTGGCGTGCGCCATCGCCGGCTTTTTCGCCCAGCCCGGCAACCAGCAGGCGGTGGATGATCTGCTGCGCGCCGGCGTGCATTGCACCGATGAAACGTCGCCTTCGCCACGTCTGCGCGGCCAACTGGATCTGGGCGTGTTGCTTGCCGGCTGCGGCGTGCGCCAACTGAGCGCCAAGCGCGCCACGGCGCTGGCGTCACACTATGCCGACCTTGCCGCCTTGCTTGCCGCGGGGTCGGCGCAGTGGATTTGTACCGGCCTGCCAGCGGCGGCCGCGGACAATCTGCAGGCGTTTCTCGCCGAGCCCGACCATCTCGCGACCCTGCAGCGTGACGAGGCCGCCATGCGCACCGTCCTGGCCGCCATTCCCGAGCAGGTGGCGGTGGCCACCAATCCGCTGGATGGCCAGTCAGTGGTGTTGACCGGCAGTCTGCAAAGTCTCACGCGCGAGCAGGCCAAGGAACGCCTGGAGGCGCTGGGCGCGAAGGTGTCCGGTTCGGTTTCCGCCCGCACCCGTTTTGTCGTTGCCGGCGAAGCGGCCGGCTCCAAGCTGGACAAGGCGCGAACCTTGGGCGTGGCCATTCATGACGAAGCCTGGCTGCTGGCCTTGCTGGCGCAACACGGCGCGGATGGGCAATGACACCTGATCGTGCCGATGCGGCGCCGCAGGCCACCTTGCTGCGCGCCCTGCAATTGCGGGCGCGGCTGTATCGCATGGCCCGCGACTTTTTCCAGACGCGCGGTGTGCTGGAAGTGGAGACGCCGATCCTCTCGGCGGCGGGCAATACCGAGCCAAACATCGATGGCTTTTGCACCGCCTTCAGCGGCCACGTCGATGCCGGCGCACGCATGCGCTGGCTGCGCACGTCGCCGGAGTATCCACTCAAGCGGCTGCTGGCCGCCGGCGTGGGCGATTGCTATGAGCTTGGCCGGGTGTTCCGCAATGGCGAGGCTGGCGGCCGGCACAATCCCGAGTTCAGCATGCTGGAGTGGTATCGCGTCGGCTGGGATCATCGTCGGCTGATCAATGAAACCGCCGCGCTGGTGCAGTCGGCGCTGGCCTTGGTTGGGCGCAAGGCGCAGGTTGAGGTCGTTGCCTATCGCCAGCTTTTCGTCGAGCGGCTGGGGCTGGACCCGGCGACAGCCAGCGTCGATGCACTGCGCGCGCCGCTGGCTGCGCAGCATATTGATCCGGACGGTTTGAGTCGCGACGACTGGCTGGATTTGCTGATGACCCATCGCCTGCAGCCAGCATTTGCCCGCGACCACATCACTGTCGTGCACGATTATCCGGCCAGCCAATGTGCCCTGGCGCGCGTGCGGCCGGGCACGCCGCCGCGCGCCGAACGCTTCGAGTTGTTTCTCGGCCCGCTGGAACTGGCCAACGGCTACCACGAGTTGAATGACGCCGCCGAGCAGCGCCGGCGTTTCGAGAGCGACAACCAGCGTCGTGCCGCGCGCGGCTTGCCGCAGTTGCCACTGGATGAGAACCTGCTGGCGGTGCTGGATATGCTGCCCGATTGTGCCGGCGTGGCGCTGGGCGTCGAGCGGTTGCTGATGTGCATGGCGCAAACCGACGCCATTGCCGATGTGCTGGCGTTCCCGTTTGCCGTCGCCTAGGCTCCCGACGGCCGCTAGAACTCCAGATCCTGCGCGGCGCACAGATAGTCCACCAGCGGCGCCGCGTGGCGGAACGTGGCAACGACCCACGGCAACAGCTCGGCCGAGCACGCCAGTTCCTCGCTGAACTGCGTCGAGGCGACGAAGTCCTTGCGCTTGAGGTCGTCAATCAGCTCGTGTTCCGGATCGTAGCCGCGCGGCGGACGGATCAGCGAGCGGCCGCCCAGCTGCAGGTGCGCGCGGAAGGCGCGTGAGGTGACGGCGCGCTTCCACGTCGCGGGATTGTCGACGATGAACTGGCGGATGTGTTTGAGCGCGTCGGGCTCAGGCTGCCACATGCCGCCGCCGGCAAAGCATTCGCCGGGTTGGATGTGCAGATAGAACGATGGCGCCTCGATTTCCCGCCGGCGCTCGTGCGCAAAGCGCGCGCCCTGCCACGGTTTGTACGGCAGCTTGTTGTTTGAGTAGCGAACGTCGCGGTAGATGCGGAACAGCGAGCCGCCAACCTTGCGTGGATCGGCGCGATAGTGCGGGCTGATGGCCTTGAGCGGCGCTTCCATGTCGCTGATCAATTGCAGGAACGGCTCGCGCACATGACGTTCGTAGTCCGCCTTGTGCGCGTGGAACCAGGTGCGCTCGTTGTGCTTGTCCAGTGCGCGCAGGAAACGAAACGTGGCCGGAGTGAAGTAGTTGCTGGACATGGTGGCTGGCGGCTCGAATGGACGATAGTGCGGCAATGGGGTGATTCAGCCGGCACGCGAATCAAAGGTGACCGACTTGATGCCGTCGGTGTGACGCAGTGCTTCGCTGACACGCAGCAGCTGCTGGTGCGCGGCGTCATCGGTGAACTGGATGGCGACCAGGTCCTCGCCGTTTTCCTGCCGCTTGAGGGTGATCTTGTAGATCGGCAGGCGATGCCGACTGATGACGGTTTCCAGCGTGGCCAGCGCGGTGTCGGTATCCAGGCGCACGAACAGCCGCAACGGGGCATCGCTGCGGCGCACGAGGAAACGCCGCTCCAGCGGCTTGAGCGCGGCCAGGATCAGCCACATCAATATCGTGGCCATGATGCCAGCCACGTACAGCCCGCTGCCCGCCGCCAGGCCGACGGCGGCCACGGCCCACAATCCGGCGGCCGTGGTCAGGCCGCGTACGACTTTTTCGCGCGGCATGAACAGGATCGTGCCGGCGCCGAGAAAGCCGATGCCGCTGACTACCTGGGCAGCGATGCGCGATGGGTCGAGGATGACGTTGGGGTGCTTGAGGATGTCCTCGAAGCCGTAGGCCGAGACGATGATCACCAGCGCCGAACCGACGGCAACCAGCATGTGCGTGCGTAACCCGGCGCGCCAGGCCAGGTGCCCGCGATTGAAGCCGATGACGGCGCCGAGCGCGGCGGCCAGCGCCAGGCGAAGGGCAATTTCAGTGGGCGTGATCATGGTGTGGACAAGGCCTCGCCCCAGGCTTGCAATTGGTCAAGCAAGGCCAGCTTGCCCTGCGCTTGCGGTTCGCCGCGCAAGGACTCGATGCGCGCAAAGTATTCGTCCAGCGTCAATGTAGTCAGCGGCGAATGGCCACCCAGGCGCGCGCGGCGAAACGCTTCCCAACGTGCCGATTCCTCCGCGTTGAGCGTTTGCGGCCAGTTGCGCGCGCGGTAACGAAACAGCAGCGGGGCGTAGCGCGCGTCGGCAAAGGCAAACGTGCGCGCGCCAAGCTCGGCAGGCGGCGTGGCACGCACTTGCGCCAGCACGCGCCTGTCGCTGTCGGGGGGAAAGCCGCCGTACAGCGCCAGCTCGGGGTCTTCCGGCGGCGGCAGTTCGGCGGCACGCTGGAACACGCGTCGGAGTTTGTCCACCAGATCGTCGGCGGCGCGCAGCGTGTCGCGGTGGGCCAGGCAGCGATCCAGGTCCAGTTGCAGCGGTGCCAGATCGACGCCCTGCAATGTGGACAGCGGCGCCAGCGCCGGGCAACGGTTGGTGTGCACGGTGCGCAGCGGGATGCGCTCGACGTCTTCCGGCAGGTCGGCACGTGGGGTGAATATGCGGTCAGCGATGGCGTCCTCGTCCAGCGCCAGCCAGGGTGCCGGATCGACGGCGAGGTCGTAGACGATGATCTCGCCGCCGCGGCTTGGGTGTTGCGCCAGCGGCGCGATCACGGCCAGGCAGTTGCGGCTGGCGGGGTAGCGCGATGACACGTGCACCAGCGGCGTCATGTGCACCACGTCCAGCAATTGTGCCGCTGCCTGCTTGCGGCGCAGGCCGTAGTACCACGCCCACAGTTTCGGTTGCTGGCTGCGGATCAGCCGCGCCAGGCCGATCAAGGCATGCACGTCGGACAGCGCGTCGTGCGCGCGTTCCTGGTCGAGGCGATTGGCTTGGGCCAGGTGTTCCAGGCGGAAACTCGGTGTGCCGTCGTCGCGGTGCGGCCAGACGATGCTGCCGGGGCGCAGCGCATGGCACAGGCGGGCCAGGTCCATCAGATCCCAGCGCGAGTTGCCGTTTTGCCACTCGCGTGCATACGGATCGTGGAAGTTGCGGTACAGCATGTGCCGGGTGAATTCGTCGTCGAAGCGCAGCGAGTTGTAGCCGACCGTGCAGGTTTCCGGCATGGCCATCTGCTCATGGATACGCGCGGCGAAATCAGCCTCGCACACACCTTCGCGGTCAGCAGTTTGCGGCGCGATGCCGGTCAGCACGCACGCGTCCGGATGCGGAACGCCATCCAGCGGCGGCTTGGCGTAAAGCATCAGCGGCTCGCCGACGATGTCGAGCCCGGTCGTGGTGCGGATGCCGGCGAACTGCATGGGCCGGTCGCGTCGCGGATCGGCGCCGGTGGTCTCGTAGTCGTGCCAGAGGAAAGTCTGCATGGCTGTGAATCATCGCATGCACCAGCGGCGCCGGACGACGCGGTAAACTGGCCGCCTGAAAGGAGTACGCATGAGCCACGTCGACGACGACAACCTCATCTGGATTGATCTGGAGATGACCGGGCTGGATACCGACCACGATTCCATCCTGGAAATTGCCACCGTGGTGACCGACAAGCAGTTGCATGTGCTGGCCGATGGCCCGGTGTTTGCCATTCGCCACGAGGTCGACCGGCTGGAGGCGATGGACAGCTGGAATTGCAATCAGCACCACAAGTCTGGTTTGTGGCACCAGGTGCTGGAATCGCAGAGCGACCACGCCATGGCCGAGCACGCCACGCTGGAGTTCCTGCGCCAGTGGGTGGGGGCGGGCAAGTCGCCCATGTGCGGCAATTCCATTTGCCAGGATCGGCGCTTCCTGCATCGACAAATGCCGCATCTGGAGCGCTACTTTCACTACCGCAATCTGGATGTATCCACGCTCAAGGAATTGGCGCGGCGCTGGTCGCCGGAGATCGCGCGCGGCTTTGGCAAGGAGTCGGCGCATACCGCGCTGTCGGATATCCGCGATTCCATCGCCGAGCTGAGGCATTACCGCCAGTTCATGGGCGCCTTTGCCGGCGCGCCGCATGATCCGGCATAGACGACGCCACCTGGCACGGTGCATGCGATGAACGATCCCTTCGCCACGGTGCTCGATTGCAACGGCCGGCCACTGGTGCTTGACCGCCCGCGCGTGGTCGGCATCCTGAACCTCAGCCCGGACTCGTTCTCGGCCGATGGCCATGGCAATGACGTAGCTGCTGCCGTGGCGCATGCCCAGCGCATGGTTGCGGCCGGTGCGGACATGCTGGATGTCGGCGGCGAGTCCACCCGTCCCGGCGCCGAGGCGGTAGACGCCGCGCAGGAATTGCAGCGCGTGCTGCCGGTCATCGAGCAGCTGGTGGCATCCGTCACGGTGCCGATTGCCATTGACACTTCCAAGCCGCAGGTGATGCGTGCGGCGGTGGCGGCTGGCGCCGGCATGATCAACGACGTGTATGCGTTGCGCCGTGACGGTGCGATGGCGGCGGCGGCCGGGCTGGGCGTGCCGGTATGCCTGATGCACATGCAGGGCGAGCCGCGCAGCATGCAGTCGGACCCGCATTACGACGATGTGGTTGCCGAGGTGCATCGGTTTCTCACCGATCGGCTGTTTGCCTGCGAGCTGGCCGGCATGGATCGGCGGCAAATCCTGGTCGATCCGGGCTTTGGCTTCGGCAAAACGCTTGCGCACAATGTCGCCTTGCTTGGCGATTTGCAGCGCTTTGCCGATCTGGGCGCGGGGGTGTATGCGGGCCTGTCGCGCAAGTCGATGATTGGCGAGTTGACCGGCCACAAGGTACCAGCCGAACGGGTTGCCGGTTCGGCGGCGGCGGCGTTGATTGCGGTGCAGCGCGGCGCGCGCATGGTGCGTGTGCACGATGTGGCGGCCACGGTCGATATGCTGGCGGTATGGCAGGCCGTGCATGCGCATGACAGCGTGCCAAAGCGCGCCGATCGCGCAAACTCGCCACGCTGGCCGGATGACGATTGAGCCGCATGACCATTGAAGCCGCGCGCGTGTCTGGCGTGCCGATCCGAGGTTGATCCATGAGCGAGCGCAAGTATTTCGGTACCGATGGCATTCGCGGTCTGGTCGGGCAGTGGCCCATCAGCGCTGATTTCATGCTGCGGCTGGGACACGCCGCGGGCGTCGTGTTGCGGCGTGATGGCGTGGATCGACCGCTGGTGCTGATTGGCAAGGACACGCGCGTGTCCGGCTATATGTTCGAGGCCGCGTTGGAGTCCGGGCTGGTCGCCGCGGGCGTGGATGTCGGCCTGCTTGGGCCGATCCCGACGCCGGCAGTGGCGTTCCTGACACGCTCCATGCGGGCCCAGGCCGGTATTGTCATCAGCGCTTCACACAACCCGCATTACGACAACGGCATCAAGTTTTTTTCGGCCGATGGCGAAAAGCTTTCCGACGTAATCGAGTTGGCGATCGAGGCGGAGGTCGATGCCGGTTTCGCCACCGTCACCTCCGAGCAATTGGGCAAGGCCACGCGCATTGCCGATGCGGTCGCGCGCTATACGGAGTTCTGCAAGGCCACGGTGGCGGAGGATTTCAGCCTGCGCGGACTCAAGCTGGTGCTCGATTGTGCGCACGGGGCGACATATCAAGTGGCGCCGCGTGTGTTTGCCGAGCTGGGCGCCGAGGTCACCGTGCTGGGCGACAAGCCGGACGGCTTCAACATCAATCGCGATGTCGGCTCGACCCATCCGCAAGCCTTGCAGCACGCCGTGCAGGCGCAGGACGCCGATCTTGGCCTGGCCTTTGACGGCGATGGTGATCGGCTGATCATGGTCGATCGTCATGGCGTACTGGCCGATGGCGACGACGCGCTGTATATCCTGGCCCGCAGCCAGCAGGCGCGTGGCTGCCTGTGCGGTCCCGTGGTCGGCACCTTGATGAGCAACTTTGGCTTGCAGCGGGCCTTGCAGGAACTGGGCGTGCCGTTTGTGCGCGCCAACGTGGGTGACCGCTATGTGCTGCAACAGCTCAAGCAGCACGGCGGCATGCTGGGTGGCGAGACTTCCGGGCACATCCTGTGCCTGGATCGCGCCACGACCGGCGACGGCATCGTCGCCGCACTGGCGGTGCTGGAAGCCCTGGCTGAACGTGGGGAAGATTTGAGCCAGGCGCGCGCTGGTCTGGTGAAGTTGCCGCAGGTGATGCTCAACGTCCGTGCCGAAGGCGCCCGCGAGGCGCTGGGCGGGCCGATGGTGCGCGATGCCTTGGCACAGGCCGAGGCAGCATTGCGCGGTCGCGGCCGCGTGGTGCTGCGCGCTTCCGGTACGGAGCCGGTGGTACGCGTCACCATTGAAGGCAACAATAGCGACGAAGTGCAGCGTCTGGCCGCACAACTGGCCGCCGTCGTGCGCACGGCCGCCGCCCATCACATGGCACAGGCATGATGAAAACCGTCCCTACCCTGGATATCCGTCGCTTCACCAGTGATCGCGAGGGCTTTGTCGCCGAGATCGGCGCGGCGTATCGCCAGTTTGGTTTTTGCTGCATCAGCGGCCACGGCATCGAGCAAGGCTTGATCGACGGCGCGTATGACGCCTTTCGACGTTTTTTCGCCCTGCCCAACGACACCAAGATGAAATACCACCTGCCTGGTGGTGGCGGTGCGCGTGGCTACACGCCGTTCAAGGTGGAAACGGCCAAGGGCAGCCAGTACGCCGACCTCAAGGAGTTCTGGCATATCGGCCGCGAGCTGCCGCCGGGCTCGCGTTTTGGCGATGTCATGGCGCCCAACCTGTGGCCGGCCGAGGTGCCGGATTTCAGGCAGTACGGCTACGGCTTGTATACCGCCCTGGATGCGCTTGGTTCACGCGTGCTGCAGGCGCTGGCCTTGCACATTCACCAGCCGGTAGATTTTTTCGCCGACAAGACCCAGTTCGGCAATTCCATCCTGCGCCCGCTGCACTATCCGCCGATCACGGATGACAACGTACCGAACGTGCGCGCCGGCGCGCACGAGGACATCAACCTCATCACCTTGCTGGTGGGTGCCAGCGCCGAAGGCCTTGAGGTATTGAGTGATGGCCAGTGGCTGCCGATCACGACCGTCGGCGACGCCATCGTCGTCAACATCGGCGACATGCTGCAGCGTCTGAGCAACCATGTGTATCCGTCGACCACGCACCGCGTGGTCAATCCGCACAATGCCAACGCACGCAAATCGCGTTATTCGATACCGTTCTTCCTGCACCCCAATCCGGACGTGGTGCTCGACCCATTGGCGTCGTGCATCAGTGCCGACAATCCGCGCCATTACACCGATTCGCTGACGGCGCACGAGTACCTATTGCAGCGACTGCGCGAGATCAAGCTGGTCTAACTCCACCGTCAACGCATCAAGCCATCCAGAAAAACAATCCGGTCATGCGCTTGGATGCGGCGTCGCCCATCCCCCAATACACGCTGGCACTGTGGATGATGTTGGCCTTGTACAGCAGCAGGCGATTGAAGCGGTGCGGCACGGCGACATCCACTGCAAATGCATTGGGCTGCACGAAACGGTTGCCCAGTGCCTCGGCCAGATTGCGGTGCGGCGCCAGCACCCGGTTGCCGCCCAGTGCCCCATTTGCCAGGCGTTGGCGAAAGAAGCTGGTGCCGCAGCGTTCGGGCACGCCGGGGTTGAGATACAGCACCGCCGCGTAGCGGCACAGGTGGGAGGAGTCCGTGTGCGGTTTGACGGCGCCTTCGGTCGAGCCCACCACCTGTACGCAGTTGTGATTGAGCCGCGCGCCATCGGCAGCTTGCGCAACCCAGACTTTGTCGGCCCCGGTGAGCTTACACACGGTCTTTTCCAGTGCCGCCAGCTCGTCCGCCAGCAACGCTGGAAACGCCCGCATGCCCGGCCACACTTCCCCGGTGTACGGATAACCCATCTCCCATTGCGTGTGCGCCAGGCAACGCCCGCGTACCGCCAGGGGATCTATCAGTGCGTCATCGACGATCCAGTAATCGCGACCGTGGGTCGGGCGCTGATATGGCAGCGGGCGCATCTGCTTGGGAAAAAGCGACATGTGCGGTGGATGATGGCGAAAGGGCGTGGCTAGCGTGCCGGCCGCGAGGCCACTGAGCATACCGGTTTGCCGCCGCTGCGAGGCATTAGTAAGCTTGCCGGCTCTACGCAGGCGAAGATTCTCATGCGCAAAAAACTCGTTGCAGGCAATTGGAAGATGCACGGCAGCCGCAGCATGGCTGCTGCCCTGGGCGAGGACATCGTCGCCGGCAAGCCGGATGACGTCGATGTCGCGGTATTCCCGCCGTTCCCCTATATCGCGGACATGGCCGCACGCCACGCGGATGACGGCTTGATCGTCGGCGCGCAGGATGTGAGCGAGCATGAGGGGCAGGGCGCTTATACCGGCGAGGTATCCGCCGCCATGCTGGTGGATGTCGGCGCTCGCTGGGTGCTGGTTGGCCACAGTGAGCGGCGCCACTATCATGGCGAGAGCGACGAGCTGGTGGCGCGCAAGTTTGCCGCTGCCCTGGCCGGCGGTCTCACGCCCATCCTGTGTGTTGGCGAGACGCTGCAAGAGCGCGACGCCGGGCAAACCCAGGCGGTCGTGGCCCGGCAGCTGCATGCGGTCATTGCACACAACGGCATTGCCTGCTTCGACACGGCCGTGATCGCCTACGAACCGGTGTGGGCCATCGGCAGCGGCCGCACGGCAACGCCACAGTTGGCCCAGCAGGTACACGCCTTCGTGCGTAGCCAACTGGAAAAGGAAGATGCTATGATTGCCCGTCTAACCCGACTGCTTTACGGCGGCAGCGTCAAGCCCGCCAATGCCGCGGAACTGTTCGCCCAGGCGGATGTGGACGGAGGATTGATCGGTGGTGCCGCATTGACGGCCTCCGATTTCCTTGGCATCTGCGCCGCTGCTTGAAGTCGCCACAGGCACCCATACACACATGTTCGTCATTTTCAGCGTGTTCTACATCCTGATTGCTGCAGCGATGATCGTGCTCATCCTGCTGCAGAATGGCGCCGGTGCCGATGCCGGCTCGGGCTTTGGCGGCGGCGCGTCGGCGACGGTGTTCGGTGCCCGCGGTTCAGGCACTTTCCTCACCCGTGCCACGAGCGTCCTTGCTGCGTTGTTCTTCATTCTCAGCATCGTCATGGGCATCTACCTGCACGGTGGTGACCACACCCAGGACAAGGCTACCGACCTTGGCGTCATGGGGGCGCTGGTCGAGAAGCCCGCGGCCAAGGTGCCGGCAGCGCCGGCGCAACCGGCTGGCTCGGAACTGCCGGCCGCAACCCCTGCCGCTGTTCCTGCAGCACCGTCGGCCACGTCTCCGACCAACGCGCAGCCCGGTGAAGTCCCTGCTGGAGAACCCGGCACCAAACACTGATACACACCTGCCCAGGTGGCGGAACTGGTAGACGCACTACCTTGAGGTGGTAGCGCCGCAAGGCGTGGGGGTTCGAGTCCCCCCTTGGGCACCAATTGAGCTTCATGCAACAGTGAAAACCGCGCTTTGACGCGGTTTTTCCTTGTCTGGGTGCATATACTGGCGACGGCGACCGGCCGCGCCTGGATCGGCAGGCGAGGCGGGAGCCGCCGGTGGAGCGGGAGCCGCCTGTCTTTTGTGGTCGAGTGCTGTCGGTCAACTACGGAAAATCCATCCGGTTGCCGTACGCGTTTTGTGGGACATTTCCGACAGACGGCCCGGCGGTGGCAATGGCATCTTGTGTCGGCCATGAGGGGTGGCAGTCGCGTGATGGTGTCGTGTCGCGCTTGAATCAAGCAAACAGGGAGGGACTGACGTGATCAATGTCGTGTTGATCGACGACCACGAGTTGGTGCGTACCGGATTTCGGATGATCCTCGGGCAGCACGCCGACATTCGCGTTGTTGGCGAGGCTGCAAGTGCCGAGGAAGGTTCCCGGCTGATCCGCACGTTGAAACCGGAAGTGGCGCTGGTGGACGTGCACATGCCGGGCATGAGCGGCATCGAGTTGACCGAGCGGATCTGCCGCACCAAGGCGAGTACGCACATTGTGATCGTCACCGTGGTGGATGACGCGCGTTTTCCCAAGCGGTTGCTGGATGCTGGTGCCTTGGGGTATCTGACCAAGGGGTGTACTGCCGATGAGCTGGTCACGGCCATTCGCCAGGTCTGCACCGGGCGGCGTTATCTGGCGCCAGCGGTGGCGCAGCAGTTGGCATTGGCCACGCTGGATGGCAGGTCGTCGCCGTTTGACGTGCTGTCGAGCCGGGAGCTGGAAGTGGCGATGATGCTGGTCAACGGCAAGGCATTGACGGTCATCGGCGAGCAGTTGAGCCTCAGCCCCAAGACCGTTTCGACGTACAAGCAGCGATTGATGGAAAAG
Source organism: uncultured Rhodanobacter sp. (assembly GCA_964568445.1). Classification (GTDB taxonomy): domain Bacteria; phylum Pseudomonadota; class Gammaproteobacteria; order Xanthomonadales; family Rhodanobacteraceae; genus Rhodanobacter. Next base: position 439,959 of record CAZMPZ010000001.1, on the reverse strand, counting down.
CTGCATGTCGATCATGTCTTGGGTTTGGCGCGATTGATGACGGCGCACGGCATACTGGGCGAGTCAATGCACTGATGCCGCTGGCGGATGACCCGCCAGTTGCTTGAAGACACGAAAAAGCCGGGCATTGCCCGGCTTTTTCGTCACGCTCGACGCTCGATACGTCAGCCGCTGCTGCCCGTATCGCCAGGCGTGGAGGACGGTGCTGGCATCGGTGCCGGGCTGGTACGCGCGCGCGGAGCCGCCAACAGGTCGCCCTGCGCCGGTGGTTGCGGCGTGCTCTCCGCGACAGACGCGGTCGACGCCGCATTGCCGTTTACCGCTGCCGGATGTGCAGATGCGCCGTTATTGACGGCGGGCGCTGGCTCGGTGGGGGCAACGGGCGCCGGCTTTGATGCCGGAGCCGGCGTCGGGGCTGAAATCGGAGTCGGTACCGGCGCGGGAGCGAAGCTTGCCGTGGATACGTTGGCCGGGACGACATGTTGCGTTGCGCGCGTGATTCCCTCGCCAGCGTGTGGTGCAGCCGCCGGTGGAGCCGTGTGGGGTGCCGTGACCGCGGTGTCGACTTGTACGGAAACCGTCGTTGCTGGCGTGCTCTTGGCGGCCACCGTGTCGTTGGTGCCGGGGATTGGCGGCAGGGTCGGCAGGTGAAATACCGGGACTGGTTCCGCTGTGTGGCTCGGCGCCGTTGCCGGCGTTGCGGCGAAGCTCGCGGCAGGTGCATCGCCTGTCGATGGACGCGGCGTTGCCTCACGGACAGTGGGTGTCGACACTGGCGGTGCAGGCCGCGTCGCCGGTTTACCGGTCGTGACCGGGGCCGACCCTGCTGAAGATGGCTCGCCGTGCGCGTGGCTTGCATCCGATGCCGCGGCAGCAATGTCGTTGCTGATCGACGTGCTGACAGTGGCCTCGGCCTGACCGGTGGCATTCTCGCTGCCCACTGCGCCGGTTTCGTCATGCCGCCGACGGCGACGACCGCCGCGACGACCACGCCGGCGACGCGCCTGGCTGCCATCGATGTCGCCGTTGACAGCACCGGGATCCGTCAACTGTTCGCTGCCAGCCTGGGTGCCGGCCGGCATTGTCTTGATGGTGGTATCCGGCGCCGCAGCATCGCCGCCGGTCGGCATCGGGCTGGGATGCTCGGTACGCGGCTGCGTCGTGGCTTGTACATCCGTCTCGACACGGCGTTCGTCGACGGGCGCCGGCTTTGGCGTACGCGGAGCTTTAGGGCTTGGTGCCGGCGTTGCCGGTCGATTGGCGGCTTCGGTCGGGCGCTGGCGTGCGGGACGCGTCGATTGACCGTTGCGCGCCGTGCCCTGGCTGCCGCCTTCGCGGCGCGGGCCACGATTGGCGTTGCCGCGATTGCCGCTGGAGCGGTTGTCGTGGTCGGCGCGGCGCGACGTGCGGGCATTGGTGGTGTTGCGCGTGGCATCACGCGGTGTGGGCTTGCCTGTCGCGGCCGGCGTGGCGGTGGCCGCCAGGCCAAACCAACCCAGTACGCGTGACAACACGCCAGTGCTGGCCGTTGCCGTGCTGCCCGCGGGTTTGGTGTGGCGGGGCTGGACAGCGGCCGGCGCGGTGGCACTGGACGCTGGTGGTTCTTCGCGAATGGGCGCCGGGCTTGCCGGCATGACGCCGGTGACGGCCGGGTGCTCGTTGCTGCCTGGAACCTGGCCGAGGACGTGCGGCGGCTTGGCCTCGACATTGGTTACCCGCTCGTAGCTGGGCAGGCTGTGCTCGCCCATGTCCGCGGTGCGGATGCGCTGGATTTCAAGGTGCGGGGTCTGCAGCTTGTCATCGGCGACGATCATCACATGCGCCTTGTGACGCAGCTCGATCTCCACGACGCTGGCGCGCTTTTCATTGAGCAGGAAATTGGCCACCGCCGGCGGTGCCTGGACCACGACTTGCCCGGTGTTCTCCTTCATTGCGTGCTCTTCGATCAGCCGCAAGGTGGACAACGAGAGCGATTCGATGCCGCGGATGACGCCATGGCCGTCGCAGCGCGGGCACACGACCTGGCTGGCTTCTTCCAGGCTTGGGCGCAGGCGTTGGCGCGACAATTCCAGCAGGCCAAAGCGTGAAATGCGCCCGACCTGCACGCGCGCACGATCCAGCTTGAGCGCGTCTTTCATGCGCTCCTCGACCTCGCGCTGGTGCCGCGGACTGTCCATGTCGATGAAGTCGATGACCAGCAGGCCACCGGTGTCGCGGATGCGGGCCTGGCGCGCAATCTCCACCGCGGCCTCGCAGTTGGTGTTGAACGCGGTTTCCTCGATGTCGCTGCCCTTGGTCGCCTTGGCCGAGTTGACGTCGATGGCAGTCAATGCCTCGGTCTGGTCGATGACGATCGAGCCCCCTGATGGCAGCCGGACCTGGCGGTCGAACGCGCTGTCGATCTGGGTTTCAATCTGGTAGCGCGTGAACAGCGGCGTGTCGTCGGTATAGAGCTTGAGCTTGCGTAGTGCGTTGGGCATCACCTGCTGCATGAAGTCGCGGGCATCGCCGTACAGCGCTTCGTCGTCAATCAGGATTTCGCCAATGTCGCTACGAAGGTAATCGCGCAGGGCGCGAATGAACAGCTTGGATTCCTGGTAGATGAGGAATGGCGCCTTGCGCTTCTCGGCGGCCTCGGAAATCGATTTCCACAGCTGCAGCAGATAATCCAGATCCCATTGCAGCTCTTCAGCATCGCGACCGAGGCCGGCGGTGCGCACGATCAGGCCGACGTCGTCGGGCACCGTCACATGTTCCAGTGCTTCCTTGAGCGCCTGCCGGTCTTCGCCCTCGATACGGCGCGAAACGCCACCGGCCTTGGGGTTGTTGGGCATCAACACCATGTAGCGGCCGGCCAGGCTGATGAAAGTGGTCAGTGCTGCGCCCTTGTTGCCGCGCTCCTCTTTTTCGACCTGCACCACGACTTCCTGGCCCTCCTTGACCAGGTCGCGAATACTCGATTTGTGCGGGTCGGCGCCGGGCGTGAAGTAATCGCGGGAGATTTCCTTCAGCGGGAGGAAACCGTGGCGTTCCGCGCCGTATTCGACAAAACAGGCCTCGAGTGAGGCTTCGACGCGGGTAATGCGACCCTTGTAGATGTTGGACTTTTTCTGTTCCCGGGAGGGGATTTCAATATCCAGGTCGTACAGCGTCTGGCCATCGACAATGGCCACGCGCAACTCTTCCTGCTGAGTTGCGTTGATCAACATGCGTTTCATGGTGGATTCCTCGGCTTGCCACGCGTCGCGTGCCGCGGTGGCGCCTTGCGTGGCGGCCTGCCGTGGATCGCGCCGCTGTGTGCAGCGGCAAAAAGGCGACGCCGTTGCCGGCGTCGGGACGATTCGATCAGCTCGCGCGAGCGATCCGCTGTCGCGGCAGCGGACAACCACAGCCGCAACCGTTACGATGAAAGGGAGCCGCAACCGGAGCCGACAGGCATCCAGCGCAATCCTCGCCGACGCAACGGGCGGAGGCCGGCCCGCTCCAGACCAGCTGGCGGACACAAGCAGCGCCAGCGGAGTATCCTATTTCACCAGGTTTTTTTCAATGCAAACGGCAACTTCCCGAAACTCGCCGCAAGGTGTGCAGCAACTTGAGGTGGGGCCGGAACGGGACGGCCAGCGTGTCGACAATGCGCTGATGGCCCTGCTCAAGGGGGTGCCAAAAAGCATGGTGTACCGCTTGCTGCGTACCGGCCAGGTGCGCATCAACGGCAAGCGCGCCAAACCCGATACGCGTCTCAATGACGGCGACATCCTGCGCATCCCGCCGGTGCGCACGGCTGAGCGCAACGAAAATGCCGCGCCCAGCGCGCAGATGGCGCTGGTGGCAAAGGCGGTGTTCTTCGAGGACAAGCATTTCATTGTCATCGACAAGCCATCAGGCATCGCCAGCCATGGTGGTAGCGGCGTGAGCCACGGTGCCATCGAGTTGTTGCGCGCCGCGCGCCCGCAGGAACATCTGGAGCTAGTCCATCGGCTGGATCGCGATACCAGTGGTGTACTGGTATTTGCGCGCACCCGCATTGGCTTGATTGGCCTGCAAGCGGCGATCCGCGCCGGCACGGTGACCAAACAATACCTGTGCCTGATGATCGGGCATCCAGCGAAGGCCAAGTTTGACGTCAACGCACCGTTGCAAAAATCGGTGTTGCAGGGCGGCGAGCGCATGGTGCGCGTCGGCGAAGGTGGCAAACCATCGCTGACATTTTTTCGCGAGGTGGATCAATACCCCGGTGCGCGTTTGATGCAGGCGACTTTGGGTACCGGGCGTACGCACCAGATCCGCGTGCATGCCGCACACATCGGTCACCCGATTGCGGGCGATCCAAAATACGGTGACAAGGCAATGAATCGGCGTCTGCGCGAACTCGGGTTGCATCGGCTGTTTTTACATGCCGCCCACATGAGTTTCGAGCTGGAAGGCCGTGCGTACAGTTTCTCCACGCCCTTGCCTGATGAACTCAAGACCTTCCTGGACACGCTGACCACGAGTGGCAAGAACCTGGCGCGATTGCCCACCGGCCCGCGCGCCGAGCGCTGAAAAGTTCAGGCCAGCAGCGCTTCCACGCGTGCTGCGCAGATGAAATCGTTCATCGACAGTCCATCCACGTCGTGCGTTGACCAGCGCACGCGGCAGTGGCCATAGCCAGCTTCGATGTCCGGATGGTGATCCTGCTGGTTGGCCATGAAGCCGACGGCGTTGATGAAGCCAAGCGTGTGATGGAAATCCTTGAATTTGAAATCCTTGGCGATGGCACGGCCGTCGGCCTCGGCGTGCCAGCCGGGCAGCTCGGCCAGCAGTGTGTTGACGCGGACGATGTCCAGCGCCGATTGACCCTGTTGTGATTGGCAGGATTGGTGGGCAAGTGTGGAGTCGCTCATGGTGATGGCACCTCAAGGAGAAGGGACGTGGCAGCGTCGGGCGCACGCGATCAAATGTCAAAAGTGGGCAGATTGTCGAATCAGGACTAAAATAGTGCTGTTTCGCTCGCGGACGCCGCGAGCCTCATCCGCCGCGGAGCCGACATGATCGACATTTCCGAGCGCGCACAGCAGCATTTTGCGCGGCTCATCGTCCAGCAAGGCATCGAGAATCTGGGCATTCGTGTGCATGTCGTGGTGCCGGGAACGCCGGCAGCCAGCTGCGACCTGGAGTTTTGCGAGCCTGATGACCTAATGGGCGATGAGCAGGTCACGGAGTACCCCGGCTTCCGGCTCTACGTCGATCACGACAGCGTGCCATGGCTGGCGGAGGCGACCATCGACTACGAACCGACCAAGACTGGCGGCCAGCTCAATATCCGTGCGCCCAAGATCAAGGGCGTAGTACCGGGCGCCGATGCCGGTTTGGTGGCACGTGTGCGTTATGTGCTGGAGGCCGAGGTCAACCCCAAGCTGGCCGCGCATCACGGCGAGGTGAGCCTGGTGGCGGTGGAAGCCGATGCCAGCGTGGTGCTGCAATTCGGCGGCGGTTGCCACGGCTGCGGCATGGTCGATGTCACCCTGAAACAGGGCGTGGAAAAGACCTTGCGCGAACGCCTGCCGGAAATTACCGCGGTGCGCGATGCGACCGACCACTCCACCGGCGAGAAGCCGTATTACAAGAAACACGAAGGCAAGTCGGCGATGGCCTGATTGCCGGCCTCCCATCCGGACAAGAAAAAGCCCGCACAAGCGGGCTTTTTCATCACATCTACCATCGCGCGCGCGTCACTTGTCGCCGTGCATGTGACCCTTGAGCGTGTCGAGCTTGGTCGGCAGGCCGGCAAAGTAAGCGGCGATGTCCTCAATGTCCTGATCCGACAGCGTGGACGCCATGCCCTTCATGATCGGGTTGCTGCGCTTGCCGTCCTTGTACTCGTGCAGCGCAAACTGCAGGTACTTGTTGTATTGGCCGGCCAGGCGCGGATATTGCGGATCAACCGCGTTGCCATCCTCGCCATGGCAGGCAAAGCAGGTTGCGGCCTTTTGCTTGCCGTTGGCGGCATTGCCGTCAGCCAGCACGGGTACGGAGACCAACGCCAGGATGGCGCCGAATGAAAGCAGGGTTGCAAGACGTTTCATGCGGGAAATCCTTGTCGATTACTTGGCGAAGCTGGAAAGGAAGGCAGCGATGTTGGCGATGTCGGCGTCCGAAAGGCTTTCGGCCTGGGCGTCCATCGTCGGGTGCTGGCGGCTGCCATCCTTGTAGCCCTGCAACGCGGCCACGATGTACTGCTCGTTCTGGCCCACGATCTTGGGCACCGGATATTGCGGATAGGCGTTGGTGTAACCAGGCACGCCGTGGCAACCGGCACAGGTGTAGGTGAGCTTTTCACCGGCAGCCTTGTCACCGGTCGCGGCCTGGACACTGGCACTGGCGAACAATGCGGCAGCCGCGGCCATGCCGAGCAGTTGCAATCGAGTCATCGAGTCATTCCCACTGGTGCGACGGGTACGGAAACACAACCTGCTCAGTATAGTCTTTGGCCCCGGACATGAACAACATCGCACCCGATCGCAGCGTGCATTGTCCACGCACGGCGTGACCCCATATACTTGCCAAGTCAGATCGTATCCCGGGGGTGTACTGGCTTCGACGGGGGTAGTGAGATGACTTGGTGCATGCCGAGGGGGCAGCTTTCCTCGTTAATCCAGCAGCAAACTCTAGTTGCCAACGACGACAACTACGCTCTCGCCGCTTAAGGCGTAGCCCCGAACCCACTTGTGCTCGTGCTCGTCGGTGTAGGGTCATAATCACGGGATCGCCGAACGCTGCTGCCTGGCGGCTCTAGGTCAAATCAATCAGGCTGGTTCCGCGGTGCGCTTGAGCTCACTGTGCTTGTCGCGGAATGAGATTGAACGGTGGGCTAAGCATGTAGATCCGGGCATTGAGCATCTTCGGACGCGGGTTCGACTCCCGCCACCTCCACCAATACAAGCTCCAACGCAGTCCAACGAAGGCCGGTAACCCTAGCAGCAGCAAAGGTTCCGGCCTTTTTTGTGTCCAATGCGGTATGGGGGCATCCGTTGCAATCCGGCCTGTTGTGGGGGCATGATCGGGGGCATGCCCCCAATCCAGCATAGGCGATGCCCCCAATGGCTCTGACAGACACGGCGATCCGCACGGCCAAGCCAGCGGTCAAGCCGCAGCGCTTGTTCGACGGTGGCGGCCTATATCTGGAAGTCTCGCCAGCCGGCGGCAAGCTGTGGCGTTTGAAGTATCGCCACGGGGGCAAGGAAAAGCGGCTGGCGCTGGGGGCATACCCGGACACCGGACTACGGGACGCCCGCGACAAACGCGACGCGGCCCGCAAGCTGCTGGCCGCTGGCGTTGATCCGGGTGAACAGCGAAAGGCCGCGAAGGCTGCCGGAGAGGAACGCGCGGCGAACAGCTTTGAAGTCGTGGCGCGCGAGTGGCACGCCAAGCAATCAGCAACGTGGGTGGAGTTGCACGCCAGCCGGATCATGCTGCGACTTGAAAATGACGTGTTCCCGTGGCTGGGCAAGCGCCCAATTGCCGATATCACCGCGCCCGAACTGCTGGCTACCGTCAACCGCATTGTTGACCGCGGCGCGGTGGAGTCCGCCCATCGTGTGTTGCAGAACTGCGGGCAGGTGCTGCGCTATGCCATCGCTACTGGCCGCGCCGAACGCAATCACGCTGCCGATCTGCGTGGCGCGCTTCCGCCGGTGAAGCAAACGCACCTTGCCGCCATCACCGACCCGCAGGCCATTGGCGGACTGCTGCGCGCAATGGATTCCTACAACGGCTCGCTGGTGACGAAGTGCGCCCTGCGGCTTGCACCGCTGGTATTCGTGCGGCCGGGCGAACTGCGCCAAGCCGAATGGGCAGAGTTCGACTTGGACAAAGCGCAGTGGAACATCCCCGCCGAGAAAATGAAGATGCGCGAGCCGCACCTTGTACCGCTGTCACCGCAAGCCGTGGCGATCCTGCGCGAGCTGTACCCACTGACCGGGCGTGGGCGCTATGTGTTCCCCAGCGCACGCAGCCCGCAGCGGCCGATGAGCAACAACGCGGTGTTGTCGGCATTGCGTCGTATGGGCTACGGCATCGGCGAAATGAGCGGCCACGGCTTCCGCGCGATGGCGCGCACCGTGCTGGATGAAGTGCTGCACTTCCGGCCCGACTACATCGAACACCAGCTAGCCCATGCCGTGAAAGACCCGAACGGCCGCGCGTACAACCGTACTGCGCACCTGCCGGAGCGTCGCGCGATGATGGCCGCGTGGGCGGGCTACCTAGACACGTTGAAGATGGGCGGCAACGTCATACTGATGCAGCGCAAGGCGGGCTGATCCCGCAAGATGGCAAGGTGCCGCAACTCAGACAGGGGAAAAACATGAAGTGTGTTGCAGCAATGTTGCTGGCAGCGGTGGGCGCTGTCGGCTGTGTTTCCAATCCCGGCGTGGTCAAGACCGGGCCATCCACGTACATGGTATCGAGGCAGGCAAAGACAGGCTTTGCGGGCATTGCGGGGTTGAGGGCAAAGGCGATGGCTGATGCCAACGCGTTCTGCGCCACGCAAGGCAAGCAGGCGCAGATGACAAATACGTCTCAGTCCAGCGGCCTGCCAATTCTTGGCAACTTTCCGCGCGCAGATATTGAGTTCACTTGTGTGGCGATGGGCAGGGAGTGACGGCGGCTTGATCTTTTCACGCCGTGCCTAGGCTGATCCCTGAACACCGGGCTCCTTCCCCGGCTGGCGCGGCACCTATTGGAGGCGTTGAAGGTGCGCACTGTGGCAAAGGAATGGAAGAACAAACTCGCCGACATTCAAGCGCCCCGCGATCCCCGCGCGGATGGTTTGGGACTTGGTGACTACTTTGCGCGTCATGCTGGCCTTGTCGTCCCTGACGGGTTCCCAGCGGGCACCATCGCGCCTGCCAGCATTCCCGATAGTGAAAGCCGTGAACAGTTGCGCAAGCGACTTGCCGGTGAACTGGCGAGCTGGGATCACGAAGCGCTTGCGCAGGTGGCAGCCGCGTGTCTTGAGGGCTCCTTCCTGTGGCGTGGCGTGTTTGCGAAGTACGCCATAGACAAAGAAATCGAGCTGTGTGGCGCGAAAGCAGCGTTGTATCAGCGCCTGTATGAGGCCAACACTGAGGCGTTAGACATCCTTTCCGATCCCGGAACGCGCGCGTATCTAAACGCGATGGCGAAGCTCGCCAAAGACCCAAAGCAGGCGGCTAAAGCCGAAGCGTTTGAGTTGTGGCAAGACTGGCAAGCCGGCCGGACCTTGCACAAATCCGGCGCGGCCTTTGCCCGTTTTGTCTGTGATAAGTGCGCGGTGCTAGAAAGTCCGACGACCGTCGAGAGATGGGCGAGGAAATGGGCCGCTGAGAAAGTCAAAAAGTAGGCATTGAGCTAGCACAGTGCGCAACGTGCTAGCTGCGCGAGGATCGTGCTAGCTCATGGGACGACATGCCGGTTTCAGGTGTATTTAATCCATGACCATCCAAGCCCGCAAAGGATGGTCCCATGAGTACCGAAGTCACCGCATCCAGCGCTTACCTGCGCGTTTCTGAAATCGCCAACAACCGCCGCACCGGCGCGCCGGGAATCATTCCTGTCGCTGCCGCGACTTGGTGGGCATGGGTCAAGGCCGGCAAGGCGCCGCAGCCCATTCGCCTGAGTGCCGGCGTTACTGTCTGGCGCGCCGCCGACGTGCTGGCGTTCGCCGAGTCACTGGCCGGGGACGCAGCATGACCCGCCCCGAAAGCAGCACCGCGTCGGCGCGGGAACGTCGACGCGGCAAGGTGGTGCGCACTGTCTGGCGCCGGTTTTATCGCTTCGTTGAGCGGCTGGACGCATTGGGCGAATGTGCCATCGGGCTTTTCTTGGGGGCATTGTTCTGGATGATCGCGCTGGGGGTGCTGAAGTGAACCGGCACGCTTTGCAGCCATCTGGACGTATCCCCGACACCTGGCGGAACCGTCTGCCCGATCCAGCGACGTACTACGGCCAGCACGTTGCCAAGCTGGGCAAGCCCAACGGCACCGGTTGGGCGCAAGGCGTCTGCCCGTTCCACGACGACCACAACAAAAGTCTGTCTGTCTGCATCACCGGCGAGCGCGGCGGCTGGCGTTGCTTTGCCGGTTGCGGTGGTGGCGATCTGGTGGACTTCCATATGCGTTTGCGAGGCCTGGACTTCCGGGCGGCGGTGCGCGAGTTGTTGGAGGCGCGCCGATGAATGCCGTGTTGAAGACCGAGACCGCGAAGGAAGCCGCGCGCCGTCTGTCGGTTAGTGCGATGCGCGATGGGTTCAAAGCGCAAGCGCTGCATGAATACCGCGACGCGGCAGGCTTGCCCGTGTACTGGCGTATCAGGTGCAAGCATCCGGGCACGGGCGAAAAGTGGATTAGGCCGATGCACTGGAACGGCACCGGCTACGCGATAGGTGAACCGCCCGCGCCTTCGGAAGGAAGGCCGCTGTATCGGTTGCCCGAACTACTGGCTGCCGATCCTGCGGCGCTGGTGCTGATTGCCGAGGGTGAAGGCAAAGCCGACGTACTAAGCAAGCTGGGCACGGTGGCGACCACAAGCGGCGCATGCACAAGCGCCAGCGGTGCGGATTGGACACCCCTGCGCGGCCGTCACTGCCTGCTGTGGCCCGACCACGATGCGCCGGGGCACAAGTATGCCGAGGAGGTGGCGGCGATCCTGCACACGCTGGATTGCACCATGGAGGTTATCGACGTGGAGCCGCTGGGCTTGCCCGACAAGGGCGACGCGGTGGACTGGCTGGCGATGCATCCCGATGCCACGGCAGCGGACGTCCTGGCGCTGCCGCGACAAGCGCAGGGTAGTGGCGAGGGTAGCGGAGTAGCACCCGAGCCACTGCGCAAGCCCGTTCCACCGCCCGAGCCGTATCCCATTGCGGAGCTAGGGCCAGTCCTGCGCCCTGTATGCGAGGCGATCCGGCGCGTTATTCAGGCACCCGACGCCGTTTGCGCCGGCTCCTTGCTGGCTGCGGCATCGTTGGCCGTGCAAGGTCTGGCCGATATTGAGATAGACGGCCGCACCGTTTTGTTGACGCTGTGGCTGCTGACCGTGGCCGAATCAGGCGAGCGTAAAAGCGCCAGTGACGGCGAAGCCATGCGCCCGGCGCGCGAATATGAAAAGACCCTAACCAAAGCCTACGTCGACGCGCTCGCTACGCATGATGCGGAAATGGAGGAATGGACAGCGAGACGCGAGAGCGCAAAGTCGCAAGCGAAAAAATCCAAGGGTGAAGGGACGGCACAAGGATTGCTCGCCATCGGCCCCGCACCGATGCCGCCATTGCTGCCAAAGCTCCTTGCTGCCGACTTCACTGCCGAAGGTCTGGCCAAGCTGCTGGCAGCCGGTCTGCCATCCATGGGCGCATTCACGGATGAAGCCGCGCTGGTGTTTGGCGGCCACGGCATGACGAAGGAATCCGTTGCACGCACGGCGGGCACGCTATGCAAGCTATGGGACGGCGGCACGTTGGATCGCGTCCGCGCTGGCGATGGCGCGGTGAAGCTGTACGGCCGACGGCTGGCCATGCACTTGATGGCGCAACCCGTCATTGCCGAGCGCGCGCTATCGGATGACGTACTGAGTGGACAAGGCTTCCTGGCGCGTTGCCTGCTGGCGTGGCCGCAATCGACGGCGGGACACCGGCCCTATGTTGCCGAGAGCTTGCGCGACGATCCGGCGATGGAGCGCTATGTCGCAACACTGGCTGCGCGTCACGCGATGCCGTTGCCGATTGCCGAGGGCGAACGCAATGAATTGGCCCCGCGCAAGCTGCATCTGTCGGCTGAGGCGTTCACCGTTTGGCGTGGCGTGCATGACGCCGTTGAAGCCGCGATGGCACCGGGCGCGCGTTATGCCACGGTCAAGCCATGGGCCAGCAAAACACCGGAGCAGTGTCTGCGCATCGCTGGTGTGCTCACCCTGTTGGAAAACCCGGACGCGCAGACAGTCGACGCGGCTACCGTTGAGCGTGCCGCCGAACTGGCCCTATGGCATTTGGGGGAGGCCGCGCGGCTGGCAGGTACTGCCGAGCTATCACCCGAAGTGCGCGACGCGGAGGCGCTTCTGGAGTGGGCGCACGACACCGGCCGAACCGTGCTTTATTCAAGCGTCGCATTGCAATTCGGCCCGCCGCGTATCCGTGAACGCGAACGGTTCAACCGGGCAATGGACGTGCTGACCCGTGCCGGCTGGGCCACGCCAATCGAGGGAGGCGCGGTTCTGGATGGTGCACGCCGCCGCTACGCCTGGCGTATCACGCCAAAGATGGAGGCGTGACATGGGCCGTCTATTGAAGGGCTTGTGCGCAGAGCTGGGGGCACTTCCGGAAACCGGAGGTCGCTGCTATTCCGCTAATCCTGCTAATCCTGACGTCTCGCGCGCCGCGATTAGCGAAATTAGCAGATTAGCAGCGAGGCCCGATTCTCACGGCGATGGATTGCCCGCCCTAGCGATGCGCGACCACCTTCTGATACTTGCTGATGCCGCAGGGATCGACCGGGCGCACGTCAACGCGCTTGATTCCGCCGACCTTGCCGCATGCGCCGGGCTGGACGAGCGCCAGCTCACCGGGTATCTGGACATGGTGCGCGACACCGCCGACCGCCACGCCGGCCGCGTGCCGCTGAGCGACACCGCCGCGATGCACTGCAAACGATGCGGCCCGGTCTGGATACATCCCGACGTTGCGACCGTGTTGCCCGTGGTCAGTGGCTGGCCGCGTGCGCTGGGCTGCCCGTGGTGTTTCGTGCGCGAGGCTGGTGGATGCATCCCGCGCCCGCCCCTGACGTGCGAGGACTGCCGGCACTTCATCCCGGACACGATCAACCCGGAGGCCGGCATGGGCACCTGCGCCAGCGGCCATGGCATGAGCTACCCCACGGCGAGGCATGCCTGCGCCGACCACACGACGAACGATCATGACGAAACCTAAGCCCCCTGCCACCGCACCCAAGTCCCGTAGCTTGGAACTTTCGAGCGACGCGCGGCGCGACATAGTGACAGCCGATCTGGCGACCGGCGCCAGCATGCCCGCTGCGCTGGTGGTTACCGACTTTTCCAAGGGCATGTTGGGCGAGCAGTCATTCCGCGCCGTACTGGACTCACTCACCGACCACGCCAGCAAGGTCACCGGCGGCGACTTGGAGCGCGTGGAAGCGATGCTGTGCGGGCAGGCGGCTGCATTGAACACGATGTTTGCCGAACTGGCGCGGCGCGGCGCGCTCAATCTGGGCGAGTACATCGGCGCGGCAGACACCTATCTACGGCTCGCGCTGCGGGCACAAAGCCAGTGCCGCGCCACGCTTGAGACTTTGGCGGCGATCAAGAGTCCCCCGGTGGTGTTCGCCAAGCAGGCCAACATTGCGCACGGCCCGCAGCAAGTGAATAACACCGCCGACATCGCGCGCGCGGAGGAAATCCAGAAACCGCCAACCGAACTATTGGAGCACGATCATGGGCAACGGCTGGACACCGGAGCGGCGGCAGCGGCAAGCGGCGGCAATCAAGCGATGGAAACCGTGGCTGCGATCTACCGGCCCGCGAACGACAGACGGAAAGTCCAGCGCAAGCCGTAACGGCTGGAAGGGTGCTACCCGGCCCATGTTGCGCGAGATTGCGAAGGCGCTGCGCGGCCAACGCGAATGGCTGGATGAGCTAGGCGAATGAATGGTTTGCAACGTGCGGTGGAAGCAAGCAAGGGCGTCTACTCTGTGGCGTTTGCCGCTTTTCGCTCGGCGTCAGCGGCTTGAAAATACGCGATCATGAGTTGGTCGGCCAGTAGATAGTTGTAAGCCTTGTAGGCAGCGGCCATGGCCGTGGCGGTCGCTTGACTGCCGTCTCGCTTGGCGCGTTCAACAATGGCGCGCTCGATCTGCTGGTACTGGTAAGCGCTGGCGACGGCTGATGCCTCTTCTTGGCTCAGTCCCGACTTGACCCATGCGTCAGCCAGTGCGGAGCGGATGGTGTTTTCGTATTCCACGCGGTCAGCTTCCGCACTCGCCGCCCGCGCCGCCTCCATGTTCGCCTGGATCTGCGCCGCCCGTAGATAATCGTCAGCACTGGGTGGCGGCGGGAACAACATCCGTCCAATCTCGGTCCCCAGCCGACCGCCGGGCGTACTTTGAGCCACCGCGCCAAACGGCAGCACCGCGCACAACGCTGCAATAATCAGCTTCATGCCCCATCCTGATTGATTCACCCCGCGTCCGAGCCTAGCACCACGACGCTGCGTTCTCAGGCTGGGCAGCAAGCATAGGCCGGGGGCATATTTGGGGGCATATTCAATATAGTGAATCGCGAAACCGTTGCAGCGCAACGCTTGTGCGCTTCAATTCAATAGACGCCACCCCCCAATACCAGCCCCTGCTTGTCAGGGGCTTTTTTGTCGCGGCGTCTACGCGCTGCGGTTGTGCGAGCGCATGGTGCGTTGTTTTTCGATCTGCCAGTCGCGCTGTTTTTCGGTGTCGCGCTTGTCGTGCTCCTGCTTGCCGCGGGCCAGGCCAATCTCCACTTTCACCTTGTCACCTTTCCAGTACATGGCGGTGGGTACGAGGGTGTAGCCCTTGCGTTCGACGGCACCGAGCAACTGATCGATTTCCTTGCGATGCAGCAGCAGCTTGCGCGTGCGCCGGTCTTCGGCGACGACGTGGGTGGAAGCGCTGATGAGCGGCGGAATGGATGCGCCGATCAGGAAGACTTCGCCGTTCTTGGTCAGCGCGTAGCTGTCGCCGAAGTTGATGCGTCCGGCACGCAAGGCTTTGAGCTCCCACCCCTGCAAGGCGATGCCGGCTTCGAAGCGCTGGTCGATGGCGTACTCGAAGCGGGCGCGCTTGTTGAGCGCGATGGTGCCGCTGGCCTTGCCGGTCTTGTCCTTGGTTTTGCTCATGTCCGTTAAACTCTGGCGCGTTGTCTGGAGTGGCGGCCGTCACCCGCCGTCGGGAAACACCGCGTCTTGGATAGGATGGCCGTGATCGAGATTCGCCGCAGCGCTTTGGTGCGATGGTCGCCAGCGCAGATGTTTGCCCTGGTCAGCGACGTTGCAGCATACCCAAAGCGCTTTGCATGGTGCACGGGTGCGGCGGTGGTGGAGCGTGGCGAGGGCGTGGAGATTGCGCGCCTGGACCTGAAGTTTGCCGGCCTGCGCCACAGTTTTACCACGCGCAATGTGGCCTCTCCGCCGCACCAGCTGCGCGTGTCGCTGGTGGAGGGACCGCTGCGATCATTGGAAGGGGTGTGGGATTTCATCGCCTTGGGTAATGACGGTTGCAAGATTGCACTGGCACTGGATTTTGATTACGCCGGCTTTGGCGGTCGCGCCCTTAAGCTGGGATTTCAATCCCTGGCCACGCGCATGGTGGACGACTTTTGCCGCGAGGCGGCGCACGCCTATGCCTGAGACGGACATCCGCGTGGAGGTGGTGTATGCCGGTGCCCAAGCCGTTCGCCGCACACTAAGGTTGCCAGCGGGCAGCACAGCGTTGCAGGCAGTGGAGGCGTCGGGCGTGCTTGCGCAGTTGCCGGCGGGGGCCTTTGATCCGCAACGGCTGGGTATCTTTGCGCAACGCGTACCACCGCAGCAGGTGTTGCACGACGGCGATCGCGTGGAGATTTATCGACCGCTGGCACTCGACCCGATGCAGTCGCGCCGGCGCCGCGCGCGCGGCGCCTGACGGGATCTTTCGTCAGTGCTGGTCGTCGCTTGGGTTCGACGTACCGCTGCCCAAACCACCATCATCCTTTTTCGGGCTGGCGTCCTTGTCGCTGCGGGCACCACCTTCTTCTGGTGTGGCGGCGTGGTATTTCCTGCTTTCCTTGACCAGCGCTTCGGCATCCTGGGCGAAGAAGTCGCCTTCGGTGCGCACCAGCGTGTCATTGTTGAAGGTCAGCGTGAACGTGCGTACCTTCATCGGGCCACCGCGCCGCGCCTGGGTGGAGACGTAATCCCAGCGATCATGCTGGAACGGCGATGTGACCGACGGCGTGCCCATCAGCACCACAACCTGGCGCTTGGTCATGCCGGGCTTGAGTTGCTCGACCATGGTCTTGTCCAGCAGGTTGCCCTGTTGCACGTCGGGTGTGTAGACCATGTGGCAGCCGCCAATGGAAAGCGCCAGCATGGCGAAAACCAGCAGCGGGATCAGCTTGTGCATGCGTGTCGTTTCCGGCGGGCTTGAAGGTGTCGGATGATACACTACGGCCTTGCCGACGCCGCTGGGGTGATGGGTGATGGAACAGGAAACCAGAGAGCTGCGGCGCGCCGGGTTGAAGGTGACGCACCCGCGCATGCGCATCCTGCAGATTTTCGATCAGCCGGGCGTGCAGCACGTCACTGCCGAGGACGTCTACAAGCAGTTGCTGGCCCATCAGGAGGATATCGGGCTGGCGACGGTGTATCGCGTGCTCACCCAGTTTGAAGCCGCGGGCATCATCGTCAAGCACAATTTCGAGGGTGGCCAGGCGGTCTATGAGCTGGATCGTGGCAAGCACCACGATCACATGATCGACCTGGATAGCGGCAAGGTCATCGAGTTTGTCAGCGACGAGATCGAGCGCCTGCAGGATGAAATTGCCGACAAGCACGGCTACGTGATCGAGGCCCACAGCCTGGTGTTGTACGTGCGGCCCAAGCGGCCGGCGCGCAAGGGTTGATTGCGGCTCAACGTGCCGGCTTGACGAAGGCGCCGGGCGCGTCTTGGTGCACAGCATAAAAATGCCGCGGTGCGGACTCCTGTCCACCCGCGGCAGCTGCGCCACCTGTTTCCTGGCCGGCCCCGCTCGCGCGAAAACGCCATCAGGCAGTATCGGCAACGTCCTGTCACCGGTTCAGGGCCACCGTCCCCACGAGGACCCTGATCCACCACCTTGCGATGGTGGCTCCCCCACATCGATGACCCGATCTTAACGGTGCATTCATGCGATGGGTATTGGAAAAATTCCTATATGGCAGCTTGATTGGCGCCAATCTTCATGGAAGCCCGTGTTTTCCCTGGGGGCGGGGATGCCGCGACGGCAGATAAAGGCGTGCTGCGTGGCCGTTTGTACGCGGCTGGCTACAGCGGCTGGCTACAGCGGCCGGGTATCGAGACGGCGGTCCGCCGTGGTGGAGCGGCTGCGCAGCAAGATGCGCAGATGCACGCCATCGTCATTCGGACGCAGACGAAACTGGCCACCCAGCGAGGTGACACGATCGCGCATGCCTTGCAGTCCGCGTCCACCGCCCGGCAGGCGCGGTGGCAGGCCGGTGCCGTTGTCACGCAGATCAAGCAATGCCACGGCCATGTCGTTGCGTAGGCCAATGCGCAGGCGCAGCAAGAAGGCGCTGGCCTTGGCGTGCTTGACCGCGTTGGTCGCGCTTTCCTGCACCAGGCGATAGATCGCGGTGCGCGTGTCATCGTCAAGCAATCTCGGGTCGCCGTGCATTTCGGTGCGGTAGATCATGCCGGCGCTGTTCAGCAGATCGCGGATCGGGCCCTCTTCCAGCGCCCGCAGCAGGCCAAATTCGTCGAGCACGGACGGGCGCAGGTCGTCAAGCAAGCGGTGCAGCGCGCGGCGCATATGGCCGAGGATGGCGTTGATCGACGTGCCAGTGTTTTCCAGGCCGACCGCGCGCAGGCGGGCGTCGATCAGCTTCACATGTGTCTGGATGGCGGTCAGGTTTTGCCCGAGTTCGTCGTGCAGTTCGGAAGCGAGGTGCCGACGTTGTTCCTCATCGGCGCGCAGGTTGCGGCGCGCGGCGTTGCGCAGATGCGTGGCCAGGTGGTCGAGCCGGCGATTGACGGCGCCGAGATAGGCATTTTGTTCGATCACCTTGTCGTTGCTGCGCCGCAAGGCGTCGGTGGCTGAACCCAGCAGCAGTGCGCCGGTGCCGGCCACCGCCACAAACAGGTAAGCCGGTGGACTGGGAGGTAAGTGGCCGAGGTGCTGGTCAATGAGCGTCATGCCGACACTGGTGACGATCATCGCCAGGCTGGCGCCGCGCCAGCCGTGGCGAAAGGCGAAATACAGCACCGGCGCCAACGACAGTACGCGCGCCACCTGCGGCCGCGGCGCCCCCTGGTCGGAGAGCAGTACCAGCACGATCATGGCCGGCACCATGACCAGCAACCCGTCGACGGCCAGCCGCGCCAGTGCCGTGCCACTTGGTCGCTCGCGCAGCAGCAGGATCATCAGCGGCGCCATCAGCAAAACGCCCAAGTATTGTCCCAGCAGGGTTTCGCCCATGACATCCGCCAGCAGCTCGGGCGGCACCGGCATGCGCGAAAGCTCGGCCAGCATGCCGGCGCCGCTGGTGGTGGCCATGACGATCAACGCAGTCGATACCAGCAGTCGCTTGAGTGCCTGCGGTGTCTGCAAGCCGGCGCGCAGATTGGATTGCCGCAGCAGCCACAAGCTGGCGGCGACGATCAACGGCTCGGGCAGTGCCAGCAGCAGACTGCCTGCTCCCTGCGGCCAGCCATCCAGGGTGTTGGTCAGCAATACGCCAACCGCCTCCGCACCCAGCAACCAACCCCAGCGCCGCACAGGCGACAGCAGCAGCGCACCAAAGCGCAGGCCGTAGGTGAGCATCCAGTACGGCGCCATGGTGGCGGACAGCACGACCCATGCCAGCAGATAACCGGCGCCCCACAGCGGGCCGAAGGTGGACAGATGGCGAACTTGCGGATGCACGCGCGCATGGTACATGTCGGACGAAATCTGCCGATGTATCCATCAAGCCTGTTGCCCGACTGTGTACAGTATGGTCATGTACAGCATCGTTCTGGTTGATGACCACGCCCTTGTACGCGAGGGCTTCAAGCGCTTGATCGAGCAGGAGAGCGATCTGGACGTGATTGCCGAGTGCCGCACGGCCGATGACGCCGTGGAGGCAATCAGCCGTTCGCGGCCGGATCTGGTGGCGCTGGATTTGTCCCTGCCCGACGGCGGCGGGCTGCCGCTGATTGAGCATCTGCTCAGCGTGGTTCCGGATACCCGCATCGTCGTGCTCAGCATGCATGACAGCGAGCCATACGTAGCCGAAGCCTTGCGCCGCGGCGCGCGCGGCTACGTCACCAAGGGTGCGGGGCCGGAAGAGTTGATTGCCGCCTTGCGCGCGGTGATGCAGGGCGAATGCTATTTAAGCTCCGACCTGCGCGAGCGGCGCGCGCGCCAGCCGTGTGGGGCGGCTGAGCTGCTCAATCGATTGACGGCGCGCGAACGCGAGGTGTTCCTGATGCTGGCCGGCGGCCTGACGCCAAAACGCGTCGCGGTGCAGCTGGGCATCGGGCCGAAGACCGTTTACATCCACCGCGCCAGCCTGATGGGCAAGCTGGGTGCCGGCTCGGAGCTGGATTTGTATCGCATCGCCAAGGAGCGCGGGCTGCTGTCGCCAGCGGCTTGATCGCAGGTTTATTCGCCCTGGGCGTGATCGAGCATCTGCCGCGCATGAGCGCGCGTCTGCCGGGTGATCTCCAGTCCACCCAGCATGCGTGCCAGCTCGTCGCGGCGGGCGGCGGCGTCCAGATCATCGATACGCGTGTGCGTGGCATGGCCGTCGGTGTGCTTGCTGACGCGCAAATGGTGATGGCCCTGGGCGGCGACCTGCGGCAGGTGGGTGACGCACAGCACCTGTCGCGTCGCACCCAGCGCCCGCAGCTTTTGCCCGACGACCTCGGCCACGGCGCCGCCGATGCCGCTGTCCACCTCGTCAAACACCATGCTTGCCACGGTGTCGTCGCTCAGGGTGGCCACTTCAATTGCCAGGCTGATGCGCGCCAGCTCGCCGCCGGAAGCGACTTTGCGCAGCGGCTGTGGTGGCTGGCCGGGATTGGTGCTGACCAGAAGCTCGCAGCGTTCGCGCCCCTGGGCATCGGGCTGCCCGCTGTCGACGGGCTCCAGCTGTACGACCAGCGTGCCGCCGGCCATGCCGAGCTCGCCCATCAGCGTGCTGACGGCCGTGCCGAGGCGCGCGGCGGCGGCGGTGCGTGACACGGACAGCGCGGCGGCAGCCTGGGCGTGTTCGGTCGCCAGTCGATGGCGCAGGGCATCGAGTTGCTCCAGTGCCACGCCGGCATTTTCCAGCTCGGCCAGCTCGACTTGCAGTGCAGCGAGTTTGTCCGGTAGCTCGTCGATGCCGACATGGTGGCGACGCGAGAGCTCGTGCAGATGCGACAGATGGTCGTCAAGTGCGGCAAAGCGCTGCGGATCGAGATCAGCGTCCTGGGCGTAGCGCGACAAGCTGTCGACCGCCTCGCCAATCTGGATCTGCGCGGTGTCGAGCAGTTGCACGGTGGCGATGAGCTGGTCGTCCAGGCTGGCCAGGCGTTCCAGATCAGCGTGCGCCCGGCTGAGTACGTGGCGCAGGTCGAGTTCATCGTCGCGATCCAGTCGGTCACTGATGTCGGCCACGCCTCCAGCCAGCCGCTCGGCGTTGGCGAGGCGCTTGTGGCTGGCTTCCAGTTCGTGTAGTGCGTCGCCGGTGAGTGCCCACTGCTGCAACTCGTCGACTTCGTGGCGCAGCAGCTCGATGCGTTGCGCGCGATCATCGCCGCCGCCCAGTGCGCGCATGCGGGTGCCGGCGGCGTGCCATTGCGTGGCGCTGTCGCGAACCGCCGAGAGCAACTGCGGATGATCGGCAAAAGTGTCGAGCAGGCGCATCTGATGCGTGCGCGAGAGCAGGGCTTGATGCTCGTGCTGGCCATGGATTTCCAGCAGCAGGCTGCAAAGCTCGGCCAGTTGCCGGGCGTTGGCCGGCCGGCCGTTGATCCACGCGCGCGAGCTGCCTTCGCTGCGGATGACGCGGCGCAGCTGGCAGGCACCGTCTTCGTCAAGTGCCTGCTGCTGCAGCCAGGCTTGGGCCAGTGGCAGCTGGCCAAGGTCGAACTCGGCGGACAGCTCCGCGCGCTCGCTGCCGGCGCGCACCATGGTGCTGTCGGCGCGGGCTCCAGCCAGCAGCATCAGCGCATCCACCAGCAGCGATTTGCCGGCTCCGGTTTCGCCACTGACCACGGTCAGGCCGGCGCCGAAGGTGATCTCGGCGGCCTCGACGACGGCAAGCTGACGCACGTAAAGCGAAGTGAGCATGGGCGGACGGGCTGGAAGATGGGCCGATTGTAGCGGCAGCGCGCCGCGCCACGGCGAGCGTCGGCGGTGGGTGGCGACTTGCAACACGCGTGATGAGACCCTACTTGTAGAGAGTCTCGCCAACTGCGACGCAGGATGGTTTCCACAGGCATGAACGCACCCACCGGCCATGATCTCGACGCGCGCTCGCGGCGCCTGCTGCGCACGCTGATATCGCAATACCTGGTCGATGGCGAACCCGTCGGCTCGCGCACACTGTCGCGCTCGTCCGGACTGGATGTCAGCCCGGCGACCATCCGCAACATCATGTCGGATCTGGAAGAAGCCGGATTGGTGGCCTCGCCGCATACCTCGGCCGGCCGCGTGCCGACGCCGCGCGGGTTGCGTTTGTTTGTCGACAGCCTGATTGAATTGCGCCCGCTTGGCGCCGATGACTTGGCGCGGCTGCGCCAGGAAATGCCCGCCGGCACGTCCACTTCGCTGGATGTGCTGGGCAATGTCTCCAGCCTGCTGTCGGCCATGACGCGGTTTGCCGGTGTCGTCACCGTCCCGCGACAAGTGGATTTTCCCTTGCGGCACATTGATTTCGTGCCGCTGCCGGACGCCCAGGTGCTGGTCATCCTGGTGTTCACCGACAACCAGGTACAAAACCGCGTGGTGCGTCTGGCCAGGCCGCTGGGGCGACGGGAGTTGATGCAGGCGGCCAATTACCTCAACAGCCATTTTGCCGGGCTGCGGCTGGACGACATCCGCGATCGCTTGCTGACGGAAATGCGCGCCGCCGGCAGCGAGATCAACCGCCTGCTGGCCAACAGCATCGAGTTGGCCGCCGCCTCGTTCGCGCCGCAGGCCGGCGCCGATGATGTGCTGGTCAGCGGCCAGACCAACCTCATGGCCTGTGCCGACCTGGCCGACGTCGGCCGGCTGCGCGATTTGTTCGAGACCTTCCAGCACAAGAACGAATTGCTGCAACTGCTGGAGGTGTGCGCGCGGGCGCCCGGCGTGCGCTTGTTCATTGGCGAGGAGTCGGGCTTTACCGCGCTTGATGGCTGCTCGGTGGTGACCGCCAGCTACGGCGTGGATGGACGGGTGTTGGGTGCGGTGGGCGTCATCGGCCCCACGCGCATGGCCTATGAACGCGTGATCCCGGTGGTTCAGGCCACCGCCGGATTGTTGAGCGACGCCTTGAATCGCGTCGCCACGACCCTATAAACCTTGCACCGCGCAAAGCTGCGCCGACTTCCCTTACCGGTTTGATCATTGGAGCCACCCATGCATGAGAGCGAATCCCGCGGACCCGAACTCGAGGACGGCGCCGAACCGGCGGCAACCCCTGAGTCCACCGCTGAAGTGGAAGCGTTGCGTGCGGAAGTGGCTGCCCTGAAGGCCGGCCAGGCCGAGATGCGCGACAACTTGCTGCGTGAGCGGGCCGAGATGGAAAACCAGCGTCGGCGCCAGTTGCGCGACATGGAACAGGCGCGGCGCTTCGCCAACGAGAAGCTGCTCAATGAATTGTTGCCGGTATACGACGGCCTGGAGCGCGGCCTGGCGGTCGAGACCGGCGATGTTGCCGCCGTGCGCGAAGGCATCAGCCTGACCTTGAAGGAACTGCTGCGCATTGCCGGCAACAACGGCCTGGTGCAGGTCGATCCGCTGGGTCAGCCGCTGGACCCGGAGCGTCATCACGCCGTGAGCGTGGTCGATGCGCCGCAGTGCGCGGCCAACACTGTCGTCACCGTCTTGCAGAAGGGCTACGTCTTGAATGATCGCCTGCTGCGCCCGGCGCTGGTGGCCGTGGCCAAGGGCGATTGACCGGCCGCACCCACGGGCGCGGCAACTTTTGAAAACCGTGCCGGCATTGAATCGGCACGCCACAACCCCATCTGAAAACCAGTCGCGGCCCATTGGGGCTGCTGCAAACTTGGAGTCAAATCATGGGCAAGATCATTGGTATCGACCTGGGCACGACCAATTCCTGTGTCTCGGTCATGGAAGGCGGCGCGGCAAAGGTCATCGAGAACTCCGAGGGTGACCGCACCACGCCGTCCATCGTCGCCTTCACCAAGGACGGCGAAGTGCTGGTGGGCGCCTCGGCCAAGCGCCAGGGCGTGACCAACGCCAAGAACACGTTCTACGCCGTCAAGCGCCTGATCGGGCGCAAGTTCACCGACGCCGAAGTGCAGAAGGATGTTGGCGTCGTGGCCTACGGCATTGTTGCCCATGGCAATGGCGATGCCTGGGTGCAGACCGGCGACGGCAAGCAGATGGCGCCGCAGGAAATCTCGGCCAAGGTCCTCATGAAGATGAAGAAGACCGCCGAGGATTATCTTGGCGAGTCGGTCAGCGAGGCGGTCATCACCGTGCCGGCCTACTTCAACGACAGCCAGCGCCAGGCGACCAAGGACGCCGGCAAGATTGCCGGGCTGGAAGTCAAGCGCATCATCAACGAGCCGACCGCCGCGGCACTGGCCTACGGCATGGACAAGTCCGGCGGCGACCGCAAGATTGCCGTGTACGACCTGGGCGGCGGCACGTTCGACGTGTCCATCATCGAGATTGCCGAGGTCGATGGCGAAAAGCAGTTCGAGGTGCTGGCCACCAACGGCGACACCTTCCTTGGTGGCGAGGATTTCGATCGCCGCGTGATCGATTACCTGGTGGAGGAGTTCCAGAAGGACCAGGGCATCGACCTGCGCAAGGATCCGCTGGCCCTGCAGCGCCTGAAGGATGCCGCCGAGCGCGCCAAGATCGAGCTGTCGTCCTCGCACCAGACCGAAGTCAACCTGCCGTATGTCACCGCCGACGCGTCCGGCCCGAAGCATCTCAACATCAAGCTGACGCGGGCCAAGCTCGAGGCGCTGGTCGAGGATTTGATCAAGCGCACCATCGAGCCGTGCCGCATCGCGCTCAACGATGCCGGCCTGCGCATTGCCGACGTCAACGAGGTGATCCTGGTGGGCGGGCAGACGCGCATGCCCAAAGTGCAGGAGGCGGTCAAGGAGTTCTTTGCCCGCGATCCGCGCAAGGACGTCAACCCGGATGAAGCCGTGGCCGTGGGCGCGGCGATCCAGGGCGGCGTGCTGGGCGGCACCGTCAAGGACGTGCTGCTGCTGGATGTCACACCGCTGTCGCTGGGTATCGAGACCATGGGCGGGGTGATGACCAAGCTCATCGAGAAAAACACCACGGTGCCGACCAAGGCCGCGCAGACCTTCTCCACCGCCGACGACAACCAGACCGCGGTGACCGTGCATGTGCTGCAGGGCGAACGCGAGCGCGCCAGCGCCAACAAGTCGCTGGGCAAGTTCGACTTGTCCGGCATCGAGCCGGCGCCGCGCGGCATGCCGCAGATCGAGGTCACCTTTGACATCGACGCCAACGGCATCCTGCATGTGTCGGCCAAGGACAAGAAGACCGGCAAGGAACAGAAGATCGAGATCAAGGCCGGTTCGGGCCTGTCCGACGACGAGATCCAGCGCATGGTGGCCGATGCCGAGGCCAATCGCGAGGAGGACCAGAAGTTCCGCGATTTGGTGGTCGTGCGCAACAAGGCCGACCAGATGGTGCACACCACGCGCACGGCGCTCAAGGAGCACGGTGGTCAGGTTCCAGCCGACCAGCTGAGCACCATCGAGGGTGCCCTGGCCGACCTGGAAAAGGTCAAGGACGGCGACGACAAGGCAGCCATCGAGTCGCGCCTGCAGAAGCTCGAAAGCGTGGCCCAGCCGCTGTTTGCCGCTGGCCAGCCCGCTGGTGGCGCCGGCGCGCAGCCGGGTGAGGCGCAGTCGGGGCCGGGCGGTTCGGCGCAGCCTGATGACGTGGTGGACGCCGAGTTCACCGAGGTCAAGGGCGACGACAAGTCGGCCTGAGCGCCCAACAGCGTGTCCATGGCGGGCGGGTGCAGCAATGCGCCCGCCTCGCCGTTGATGGACCCGGCGGATTAGCCGCAGCCGGATCGTCGCGCTTGGCATTGCGCCGACGATGGCGCGGGTGGGGCTGGAAAGGCGGCGTTCGCGTCGCCATGTAGGGGCCAGGCACCGGCAATGCGCATGGTGCGGGGTTGGGGTGCCGGGTGCGATGTGCGCCATGGCGACAGCGTTTGGGGATGACCCCGGACGCCGGATTGAATCGCGGATGTGCAATGAGCGAGCGTGACTATTACGAGGTCCTTGGTGTCAGTCGCAGCGCAAGCGCGGCCGAGCTCAAGACCGCCTATCGCCGCATGGCGATGAAATGCCATCCCGACCGCAATCCGGGTGATCCGTCGGCGCAAGACAAGTTCAAGGAAATTGGTCGCGCCTACGAAATCCTGGGCGACGAGCACAAGCGCGCGCTGTACGACCAGTACGGCGAGGCTGCTTTTGAAAATGGCGGCAGCCGCGGTGGCGCTGGCTTTGGCGATGTCGGCGACGTCTTCGGCGACATCTTCGGCGACATTTTTGGTCGTGCTGGCGGGCGCTCGCGGCCGCGCCGCGGCGCCGACCTGCGCTACATCATGGAGCTAGACCTGGAGGAGGCGGTGTTTGGTGCCAGCCGCCAGATCAAGATTCCCACTCAGGTCAATTGCCAGCATTGCAACGGCACCGGCTCGGAAGACGGCAAGGTCAGCCAGTGCAGCACCTGCCGCGGACAGGGCCGCGTGCGCATGCAGAACGGCATCTTCTCCATCCAGCAGCCGTGCCCGACTTGCGGCGGCAGTGGCAAGGTCGTCACCAAGCCGTGCCGCAAATGCCATGGCGCCGGCCGGCTGGAGGAAACCCGCACGCTGCAGGTGCAGGTGCCGGCCGGTGTCGACAATGGCGACCGCATCCGCTTGAACGGGCAGGGCGAAGCCGGCCCGTCCGGAGCGCCGTCGGGCGATTTGTACGTGGAAGTGCGCGTGCGCGAACACGCCATCTTCCAGCGTGAAGGCAACGATCTTTTTTGCGAGCTGCCGATCCGCTTTTCGCAGGCCGCGCTGGGCGCCTCGCTCAATGTGCCCACGCTGGAAGGCGAGGTGCCGATCAACATTCCGCCGGAAACCCAGACCGGTACGCAGTTCCGTCTGCGGGGGCGCGGTGTCACCTCCGTGCACAACGCGCGGCATGGTGATCTGGTGTGCCGTGTCGTGGTCGAGACGCCGGTGCGCCTGACCAAGGCGCAGCGCGATCTGCTGGGCGCGTTCGAGGCCACGTTTGTCGGTGAGGATGCCGACTCGCATACGCCGCGGGCCAAGGGCTGGATGCGTGGCGTGCGTGATTTCTGGTCGCGGGTGACGGCCTGATGCCCGCCGCCGCGCAGCCGGTGCGCATCGCCATCAATGGCGCTGGCGGTCGCATGGGCCGCGCGTTGTGTACCTTGCTGGCCGACGACCATCGCCTTCAGTTGCTGCGCGCAACCGTGGCGACTGGCTCGCCACTGGTCGGCATGCCGGTCGTTTCGGACGTGGGCGGCTTGCGT
Source organism: uncultured Rhodanobacter sp. (assembly GCA_964568445.1). Taxonomy (GTDB): domain Bacteria; phylum Pseudomonadota; class Gammaproteobacteria; order Xanthomonadales; family Rhodanobacteraceae; genus Rhodanobacter. Next base: position 413,454 of record CAZMPZ010000001.1, on the reverse strand, counting down.
TACGGCGTCGGCTGGGATGATGCACCGATGCTGGATGTGGTGGTGGATTTCAGCCATGCTGACGGCTTGCGCGCAGCGCTCGAATATTGCCTGCGCACGGGCACGGCGCTGGTGACCGGCACCACGGGTTGCGATGCAGCGTTGCTGGCGCGGTTGCAGGCGGCGAGTGCACGTATCGGTGTGCTGCATGCGGCCAATTTCAGCCTCGGCGTGGCCATGCTGGCGCGTTTGTCGCGACTGGCGGCGGCGGCGCTGCCGGGATGGGACGCCGAGATTGTCGAAGCCCATCACGCCGCCAAGCGTGACGCGCCCTCCGGGACGGCGTTGATGCTTGGTGATGCGGTGGCGCAAGCGCGAAGCAGCGCGGATGGCAGGGCGGCTGCTCCTGATCGCCGGGGCGCACGCGTACCTGGCAGCATCGGTTACGCGGTGGTGCGCGGCGGTGATATTGTCGGCGAGCACACGGTCATGCTGATCGGGCAGGGTGAACGGCTGGAACTGGTCCATCGCGCCACCGATCGCGCCGTGTTTGCACGCGGTGCCTTGCAAGCCGCAGTCTGGCTGCGCGGTCGCGGTGCCGGCGCATGGACGCTGGATGACGTATTGGCGGCGCCCACCGCCGCCGCTTGATGAGCGCGCCCGCGCCCGACAAACCCATCGCCCACGCGCGCGGCGCGCGGCCGACCGGTGTCGCGCCGGTCGACATCATCTCGGTGCAGTCGCAGATGGTCTATGGCTGCGCCGGCAACAACGCCGCCGTACCGCCGCTGCTGGCGCTGGGTTTGCGCGTCGCGGCCGTGCCGACCACCTTGCTCAGCAACGCCCCGGTGTATCCGACCACGCGCGGCCAGGTGTTGAGCGGTGAGTGGTTGGCCGATTTGTTGCGTGGTGTCGAGGAGCGCGACATCCCGGCCCGCGCCGGCAGTTTGTTGTCCGGCTATCTGGCCAGCGTCGCCAACGGGCGGGTGCTGGCGGACTGGATCGAGCATGTGCTGCCGGCTTGTCCACGCTTGAAATATTGCCTGGATGCGGTTCTTGGCGACGCGCACATCGGCATGTATGTCGAGCCGGGGCTTGAGGTCATCGCCCGCGAGCGCTTGTTGCCACGCGCATGGCTGGTGCTGTGCAACGTGTTTGAATTGGAACAGTTGAGTGGACGTGGCGCCACCGACGTGGCGTCGTGCATCGTGGCGGCGCGGGGGCTGTTGCGCCACGGGCCGCAATGGGTCGTGGTGCATGGCATTGCCGACGAGGCGCAGTCGCTGACGTCGGTGGCCGTGAGTGCGCAGGCGTGCTGGCGCGTGTCGTCGCCGCATTTGGCCATCGACGTCACCGGCACGGGCGATGTCTTTGCCGCTGTGCTGGTCGGCCTGCTTGAGCGTGGCGCGGCCATGCCGCAGGCATTGGCACAGGCCACGGCCGGCGTGCATGCGGCGCTGGAGGCAACGCTTGCCGCGCAAGTGGAGGAGCTGGATTTGCGCGCCGTGGTGCCGGCGGCGTTGGCTGATGGGCGCGCGCGCTTTGCGGTGCTTCCCGGCTGAGGCAATCAGTCCGGGTGCGAGGCGCTGCGATCGCGCTTGGCGCCCAGGCGTGAATCCAGGCGGCCAAAGAGTTTCTTGAAGCCGCGTGAGAATCGGCCGCGCCGCGTCTTGCGCAACTTCTCGCGCTCGCTGGTCAGCCATGCCACCTGGATCACGCGCCGCTCGCCTTCATACGGCAGATGGCCGTGGAAGGAATTGTCGCAACGTTTGAAAGCGGCAATCTCGCCATACAGCGGCGTGAGCTCGGGGGTGACCAGACTGTCGATGTCGTCAATCCTGCCCAGGAAGCGCAGGCATCCGTCACTGGTGTCCGGCCATTGCTCGTTGAGATAAATGAGCGCCGTGGCCACCTTGGAGCGGCTGTCGGTATGGATGGTGCCGTGGCGACGATTGAGCGAGCGGCACAGCGTGACCAGCGTCGGGTAGTCCGCCAGGTTGTCGATGCCCAGTCGCTTGCCGATGACGCCGGCAAAGGCGCCACACGTCACATTGTCGACCAGCAGGTTGATCGAAGGCCCGCAGTCGCTCGGGTCATACGGGAAGAAACCGGCACTGGAATAACGCGGAAAATCGCGCTCCAGATCGCCGCGTGCTTCGCGCGGCAGCTGGCCATGGGCGACCAGGAACGGAAACGGCTCCAGTTGCACCGTGGTGTCAGCTCGATCCAGGCGCGCTGGGTCGAGCAGAATGGATGAGCGCATAGGGCATTCAGCTCCGTTGAACACGGGCCATTTTAGCCCGGCCGCGCTCGTTTGGCCGCGACTGGCGTGGCGTCGGTTCATGCGTCGTAAGGTGGACAGAAATGGCCGCGCCGCCTATCATTTGCGCCCGCCCCGATGTTTTCTTTCCGAGCTCGACAAGCCTGCAATCGCGTGGCTTGTGGACCTTGTCGTATCCCAAAGGCGGTTCCCGCATGTCTATTCCCGCTCTGCTCGCCCTCGAAGACGGCAGCGTGTTTCACGGTCATGCCGTGGGCGCGACTGGCGAAACCGTTGGCGAGGTGGTGTTCAACACGGCCATGACCGGCTACCAGGAGATGCTTACCGATCCTTCCTATACCCGGCAAATCGTCACCCTCACGTATCCGCACATTGGCAACACCGGTTGTAATGCCGAGGATGTGGAGTCCGATGTGGTGCACGCCGCCGGTCTGGTCGTGCGCGACGTGCCGCGCCTGCCCAGCAACTGGCGCAATGTCGAGAGCCTGCCTGATTTCCTCAAGCGCCATGGCGTGGTGGCGATTGCCGGCATCGATACCCGCCGCCTGACGCGCATCCTGCGCGACAAGGGCGCGCAGGCCGGTTGCATCGTGGCGGGGTCGACGGTGGATGCCGACTCGGCGCTGGCCAAGGCGCGCGGCTTTGCCGGCTTGAACGGCATGGACCTGGCCAAGGTGGTGTCCACGCCCAAGGCTTACCACTGGAACGCCGGCAGCTACGACCTGGACCGGCAGGCGTTCAACCAGCCGGCGGCGAAGTTCAAGGTCGTGGCCTATGACTTTGGCATCAAGCAAAACATCCTGCGCCTGCTGGCCGAGCAGGGCTGCGACATCACCGTGGTGCCGGCGCAAACGCCTGCTGCCGAGGTGTTGGCGATGCAGCCCGATGGCGTGTTTCTGTCCAATGGTCCGGGCGATCCGGCGGCGTGCGATTACGCCATTGCCGCAACCAAGGCGTTGCTTGAGGCAAGGATTCCCCTATTCGGCATCTGCCTTGGGCATCAGCTGATGGGGCTGGCCCTTGGCGGCACGACGATCAAGCTGAAGTTTGGCCATCACGGCGCCAATCACCCGGTCAAGGACCACGACGATGGCCGCGTGCTGATCACCAGCCAGAACCACGGCTTCGCGGTCGATCCGGCCACGCTGCCGGCCAATGTGCGCATCACCCATACCTCGCTGTTTGACGGCACGCTGCAGGGCTTTGCGCTCACTGATCGGCCGGCGTTCTGCTTCCAGGGCCACCCGGAAGCTTCGCCCGGTCCGCACGACATCATTTACCTGTTTGAACGTTTCGCCCAGCTGATGCAGGAGGCTCGCTGACATGCCAAAGCGCACCGATATCAAGAGTGTCCTCATCATCGGCGCCGGCCCGATCATCATTGGCCAGGCTTGCGAGTTCGATTACTCCGGCGCCCAGGCCTGCAAGGCGCTGCGCGAGGAAGGCTTTCGCGTCATCCTGGTCAACTCCAACCCGGCCACGATCATGACCGATCCGCACATGGCGGATGCGGTCTACATCGAGCCGATCAACTGGCAGACGGTGGAGCGCATCATCGCCAAGGAGCGTCCGGACGCCGTATTGCCGACGATGGGCGGACAGACCGCGCTCAATTGCGCGTTGGACCTGGCCGATCACGGCGTGCTGGACAAGTACAAGGTGGAGCTGATTGGCGCCAAGCGCGACGCCATCCGCATGGCCGAGGATCGCGAGCTGTTCAAGGAAGCGATGACCGAGATCGGGCTGGAAAGCCCCAGGTCCGGCATTGCCAAAAGTTATGAGCAGGCCGTGGCGATCCAGGCCGAGCTTGGCTTCCCGTCGATCATTCGCCCCAGCTTCACACTCGGTGGTACCGGCGGCGGCATTGCCTACAACAAGGAAGAGTTCGAGACCATCGTCAAGCGCGGGCTGGAAATGTCGCCCACCCACGAGGTGCTGATCGACGAATCGGTGCTGGGTTGGAAGGAATTCGAGATGGAGGTGGTGCGCGACACCGCCGACAACTGCATCATCGTGTGCTGCATCGAGAACGTGGATCCGATGGGCGTGCATACCGGCGACTCGATCACGGTGGCGCCGGCACAGACCCTGACTGACAAGGAATATCAGCGCCTGCGCGATTATTCGATCGCGGTGCTGCGCAAGATCGGCGTGGATACCGGCGGCTCCAACGTGCAGTTCGGCATCAATCCGGACGACGGTCGCGTGGTGGTGATCGAGATGAACCCGCGCGTGTCGCGCTCCTCGGCGCTGGCATCCAAGGCCACCGGTTTCCCGATCGCCAAGGTCGCGGCCAAGCTGGCAGTGGGCTTTACGCTGGACGAGCTCAGGAACGACATTACCGGGGGCCTGACGCCGGCCTCGTTCGAGCCCACGCTCGACTATGTCGTGGTCAAGGTACCGCGCTTTGCGTTCGAGAAATTCCCGCGTACCGATGCGCGGCTCACTACGCAGATGAAGTCCGTGGGCGAGGTCATGGCCATTGGCCGCAGCTTTGCCGAGTCGCTGCAAAAAGCCTTGCGTGGGCTGGAAATCGGCAAGACCGGGCTCAATCCCACGGGCTTGGATTACACCACCGACGAAGGCCTGGCCACGCTCAAGCGTGAGTTGCGCGAGCCGCGGCCGGAACGCGTGTTCCACGTTGCCGACGCTTTCCGCGCCGGGCTGTCTCTGGAGGATGTGTTCCAGCTCAGCCACATCGATCCATGGTTCCTGGCTGTGTTCGAGGACATCGTCGCAGCGGAGGCGCAGGTCAAGGCGCAAGGTGTTGCCGCGCTGGACGAGCCGCGCCTGCGCGAGCTCAAGCGCCACGGCTTCTCCGATGCACGCCTGGCCGAACTGCTGGGCTCGGACGAGGCCGCCGTGCGTCATCTGCGCCATACGCTGGGCATCCGTCCGGTGTACAAGCGCGTGGATTCCTGCGCCGCCGAGTTCGCCACCACCACGGCCTACATGTACTCGACCTACGAGGAAGAGAACGAGGCTGCGCCAACCAATCGCGACAAGATCATGGTGCTGGGGGGCGGTCCCAACCGCATCGGCCAGGGCATCGAGTTTGACTACTGCTGCGTGCACGCCGCGCTGGCGCTGCGCGAAGACGGCTTCGAGACCATCATGGTCAATTGCAATCCGGAGACCGTTTCCACCGATTACGACACGTCCGACCGCTTGTATTTCGAGCCGCTGACGCTGGAAAACGTGCTGGAAATCGTCGACCTGGAAAAGCCCAAGGGCGTGATCGTGCAGTACGGCGGGCAGACGCCGCTGAAACTCTCGCGCGCACTGGAAGCTGCCGGCGTGCCGATCATCGGCACCTCGCCAGACTCCATCGATCTGGCCGAAGACCGCGAGCGCTTCCAGAAGATGATTACCAAGCTGGGCCTACGCCAGCCGCCAAATCGCACCGCCCGCAATGCTGAAGAAGCGCAGGCGCTGGCGCGCGAGATCGGCTATCCGCTTGTGGTGCGCCCGAGCTACGTGCTGGGCGGCCGGGCGATGGAAGTGGTGTATGACGACGCCGACCTGGCGCGCTACATCCGCGAGGCGGTGAAGGTTTCCAACGACTCGCCGGTGCTGCTCGATCACTTTCTCGATCACGCCACCGAAGTGGACGTGGATGTCATCGCCGACGCCGAAGGCCATGTGCTGATCGGCGGCATCATGGAACACATCGAGGAAGCCGGTGTGCATTCGGGCGATTCCTCGTGCTCGCTGCCGCCGTATTCCCTCACGGGCGCCGTCCAGGATGAGCTGCGCCGGCAGGTCACGGCGATGGCCAGGGAGCTCAAGGTCGTCGGCTTGATGAATACGCAGTTCGCGATCCAGGGCGAGACCGTCTACATCCTCGAGGTCAATCCACGCGCGTCGCGTACCGTGCCGTTTGTCTCCAAGGCCACCGGTGTCGCGCTGGCCAAGATTGCCGCGCGCTGCATGGTCGGCAAGTCGCTGGCCGAGCAGGGCGCCACCAGGGAAGTCGTGCCTTCGTATTACGCCGTCAAGGAGGCAATCTTCCCCTTCATCAAGTTCCAGAATGTCGATCCGATCCTTGGCCCCGAGATGCGCTCCACCGGCGAGGTCATGGGCGTGGGTCGCAGCTTTGGCGCCGCGTTTGCGCGGGGCCACGATGCCGCCGGCATCAAGACGCCGCCGACCGGCAAGGTGTTTGTCTCGGTACGCGATGCCGACAAGGCGGTGCTGCTGCCGGTGGCGCAGGAAATGTTGCGCCGCGGCTACAGCCTGGTGGCGACTGGCGGTACGGCGGCCTACCTCAATGGCCACGGCGTGACTTGCGAGCGCGTCAACAAGGTGCTGGAAGGCCGGCCGCATATCGTCGACAGTATCAAGAACGGCGACATCGTCTACATTGTCAATACGACCGAGGGCAAGCAGGCCATCGCCGATTCGTTCTCCATCCGACGCGAGGCATTGCAGCAGCGCGTCACTTACTCGACCACCGTCTCCGGCGCCCGCGCCCTGGTCCACTCGCTGGATTTCCGCGGTAGCCAGGAAGTGCACAGCCTGCAGGAGCTGCACAAGGAGTTGAACGCATGAATCGCGCACCCATTACCCTGGCCGGTTCCGAACGGCTGCGCGCCGAGCTGGAACGGCTGAAATTCAAGGACCGCCCGCGCATCATCGCGGCCATTGCCGAAGCGCGCGAACACGGCGACCTCAAGGAAAACGCCGAATACGCCGCCGCGCGCGAGGAGCAGAGCTTCGTTGAAGGGCGTATCGGACAGCTTGAGGGTTTGCTGTCGACCGCGCAGATCATCGATGTCTCGCGGCTCACGCCGGGCACGCGCGTCGTGTTCGGTGCCACCGTGGATCTGGAGGACGAGGACACCGGTACGGCCGTGACGTACCAGATCGTCGGCGACCTCGAGGCGGACATCAAGCAGCATTTGATAGCCGTGTCCTCGCCAATTGCGCGCGCGTTGATCGGCCAGCATGCCGGCGACAGTTTCGAGTTCACCGCACCCAACGGCGTCAAGCACTACGAGATCATCGCCGTACGTTACGTTTGAGCAGGTCGTGCCGATCCTGCGCGGTGCAGGATGCCGGGCGGTATTCGCCTTGCGGGAATGCGGTTCCGGTAGGACAGGTACGGGTACGGTCCGCCAATGTCGCCGGATCACATATAGGTTCACACGCACAGGATCACGCACACAAAATCGCACGCACAAAAAAGGCCGCTTGCGCGGCCTCTTTCACGAATCAAGCGCGACACAACTCAGCGCTGGCGCGCCTTGAACCGCGGGTTGCTCTTGCAGATGACGAACACCTTGCCGCGGCGACGAACGATCTTGCAATCGCGATGCCGCGCCTTGGCGGATTTCAGGGAATTAAGCACCTTCACGACGAACTCCAGGCACGGATAATGAATTGGACAAGTCAGTAAGTTTAGCAACTGTGGGTGCACCCGACAAGTCCGGAGCGGCCATGACGTCGACGGTCGACAGGAAATGCCGCAAGGCCGGTGACGGGTCGTCGTTGCGACTGGCAAGCGCCAGCAACAGCCATGCTTGCGGGTCGTCCAGTGCGGCATAGGTGACACCTTGCAGTTGCACGGCGCGCATGCTGGAAGGCACCAGCGCCAGGCCCAGGCCTGCCGCCACCAATGCCAGCAACCCGTTGAGTTGCTGCGCGTGCTGGGCGATGACCGGCTCGAAACCCGCCTGGTTGGCAAGCTTGACCAGACGGTCGTGCAGCGTGGCGGCAAGCTTGCGCGGCTGGGCGACAAAGGTATCGTGTGCCAACTCGCTCAGGCGCAGGCTCGACCGTCGTGCCAGCCGGTGGCCGGCGGGCAGGGCGACCAGCAGCGGCTCGCGTGCCAGTATCGTCAGGGCAATGCGTTGCGTGTCGGCCGACCGGATGGGCTCGGTGCGCACGAAACCGACGTCGATATCGTTGGCTGCCAAGGCGGAAAACTGCGCCTGGCTGTACATCTCGTGCAATTGCAGTTGCACATTCGGGGCGAGCTGGCGGTAGCGCAGCAACGTTTGTGGAAAAGCCGGATGGAACGACACCGATACGGTGTAGGCCAGCCGCAGCTGGCCGCTGTATCCGGCGGCAGTTGATTGGGCTTGCGCACGCGCGGCTTCCGCCTTGGCCAGGATCTGCCGGGCCTGCTCAAGGAACACCCGGCCTGGTTCGGTCAGGGCGACATTGCGGCGGTTGCGCTCAAGCAGGCGCACGCCCAGATCCCTTTCCAGTGACTGGATTTGCTGCGACAGTGGTGGCTGTGACAGGTGCAGGCGTAGCGCTGCACGGGTGAAGCTCAGCTCCTCGGCGACAGCCACGAAATAGCGCAACTGGCGAAAATCAAACATATAGCGCTGCCATATAAGTAGTAGCGTAAATATATATTAGATACTTTATTGCGCCGGTCATAAAATGCTCCCCGTCCCGTCACTCCCCCTCCCCTTGGTGGCGGTGACCCCGCCCCGCAGCGACGCTAAATACGACATCCGGCCCCTCCCCTTGGCCCATGTTGATGCGTCATCACTGCGGGGCGTTCTTTTTTTTGCCTTGTCGCCGCGTGGCGTTACAGCGTCGCGGCCAGGCGCGTGCCTTGGTCGATGGCGCGCTTGGCGTCCAGCTCGGCCGCCACATCGGCGCCGCCGATGACGTGCACCGTGGCGCCAGCGGCCATCAGCGCATCGGCCAGCTGCCGATTGGGTTCCTGGCCGGCGCAGACGATGACATTGTCGACCTCCAGCGTTTGCGACTTGCCGTCGACGCTGAGATGCAGGCCAGCGTCATCGAAGCGGTCGTAGCGCACGCCACCCAGCATGTGCACGCGCTTGGTCTTGAGCGTGGCGCGGTGCACCCAGCCGGTGGTCTTGTTGAGACGCGCGCCAAGCCGGCCCGGCGTGCGTTGCAGCAGCCAGATGTCGCGCTCTGGCGCCTCAGGCACGGCCGGCTTGAGGCCGGCGCGGTGCGTCAGCGTACGGTCGATACCCCATTCATCGGTCCAGCGCGCAATGTCGGTAGTGGGCGAGGGCACGGACTGTGCCAGATATTCGGCGACATCAAAACCAATTCCGCCAGCGCCGATGATGGCCACGCGATGTCCCACTGGTGCGTGCCGATCGAGCACGTCGACGTAGCCCAGTACGCGGGGATCGTCGCTGCCAGGGAAATGCACGTGCCGCGGCGTGATGCCGGTGGCGATCACGATCGCGTCGTAGCCTGCGGCCAGCAGACCGGCAGCGTCGGCGGGCCGGCCCAGTTGCACGTCGACGCCCAATGCACGCAGCTGCTGGTCGAAATAGCGCAGGGTCTCGGCAAACTCCTCCTTGCCGGGGATCTGCCTGGCGTAGTTGAACTGGCCGCCGATGGCATCGGCCTGGTCGATCAACGTCACCGCGTGGCCGCGCTCACCCAGCGCTGCGGCGCAGGCCATGCCGGCCGGCCCGGCACCGATGACGGCGATGCGTTTGGGTGCTGTGACCGGTTCGAGTTTCAGTTCGGTCTCGTAGCAGGCGCGCGGATTGACCAGACAGCTGGCGCGGCGATTGGCAAACACGTGGTCGAGACAGGCCTGGTTGCAGGCGATGCAGGTGTTGATGCGCCCGGCCTGGCCGGCGCGGGCCTTGCTGACCCAATGCGGATCGGCCAGCAGCGGACGGGCCATGGAGACCAGATCGGCATCGCCGTCGGCCAGGATGCGCTCGGCGACATCGGGCATGTTGATGCGATTGGTGGCCACCAGCGGGATCGACACTTCGCCCTTGAGTCGGCGCGTCACCCACGCAAAGGCGCCGCGCGGCACGCTGGTGACGATGGTGGGTACGCGCGCCTCGTGCCAGCCGATGCCGGTGTTGATGATGCTGGCACCGGCCGCTTCGATGGCCTTGGCCAGTGTCACGATTTCAGCCCAATCCTGGCCGTTTTCCACCAGGTCGAGCATCGACAGCCGGTAGATGATGATGAAATTGCGCCCGGTTGCCGCGCGCGTGCGGCGCACGATTTCCACGGCAAAACGCATGCGCCGGGCCGCGTCGCCGCCCCAGGCGTCCGTGCGCTGGTTGGTGCGCGCAGCGAGGAACTGGTTGATCAGATAGCCTTCCGAGCCCATTACTTCCACGCCGTCATAACCGACATCCTGGGCCATGCGTGCGCAATGCACGAAGTCGCCGATGGTGCGTTCCACGCCGCGTGAGGACAACGCGCGCGGCGTGAACGGCGTGATGGGTGACTTGATCGACGATGGCGCCACCGACAGCGGCTGGTAGCCGTAGCGGCCGGCGTGCAGGATCTGCATGCAGATGCGCCCGCCCTCGGCGTGCACGGCGGCGGTGAGTTTGCGGTGGCGCGGCTTGTGCCATGGCATGGACAGTCGGCCGCCAAACGGCTTGAGCCAGCCGCGGATGCTGGGCGCGATGCCGCCGGTGACCATCAACGCGACGCCGCCGCGGGCGCGCTCGGCAAAGTACGCTGCCAGTTTGTCGTAATCGCGCGCCTTGTCCTCCAGGCCGGTATGCATCGAGCCCATCAGCACGCGGTTGGGCAGGGTGACGTGGCCGAGGTCCAGCGGGGCAAACAGGTGTGGATAGTCCATGGCGTGCATACCGGATCAAACGATCGTATGAATGTGCCGATATCAGTGGTTGGACGCAAGCGCGGCTTTGCCCTCGCCACGCAGGTAAACTTGCCGTTTTGCGCACGAAGATGCCGATGAGCCCCACAACCCCTGTCCCGGTGCTGACCATCGACGGCCCGTCAGGCTCGGGCAAGGGCACGGTGAGTGCCCGCGTGGCCGAGGCACTTGGCTGGCACCTGCTCGATTCGGGCGCGTTGTATCGCGCCGTGGGCTATGCCGCCGGCTTGTCCGGGCTGGATTTGTCCGATGCGGCGGCGGTGACACGCTGCGCACAGGCTACGCGGATTCATTTTCGTCCGGGCGTGAATGGCGCGCCGGCGCGGGTCATCGTCAACGGCAACGATGCCACCGACGAGCTGCGCACCGAGACTGCCGGCGGCGCCGCCTCGGCGATTGCCGCCATTCCTTCGGTGCGCGCGGCCTTGGTCGACCTGCAGCTGGCTTTCCGCAAACGGCCCGGACTGGTCGCCGATGGACGCGACATGGGTACGGTGATTTTCCCCGATGCGGCGTACAAGGTGTTCCTCACCGCCAGCGCCGCCGAGCGCGCGAAAAGACGCTATAAGCAGTTGAAGGAAAAGGGCCTCGGGGTTAAACTCAGCGACCTTCAGCGCGAGATCGAAGCGCGTGACAGCCGCGATGCCTCGCGTGCGGTCGCGCCACTCAAGCCCGCCGATGACGCCGTGTTGATCGACACCACCGGCATGGGCATTGAGGACGTTGTCGCGACAGTCTTTGCCGTCGCGCAGCCGTAACACCGGTTGCGCGGCGGTTTTTGTGCCCCTGCCCTGGCAGGGGTTTGGCCCATGGCAAAGCGCCGCCAGCATTGGTGCGCAATGCCCTTAACCGGTGGACGCGTTTGTTGCACCGCCCAAGGCGGCGCCGGCGCGCTCCTTTCCACTATGGAATCAACATGACTGAAAGTTTTGCCGAACTGTTTGAACAGAGCCAGCAGGCCATTGCCAAGCTGAAGCCGGGCGCCATCGTCACCGGCATCGTTGTGGAAATCCGCAACGACGTCATCGTGATCAATGCCGGCCTGAAGAGCGAAGGCATCGTCCCGATCGAGCAATTCAAGGACGAGCAGGGTGTGCTGGAAGTGCAGGTGGGCGACGAGGTGAAGGTTGCCCTCGAAGCCCTCGAAGACGGTTTCGGCGAGACCAAGCTGTCGCGCGAGAAAGCCAAGCGCTCGATGGTGTGGGACGACCTCGAGGCGGCCTTCGACAAGGAAGAGACCATCAAGGGCATGATCTCGGGCAAGGTCAAGGGCGGCTTCACCGTCGACATCAAGGACGTGCGCGCGTTCCTGCCGGGTTCCTTGGTCGATGTGCGCCCGGTGCGCGAGCCGACCTACCTGGAAGGCAAGGAGCTCGAGTTCAAGATCATCAAGCTGGATCGCAAGCGCAACAACGTGGTGGTCAGCCGCCGCGCCGTGGTTGAGACGGAGTACTCCGAGGAGCGCGAGAAGCTCCTGGAGCGTCTGGTCGAAGGTGCGGTGCTCAAGGGCGTGGTCAAGAACCTCACCGACTACGGCGCGTTCGTGGATCTGGGCGGCATCGACGGCCTGCTGCACATCACCGACATGGCGTGGAAGCGCGTGCGCCATCCGTCCGAGGTGGTCAATGTCGGCGACGAGCTGGAAGTGCGCGTGCTCAAGTACGACAAGGAGCGCAACCGCGTCTCGCTCGGCCTGAAGCAGCTGGGCGACGATCCGTGGGTCAACATTTCCCGCCGCTACCCGGTCGGCAGCCGCATCTTCGGCAAGGTCTCCAACGTCACCGATTACGGCTGCTTCGTCGAGATCGAGCCGGGCGTCGAAGGCCTGGTGCATGTGTCCGAGATGGACTGGACCAACAAGAACGTCAACCCGGCCAAGGTGGTCCAGGTCAGCGACGAAACCGAAGTGATGGTGCTGGACGTGGACGAAGAGCGTCGCCGCATCTCGCTGGGTATCAAGCAGACCCGTTCCAATCCGTGGGAAGCGTTTGCCGCCATGCACAAGAAGGGCGACAAGGTCTCCGGCCAGATCAAGTCGATTACCGACTTTGGCGTGTTCATCGGCCTGGAAGGCGGCATCGACGGTTTGGTGCATCTGTCCGACATTTCCTGGCAGATGTCCGGTGAAGATTTGGTGCGCGACTTCAAGAAGGGCGAAGAGATCGAGGCCGTGGTGCTGGCCGTCGATCCGGAGCGCGAGCGCATCAGCCTCGGCATCAAGCAGATGGAACAGGATCCGTTTGGCCAGTTCATGGCCGCCAACCCGCGTGGCAGCATTGTCAACGGCACGGTCAAGGAAGTGGATGCCAAGGGTGCGGTCATCGATCTTGGCGAGGGCGTCGAGGGTTATCTGCGCGCCAACGACATTGCCAAGGAGCATGTCGATGACGCCACGACGCGGCTGAAGGTCGGCGACAAGGTCGAAGCCAAGTTCACCGGCATGGATCGCAAGGGCCGCCAGCTGTCGCTGTCGATCCGCGCCAAGGACGAGGTGGATGCTCCCGAGCCCGCTTCGGCCGCGGATTATGCGGCAGCGGCGAGCGGCACCACCAAGCTGGGTGCGTTGCTCAAGGAACAGTTCGACAAGGCCGACTGACGGCGTCGACGCAGTATTGCGGCGGAGGACGGCAGTGTCCTCCGCCGCTTCATGTCACGGACATTGGGGTCCCATGACCAAATCCGAATTGATTGAGGCGCTGGCACGGCGCCAGACCCACCTTGCGTTTGCCGATGTGGAATTGGCGGTCAAGAGTGTGATCGAGCAGATGAGCTTTGCGCTGTCGCATGGCGAGCGCATCGAGGTGCGCGGGTTTGGCAGTTTTGCCTTGCATTACCGTCCTTCGCGCATGGGGCGTAACCCGAAGACCGGCGAAGCCGTTGCCTTGCCGGGCAAGCATGTGCCGCACTTCAAGCCGGGCAAGGAATTGCGCGAGCGTGTCAATCAGCCGCGCAAGACGGGTGGAACCACCGCTCGATCCTGAGGCGGCACGTCAACGCATCCTTTCTGCAGGTGGCTCGGGCCGCCTGTTTTTTTGTGTGCGCGGCATGCCTGCCTGTGCGTGCCGGAGGCAATCGGGTAAAGTCGCGACATGCGATTGCTCGTACTGATCTTGCTGTGCCTGTTCGTGGCTGCCGGCGTGCTGGTGGGCGCGCTCAATCCGCAATGGGTGGAATACGACCTGGCTTTTGTGCAGCTGCGCTGGCCCAAGGGCGCCGCCTTGCTGGGGGCGTTGGTGCTGGGCTGGTTGTTGGGTGGTCTGACTGCGTGGCTGGGCACCAGCAGTGCGGCACGTCGTCGGCGGCGACAAGGCGTGGCGGCCGCAAAGCAGGCGGTGCGCGAGCAATGAACCTTCTGTCGCTGCTGGTGGCGTTGGTGCCTTCAGCATTCGCGCTTGGCTGGTGGGCCTCGCGCCGATGGGGTGTGCGCCGCACCGGCGCCCGCGTCAGCGAGCTGTCCTCGGATTATTTCCGCGGCCTCAATTACCTGCTCAATGAAGAGCAGGACAAGGCCATCGAGGTCTTCCTCAAGCTGGCCGAATACAACCACGACACGGTGGAAACCCATCTGGCGCTGGGCAACCTGTTTCGCCGTCGCGGCGAGGTGGACCGCGCCATCCGCCTGCACCAGCACCTGGTGTCGCGTCCGGGGCTGTCCGCGGCGATGAAGACCGTGGCCTTGCTGGAGCTGGGCGAGGACTACATGCGCGCCGGGCTGCTGGATCGCGCCGAGGCCTTGTTCTCGGATCTGGTGGCGATGGACGCGCACGCGCCGTCGGCCTTGCGCCACCTGATTGCCATTTACCAGCACGAGCGTGATTGGCACAAGGCGATCGATCATGCGCGGCGGCTGGAAAGCATGGTGGGCGAGGATCAGGCCCCGGTCATTGCCCAGTTTTATTGCGAGCTGGCGGATCGGTCGCGCCAGCATGGCGCCCGTGCCGAAGCTCGCGCCTATCTGGCGCAGGCGTTCGTGTCGCAGCCGCAGTGCGTGCGTGCGTTCATGCTGACCGGGAAACTCGAAGCCGAGGATGGGCATCATGCCGAGGCGGTCGAGGCGTACGAGTCTGCCGTGCAGGCGGATTCAGCCTTCCTGCCCGAAATCCTGCCGCCGCTGCTGGCCAGCTACGCCCGATCACAGCAGATGGCGCGTGCCGAGACCTTCCTGCGTGGCATGCTGGACCGCTATCACGGCGTCTCGCCGGTGCTGGCGTTGACCCGGCTGTATCGGCAACGCGACGGCGAACGCGCGGCGATCGACTTCCTCACGGCGCAATTGCGGCAGCGGCCATCGGTGCGCGGCCTGATGGCCTTGATCGACGCGACGATGGACAAGGTGGGCGGCGAGGCACACGAGAACTTCATGATCCTGCGCGACCTGACCCGCAAGCTGCTGGAAGGGCAGGCGATGTATCGCTGCAGCCGTTGCGGCTTCGGTGCCAAGGCACATCACTGGCAGTGCCCCAGCTGCAAGAGCTGGAGCACCATCCGCCCGATCCACGGCGTGGCCAGCGAATGACATGAGTGCGTGGGCTGTCCTGATCTGGCCGTTGGCCGCGTTGCTGCTGGCCTGGTTGCTGGTGCGCGCGGCGCTGCACTATACGCGCCGCCGCGGCATGCTGGATTTGCCGGGGCATCGGCGCTCGCACACGCTGCCGACGCCGCGCGGCGGTGGCATCGGTGTCGTGCTTGCGCTCCTGTTGTGCTTGCCTGGCGCGCTGCGCATGCTGCAGCCGGCGTGGCCGTGGTCGCTGGTCTGGTCGCTGGAGCTGGCCTTGGCGCTGGTTGCCGGCGTCGGCTGGTGGGATGACCGTCGGTCGTTGCCGGTCTTGCCGCGTTTGCTGGCGCAGTTGGCGGCCGTGGGCCTGGTGGCCGGCGCGCTGGTCCAGCAGGGCATGTCGCCGTGGTGGTGGTTGATCGTGCTGCCGGCGGGAGTGTGGAGCATCAACCTGCACAACTTCATGGATGGCATCGACGGCTTGCTGGCGTTGCAGGTCATGTTTGTCGCCAGTGCGCTGGGGCTGATGGCGTGGTCCATCGGCCAGGCAGCGCTTGCTTCGGCGTGTGGCGTACTGGCGTTGGCCACGGCCGGGTTCTGGGTCTTCAACCGGCCGCCGGCGCGTATTTTCATGGGCGATGTCGGCAGCGGCAGCGAAGGACTGATGATCTTCGCCTGCAGCGTCGTGCTGTGGCGGCTCGATGCCACGTTGATCTGGCCGGTGCTGATGTTGTCTTCGGCGTTCACTGTTGACGCCGGCCTCACCCTGGCGTCGCGTATGCTGCGCGGACGCCGCTGGTACACTGCGCATCGCGAACATCTGTATCAATGGCTGGTCCGGCGCGGCTGGTCGCATGGCGCCACGGGCGTGGCGTACGCCGGTTGGAATCTGCTGGTGGCGGCGCCAATGGCGTGGTGGGCGGTGATGCATCCCGCTTCAGCGTCAATGGCGTGTGTGTTGGTCCACATGGTGGGCGCCGGCGTCTGGTTGTTGCTCAAGCGCCGCCTTGCGCGCCGCCCTTGCCTGAAGGTTTGACATGTCCCTGCGCAAGCTTGTTGCCGGTATCCACCCGCGTACGGCCGTGGTCATCCATGATCTTGGCATGGTGGCGCTGGCGTGGTGGCTGGCCAAGCTGCTGCGCTACACGCTGCTGCCAAATGAAGTGGTGGTGTTCCACGTTCTGGAACTGCCCATTGTCCTGGTAACGCAGGGCCTGATCCTGCGCTGGACCGGCTTGTATCGCAGCCTGTGGCGCTTTGCCAGCCTGCCGGACCTGGTCAATATCCTCAAGGCGGTGGCCGTGGGGACGGTGACCGTGGCGCTGCTGCTGTTTGTCTACAACCGGATGGACGGCGTGCCGCGCTCGGCCATCGTGCTGTATCCACTGTTGCTGACGGCGCTGCTTGGCGGCCCACGCTTGGCTTACCGGTTCTGGAAGGACAGTCGACTTGGCGTGGCCGGTGCCCTGGGTGCCAAGCGCGTGTTGATTATTGGTGCCGGACTGGCCGGTGAGCTGCTGGCGCGCGATCTGCAACGTGACAGCGGCTATACGGTCGTCGGCTTTGTCGATGACCAGCCGCGCCTGCGCGGCGCGGTGATCAATGGCAAGCCGGTGCTCGGGTCACTTGAACAAATGCCGGCACTGGTGCGCGAGGCGGCGGTCGAGATGCTGCTGATTGCCCTGCCGGAGGCCTCGGTGGAGGACATGCGGCGCGTGGTTGCCCTGTGTGATGCGGCGGATCGGCCGTATCGCACGGTGCCGCGGCTGGAAGACGTGCTGGCCGGGCGTGCCCAGGCCGGCGAGATCAAGGAAGTGGCCATCGAGGATTTGCTGGGCCGCGACGCAGTGGAGCTGGATTGGTCGGCCATCCACCAGGCGCTCAACGGCCATCGCGTGCTGGTGACCGGCGGCGGCGGCTCGATTGGCTCGGAGCTGTGCCGGCAGGTGGCGCGCCTGGGTGCACAGTCGCTGACGGTGGTGGAGCAGTGCGAATACAACCTGTATCGCATCATGCAGGAGCTGCGCGCGAGTTTTCCCGAGCTGATTCTGGATGGCGTGTTGGCCAGCTGCGGCGATGCCGCTGCGATGCGCCGGACCTTTCACACGGCACGCCCACAGGTGGTATTCCACGCCGCGGCCTACAAGCACGTGCCGATGTTGCAGGCGCAGCTGCGCAGCGCGTTCCAGAACAATGTGCTGGGTACGCGCACGATTGCCGACGCGGCGTGCGAGGCCGGCGTGGATGCCTTTGTCATGATCTCCACCGACAAGGCGGTCAATGCCACCAGCGTCATGGGGGCATGCAAGCGCGTGGCGGAGATCTACTGCCAGAACCTCAATGCGCAGTCGCAGACACGCTTCATGACCGTGCGCTTTGGCAATGTGCTGGATTCGGCCGGCTCGGTCGTGCCGCTGTTCCGCCGGCAGATTCGCGCCGGCGGACCATTGACGGTGACCCACCCGGAAATGACGCGCTATTTCATGCTCATTCCCGAGGCCTGCCAGCTGATCCTGCAAGCCGCGACGCTGGGTTCCGGCGGCGAGATTTATGCGCTGGATATGGGCGAACCGGTGCGTATCCGCGATCTGGCCGAGCAGATGATCCGCCTGGCCGGCAAGAAGCCGGGCAGCGAGATCGCGATTGTCTATACCGGATTGCGCGCTGGCGAAAAGCTGTTCGAGGAGCTGTTCCACCCGCTGGAACATTACAGCGCCACTGCGCACGCCAAGATTTTCCTTGCCGAGCATCGCGACGTGTCATGGGCCTTGCTGCAGGCGTTGTTGAACAAGGCCGCCGAGGCGGTGACCACGTACGATGAAGAAGAGCTGCGACGCTGCGTGTCCAGCCTGCTGCCGTCGTTTCGCTGGAGCGAAGTGGCGCAGCCGGCCAATGTGGTGTCCATTCGCCGTAACGAACCTGGAGAGATGTGAGTGAGCAAGCCCCTGCGCAAGGTCGTGTTTCCCGTTGCCGGTCTGGGCACGCGTTTCCTGCCGGCAACCAAGGTGGTCGCCAAGGAAATGCTGCCGGTGCTGGACAAGCCGCTGATCCAGTACGCGGTGGACGAGGCGGTCGAAGCCGGGGCCGATACGCTGATCTTCGTCACCAATCGCTACAAGCACGCCATTGCCGATTATTTCGACAAGGCCTATGAGCTTGAAGCCAAGCTGCACGAGCGCGGCAAGGATGCGCTACTCAGCCTGGTGCGCGGCACCTTGCCCGGCCATGTGCGGGCGATCTTCGTCACCCAGCCCGAAGCCATGGGCCTGGGCCATGCCGTGCTGTGCGCCAGGCCGGTGGTCGGCGACGAACCCTTTGGCGTGATGCTGCCCGATGACCTCATCTGGAACGGTACCGGCAAGGGCGTGTTGCGACAGATGGCTGAAGTCGGCGAGCGCGAAGGTGCCGGCGTGATTGCCGTGCAGGAAGTGCCGCACGAGCAGACCAACAAGTACGGCATCGTCGACGCCACGCCGCTCGACCCGCGCAGCGCGCGTATCCATCACATGGTGGAAAAACCGGCGCCGGCCGATGCGCCGTCCAATCTCGCCGTGGTCGGCCGTTACGTGTTGCCAGGCCGCATCTTCCAGCTGCTTGAGCAGACCACGCCTGGTGCCGGCGGCGAAATCCAGCTGACCGATGCCATCGAAGCCTTGCTCAAGGAGCAAGGCAAGGTGCTGGCGTACCGCTTTGAAGGGACGCGCTTCGATTGCGGCAACAAGGCTGGCCTGGTCCGCGCCACCATGCACATGGCGCTGCAGGACCCAACGCTGGCGCCCGTCGTGCGGGAATTCCTGCAGCAGCATTGACACTCGGCAGCGGCTGTCGCCGCAGTGCCACAGGGGCTTGTGTGATGAAACAGCAGGCATCGCCTTCGTACTATCGCGCCACGGCGCATGAGTACGCGCCCCATGCGCCGCTCTGTGGTCGGCAACAGGCGCGGGTGGCAATTGTCGGTGCCGGTTTTGCCGGGCTGAACACCGCGCTGGGACTGGCTGAGCGCGGCGTCCGCGACGTGGTGCTGGTGGAGCGCGAACAGATCGGCTTTGGCGCTTCCGGGCGCAATGGTGGTTTCGTGTTTGCCGGTTTCTCGCTGGGCGAACAGGCGCTGTTGCAGCAGCTCGGCGCGGATGCGGCGGCAGCGCTGTTTGGCTTGACCGTCGAGGCGGTGCACCGTATCCGCCAGCGCATTGCCGGTTACGCCATCGACTGCGATGCCGTGGACGAAGGCGTGATCTGGGCCAATTGGTTTCGCGATACGAACGTCCTGCGCCGGCGCCAGGAGCTGCTGGCGCAGCGCTACGGCGTCAACTGGCAATGGCTTGAGCCGGCGGTATTGGCGGAGCAGGTGCGGTCACCGCGTTATCACGGCGGCTTGTTTGAGCGCGATGCGCTGCATCTGCATCCACTCAATTACGCGCTTGGCTTGGCGGCTGCGGCGGCCGGCCAAGGCGTGACGATCCACGAACACAGCCCGGTGACGCAGCTGCGGCGCGATGGCACGCGCTGGTGCGTGGCGACGGCACGGGGCGAAATCCTTGCCGAGCATGTGGTGCTGGCTTGCGGCGGCTATCTTGCCGGTTTGTCGCGACCAATCGATCGCGCCGTGTTGCCCATTGCCACTTATGTGGTGGCGACCGAGCCGCTGCATGGGCGGCTGGACGAGTGCCTGCGCACGCGTGCGGCAATCTATGACACGCGCTTTGCGTTCGATTATTACCGCGCACTGCCCGATACCCGGCTGTTGTGGGGCGGGCGCATTTCCGTGCGTGACCGCTCGCCGGCGGCCGTGGCACGCTTGCTGGGCGCGGACATGCGGCGGGTATTTCCGCAGCTGGGCGAGGTCAAGCTCGATTACGCCTGGTCCGGCCTGATGAGCTACGCGCGCCATCAGATGCCGCAAATCGGCGGCTCGGGCGACGGGTTGTGGTGGGCGCAGGCGTTTGGCGGCCACGGCCTGGCGCCGACTTGTGCGGCCGGCGAGCTGCTGGCAGCGGCCATTGCCGAGGGTGACGATGCGTGGCGGCAGTTTTCGCGCTTCGGGTTGGCGGCCGCGCACCGGCCGTTCGGCTACGCGGCGGCACAAGCCAGCTATTGGTGGCAGCAAGGCCGCGATTGGCTCAAGGCGACGGTGGAAGCATGAGCGAAACCTTCGGCGGTGATGACGCACCCCTCAGCTGGGAGGACTTTCGCCGCGTGTGGCTGGTGGCCGGCACGGTGACGCGGGTCGAGGCGTTTCCCGAGGCGCGCAAGAAAGCATGGAAGGTGTGGGTCGATTTTGGCCCGTACGGCGAACGCAAAACCAGCGCGCAGATTGCCGATCTGTATCGCGCCGAGGATCTGCTTGGTCGGCAGATCGTGGGCGTCATCAATTTTCCGGAAAAGCAGATTGGCCCGTTTCGCTCGCAATTCTTGTTGACCGGCTTTCCCACCGGGGAAGGTGTGGTCATCACCACGACCGAGCGGCCTGTGGCCAACGGTACGCGGCTGGCCTGACGGCGAACGTCTCAGTGAGTGGCAGTGGGGCGTGCGGCGTGATCAAGCCACACTTCCAATCCCTGCGCGTTGAGCTCGATATCCATCTGCAGCAATGCCTGCAGGGCCGCGCGACCACCATGCCAGCCATGGGCGGCCGCGCGCGTGGCATACAGCGTGGTGAGCTTGTCGACCAATAGTTGATGGCGTTGCGGATGGCCATCGGCGGCATGTGCCAGGCCGGTCATGGCATCGATCTGTGTGCGCAGGTCGTCGCCCAGACGCTGCAAGTCCTCGATTCGGCCAAAGTGGGTGACGTACATCGCCTCGGGCTTGAGCGCGAGCAGGCGATCAATCGAGGCGTGCAGTGCCGGCGGATCAAACTGCACCGGTGAGGTGGTCGGCAGGATGAAGGCACCGGCGGGCGTGTCGAAGTCGCGGTAGGACAGGCCAAACACGTCGCCGGTGAAGCACACCTTGGCGCGTTCATCGTAGATGGCGATGTGATGCTTGGCGTGGCCCGGCGTGTACAGGCAGCGCAGCGGCCGGCCGGCCAGATCGAGTACGCCATCATCGGCCACTGACATCACGCGCCCGGGCGGCACCGGGGTGAGTTTGTCGTAGGTTTCGCGCATCACCTGCTCGCCGTACACCGCGCTGGCGCCGGCCCACAGCTGCGTGGGATCGATCATGTGTCGCGCGCCGCGCGGGTGCACGGCCAAGGTGGCATTGGGCAACTGCGCCAGCAGTGCACCAGCGCCACCAGCATGGTCCAGGTGCACGTGGGTGAGGATCAACCAATCCACCGCCGTGGCCACGAGACCCGCCTGCGCCAGCGCGGCGAGCATGCGCGGCACGCTGAACGCAGTGCCGCAATCGATGAATGCGCCGCGGCCGCGTTCGACGATCAAGTACGCCGCGTCGAACTGTGGGCGGACAAAGCCGGTGTCGATGGTATGGATACCGCAAGTGACAGTCATGGCAGCGCCAAAAGTACAGGCTGTCGAGAGTAGCCACTCGCTGCGTCGCGGTCACGCCACGCCTTGGCGGCGCTAGACTCGTGGGTGGACAACGGAGTGAGGCGGCGCGATGCAAATCACGTTGGAGACAGCATGAACGCTTTGCCGCTGGCGCCGGCTTGGCAGGTTTCGCGCTGGTTCAACAGCGCGCCGATGACCCTGGCCGATCTGCGCGGGCGCGTGGTCGTTGCGCATGCGTTCCAGATGCTGTGTCCTGGCTGTGCCATGCAGGCTTTGCCGCAGATGCAGCGGCTACAGCAGGCGCTGGGCTCGAAGCGCCTGGCGGTCATCGGCTTGCACACGGTGTTTGAGCACCACGCGCAGCAGGGACCGGATGCGCTGGAAGCGTTCCTGCACGAATACCGCTACACCTTTGCGGTGGGCGTCGACGCACCGACCGAAGGTGATCCACTGCCGCAAACCATGCGCGCCTATGGCATGCAGGGCACGCCGACCCTGTTGCTGATCGACGCGCAAGGACGTTTGCGCGAGCACCATTTTGGCGTGGTCGATGACCTGGCGTTGGGCATCGCCTTGGGCGAATTGCTGGCCGAGGCCGAGCGTGATGACGCCACGCCGGCCTGAGTAGTGGTTTGAAGCTTCGGGCGCCCGCGTCTACCAGTCGGTGGGGCGGTAGTCCTTGAGAAACTGCCCCCACACATGCGTGCCGGTGTTGAAGCCGTCGATGATCGGATCGACGATGCGCGCGGCGCCGTCGATGATATCCAGCGGCGGATGGAAGCGCTCCTGCACCACCTTGCGCGCGGCCAGCGCAGCCGGGTCTTCGTCCGTCACCCAACCGGTGTCGACGCTGTTCATGTGGATGCCGTCGTTGTGATAGTCGGTTGCCGCCGTGCGCGTCATCATGTTCAGCGCGGCCTTGGCCATGTTGGTATGCGGGTGCCGCGTGGTCTTGAAGTTGCGGTAGAACTGGCCTTCCATCGCCGAGACATTGACGATGTGCTTGTCGCGCTCCGGCGTGCGCAGCATCAGCGGCTTGAGCCGCGCGTTGATGATGAATGGCGCGATGGCGTTCACCAGATGCACTTCCAGCAATTCCACCGACGGCACTTCGGCCATCAGCAAGCGCCATGAGTTGCGCTCGCGCAAATCCACCTGCTGCAGGTCTTGGTCGAGTTGGCCGGTGGGAAACAGCTGGCTGCGGGCGAGCAGATCCTCGGCCAGCAGCGGCAACTGCGAGAGCTCGGCTGGGCGGGTCAGTCCGCTCAACGAGGCGTGGGCGCCGGCTTTGGCCAGCGCGTCGCCCACCGGCAGCGCGGCGGTATCCGGCAAGGTGGCGTAGTGACCGATGAGTTGCCGTGCCGCCGGCGGCATGTCGTGCAGCGCCGAGGTTTCGTCGGCCAGCATGTGCGCGTAGAAATCCGGTGGCCGGCGCACGGTCTGGCAGGCGTTGTTGATGATGAAATCCAGCCGTGACCGGGTTGCCAGCAGCTCGTGGCAGAACGCTTCCACGCTTGGCGTGTGGCGCATGTCCAGGCCGTAGATCTGCAGCTGGCTCTGCCATTGCGCAAAGTCGGCCTCGCCGGCATAGCGTTTGGCGGCGTCGCGCGGGAAACGTGTGGTGACGATCAATTGCGCGCCGGCACGCAGCAGTTTCAGGCCCGCCTGATAGCCAATCTTCACTCGCCCGCCGGTCAGCAGCGCAACCCGGCCACGCAGGTCAGCCGACTCGGTGCGCTTGGCGTAATTGAACGCGGCACACTCCGGACACAGTTGGTCGTAGAAGGAATGGATGGCCGCGTACTTGCGCTTGCACACGTAGCAGTGTTTGGGCTCGATCAATTCCGGCGGCTGGTTGGCGTCGGCGTCGGGATTGATATCGTGCGCACGGAAGGCTTCCGGCGCAGGCTGGTTTGGCGTGGTGAACACCGGTTGCCGACGCAAGGCGCGGATGCCGGTGCGATTGAGTACCTTGTCTTCGGCGTGGATGCGCGCGGCGTGCTTGGCCTTCTCGGCCGCCTTCAGACGGATGCGCCGCTCGCCCGGCTCGGGGTGATACAGGCTGGCCACTGCTTGCTGCAAACGCTTGCGTTCTTCTGGCGGCAACTGATCAAGCAGGTCGCGGCGGGCGGCGACGGTTTCCAGCAAGGCGGCGGCTTCGCACAGGCGCGCCAGCAAGGGTGCGTCGGCGGCGGTGGGCGGGATGATCGGCGGTTTGGTCAAGGGACAATCCGGACAAGAGTGGGCGCGCCGCGTCCCATCGGGCTTGCATGGGCCACGGCAAACCGCACATTTTGCCTGCTTTCGGTTGCTCCGGCGTGGCGGGTGCGGATATCAGCTTGCGTGGTCGTTGCGCGTCAGGCGATACACAGCGGTGTGCAGCGCAGTGACGCCTTGCGCGCTGAAGCTGGGTTGCGAGTGCAGGATGTCGCGCCGTTCGAGCTGCGCAATGTCCCAGCCACCGGCAAACAACCGCTGCACTTCACCCTGGTCCACGGAGAACGGCGGGCCGTCCATTTCCGCCTGCGGATAATCCAGCGTGATCATCAGTGCCTGCGCGCCAGCAGGAAGCCGGGCATACACCTGCCGCGCGTAGCGTTCGCGCATCGTTGCCGGCAGGGCAATGACGGCGGCGCGGTCATATACGCCGGTGCAACTGGCCAGCGTGGCCGCAGCCACGCCAAAGATGTCGCCGCGGATGATTTCAATCGCGCCGGCGACATAGTGCGTGCCGTCGGCAGCCTCGTGCACTTGCGCGCACAGCTGGTGCTCGGCAAAAAACTGCTGGATTGCCAGCGGCGAAAGATCAACGCCGAGCACGCGATGGCCCTGGCTGGCCAGCCACGGCATGTCCAATGACTTGCCGCATAGTGGTACGAGGACGCGACTGCCTGGCGCGAGGCCAAGCGTGTGCCAGTGCTGCTCCAGCAGAGGCATGACGCCGTCACGATGCCAGCCGGTCTGGCCTTGTTGCCAGCGGTGCAGCCAGAATTGCGGGTCCATGGGAGTCTTGGCCGTTGGTTGCGGTGGAAGGATTCCCCAGTTGTAGCAGAAGCATCGGTGCCCGCGCTTGCAGGGAAGCCGTGGCCCCGCGTAAAACCACCGGTTGCCGCAAAATGTGCGCGGCGTGAGCGACATCGAATAGACGGAGCAGGCGGTGAACGAAGACAGTGGACTTGATCTGGCCGACCTTGAATTGTCGCCGGCGCAAATGCAGGCGATGGGCGAGGCCGTGGTTACCCGTGCCGTCGCGCATCTGGCCGCGGTGGACAGCATGTCCAGCTGCGGCGACTTCAGTGGCATCGAGGCCTTGTGTCGATCCCTGCGCGAAGCCGTGCCTGACCGCGGCACGGCGCTGGGGCCGTTGCTCGATCAATTGTTCGATGAGTGGATCCCGCGCTCGTTCACCACGCCCGGCCCTGGCTATCTGGCCTACATTCCCGGCGGCGGCGTCTACCCGGCGGCGCTGGCGGATTTCATTGCCGACACCACCAACCGCTATACCGGTATCTGGCAGGCGGCGCCGGCGCTGGTGCAGCTGGAGGCCAATGCGCTGGATTGGCTGCGCGACTGGATGAGCTTCCCGCCGAGCGCGCGTGGGCTATTCACCACTGGCGGGTCGATGGCCATGTTCAACGCCATTGCCTGCGCGCGTGAAAAGTTGCTGGGGGCCGATATTCGCCCGGGTACCTTGTATGTGTCCTCGCAGGCCCATCACTGCATCGAAAAGGCTGCGCGCCTGGCCGGCATCGCGCATGATCGCGTGCGGGTCATTGCCGTCGATGCCGATTACCGCCTGCAGGTAGATGCGCTTGCGCGTGCCATTGCCGCCGACCGGGCGGCGGGCCTGCAACCGTTCATGGTGTTCTCGACCGCCGGTACGACCAACACCGGTGCCGTCGATCCCATCGAGGCCGTGGCCGACCTGGCCGCGCGCGAAGGATTGTGGCATCACGTCGACGGCGCCTACGGCGCGTTCTTCCACATGGTGCCGGCGCTGCGCCCCTTGCTGGCTGGCTTGCCGCGCGCCGATTCGCTGACCCTTGATCCGCACAAGGGGTTGTTCCTGCCTTATGGCACCGGTGCGCTGCTGGTGCGCGATGGCGAGGCGCTGCGCGCGTTGCATTCATCCACCGCCGGCTACCTGCCGGACAACCAGCATGCGTTTTACGACCCGGCACAATATGGGCCGGAGTTGTCGCGCGGCTTTCCCGGCTTGCGCGTATGGCTGACACTCAAGATCTACGGTGCGCAGCGTTATCGCGCCGCACTGGCCGAGAAGCGCGAATTGGCCGTCTGGGCGGCCAACCAGGTGCGACAGATTCCCGGCATCGTCATGGACGCCATGCCGCAGTTGTCACTGTTCGCGTTTCACGTCGAGGGCGCGGGCCTGGCCACGCTGGCGGCACAAAACGCGGCAACGCGCAGCCTGATGGAGCGCGTCACGCGTCGCGGCCAGCTCATGCTGACTGGTGCCATGGTTGGCGAGCGCTATCTTGGTCGCGTCTGCGTATTGAGCTTTCGCACCCGGCGCGCGCAAATGGAAACCTGCGTGCAGCAGCTGGCCGAAGAGACGGCGGCGCTGCTTGCCGGTGGTGCATGACGCCGCGGTGATGGTGCTGCCGCGGCGCTGTTGCCAGGCTTAGAGCGCCTCGAACACGCCGGCGGCGCCCATGCCGGTGCCGATGCACATGGTTACCATGCCGTATTTCTGCTTCCTGCGGCGCATGCCGTGGAGCAGGGTGGCAATGCGCACGGCGCCGGTGGCGCCCAGCGGATGGCCCAGGGCAATGGCGCCGCCTTCCGGGTTGACCTTGGCCGGGTCCAGATGCAGGTCGCCAATGACCGCCAGTGTTTGCGCGGCAAAGGCTTCGTTGAGCTCGATCCACTCCATCTGATCCTGGCTCATGCCGGTTTGCTTGAGCGCCTTGGGGATGGCCTCCTTGGGGCCGATGCCCATGACTTCCGGTGGCACGCCGGCGACCGAGAAACCAATGAAGCGGCCAATCGGCGTCAGGTTGTAATCCTTCAGCGCCTGCTCGCTGGCGACCAGCACGGCACCTGCGCCATCGGACATTTGCGATGAATTCCCGGCGGTGACGGTGCCGCCAAGCTGGCCGTTGCGGAACACGGTGCGCAGCTTGGCCAGCACCTCCAGCGTCGTGCCTGGGCGCGGGCCTTCGTCGTTCTCGATCAGGCGGCTGTCGGTGATGATGCCGCGGGTGGCCAGATCGGGGTAGCGATCATCGAGCGGGAAGGGCGTGATCTCGGCCTTGAAGTTGCCCGCAGCCTGCGCGGCCAGCGCGCGGCGGTGGCTTTCCACCGAGTAGGCGTCCTGCTGCTCGCGGCTGATCTTCCAGCGCGTGGCGACGTTTTCGGCGGTGATGCCCATGCCGTAGGCGATGCCGATGTTTTCATCCTGGAAGATGGCCGGATTCATGGCCACCTTGTGGCCCATCATCGGCACCATGCTCATGCTTTCGGTGCCACCGGCCAGCATCAGGTCGGCTTCACCCAGGCGGATGCGGTCGGCGGCCATGGCCACCGACTGCAGGCCGGACGAACAGAAGCGGTTGACGGTGACGCCGGGCACGGTGTCGGGCAGGCCGGCGAGCAGCGCGCCGATGCGTGCCACGTTCATGCCTTGCTCGGCCTCAGGCATGGCACAGCCGATGATGACATCGGTGATGCGTTTGGGGTCGATGCCCGGCGCCTGTGCCAGCACGGCACGAATGACGTGGGCGAGCATGTCGTCGGGACGGGTGTGGCGGAAGATGCCGCGCGGCGCCTTGCCAACCGGTGTCCGCGTGGCGGCGACGATGTAGGCGTCCTGGATTTGCTTGGTCATGGTCTTCAATCCTGATGGAGTGGGAGCGGGGAACAGGGAGCGGGAACATGCAGGTGGCGCGTGGTTGGTGCTGCCGGCATGCACATCTCGTTCTGTTGACCCTCCAAATCAAAAGCGCTTGGAACCAGGTTCGGGGCGGGGCGGTGCCGCACGACTTGCTGCGGCCACACGCTCCCGTTCTCGTTGTTCAGTTCCTGAGCGGTTTGCCGGTCGTCATGGTGTGGGCGATGCGCGCCTGGGTTTTTTCCGTCTGCGCCAGTTCGACGAAGTGCTTGCGTTCCAGCGCCAGCAGCCATTCCTCGTCGACCAGCGAGCCGCGCTCGACATTGCCACCGCACAGGGTGTCGGCGATGCGCGTGGCGATGTCCATGTCGTGTTCGGAGATGAAATGGCCGGCCAGCATGTTGACCAACGACGCCTTGAACGTGGCGGTACCGACATCGCCGGCGACCGGGATGGCGTGCTGATAGAGCGGCGGGCGATAGCCGGCCTCGGCCAGCGACAGTGCCACGCGCTTGGCGACATACAGCAACTCGTCGGCATTCAGCACGATGACGTCGCTTTCGCGCAGCAGGCCCAGGTTCTTCGCTTCGATCGCACTGGGGGAAACCTTGGCCATGGCGACGGTTTCAAAGACTGCCTTGAGCCCCTCGAACGGATCGGCCGGGTGCGCCTTGGCCGCGCGCAGGGCCAGCTCGTGCAGGCCGCCACCGGCTGGCAGCAGGCCCACGCCGGCTTCGACCAGGCCAATGTAGCTTTCCATGGCGGCCACGGTGCGAGCCGAGTGCATCTGGAACTCGCAGCCGCCGCCCAGCGCCAGGCCGCGCACCGCCGACACCACCGGCACCAAGGCATGCTTGATGCGCATGCTGGTGCGCTGGAAGTTGGCGACCATGGCCGCAAAGTCGTCGTACCGGCGCGCCTGCAGCAGGCCCAGCGCGCCCTTGAGGTCGGCGCCCGCGGAGAAGGGTTCGCCCGGTTGCCAGATCACCACCGCCTTGAGCGTGTCCTCGGCGATGCCGATGGCGTGCTGGATGCCGTCCAGCACCTGATCGTTGACCGTGTGCATCTTGGTCTTGAACGAAATGATGCCCACGCCGTCGTCGCCCAGCGTCCACAGACGGACGCCGTCGTTTTCCCACAGCGTATTGCCGTGATCGAAGGTTTCGCCCAGGATCGGCTCGGGGAACAGCTGGCGTGCGTAGACCGGATGCTGCGAGCGCGGCTTGGCCTTGCCCTCGGCCGCCGACCACGAGCCATCCTTGCCGTGTACGCCATCGCGGCCGTCGGTGACCCACGCCGGCAGCGGCGCGCGGCTCATGGCCTTGCCGGCGGCAATGTCCTCGGCGATCCAGCCGGCGATCTGCTGCCAGCCGGCGGCCTGCCAGGTCTCGAATGGCCCCAGCTTCCAGCCGTAGCCCCAGCGGATGGCAAAGTCGACGTCGCGCGCGGTGTCGGCAATGTCGGCCAGGTGGCAGGCCGTGTAGTGGAACAGGTCGCGGAACGTGGCCCACAAAAATTGTGCCTGCGGGTCGGTGCTGGCACGCAGCTTGGCGAATTTCTCCGCCGGATCGCGGATGCCGAGAATGGCGGCAACCTCATCCGACGGCTTCTGCTCCGACGGCCGGTAGTCACCCTTGGCGACATCCAGTACGACGATGTTCTTGCCGACCTTGCGATAGAAGCCGGCGCCGGTCTTTTGCCCGAGTGCGCCTTTTTCGATCAGGCCGGCCAGCCAGGCCGGTGATTTGAAATACGCATGCCACGGATCGTCCGGCAGGGTGTCGGCCATGGTCTTGATGACATGGGCCATGGTGTCCAGGCCGACCACGTCCGCCGTGCGGTAGGTGGCGCTCTTGGGGCGGCCGATGGCCGGGCCGGTCAGCGCGTCGACGACGTCGAAACCCAGCTTGAACTGCTCGGTGTGATGCATGGCCGCCAGCATCGAGAACACGCCGATGCGGTTGCCGATGAAGTTGGGCGTATCGCGCGCGATCACCACGCCCTTGCCGATATAAGTGGTCAGGAAAGCTTCCAGGCCGGTGACCACGGCCGGGTCGGTCAGGCGTGAGGGGATAACCTCGA
The DNA here is from genome assembly GCA_964568445.1 of uncultured Rhodanobacter sp. Lineage (GTDB taxonomy): Bacteria > Pseudomonadota > Gammaproteobacteria > Xanthomonadales > Rhodanobacteraceae > Rhodanobacter. Next base: position 383,709 of record CAZMPZ010000001.1, on the reverse strand, counting down.
CCAGATGCATGTAGCGCGGCGGGTTGAAGAAATGCACGCCGCAGAAACGGTGGCGCAGGGCTTCCGGCAGCGCCTCGGCCAAGGCGTTGATCGACAGCCCCGAGGTGTTGGAAGCCATCACGGCATGCGCCGGCAAATGCGTGGCGACCTTGCGATACAAGTCGAGCTTCCAGTCCATGCGCTCGGCGATGGCCTCGATGACCAGGTCCACGCCTTGCAGCAGCTCCAGATCGTCGTCGTAATTGGCTGGCGTGAGGTTGGTTGCCAGCGCATTGTCCGCCAGAGGCGCGGGTGAGAGCTTGGCCAGGCGGGCGATGGCCTTTTGCGCGATGGCGCTTTTCGGGCCGTCCTTGGCCGGCAGGTCGAACAGCACGGTTTCGATGCCGGCGTTGGTCAGGTGCGCAGCAATCTGCGCCCCCATGACCCCGGCGCCGAGCACGGCGGCTTTACGGACGTGCAGCGTGCTTGGCGGTAAAGATGCGTTGGTCATGGGCGTTCTCCGATGGGATGGATGAAGGAAGCGGCTTGTACCGTCACAGGGGAACTCAGCCCGGCGACGGCAAAGCGGATGAGGTGCTGCGCGGTCTGTTCGCGGTGTGCATCCTCGGTGACATTCTTGGGGCGCTGGATCATGCCGAAACCGGACATGGCGTGCGTCAGCGCACCGGTCAGCAGGTCGATGCGCCAGTACAGCTCGGATTTGCTCAGTTGCGGCAGCAGACGCGCGAACTCGGCGGTGAATTGGCGCATGACATGGCCGTAGTTCTCGGACAGGAATTGCCGCAGGCGGTCGTCGTGCTCGGCAAAGGCGCGCGCCAACACGCGCATGAACAGCGCGCCGCCCTGGTCGGTCGACAGCTCCAGCGCGGGGCGGATGTAGGCCGACAACACGTCTTCCAGTGTCGTGGCGGGCAGCCCGCTTACGCGCGCCAGTGCGTCCAGGCGCTGCGCATTCAAAAGATCCAGGCGGCGGCGAAAGACTTCTTCGACCAGTCGATCCTTGGAGCCAAAGTGATAGTTGACGGCGGCCAGGTTGACGCCGGCGGCCTGCGTCAGCTGCCGCAACGACGCTGCCTCGAACCCGCGCTGGGCAAACAGCACCTCGGCGGCGCCCAGGATACGGTCTTTCGTCGACACTGGAACGCTCACGCGACGCCCCACGGCTGATGGCCATTCAAACGATCGTTTGAGCATACGCGAGCGTGTCGTGCAGCGTCAAACTGTTGTGTACGACACAATACGCAACCGTCGACGATGCGCTAGAATCCTTCAGTCTGACGTGAAGGGCGGCTCGTGTCGGGGGGGCTCCGGCTGCCAATCACGCGATCCGTTGCCGTCACATTCCTTTCATCCGATCTTCCGGAGCACATTCCATGGCGCTGGAGCGCACGCTGTCCATCATCAAACCCGATGCCGTTGCCAAGCACGTCATCGGCCGGATCTACACCCGTTTCGAGCAGGCCGGCCTCAAGATTGTCGCTGCGCGCATGCAGCATCTGTCGCGCGCCCAGGCCGAGGGCTTCTACGCCGTACATCGCGAGCGGCCATTCTTCAAGCACTTGGTGGAATTCATGATTTCCGGCCCGGTGATGATCTCCGTGCTGGAAGGCGAGGGCGCCATTGCCAAGCATCGCCAGATCATGGGCGCGACCAATCCCAAGGAGGCGGCACCCGGCACCATTCGCGCCGACTTTGCCGATTCCATCGATGCCAACGCCGTGCATGGCTCCGATGCCGCCGATACGGCGCGGACCGAGATTGCCTATTTCTTCGCGGCAACGGATGTCCATTCACGCTGAGGTACGTTCGTTGTGAACCAGACCGCGGCCACCGTGCCCGCCAAAGTCAACCTGCTGGACCTTGATCGCCAAGGCCTGCGTGATTTCTTCACGCAGATCGGCGAGAAGCCGTATCGCGCCGAGCAGGTGATGAAGTGGATCTACCACGATCTGGAAGACGACTTCGAGCACATGACCGATGTCGGCAAGGCCCTGCGCGCCAAGCTGGCGCAGGTGTGCACCATTGGTGCGCCGAAAACCTTGCTGGACAAGGTGGCTACCGACGGCACGCGCAAGTGGCTGCTGGGCATGGACAGCGGCAATGCCATCGAGACGGTGTACATCCCCGAACCAACGCGCGGCACCTTGTGCGTGTCCTCGCAGATCGGCTGCGCGCTGAACTGCAGTTTTTGCTCGACCGGGGCACAGGGCTTCAACCGCAATCTGTCGCCGGCGGAAATCATCGGCCAGGTGTGGGTTGCGGCCAAGTACCTGGGCAATGTCACCCATCAGAACCGGCGCATCACCAATGTGGTGATGATGGGCATGGGCGAGCCGCTGGCCAACTTCGACAATGTGCTCACCGCCATGCGTCTAATGCGTGACGATCTGGGCTTTGGCTTGGCGGCCAAGCGCGTGACGCTGTCCACCGCCGGCATGGTGCCGTTGATCGACAAGCTCTCGGCCGAGATCGACGTCTCGCTGGCAGTGTCGTTGCATGCGGCCAACGATGCATTGCGCACCGAGCTGATGCCGATCAACAAGCGCTATCCGCTGGCCGAACTGCTGGCTGCCTGCCAACGTTGGCTGGCGCGCAAGCCGCGCACGTCCATCACGTTTGAATACACCTTGATGCAGGGCGTCAACGATCAGCCGCAGCATGCCCGCGAGCTCATCAAGCTGATGCGCGCCATGCCCACGTGCAAGGTCAACCTGATTCCCTTCAACCCGTTCCCGGGCACGCGCTTCAAGCGCTCGGACGCTGGCGTCATTGCCGAGTTCCAATCGCTGCTGCTCAATGCCGGTGTGCTGACCATGTTGCGTCGCACGCGTGGCGATGATATCGATGCTGCTTGCGGCCAGCTGGCCGGCCAAGTTACCGACCGCACGCGCCGCAGCGCCGAGCTGCGCAAGCGGCAGTCCGAGGGAGCCCTGCATGCGATGTGAGCGCGCGTTGATGGTCCTGCTGGCCTTGGCCATGAGTGGTTGCGTGACAACCCACAGCGATACCGGCACGTTGACCAAGAACCTGCCGCAATCGAGCAAGGGCGAGCAGGCGGTCGATGCCGCGCGCATCCACACCCAGCTTGGCCAGCATTACATGGCTGCCGGTGACTTGCAGACCGCGCTGGAGAAACTCAACCTGGCGTTGAAGTTCGACCCCAATTACGCGCCGGCGCATACGGTCATTGCCGTGCTGTACGCGCGCATCAATGATTCCGCCAATGCCGAGCTGCATTACCGCAAGGCGGTTGCGCTGGAGCCGGCCAAGGGCGCGCCAAACAACAACCTTGGCCAGTTCCTGTGTTCCACCGGGCGCATGGCCGAGGCCGACACCTATTTTCGCAAGGCCATTGCCGATCCGTTCTACGCCACGCCCGATATTGCCCTGACCAACGCCGGCGTGTGCCACCTCAGGGCCGGGGAAGTATCTGCAGCCCAGACCGATCTGCGCGCGGCCTTGCAACGCAACCCGCGCAACGCCGAGGCCTTGTATCAGCTTGCCAACAGCCTGTACGTTGGCGGCAATGCGTTTGGTGCGCGCGCTTTCATGCAGCGGCTTGACGCACTCGGCGCGCCTGATGCCGGCGCGCTCAAGCTTGGTTACGACATTGAATCCCGACTCGGCAACCAGGATGGTGCCAGCTCCTATGCCCGGCGTTTGCGCAGCCAGTTCCCGGATTCGGAACAGGCGCACGCCCTAGCCAGCACCGCGAACCTATGACATTTGCCCCGTCTGATCCACACGCGTCGTCGCAGTCGTCGTCCGAGGTTTCGCCTGTCGCCAATGTCCCCGACATTGCCGGCAAGCCTGCGGCAGATGCGGCCGTTGCCATCGATTTGCGCAGTTCGCCGACGAACAGCCACTTTGGCGCGCGGCTGCGGGCGGCGCGCGAGGCGCGCGGTGAAAATCTGGATGCCTGCGCGCATACGTTGCATCTGTCCACGCACGTCTTGCGCCAGTTGGAAGCGGACAGCTACGCCGGTACTGATTCAAAGATTTACCTGGCCAGCTACATCAGCAAATACGCACGCCATCTGGGTATCGATGAGGCCACTGTGCAGGCCGAGATTGACCGCATCCGGCAGGCCGAGTTGCCGCTGGTGGCCAGTGGCGGGATGTCCCACTCGCGCTTTTTGCTTGACCGTTATGCCACGGCGGCCACCTATGTGGTGCTGACTGCCGTCATCATCGTGCCGATGATCTGGTTTGGCGTGCGCGGTACGTTGGACCGCGATTTGAGCCACCTGGCGCCGCTGGATGCCGCACCGGTGGCACAGCAAGACGCCCGGCCGGCCTTGGGTGGATCGACTGCCGTGGGGACAACTGGCTTGCTGGGGGCCCCGCGTATTGCGCCGCCCGTCGTACGTGACCGGCCATTGATGGCGTCCATGGCGGCGTTTCCCGGTATGGACAGCGCCGAGACAACCGACACCGCGGCTGCCCCGGTATCGGCGCCGACAGCCGGCAGCAGCGACGGACACAACGTCAATCTCAACCTGAGTGCATCAAGCTGGGTTGAAGTTACCGGAGCGGATGGCTCGCGCATGGAATACGGCTTGCTGCCGGCGGGAAGCAACAAGACGTACCACAGCGATCAACCGCTGGATGTGCGTATCGGCAACGCCAGTGGCGCGCAGTTGAGTATTGATGGCCAAGCCGTGGCGCTGGAAGGCTACCGACGCGCCAATGTGGCCCATCTGCGCGTGCAGATCGAGGACGGCAAGGCAGTGCCGGCCAGCCTTTGATTCCTTCGGCGGGCCTGCCGTCCGCACTGGCGCGTGGCTGAACGCCGCCACGGCAAACACCGGCTTTTGCATCGACTTCAGAACCGGCGGGTCGGTCCAATCGGTTATGCTTGCGCACTGTTTCGCCGGCACATGGCATGCCGGCTGGTTCTTTTTCCGTGTTGGCGCCCTTGCGCCGGCAGTTTGATTTTGCACATGGTGAACGCATGGCCTTTGAAGCGTACGACGACTACGAACAGAACGAACGCGTCATCAAGTGGTTGCGCGCCAATGGTGCCTCCATCGTGGTTGGCATCGTCATCGGACTGGTGGTCATCTTTGGCTGGCAACAGTGGCTCAAGCATCAGGCCACGGCAGAGCTGGCCGCGGCACAGCTGTATCAGCAGGTGCAGCTTGCCCGTGCCACCGACAAGCCGGACGTGGCGGAGCGCTTGACCGACCAGTTGATGAAGGACTATGCCAAGTCCACGTACACGGTATTTGCTGTCAGTGATCGTGCACGCGCGCAGGTACAGGACAAGCAGCTGGACAAGGCGGCGGTGTCGTTGCAGTGGGCCTCGGCCCATGTCGGCAAGTCCGCGCTCAAGCCGTTGATTGAACTGCGCACGGCGCAATTGCAGCTGGCACGCAACCAGGCCACGCAGGCACTGGCTACGCTCGATGCCATGACCCCGGACAGCTACGCTGGCCTGCGCGAGGAACTGCGCGGCGATGTGCTGGTCAAGCTTGAGCGTCGTGACGAGGCGCGCAAGGCCTACCAAAGCGCCATGACGGCATTGAGTCCGCAAGCGCCACAGCGTGGAGTGCTGCAAATGAAGATTGATGATCTGGCTGCGGCCGGAAAGCAGGGTGCATGAAAGCCGGATTGATCAAACGTGCAACGCTGCTGGGCGTAGCCACTGCCCTGATGTTGGTGCTGGTCGGCTGCCACTCCTTCAAGAAGGAAAACGTGCAGCCGCCGACACCACTGGCCAAATCGTTCGTTCCCACCACGCAAGTGACACGCGTATGGCGTGCCGGGGTGGGCGGTGGCGCCGGTGACAGCGGTGTGCGCTTGCGCCCGGCAGTGGTCGATGGTGTGCTCTACGCCGACAGCACGGACGGCACGCTGGCCGCGTTCGATGCGTCCAGCGGCAAAAAACTGTGGGCACGCAGCTCGCGCACGCATGGCTGGTTCGGTTGGGGCGACAAGAAGCGCGAGGACGCACGCTACGCTGGTGGTCCCGTCGTAGCCGGCGAGCTGCTGGCGGTTGGTACGCTGGACGGTCATGTCTACGGCGTCAACAGCAAGGACGGCTCGCCGCGTTGGGATGTCGAAGTCAGTGCGTCGGTATTGACGACGCCATCGATCGTCGGCGACCTGGTGGTCGTGCGCACGCAGGATGGGCGCGTGTACGGGCTGGATGCCAGTGATGGACAGCGCCGCTGGGTGTATGACGAGGGCGCGGTACCGCTACTCAGCCTGCGTGGCAACGGCGGTCTGCTTGTCGTCAACGGCGTGGTGTTCTTTGGCAGCGACGACGGCAAGCTGGTTGCCCTGCGCCAGGACAATGGCGCCAAGCTGTGGGAACAAAAACTTGCCAGTGGCGAAGGCCGCACGGAAATCGATCGCCTGGACGACGCTGATGGCTCGGTGCTGCTGGATGGCAACACGCTGTATGCAGCGGCGTATCACGGCAACCTGATGGCCGTGGATGGCCCGACCGGGCGCCCGTTGTGGGCGCACGCGTTTTCCACCTATACCGCACTGGCCAGCGACGACAAGGCGATCTTTGCCGTCGATGATGACTCCACCGTGTGGGCGTTCGACAAGAGCGCCGGCGCCGATATGTGGAAAAACGATTCGCTCAAATACCGTTGGTTGACCGGCCCGGCGGTGCAGGGCGCCTATGTCGTCGTGGGCGACAGCGAAGGCTACGTGCATTGGTTGCAAGTCAGCGATGGCGCCCTGGCCGCTCGCCAGCGTCTGTCGAAGAAGGCGATCCGCGCACAACCGGTGGTGGTCGGCGACGTGGTGTATGTCGAGGACGTCGAGGGGCGCATCGGCGCCTATCGTCTCGCCGGACACTGATGGCGTATCGCCGCCGGCGCAAGCCGGCTCTGGCGTTGACGGCGACCGCCGGCCGTTGAGGTTCGGCGTGCATGCTGCGCGCGGCGACGTTCGGTGGCGGCCGTAGCCCGTGGTTGATGCCATACACTGCGCTTGCACGCGTCGACGTGCCGGGCGTGCGCACGCCGCGAGCGCGGCTCCCAGAGGTGATTCATCATGCTGCCTGTTGTTGCCCTGGTGGGCCGTCCGAATGTCGGCAAGTCCACGCTGTTCAATGTGCTGACACGCAGCCGTGATGCGCTGGTAGCGGATATGCCCGGTGTCACGCGTGATCGTCACTACGGCGTCTGCCGCATGGCATCGCGACCGTTTGTGGTGGTCGATACCGGCGGCTTGTCCGGCGTCGAGGAAACCATGGATGCGCTGACGGCGCGCCAGGTCCGGATGGCGGTGGCTGAAGCGCAGATGGTGGTGCTGGTATTGGATGCGCGTGACGGCTTGCTGGCGCAGGATCACGCCATCCTTGCCGAGCTGCGGCGTAGCGGCAAACCCGTCATCGCGGCAGTGAACAAGACCGATGGACTTGACGAGCAGGCTGCGCTGGCCGAGTTTTCGGCCTTTGGCCTGCGCAGCGTGCTGCCCTTGGCCGCCGCCCATGGCCGCGGCGCGACCGAGCTGGTCGACGCATTGCTGGCCGCGTTGCCCGCTGCGGATGCCGAGGAGATCGAAGCTCCCGGCGAAGACGACAGTATCCGCGTGGCCATCATCGGTCGCCCCAATGCCGGCAAATCCACGCTGATCAACCGCCTGCTGGGTGAGGAACGCCTGATCGTCTCCGACATTGCCGGCACTACCCGCGACCCTATCCGCGTGCCGCTGGAGCGCGATGGCAAGCGTTACACCTTGATCGACACGGCAGGCATCCGGCGCAAGTCGAAAGTCGAAGAGGCGGTGGAGAAATTCAGCGTCATCAAGACCCTGCAGTCAATCTCCGCAGCGCAGGTGGTGGTGTTGCTGATTGATGCGCGCGAGAACCTGGCCGAGCAGGATTTGACCTTGCTTGGCTATGCCATGGACGCCGGGCGCGCGATCGTGATTGCCGTCAACAAATGGGATGACCTTGATGCCTACCAGCGCTCCGAGTGCAAGCGGGCGCTGGATCGACGGCTGGTCTTCATCGACTGGGCGCGTCAGGTGCAGATTTCCGCACTGCACGGCTCGGGGCTGCGTGAGCTGATGCAGGCGGTGGTTCGTGCTCACCGTGCCGCCACGCGCGTACTGACGTCATCGGATTTGACCAAGACACTGGAGCAGGCCTACGAGGCGTATCAGCCGCCACTGGTGCATGGCCATGCACCCAAGTTGCGCTTTGCCCATCCCGGCGGCAACAACCCGCCGACCATCATCATTCACGGCACGCGCACCAAACACATCGCGCCGGCTTACCAGCGCTATCTGGAAAACACGTTTCGCAAGCGCTATCGGCTGGAAGGCACGCCGGTGCGCATCGTGTTTCGCGAGGCCGACAACCCCTATGCCGGCCGCAAAAAAGTGTTCACCAAGGAACAACAGAAAAAGGCTCGGCGCCGCGTCACCGACCTTATCAAGCGCACGCGCTGAAAATCGCGGTTGCACACCGCACCGTCTCCCGTGTATTGCCATCACGCCGTTGTCGGGCGGATCAGGCTCTGGTGGACGTGGCGGCGCTGATCATTGACTGCAGCGCGTGCAAATGCTGATTCAAGGCCAGTCGCCCGGGTTTGGTCAGGCTGTACCAAGTCACTGGCTTGCGGTCGACGAAGTCGCGCCGCAAGGCAATGTAGCCGGCGTCCTCCAGTCGTCGCAGCTGTGCGCCGAGGTTGCCGTCGGTCAGGCGCAATTCCTGCTTGAAGCGGGCAAAGCTGATTTCACCGTGGCCGGCCAGCAGTACGCCGATGGCCAGGCGTACGCGGTGCTCGAATGCGGGTTGCAGGCCGTCAAGCGCTTGCATCGGACGCATCCAAACGGATCTGTTGGCGGCGTGCCGCCAAGCCGGCCCACAGCAATGAGATGCCGATTGTCAGGCCGGTGATGGTCCATGTCCACGGCGGGGTGAACACCTCCAACACCACATAGGCGGTAAGCATCAACAGGCCGCTCCACAGCAAGGGGCGTTCAAGATGCACGCCGGCCAAGCCATAGATCAGCCCGCCGACCAAGAGGAAGTTGTTGACCACGGTGACCAGCGGGGCGTGTCCGGTAAAGAAAGGCAGCGCGACCAGGAAAAAGCCCAGGCCCCCCAGACTCCAATGCATGCCGTAGCGCCGGCGCAATGCCTTGTTGTGCAGGCCAGCCTTGCGCGCATGCCGGTTACCCAACCACCAGCTGAATAGCCCGCCACCGATGCCGGCAGCGAACCAATAAGGCCCGGTCGCGGACGGCGCCAGATCGGGCAGGGAAAAACCTATCGCCACCAGCACCGCCCACAAGAAATAGATGGCCGGTACGCCGAGTGGCAGGTCATTGCGCCGGGCAACATGGGTGACGAAGTCGAGATCGTCGCGCAGGCTCTGGGTCTGGTTCATGGTGGCACTCCGGTTGACTCAGTACAAAGTACTCTAAAATACAAAGTTACCAAATACCAACCCTACGCAACAAATTTGTCGATGCAGCGTAAGCGCGCGTGGCGAGCCGCTGGCAGAGGATGTCTTGAGAATGCCGGTATGTGTGAGGGTGGTGGCCGTGAGCGGACTGTCGGCCCACGGCAGCGCCGATTTTCCCGTACGGCTATGGCGCCAGAATGCGGTCGACCATGCTAGCCTTGCCGGCGGCTGCGCTGACACTTTGGCGCGACCATCCCTTGGGGAGTAGCCGGCTTCGTTGCGACGAGGCGCCTTGGTCAACATGCTCGGCGAGCCGCCGTGGCGAAGGCACCAATTCTGGTTGGCGAGACCAACGGTACGACGGCACGACGAAGGTCGGGGTGGCGTTGTGCCGTTGTGCCTGTCCCGACCTTGCTGGTGATCCATGAACCCCATTTCCATGTTGTTGTTGGGCTTTGCCATGTCCACGGATGCGTTTGCCGCAGCCATCGGCAAGGGCGCGGCCATGCATCGCCCGCGCCTGTCACAGGCGCTGCGGGCCGGTTTGATATTCGGCAGTATCGAAGCGCTGACACCGCTCATTGGCTGGCTGATCGGACATGGTGCTTCACGCTACGTCGTGGCGTGGGATCACTGGATTGCGTTTGCGCTGCTGGCTGGCATGGGCGCGTTGATGATGGTCAATGCGGTGCGACCGGGTGCGGACGAGCCGCACGAGGCGCCAGCCGCGACCGGTTTCCTGGCACTGGCATTGACGGGCGTGTCGACCAGCATCGATGCGCTGGCGGTGGGTGTCGGCCTGGCCTTTGCCGACACGCCCATCGCGTGGGTCGCCCTGGTGATCGGGCTGTGCACCTTGGTCATGGTCACGCTGGGCATCATGCTTGGCGGCGTGCTGGGGGCCTTGATCGGCAAGCGTGCCGAAGTGCTTGGCGGGCTGATCCTGATCGGCGTGGGGGCGGCGATTTTGTATGAGCATCTTGCCGCGGTGTGACATGGCAAGCGCTCGCGGCGGTGACGCGCACGGCTGGATGATGCTGGCGTGCGCTGCGACGGGTGGCCGGCGGCAGTTTGTACGCCCCCTGGCGAAACCCGATAATGACGGGCTTTGCACACAGGCCAACCCATGAGCGCACGAATCCTTGACGGCAAACGCATTGCGCAGGAGCTGCTTGAGCGCGTGCGCGTCGGTGTCGACGCACGCCGTGGCGACGGCCGGTCGGCACCGGGCCTGGCCGTGGTGCTGGTCGGTGCCGACGCAGCCTCGGCGGTGTATGTGCGCAACAAGCGCAAGGCCTGTCAGCAGGTTGGTTTCCACTCGTTCGATCACGACTTGCCGAGCTCCGTGACGCAGGCGGAATTGTTTGCCCTCATCGACCGGTTGAACGCTGATCCGGCCGTGCATGGCATCCTCGTGCAGTCGCCGCTGCCGCCGCACATCGATGAGGATGCGCTGGTCGACCGGATCGACCCGGGCAAGGATGTCGATGGTTTCCACGCGGTGAATGTCGGCCGCCTGGCGCTGCGCCGGTTTGGCTTGCGGCCATGCACGCCGCGTGGCGTGATGACCTTGCTGGGCCACACGGACCGGCCGGTGCGCGGTCAGCATGCGGTGGTGGTGGGTGTCTCCAATCACGTTGGCCGGCCGCTGGCGCTGGAGCTGATGATTGCCGGTTGCACCACCACCTCGTGTCATCGCTTCACGCGGGATTTGGCGGGCTTCGTGCGTCAGGCGGATATCGTGGTGGTGGCGGTGGGCCGTCCCGGCCTGATTCGCGGTGAGTGGATCAAGCCGGGCGCCGTGGTGATCGATGTCGGCATCAACCGACTGGTCGATGGTCACCTGGTGGGCGACGTGGAGTTTGCCGCTGCCGCCGAGCGTGCAAGCTGGATCACGCCGGTGCCGGGCGGCGTCGGGCCGATGACGGTGGCGACGCTGATGGAGAACACGCTGGAGGCGGCGCAGGCGCGTGATGGCACGCCGATCACGGCCTGAGATACCCACGTCTGGCGACGAACAGGGGCAGCCGCGTATAATTCCCGCTTTGCTGCGGGACATTTTTCATGCGCATCCTCGCCGAGGCCCTCACCTACGACGATGTGTTTCTCGTACCGGCGCATTCGCTTGTATTGCCGCGCGACGTTGACACTTCCACCCGGCTCACGCGCAAGCTGCGCCTGAATATCCCCATCGTTTCCGCCGCCATGGATACCGTGACCGAGGCGCGTCTGGCCATCACCATGGCGCAGAGCGGCGGCATCGGCATCATCCACAAGAACATGAGCGTCGAGCAGCAGGCGGCCGAGGTGCGTCTGGTCAAGAAGTTCGAGGCCGGCGTCATTCGCAAGCCGATCACGGTGGGGCCGCAAACTTCCATCAGCGAAGTGCTGCGGTTGACACACGCGCACAACATTTCCGGCGTGCCGGTGGTCGAGGGCGAGCAGTTGGTCGGCATCGTCACCAGCCGCGACATGCGCTTCGAGCGCAAGCACGACGATCCGGTGCGCAACATCATGACGCGCAAGGACAAGCTCATCACCGTGCGCGAGGGCTACAGCCAGGACGACGTGCTGCTGTTGTTGCACAAGCACCGCATTGAGAAGGTGCTGGTGGTCAACGACGCGTTCGAGCTGCGCGGCCTGATCACCGTCAAGGACATCCAGAAGGCACGCGACAATCCGCACGCGGCCAAGGACACGCATGAGGCGTTGATGGTGGGCGCCGCCGTGGGCGTGGCCGGCGATACCGAGCGGCGCATCGAGTCACTGGTTGATGCCGGCGTCGACGTGCTGGTGGTCGATACCGCCCATGGCCATTCACAAGGCGTGATTGATCGCTGCGCGTGGGTCAAGAAACACTACCCGCAGATGCAGGTGATTGCCGGCAATATCGTCACCGGGGAAGCGGCCTGCGCGCTGCGGGATGTCGGTGTCGATGCGGTCAAGGTGGGTGTTGGCCCAGGGTCGATCTGCACCACGCGCGTGGTGGCGGGCGTCGGCGTGCCGCAGATCACCGCCATCGACATGGTGGCCACCGCGCTCAAGGATGAGATCCCCTTGATTGCTGATGGCGGCATCCGCTATTCCGGTGACATTCCCAAGGCGCTGGCTGCCGGTGCCTCGTGCGTGATGCTCGGCTCCATGTTTGCCGGCACCGAGGAATCCCCTGGCGAGATCGAGTTGTTCCAGGGCCGCTCGTACAAGAGCTACCGCGGCATGGGCTCCATTGGCGCCATGCAGCTTGGTTCCAAGGACCGCTATTTCCAGGACGAGATCGAGGCCGACAAGCTGGTGCCCGAAGGCATCGAGGGCCGGGTGCCGTATCGCGGCCCGCTGCGTAACATCATTCATCAATTGATTGGTGGCCTGCGCGCGTCAATGGGGTATCTCGGCGCGGCCACGGTCGAGGACGTGCGCCACAAGGCGCAGTTCGTGCGTGTCACCACGGCCGGTGTCACCGAGGCCCACCCGCATGACGTGCAGATCACCAAGGAAGCGCCCAATTACCGCTTGCGTTCGTGAGCGCGGCAGCGCGCGTCGCACTCACGATGCGTCGCGGCGTGGTGTTCCGCATCTGGCCTGTGCCGGATAGTCTCTTCCGCTGTACGCCAGGCTTGGCGTTGACCGAGTGCGTCTGATGTCCGCTATCCAGAACGACAAGATCCTCATCCTCGATTTCGGCGCGCAATACACGCAGCTGATCGCGCGCCGCATCCGCGAGCTTGGCGTGTATTGCGAGATCTGGGCATGGGATCACGCGCCAGCGGACATTGCGGCGTTTGCGCCACGCGGCATCATTCTCTCCGGCGGCCCGGAGTCGACCACGCTGGCCGATGCCCCGACGGCGCCACAGCAGGTGTTTGACGCCGGCGTGCCGATCCTTGGCATTTGCTACGGCATGCAGACGCTTGCCGCGCAGCTGGGCGGTGCCACCGAGGCCGCGCAGGCACGCGAATTTGGCCACGCGACGGTGGATGTGGTTGCCGCCAGTGCCTTGCTGGATGGCTTGACCGATCATGCCGGCGCGCGGCAGCTGGACGTCTGGATGAGCCATGGCGACCACGTCGCGGCGGTGCCGCCGGGCTTTGCCATCACCGCCTGCACCGCGCGCATTCCCATTGCCGCGATGGAAGATGCGGATCGGCGCTGGTACGGCGTGCAGTTTCATCCGGAGGTCACGCATACCAAGCAGGGCGGGGCGCTACTCAAGCGCTTTGTCACCGACATCTGTGGCTGCGCGACGCTGTGGACGGCAACCAACATCATTGACGACCAGATTGCACGCGTGCGTGCCAAGGTGGGCGACGACCACGTCTTGCTGGGCCTGTCCGGCGGCGTGGACTCTTCCGTCGTCGCGGCACTGCTGCAGCGTGCCATTGGCGAACGTCTGACCTGCGTGTTTGTCGACACCGGCTTGCTGCGCTGGCACGAAGGCGATGAGGTCATGACGACCATGGCGCGCAACATGGGCGTCAAGGTTATCCGCGTCAACGCCGCCGCGCGCTATTTTGCGGCGCTGGCCGGTGTCACCGACCCCGAGGCCAAACGCAAGATCATCGGCGGTTTGTTTGTCGATATCTTCGAGGAAGAATCGGCCAAGCTGGCATCTGTCGGTGGCAACGTGAAGTGGCTGGCGCAGGGCACCATTTATCCGGACGTGATTGAATCGGCCGGCAGCAAAACCGGCAAGGCCCACGTCATCAAGAGCCATCACAACGTGGGTGGCTTGCCGGCGCACATGAAGTTGGGTTTGGTCGAACCGCTGCGTGAGCTGTTCAAGGACGAGGTGCGCCGCATTGGCGTGGCGTTGGGCTTGCCGCGCGAGATGGTGTTCCGCCATCCGTTCCCCGGTCCGGGGTTGGGTGTGCGCATTCTCGGCGAAGTGCGCCCCGATTATGTCGAGCTGCTGGCGCGCGCCGATGCCATCTTCATCGAGGAGTTGCGCCAGGCAAACTTGTACGACGCCGTCAGCCAGGCGTTCGCCGTGTTTTTGCCGGTCAAGTCCGTCGGCGTGGTCGGCGATGCGCGTGCGTATGAATGGGTGATTGCCTTGCGTGCAGTGGAAACCATCGACTTCATGACCGCGCAATGGGCGCACCTGCCATACGATCTGCTCGGCAAGGTCTCCAATCGCATCATCAATGAGCTGCGTGGCGTCTCGCGCGTGGTCTACGACATCAGCGGCAAGCCACCGGCGACCATCGAGTGGGAATAGCGGCATGACTGCCGCGGACGATGTCGATATCGCGTGGATGCGCCATGCTTTGGCGCTGGCGGTACGTGCGCGCGACGAACACGAGGTGCCGGTTGGTGCCCTGTTGGTACGCGACGGGGAAGTGCTGGGCGAGGGCTGGAATCGCAACATCGGTTTGCACGATCCGACGGCGCATGCCGAGATTCAGGCCTTGCGCGCAGCCGGTGCCAGGCTGGGAAACCATCGCCTGGCTGGCACCACGTTGTATGTCACGCTGGAACCCTGCGTGATGTGCGCCATGGCGATGATCCACGCCCGCATCGAGCGCGTGGTGTTTGCCGCAGCCGACCCCAAGACCGGTGCGGCCGGCGGCCGCTTCGATACCTTGCTGTCACCTTTGCACAATCATCGCGTGCAGGTTGCCGGTGGTGTGCTGGCGGATGAGTCGGCCTTGTTGCTGCGCGAGTTTTTTCGCGCGCGGCGTTGAAGCGCGCGTGGGCGTTTGGACGTCTAAAGTGTGTTGACCGGCGCATGATGGCTAGGCTACTGTGGATGCTGCGACGCCGCATCCATTGCCGGGGACACCACTTATGCGCCATCCCGTTCGTTCCGCCCTTGCCACCTCCTTGACGGTTGCACTGGCCTGCATGGCTGGCGCAGTTGCCGCGCAGGATGCTTCCGTCGCGTCATCTGCACAATCGTCGGCGGATACGAAAGCCAAGGATTTGAGTGCCGTCATCGTCACCGGCACACGCGCCGAGAACCGTACCGAGAGCACCTCGCTGACGCCCATCGACGTGGTTTCGGCCAAGGTGCTGCAGCAGACGGGGACCAATGAGCTGTCCACGGCGCTTTCGCGCATCATTCCGTCGCTGACGTTCCCACGGCCCTCGGCGGCCGATACTGCTGATTCGCAACGGCCGGCGCAGCTGCGCGGCTTGTCGCCCGATCAAGTCCTGGTGCTGGTTGACGGCAAACGTTGGCATCCGGGCGCGATCATTGTCACCAACGGCGTGCTCGGGCGCGGCTCGCAGGCAGTGGATCTCAACACCATTCCGGTGTCGGCGATCGATCACATTGAAGTGCTGCGCGATGGCGCCTCGGCGCAATACGGCTCCGACGCCATTGCCGGCGTCATCAACATCGTGCTGCGCAAGGGCGCGGCGGGTGGTGATGTGCAGGTGACTGGTGGCCAGTACAGCGCCGGAGATGGACGCCTCTGGCAAGGCTCGGCCAACTTCGGCCTGCCGCTAAGCGGCGAGCGTGGCTGGCTGCGCTTTGCCTTGCAGAACGGGCATCAGGACATCACCAATCGTGCCCAACCGGATCGGCGCCGGCCGGAGGATGGCATCCGCCAGCGTTTCGGCGATCCGGAGGTGGCCGACCGCAACGTCTTTGCCAACAGCGCTTATGACCTGACACCGGACATGCAGCTGTATGCATTTGGCCATTATGGACAGCGCAACAGCACCTCGACGGCCTTCTTCCGCAGCATCACCAACAGCAACTCGGTGCCGTCGATGTATCCGACCGGCTACCTGCCGCTGGAGCATGCCCGCTCCACCGACCAATCGCTGGTGATTGGTCTGCGTGGCAAGACGGCAGGCGGCTGGCGCTGGGATTTGAGCGGCAACTACGGCGCCAATCGCGTGTCGTACGCCACGCACGACAGCGCCAACCGCGCCTTCCTCAACGATTTCGGCTTCAGCCCGACACGTTTCCACGACGGCATCCTGCGCGCCAGTCAGCGTTCGTTTGACCTGGATGTCGCCAAGGAACTGGCCGTTGCCTGGTTGCCCAATCCATTGACGCTGGCTTTTGGTGCGCAGTATCTGCGTCAGGACTACGCCATTCGTGCGGGGGATCCGGCGTCGTACTACGTCGGCACTTCGGGCGTTTCCGGGGGAGCACAGGGCTTTGGCGGTTTCCAGCCGGCTGATGCCGGCACGCATGCGCGGCACAACGTGGCCGAATATCTGAGCCTGGAAACCAACCTTACGGATCGGCTGGGTACTTCACTGGCCGTGCGGCATGAGGACTACTCGGACTTTGGCACCACCACTTCCGGGTCGCTGGCTGCGCGGTTTGATTTCACCTCGCGCTTTGCGCTGCGTGGCAGCGCATCGACCGGGTTCCGCGCACCATCGCTGGCGCAGCAGTATTACGCCTATACCCAGTCACTGTTTTACGGCGTGGGCAATGCGCCGGCCGGGTTGGCGCCGGGCATTTACAACACCGGCCTGGTGCCATCGACCAGCGCCATCGGTACGCTGTTGGGTGGCGAACCGCTGCGGCCGGAGAAATCCCGCAACCTGACCGTCGGCATGGTGTGGAATCCACTGGATCCGCTGACAGTCAGCGTCGATGCCTACCAGATCAAGCTGCGCGATCGCGTTACCTTGTCCAGCAACCTGTCCATCGCCGCACCGGCGGTGCAGGACTATCTCGCCGCCAACGGCTTTACCCACACCAACTACAGCAGCGTCGCCTACTTCACCAATGCCGTGGATACGCGTACGCGCGGCGTCGATGTCGTGGCGTCCTATCTGGCGGATCTGGGCAGCGCCGGCAACCTGCAGACAACCCTGGCGTACAACTACAACAAGAACGAGGTGACGCATATCAAGCCCAATCCCGCGGTGCTGGACGCGTTGGGCTTGAATCTCAAGCGCATCGATCGCCGCGATCAATTTGGCTTGCTGGCCGATACCACGCCGCGCAGCAAGTTGATCCTGAGCAGCCTGTACAGCGTTGGGCCCTGGGCACTGGATGGGGCATTGACGCGCTACGCCAAGTTCACGGCGTACAACGCCTCCAGGGCGGAGTTGGATCAAACCTATGGCGCCAAGTGGGTGCTTGACTTGGCGTTGCACTACAACGTGGCGCGGTGGACTTTGAGCGTTGGCGCCGACAATGTGTTCGACACCTATCCGGATCGCGCTTCAGCCGCACTCAACAACGACAACAACGGCACCTTCCCGTACTCGATATTCTCGCCATTCGGCTTCAATGGCGCCTACGTGTACGGCAAGGTGGCCTATCGCTGGTGATGTCGCTGCGCGCGGCTCTCAGTGCCGGGGTGATCCGGAGCGTGGTGTCGGGGTAGCAATCGGCTGCGTGCTCGGGGCGACAGTTGGCATCGCCGGCAACTGCGGCATGGTCGTCGATGTCGGCTGACGGTAGTAGATGGAATGGTGCGGCAGAGGCCTTGGCGTGTGGCTGTCGCTCTCGGCTAGTGCCAGTCGGTGGCCGTCGATGTGCACCCAGTGCCAGCGCCCGGTCGGTACTGGCGAACTCGACACATAGACAAACTGTGTCGAGTATTTCCCCGGCTCTGCCGGTGCGGCCTTCAACTGCATGTTGGCCACGAACTGGCTGGACACGGGCTTGCCGTGGCGGGTTGCCGGACCGGTGACGATCTCGCCCAGGTTTTGCCGCAGCAGCCGATCAAGTTGTGGCGTCAGGCTGATGGCTGGCGAGGCGTCAGTGATCTTGCCCTGGTTGTTGACCTGCACCAGTACTGGCAGAACCTTCGGTGGGAAGGGGTTGAGTGAGGCCGATTGCGCATGGGCCACTGACGCACTGGCCACCATGAGCATGGCCGCGATCAAGGTGTGGTGGGTAGACATGGGCGTTTCTCCGTCCAACGGGGGAGTCGCAGCAGCGCGCGGCGCGGCATGTGGCCTGACCGTCGCAAGGTGGCTGCGCGTCAAGCTGGGCCGGTAGTGCGCGTAGCCTGACGATTATCCGAAACCCATGCATTGTCAAGGCACGCCAGCAGGTGGCGGGATGGACTTTGGGTGGGTCGTGACGCAGGGGCGACAAGCGGCTGCGTTATCCTTGTCGACCTGTTGCCGGCGGGTACGCCGGCCGGTTTTTCGCCTCGAGGACTCTTGATGACCATCAATATCACTCTTGCCACCAATCGTGGCCCGATCCATCTGCAGCTGCATGCCGACAAGGCGCCGGTCACCGTGGCCAACTTCGTCAATCTGGCGCAGCGCGGGTACTACGACGGCCTGACTTTCCACCGCGTCATTGCCGACTTCATGATCCAGGGCGGCTGCCCGGACGGTACGGGTCGCGGTGGCCCCGGCTACCGGTTCGAGGACGAGTTTGACGCTTCACTGCGACACGACAAGCCAGGCGTGTTGTCGATGGCCAACGCCGGCCCGGGCACCAATGGCAGCCAGTTCTTCATCACCCATGTGCCGACGAGCTGGCTCGATGGCAAGCACAGCGTGTTTGGCCAGGTTGCCGGCGACGAGGACATGGCGGTGGTCAACCAGATTGCCATGGGCGACCGCATCGACAAGGTGACGGTGGACAGTGATGCAACGGTCTTGCTGGCGGCGCAGGCGGCGCGCGTCGCGGAATGGAATGCGGTGCTCGACCAGCGCGGTTGAGGGCACGGGGTTTGCCGGGCACCGGGCGTTTCGCGCCCGGCGTCGCAGGGGTGGTGCGTGGTAAAATCAGCGCCTTTGCACAGGCGTGTGGTGACCATGCTTCAACTTGCCCGGCGCGTGGGTCGCGCCAAACCCAGCGCAATCATGGTGATTGCCGCCAAGGCGCGGGAGCTCAAGGCCGCCGGCCGTGACGTCATCAGCTTTTCCGTTGGCGTGCCGAATTTCCTGCCAGGCGATCACGTCTACGCGGCCGCCCGCGAAGCGTTGGCACATGACAGTGGGCAATATGGCCGCAATCATGGCGCGGTCGAATTGCAGGATGCCTTTATCGCCCATGTCGCCGCGCTTGGTCTGGACGGCTATGCACGCGAGAACATTTCCATCGGCATCGGCGCCAAGCAGGTGTTGTACAACCTGGCCGAGGCGTTGCTCGACGAAGGCGATGAGATTTGTTTTGCCGCGCCGTACTGGACGACCTACCACGACATTGCCGACATCGTCGGCGCCCGCGTCAACGCCTTGCCGTGCGGCCCGCAACAAAACTACAAGCTCACCCCGACGCAGCTCGACGCGGCGCTGGCGCGCAAGCCGAAGGTGTTTTTGTTCAACAACCCGAACAACCCGACGGGCATGGTCTACACCGGCGCGGAGATTGCCGCCCTGGCCGAGGTATTGGTACGCCATCCGGATACCTGGATCGTCACCGATGACATCTACAACGCCATGGTGTTTGACGGCATCGGCTATCACAACTTCCTGCACGCGCAGCCGGTGTTGCGCGAACGGCTGATCTTCGTCGACTCGATCTCCAAGACCTACGGCATGCCCGGCTGGCGCGTCGGCCTGATGGCCGGGCCGGCGGTCATAGCCAAGGCGGTGACCACGCTCAACTCCAACCACATCACCAGCCTGCCCGAAGTGGTCAGTGCGGCGGCAGTGGCGGCGCTCACGGGTCCACAGGATGTGCCGCAGGCCAAGTGCCGGGACTTCTCCCGGCGCCGCGATACGGTCTATGCCGCGCTCAGCACCATTCCCGGCGTCGTGTGCCCACGACCGCAAGGCGCGTTTTACGCGTTTCCTGATGTTTCGGTGGCCTTTGGCAAGCACCATCGCGGCGTGGCCATCGGCAATGATGTCGAGTTTTGCGCGGCTTTGCTGGAGGCCAAAGGCGTCGCCTGCGTCCCCGGCTCGGCGTTTGGCGAAGCGCGCGCCATGCGCATTTCCTACACCTGCCCGGCACCGCAATTGCAGCCAGGGCTGCAACGCATCGCGGAGTTTTTCACCGAGCTCGATTGAGCCGTCGCCGTGTGTGGCCGCTGCGGCCGCGAATTGTGTGCGCCGACCCATCGGCTTGACGTATTGAACATTCACCTGAAGGAGTCACCATCCATGAAAGCCCCTGTTCGTGTTGCCGTTACCGGTGCTGCCGGCCAGATCGGCTACGCCTTGCTGTTCCGCATTGCCGCCGGTGACATGCTGGGGCCGGATCAGCCGGTGATCCTGCATCTGCTGGAAATTACCCCGGCCTTGCCGGCGTTGGAAGGCGTGGTGATGGAATTGGACGATTGCGCGTTCCCGACCCTGGCTGGTGTGGTCACCACCGATGATGCCAATGTCGCGTTCAAGGATGTCGACTATGCCTTGCTGGTTGGTGCGCGTCGCCGCGGCCCGGGCATGGAGCGCAAGGATCTGCTGGAGGCCAATGGCACCATCTTCGGCCCGCAGGGCAGGGCACTCAACGCCCATGCCAAGCGCTCGGTGAAGGTGCTGGTGGTTGGCAATCCGGCCAACACCAATGCCCTGATTGCCCAGCAGAACGCGCCAGACCTGGACCCGAAGTGCTTCACCGCGATGGTGCGGCTGGACCACAACCGCGCCAAGGCGCAGTTGGCGGCCAAGACCGGCAAGCACAACAGTGACGTCAAGCGGATGATCATCTGGGGCAATCACAGCTCCACGCAGTACCCCGATTTGTCGCAGGCCACGGTCGATGGCAAGAGCGCCATGAGCCTGGTGGATCAGGCCTGGTACGAAAATGAATTCATCCCGACCGTGCAGCAGCGCGGTGCGGCCGTAATCAAGGCGCGCGGCGCGTCATCGGCCGCATCGGCGGCGGCGGCGGCAATTGATCATATGCGTACGTGGGCCCTGGGTACAGCCGAAGGTGACTGGGTGTCCATGGGCGTTCCGTCGGACGGTTCCTACGGCATTGCGCCGGGCGTGATCTTTGGCTATCCGGTGACATGCAAGGATGGCAAGTACACCATCGTGCAGGGTCTGGCGATCAGCGCGTTCTCGCGCGCACGGCTGGACGCCAGCGCCAAGGAGCTGCACGAGGAGCGTGCCAGCGTGGAGTCGTTGTTCGCGAAGAAATAAACGGCGTGCGATATGTGTATCGCACAACGGGCCGGCGCAAGCCGGCCCGTTGTCGTTTGGCACCAAGCCTTTTGCAGTAGGCCTAGGCGGCGACGGTTTCGCTGGCGGCTACCGGTGCCGAGGTGCGGATCAGGTGATCGAATGCGCTGAGCGCGGCGGTGGCGCCAGCACCCATGGCAATGACAATCTGCTTGTACGGCACGGTGGTGGCGTCGCCGGCGGCAAACACGCCGGGCAGTGAGGTCTGGCCGTGATCGTCGACGATGATCTCGCCACGCGGCGACAACGCCAGCGTGCCCTTGAGCCACTCGGTGTTGGGCAGCAGGCCGATCTGCACGAAGATGCCGTCGAGCGTGATCGTGTGCATGGCCTGGCTGGCGCGGTCGCGGTAGACCAGCGCCGTCACTTTTTGCCCGTCGCCGCGCACCTCGGTGCTTTGCGCGTTGACGATGATGGTGACGTTGGGCAGGCTGCGCAGTTTGCGTTGCAGCACGTCATCAGCCCGCAATTTGGTGTCGAACTCGACCAGCGTGACGTGCGCGACAATGCCGGCCAGATCAATCGCCGCTTCCACGCCGGAGTTGCCGCCGCCAATGACGGCCACGTGCTTGCCCTTGAACAACGGTCCATCACAGTGCGGGCAATAGGCTACGCCGCGATTGCGATATTCGTCTTCGCCGGGCACGTTCATGTGCCGCCAGCGGGCGCCGGTGGAGAGGATGATCGTGCGTGATTTCAATGTTGCGCCACCGGCCAATTGCACGCCGAGCAAGCCGTCGTCATCGGCGGCGATGAGCTTTTCCGCACGCTGCAGGTTCATCACGTCCACGGCATATTCGTTGACGTGGCGTTCCAGCGCCGTGCCCATGTGCGGGCCGTCGGTGGCCAACACCGAGACGAAATTCTCGATGGCCATGGTGTCCAGTACCTGACCGCCAAAACGCTCGGCGGCGACGCCGGTGCGGATGCCTTTGCGTGCGGCATAGATGGCGGCCGCAGCGCCGGCCGGGCCGCCGCCGACGACCAGCACGTCGAAAGGCGGCTTGGCCTGCAGCTTCTCGGCATCGCGGGCGGCAGCACTCGTGTCGAGCTTGGCCAGGATCTGCTCCAGGCTCATGCGGCCCTGATCGAACAACTCGCCGTTGAGGAACACGCACGGTACCGACATTACCTGCCGGGCGGCGACCTCGTCCTGGTACAACGCACCGTCGATGGCGGTGTGGCGGATGCGCGGGTTGACGACACTCATCAGATTGAGCGCCTGCACCACGTCCGGGCAGTTCTGGCAGGACAGGGAAAAATAAGTCTCGAAGTGCAGCTCGCCATCGAGATGGCGGATTTGTGCCAGCACGTCGTCGTCGGTCTTGGGCGGATGGCCTCCCACTTGCAGCAGCGCCAGCACCAGCGAAGTGAACTCGTGGCCCAGCGGAATGCCGGCAAAGCGCACGCCGATATCGGTGCCGGCGCGGTTGATGGCAAACGATGGCTTGCGCGCGTCGTCGTCGCGACGGATCAGGCTGACCTTGGACGAGTAGGAGGCGATTTCTTCCAGCAGCTCGTTCAATTCGACCGACTTGGGACTGTCATCCAGCGAGGCGACCAATTCAATTGGCTGCGTGATCCGTTCCAGATAGACCTTCAACTGCGTGGCGATAGTGGCGTCAAGCATGTTGGCTCCTCCAACCGTTGGTGGTCAGGGCAAGCCCGACCCGTGCCCGCGTGGGCGAGCAATAGGTGAAATTCCATATATGTATATGTCGCGCGCTTCGGAGTGAAGCGTTGCGGCGTGGCGGACCCGGACAGTGCCGGGTCCGCGCACGGGCAGCTGATCGCGATGGATCAGATCTTGCCGACCAGGTCCAGCGACGGCGCCAGGGTCTTCTCGCCTTCCTTCCACTTGGCCGGACACACTTCATTCGGGTGCGCGGCGACGTACTGCGCGGCCTTGACCTTGCGCAGCAGCTCGGAGGCGTCGCGGCCAATGCCGCCGGCGTTGAGTTCGATGATCTGGATCTTGCCGGCCGGATCGATCACGAATGTGCCACGGTCGGCGATGCCGTCGGCCTCGATCAGCACGTCGAAGTTGCGCGACAACACATGGGTCGGATCGCCAACCATCGTGTAGTTGATCTTCTTGACGGCGTCGGAGGTGTCGTGCCACGCCTTGTGCGCGAAGTGTGTATCGGTGGACACGCTGTAGATTTCCACACCCAGCTTCTGGAACGCCGGATAGTTTTCGGCCAGGTCCTCAAGCTCGGTCGGGCAGACGAAGGTGAAGTCGGCCGGGTAGAAAAACACCACCGACCACTTGCCCTTGAGATCGGCGTCGGTCACTTCGATGAACTTGCCGTTCTTCAGCGCCTGGGCCTTGAACGGCTTGATTTCAGTATTGATCAGCGACATTGCTGCATTCCCTTCGTGGTTGAAAGTGACTACAGGATACGGGCCGCCGCGTCATATATCTAATTGATTGTCCGCATGGTAGCGATTGACCGTGCCTATTCCTGCGCCTGCTGCGCGAGCAGCTGCCGATCGACCACGCTGGCGGTGACGATGTCGCTGCCGACGTTCACCGTGGTGCGCATCATGTCCAGGATGCGATCCACGCCGATGATGATGCCCAGCCCTTCCGGCGGCACGCCGAAGGTCGCCAGCAGGCCGGCGATCATCGGCAGCGAGCCACCGGGAATGCCGGCCACGGCCACGGCGCTCAACACCGACAGCAGCATCAGGATCAGTTGGTGGCCGAGCGTCATTTCCACGCCAAAGGCCTGCGCCACGAACAGCACCACGCAGCCTTCGAACAGCGCCGTGCCGCTCATGTTCATCGTCGCCCCCAGCGGCAGCACGAAACCGGCCGTGCTGGGCGAGATGCGCAATTCCTCGTGGGCGACGGCCAGCGACATCGGCAGGCAGGCGCTGCTGGAGCTGGTGGAGAAGGCGGTGACCAGCAACGGCTGGATCTGGCGGAAATACGCGCGCGGTGAGCGGTGCGCCAGAAGACGGATCCACAACGACATGGTGCCGAACAGATGCAGCGCCAATGCCACGGTGCAGCCAACGACGAACACCGACAGCGCCAGCAGCACATCGACGCCGACCTTGACGATGACGCTGTAGATCATCGCCGGCACCGCGTACGGCGCCAGCTCCAGCGCAAAGCCGACAATGCGCGTCATCAGCTCGGTGCCGGTATCCAGGAATGCTTGCACCTGACGGCGTTGGCGATGGCGCAGCTGCGTGGCCGCGGCACCGACCAGCAGGGCAAACAGGATCAGCGGCAACACGTCGCCCAGCGCATCGCGGCTGGGGCCGGCTACCGCGCCCAGCAAGTTGCGCGGCATGAACATTTCCACCAGCGTGGACAGGCTCATTTGCGGCTGTGCGGCGCGCCGCTCGATCGAGGCTTCCGCCGCGCCGCCGTAATCCTGCAGCAGCTGGGCCTTGGCCTGCGCGTCCAGGTGCTGGCCCGGCTGCACCGTGTTCATCATCGCCAGGCCGATACCCACGGCAATCAGCATGTTGAGCGCAAACAACGCAAAGGTGCGCCCGGCCAATGGCCCGAGGTTGCGTAGCTGTCCCAACTGGGCGACACCCGAGGCCAGCGAGGTGAACACCAGCGGGATCACCACGAAAAACAGCATGCGCAGGAAGATTTGCCCGAACGGGTCGAACACCGCCGTGGACACGCGTCGCATGACGGCCAGTGTCGGCGGATGCAGTGTGCCGATGGCCAACGTGAGCACGGCGGCCACGACGCCGATGACCAGGCCCCAGAGAATGCGCTTTGCCAGTGAGTGCGAATGGCTCATCGGCAGGGACTGTACGCAAATGCACGCGGTTCGTCACCTGTGCTTCGACGCCTGTGCCGCCCACCCGGTGCGGGCTGGCTGTCGCCGGCACTGACGTCGCGATCGGCTAAAATGTGGCTTTGCCCGGAGTTGCCATGAGCCTCAATCCCTCCGCGGGAGCACGCTTCCGTGCTGCTGTCGCGGCCGAACAACCCCTGCAGGTTGTCGGCACCGTCACCGCCTATGCCGCACGCATGGCCAAGCGCACCGGGTTTCAGGCCATTTATCTATCTGGTGGCGGCGTCGCTGCCAACTCGCTGGGCATGCCGGATCTCGGCATCAGTGCGCTGGAAGACGTGCTCATCGATGTGCGGCGCATTACCGATGTGTGCGACTTGCCGCTGCTGGTGGATGCCGATACAGGGTGGGGCGGGGCGTTCAACATTGCCCGCACCGTGCGCTCGCTGACCAAGGCCGGCGCCGCGGCGATGCACATCGAGGATCAGGTTGCCGCCAAACGTTGCGGTCATCGGCCGGGCAAGGCCATCGTGCCGCGCGCGGAGATGGTCGATCGCATCAAGGCGGCGGTCGATGCGCGCACCGATGACCAGTTCGTCATCATGGCGCGCACCGACGCGCTGGCGGTGGAAGGCATGGACTCGGCCATCGAGCGCGCACAAGCCTGCGTCGCGGCCGGCGCGGACATGATCTTTCCCGAGGCGATCATCACGCTGGAGCAGTACCGCCAGTTCAAGGCGGCGGTCAAGGTGCCGATCCTGGCCAACATCACCGAGTTCGGCAAGACGCCGCTGTTCACGCGCGAGGAATTGGCCAGCGCCAACGTCGACATCATCCTGTATTGCTGCGGCGCGTATCGCGCCATGAACAAGGCGGCGCTGGGGTTTTATACCGCCGTGCGCCGCGACGGCACGCAGCGCGCCGTCGTGCCGTCGATGCAGACGCGCGAAGAGCTGTACGACTTTCTCGGTTATCACGAGTACGAACGCAAGCTGGATGCGCTGTTTGCCAACGCGGATCAGCACTGACGATGGGCCTGCTGCGCGGCCTCGCGCCGCGTGCCGTGCCGGGATCCTTTCTGGATAGTGAGGTAGCACCATGACAGACAACACCCAAACCCTGCCCAAGCCGAAGAAGTCCGTGGCCTTGTCCGGCGTCGCTGCCGGCAACACCGCGCTGTGCACGGTTGGCCGCAGCGGCAATGATCTGCACTACCGTGGTTATGACATCCACGACCTGGCGGCCAAGGGCACGTTCGAGGAGGTGGCTTACCTCCTGGTGCACGGCATCCTGCCCAACTGGGCCGAGCTCAAGCACTACCGTGCCCACCTGAAGCGCTTGCGTGGCTTGCCAGCGCCGGTCAAGGCGGCACTTGAGCTGCTGCCGGCGGCAACGCATCCTATGGACGTCTTGCGCACCGGCTGTTCGGTACTGGGCACCGTGCTGCCCGAGCGCAACAACCACAACGTCACCGGCGCGCGCGACATTGCCGATCGCCTGATCGCCAGCTTCGGCTCGATGCTGCTGTACTGGTATCACTTCAGCCACAACGGCAAGCGGGTGGAAACCGAGACCGATGACGAATCCATCGCCGCCCATTTCCTGCATCTGCTGCACGGCGTGGCACCAAGCGAGCTGCACGCGCAGGCGCTGGACAAGTCGCTGATCCTGTATGCGGAGCACGAGTTCAACGCCAGCACCTTCACCGCGCGGGTGATTGCCGGCACTGGTTCGGACATGTATTCGGCCATTACCGGCGCCATTGGCGCGTTGCGCGGCCCCAAGCACGGTGGCGCCAACGAGGTGGCGATGGAGATCATCTCCCGCTATCGCAGTGCCGATGAGGCCGAGGCCGACATCCGCGCCCGCGTCGAACGCAAGGAAATCATCATCGGCTTCGGCCATCCGGTGTACACCGTGTCCGATCCGCGCAACGAGATCATCAAGGAGGTCTCGCGCAAGCTGTGCACGGAAGGCGGCAATCCGGTGCTGTTTGATGTGTCCGAGCGCATTGAGCAGGTCATGGGCCAGATCAAGAAGATGTTCCCCAACCTCGACTGGTTCTCGGCCAGTGCTTACCACATGCTTGGCGTGCCGACCGCCATGTTCACGCCGCTGTTCGTGATTTCGCGCACGGCCGGCTGGACCGCGCACGTCATCGAGCAGCGTGAGGACGGCAAAATCATCCGCCCCAGCGCGAATTACACCGGTCCGGAAGATCAGGCCTACGTGCCCATCGACAAGCGTTGATCACGCGCCATCGGCAGCCCGTGGTCGAGGTTGCCGCAGCAACGAAAAAGGAGCCGGGTGGCTCCTTTTTCGCGTGTTGGACCCGCCGTCGCTAATGACGACGCGCGGATCCGTTCAGAGGCCTTCGGCGTGCTCGGCGGCCTTGACGCTGGCGTCGGCCTGCATGCGCTTGAAGAAAGCCTCCAGGTGATCCAGCCCGGACAGGTCGATGGACTTGAACTTGGCCCAGCGCAGCAGGACGTACAGGTATGGATCAGCAATGGAACGCCCGCTGGCGGACAGCCAGTCATGCTTCTTGAGCGGCGTGTCGGCCAGCGCGAACAGGTTGCGCAGGCGGGCCTTGGTATGCGTAGCCAGGTCGGCGTCCTGCGCCCGGTCGGTGACGTAACGCTCGGGTGAGAAGAGCGGCTTGAACGACTGGTGCAGGTCCGAGTTGAAGAAACCCAGCCAATGGTTGACCTCGGCCCGCGACGCCGCGTTGTCATCACCGGCAAGTTTGGCCTGCGGATATTTTTCGGCCAGGTAATGCAGGATGGCGACGTTCTCGGTGAGCACCAGATCGCCGTCGGTCAGCGTCGGTACCACGCCGGCCGGGTTGAGGCGCAGGTATTCGGGCGACTTCAGGGCATCGCGCTTGACTTCGGCAAGCTCGTACTTGGCGCCAATCCATTCGAGCACGATATGCGTGGCCAGCGGACAGGCGCCGGGCATGTAATACAGCTTCATGGCAATCCTTGGGTGGGGAAGGGCTTGCCAGTGTGGCGCGGTGCGGCGCGCGGCTCAAGAGGCATCGGCCCGCGTCAGGCGCCAGAGTGTGCCTGGGTATGGGCAAGGCGCTGACGTGTCTGCCGCCGCTGCGCCCACCATCCGCCGCCACAGATGCCGATGATCAGCACCACGTCCAGCGCGTACTGTGCCCACGGGTTGGCGGCAAACCACGGCTGCAGCAGGTGATCGTGACCCACCATGCGCCCGGCGGTAAGCGCGATGGCCGCTGCGCCGATGTACATGATGATGGGGAAGCGCTCGATGAGCTTGAGGATCAGGGTCGACCCCCAGACCACCAGCGGCACGCTGATCAGCAGACCAATAAGGACCAGGCCGATATGGCCCTTGGCGGCACCGGCGATGGCCAGCACGTTGTCCATGCCCATCAACGCATCGGCGACGATGATCGTGCGCAGCGCGCCCCAGAACGTATTGGCCACCTGGATGTGCGGATCATCGCCATCGTCGTGACGCAGCAACTTCCACGCAATTGGCAGCAGCAGTGCGCCACCGGCCAGCATCAGACCCGGTAGTTCGAGCAGATAGACGACGATGGCGGTCAGCGCGAAGCGCACCGCCACGGCACCAAATGTGCCCCAGAACACGGCCTTGCGTTGCAGCGTCTTGGGCAGGCGGCTGGCCGCCATGGCGATGACGATGGCGTTGTCGCCAGCAAGCACCAGGTCCAGCAGGACGATGGCCATCAGGCCTGAAAAAAAATCACCAGCAGCAATTTCCATGGAATCTCCATGCGCGACGGACACTGCAGCAGACAGCAACGCGCGCTTCGCCCGTCTGCCGCAAAAGTCTCGTTCGCAATCGCTGCCGCGGTGACCGGGGCGTGTGTGCCCGTGCTGACGATCACCGCACCGCTGCCGTGGCGGCAACGGGAACTACTCCCTTTTGGATTGGCGCATTGTCCCGGTGCGCGGCGCTGCAGGTCAAGCGGCCGTTGTCGCCAGTCGGCTAAAATGGCGGCTTTCCGTTGCGAGAAACGTCATGACTGCCACTGCTACGCGTTCCGCTCAGCGCCCGGATTTCGACCAACCCATGGTCGACGTGGCCAACTATGTCGTCGATTACCGCATCGATTCGGCCGAGGCCTGGGACACGGCGCGCTACGTCCTGCTCGATTCGCTGGCCACGGCCATGCTGGCCATGAAGTTTCCCGAGTGTGCCAAGCATCTTGGCCCGCTGGTCCCGGGCGCCAGCCTGCCGGGCGGTGCCCGTGTGCCGGGAACCGCTTATGAGCTCGACCCGGTGCAGGCGGCATTTGCCATCGGTACGCAAATCCGCTGGCTGGACTTCAATGACACATGGCTGGCGGCAGAGTGGGGCCATCCTTCGGACAATCTGGGCACGATCCTCGCCGTCGGTGATTACTTGGCACGCCAGGCGCGCCGCGAGGGCGGTACGCCGATGACGGTGCGCGATGCGCTGGGTTACGCCATCAAGGCGCATGAAATCCAGGGCGGCTACGCCCTGCTCAACAGTTTCAACCGCGTGGGCCAGGATCACGTCATCCTGGTGCGCTTGGCGTCCACCGCGGTGGCTGCGGCCATGCTCGGCGGCACCCGTGAGCAGATCGTCAATGCTATTTCGCACAGCTGGATCGACAACGGCGCGCTGCGCACCTACCGCCATGCGCCCAACACCGGGCCGCGCAAGAGCTGGGCCGCAGGCGATGCCTGTCGGCGCGCGGTAACCCATGCCATCAATGCGGTATATCGCGGCGCGGTGGGTTATCCGTCGGCACTGAGCGCGCGGACCTGGGGTTTTTACGACGTGGCGTTCAACGGCAAGCCGTTTGAGTTCGAGCGCCCATTTGGCAGCTACGTGATGGAAAACGTCCTGCTGAAGATCAGTTATCCGGCGGAGTTCCACGCGCAGACAGCGGTGGAATGCGCCATGCAGCTGCATTCCCAGGTGGCTGGTCGCTTGGATCAAATCGAACGCGTGGAAATCGAGACGCAGGAAGCCGGCTGCCGCATCATTGACAAGACCGGGCCATTGGCCAATTACGCGGATCGTGACCACTGCATCCAGTACATGGTGGCGGTGCCGCTGATTTTCGGCCGGCTGGAAGCGGACGATTATGGTGACGCGATTGCCGCTGATCCACGTATCGATGCATTGCGCGAGAAAATGACGGTGGCTGAAAACCCGCAGTTCACGCGGGATTATTTCGATGCCGGCAAACGTTATATCGGCAATTCGGTACAAGTGTTTTTCCGTGATGGCAGCCATACCGATAAAGTGACGGTGGACTACCCGATTGGTCATCGCCGCCGGCGTGCCGAAGGGCTGCCCGTGTTGATGGCCAAGTTCGAGTCGGCCATGCGCGGCCATTTGCCGGCACATCGCGTGGCCGCGATCATGCAGGCCATCGCCGATCCCGCGAGCATGGATGCCATGCCGCTGGATTGCTTCGTGGGGCTCTTCACGTTGTAAATACGGTGTTAGTACAAAATGAAACCATCCGTACTGGTCGGCGGGCGCCATGCTGGCGAGTCAAACCGGTGGGCAATGACGGACGGTGGCGTGGATGTAGTGGAGCGGTTGCGGGGTTGGTGTGATCCTGAATGGAGACTCACCACCAAACCGGCAAACTGCGAAGAAACGTTCCCCCACTTAACACTTTTGCTACAATCTTGGCCGCTAGCCGCATGGAGCAGCGTAAAAACGCGGCGTGCTCTGAGTGACGTAGTGGATCTGACGCGCGAGTTCCGGTTCAGGTTGAACGGACGCGAAAACTTAAGACATTGAGGAGACACCTGATGAAACGTAAGGGCTTGTATTTTCTGATTGCGCTGGCCCTGGGCGGCGTGGGTGCCGTTCAAGCGCAAGACACCACGGCACCGGCAGCGCCTGCCGATACTGCCGTCAGCGACACGTCGACTTCCACCTTTGATGGCCGTTGGTACATTGCCCCGACGGTCGGTGGCTACTACAACGATTCCGATCGCAACACCAACAGCCGCCAGTTCTTCTACGGCCTGGGCTTCGGCAAGTTCATCAGCTCCAACGTGTCGCTTGATGCGTTCATCGATCGCACCAAGCGCAAGGTTGATCGTGGCCCGGCGGCGGGTGGCGGTCATTCGAACCTGCGTTGGTCGAACAATTCTGTCGGTGTAGCCGCACGTTTCTACGCGGGTGAGTGGGACGCATGGCGTCCGTATTTGCTGGCTGGCCTGATGGGTAGTCATCACCAGTCGCGTGGCGACAATGGCTGGGCACCGGCTGCCGAGTTGGGTGGTGGCTTGTCCAAGACCATCACCGACAGTT
The DNA here is from genome assembly GCA_964568445.1 of uncultured Rhodanobacter sp. Lineage (GTDB taxonomy): Bacteria > Pseudomonadota > Gammaproteobacteria > Xanthomonadales > Rhodanobacteraceae > Rhodanobacter. The sequence continues at coordinate 352,241 of CAZMPZ010000001.1, read as the reverse complement.
CCGATATCCGCATGGAAGCGGCTTACCGCTACGACTTCGACAACAAGACCATCTCGACCAATGATGGTTACGGTGACTGGTATCTGGGCTTCAGCGTGGTTTCGCGCTTTGGCGCGCCGCCCGCCGCCCCTGCTCCCGAGGCTGCCCCGGCTCCGGCACCGGCCGATTGCTCGACCATGGATGACGATGGCGATGGCGTCAACAATTGCGACGACAAGTGCCCGAGCACTGCCGCCGGCACCATCGTTGGTCCGGACGGTTGCGCGCAGAAGGTGGTCATCGACCTGCGTGGCGTCAACTTCAAGTTTGATCGTCCGAAGGCTGGCGAGACCGACATCTCCAAGTCGCTTGCCGTGCCGACCGCCGACTCGTTGGCCGTCCTGAACCAGGCCGTGGACACCTTGCAGCGTTACCCGCAGGTGCATGTGACGGTTGCTGGCTACACCGACGCCAAGGGCACGGATGAGTACAACCAGAAGTTGTCCGAGCGTCGTGCGTCGATCGTCTACAACTACCTGACCAGCCACGGCATTGATGCCAGCCGCCTGGAAGGCCCGATCGGTCATGGCGAAAGCAACCCGATTGGCGACAATGCGACGGATGCTGGTCGCGCGCAGAACCGTCGCACCGAGTTGCAGGTTCAGCAGTAATCCAGACTGCAAGAGCGGCCTGTGATGTAACGAAAAAGCCCGGCTTCGGCCGGGCTTTTTCATGGGTGGAACGGGGTGATCGATGCAGCGGAGCCAGCGTGGCAGGCGGATGACGAATAGACCGCAAACATTGCCGGCGTTGGCTGGGGCGGGGCAAACCCCGCAGAGTTCGCGTCACGAATTGGTTCGTGTCCTGTCCAAGCTGGGCCTGTGTTCGCGCAGCCAGGCACAGATTTGGGTGCGCGACGGCCGAGTGAGCGTCGATGGTCGCATCGTGCGCGACGGCGCGATGCTGGTGGTTGCCGACCATGTGCGGCTTGCCGTCGACGGCATTGCGGTCAGCCGGGTTCGGCCGGTGTACGTGATGATCAACAAGCCGCGCGGATTGGTTGTCAGCACGGCTGACGAGCGTGGGCGCGACACCGTCTATTCACTGCTGGCCGACGCCGGCCTGCCGTGGCTGGGCGCAGTGGGGCGGCTGGACAAGGCCAGCGAAGGCTTGCTGCTGTTCAGCAACGACACGGTGTGGGCCGCCGGCATCACCAACCCGGCCACGCACGTGGACAAGACTTATCACGTACAGATTGATTGCGTGGCGTCTGATGCCTTGCTGGCGGCATTGACTGCCGGCGTGCGGGCGGGAGACGACGACTTGACGGCAACCAGCGCGCGTTTGTTGCGTGCGGGGGAGAAGCATTCCTGGCTGGAGATCGTGTTGGATGAAGGCCGCAACCGGCAGATTCGACGCATGCTCGAAGTGCAGGGCGTCCATGTGCTGCGGTTGATCCGCGTTGCCATTGGCCCGCTGCCGCTGGGCACGCTGGGCAAAGGCGAGTGGCGGCACCTCACGGCAAAGGAAGTGCAGGCCCTTTCAGTTGCCAGCGAAACACGCCCGCATCGGTGATGCAGGCGTGTCGGTGCCCGGCTCAGGCTTTGCTGATCAGGCCGAGCCGGGTGCCTACCTTGATGAAGGCGCTGATGGCCTGATCCAGCTGCTCACGCGTGTGCGCGGCGCTCATTTGGGTGCGGATGCGGGCTTCACCCTTGGGTACCACGGGGTAGAAGAATCCGCTGACATAGATGCCTTCGTCCAGCAGTCCGGCCGCCATGGCTTGGGCGAGCTTGGCATCGTGAATCATGATCGGCACGATCGGATGCGTGCCGGGTTTGATCTCGAAACCAGCCGCGCCCATGCGCTCGCGGAAATAGTGCGTATTGGCATTGAGCGTCTCGCGCAGATTGCCGGCACTGGAAAGCATGTCGAAAACCTTGATTGCCGCCGCAACCACGTGCGGCGGCAACGAATTGGAGAACAGATACGGACGCGAGCGCTGGCGCAGTAGTTCGATGACTTCCTTGCGGCCGGTGGTGAAGCCGCCCAAGGCACCGCCCAGTGCCTTGCCCAGCGTGCCGGTGAAGATGTCGATCTTGTCTATGACGCCATGGACTTCGGCCGAGCCGCGACCGGTGGCGCCGAGGAAGCCGGTGCAGTGGGCCTCGTCGATATGCACCATCGCGTGATACTTGGCTGCCAGCGCCGTGATCTGGTCCAGTGGCGCGATGTAGCCGTCCATCGAAAACGTGCCGTCGGAGGTGATCAGCTTGGTGCGTGCGCCGGCGGCGTCGGCGGCCTTGAGCTGAGCCTCCAGATCCGCCATGTCGCGGTTGGCATAGCGATAGCGCTTGGCCTTGCACATGCGTACGCCGTCGATGATCGAAGCGTGGTTGAGTGCATCGGAGATCACCGCGTCATCTTCGCCCAGCAGCGGCTCGAACAGGCCGCCGTTGGCGTCGAAGCAGGCAGCGTAAAGAATGGCGTCCTCGGTACCGAAGAACGTGGCGATCTTTGCCTCCAGCTGTTTGTGCAGATCCTGCGTGCCGCAGATGAAGCGCACGCTGGCCATGCCGAATCCATGTGTGTCTAAGGCATCCTTCGCGGCCTGGATCACCTCGGCGTTGTCAGCCAGGCCGAGGTAATTGTTGGCGCAGAAGTTCAATACCTTGCGGCCATCCTGCAATGTGATTTCAGAGGACTGCGGCGACGTGATGATTCGCTCGTCCTTGAACAGGCCCTGCTCGCGGATGGATTCGAGTTCGCTGGCGTAGCGCGCCTTGGCTGGGTAGCTCATGGGGATTCCAATCGGTAGGCAAAGCGCCATTGTAGGACGCCGGCCAATGAGGTGGTCGCGCGGTGCGGTAGTCAGTGCAGGCCGAAATCCGCGCGTGTGGTCTTGCCTTTGTCGTCGATACCCTTGGCGTCAAGCCGGGGCGGCTTGATCGCGATGCGCTTGTCGTCGAGCTTGCCGTGCAGCCAGTCCTGCACGGCGGCGGCACGGCGCCCAGCCAGCGCGTGCATCGCGGCGGCACCGGTAGCCACGTGGGTTTCCAGCAGGCTGCGCATTTCGTCAGGTTCCAGCGACTTGTTGAGGCCGAGCGCGTTCTTGGGTTTTTCGAAATCGGCGTGGCGGTAGGCGCGGCGCAGGTAGTGCTCGTATTCGTCGGGCGTCACGGTCAGCGCGGCCAGCGTTGCGGCCGAGGCATCCGCGGCGGCCTTGTCGTCCGACTCCTTGGCCAGCTTCTCGCGGCGGATAAGATCGTCCACGGTCACCTTGCGCAGGCCGGCTTCGTCCAGTGACGGATCCACCCGGCCGCTGATGTCCAGGGTCAGCGCGGGTTTTTGGCTCAGCATATGCACGATCTGGCCGAGACGATCCTTGGCGGGGCCACTCAGCACGGCCGAACCTGGCGCGAACTCGACGTAGCCAAGATCCTCGTGGCTGCCGCCGCCGAAGGCGGAAGCAAGTAGCCGGAATGGCGCGGTGGCGGCTTTGGCAATGAGGTTGCCGAACGCGCGCCAGATCATGCCACCAAGACTGAATTGTGGATCGTCCAGCGAGCCGGACACCGGCACGTTCACGTCGATATTGCCTTCGGTGTCCTTCAACAAGGCCACCGCCAGCTTCACCGGCAGGTGCGACGCGCCGGGGCTGTTGGTGCGGTCGCCGAAGGTCAGCTGGGTGATGAAGATGTGGTTGTCGGCGTTGAGCTTGCCCTGGTCCAGCAGGTAGTGCACGTCGGCGGTCAACTTGCCCTTGGTGATCGGGTAGCCGGTGTACTTGCCGGAGTAGGCGCTGAGCCGCGTCAGCTCGATGTCGGTCGCCTTGCCCTTGATGTCGAGGGAGGCCACCGGCTGCAGCGGATTGATGTTGCCGCTGATGTCCACCGGCGAGTCCTCGTCCAGCTTGGCCTGCGCCGCCAGTTCGGCGGGCGGCTCGCCGGCGGTGGTGCCGAAGGCGCCGATGTGGCCGGTGAGGCTGGTGAGGTTGGCGGTGTAGTTGGGCTTGATGAAGTTGTCGGTGTAGTTGAGCTGGCCGTTGGCCAGGGTGATCCCGCCGATATGGATGTCCGCAGTGGGCGCCGTGGAGGCGCTGGCTGACGGTGGTGGTGCCGGTTGTGACGCAGTTGGCGCGTTGTTGCCGGCGCGGGTCACCGAGACCGGCGCCTGCTGCTCGCCGCTGGCGATCACGTCGGACAGGTTCAGGCGTCCGTTGCTGTTGATGATGACGCGGGCATAGAACGCGTCCAGCGCCAGCCCGCCCAGGTGCACGCGCGGCGTGCCTTCGCCGTAGCGCAGGTCGATGCGCGAGCCACTCAGCGAACGCCAGCGCATGAAGTCGTCGCCAGTGAGCTTGTCCTGCATGCGCACGTGCTCGAACGCGGCGTTGCCCTTGTAATCGAAGCGGGGTTCGGCGTGGCGGCCGTCGTAATGCAGCTTGCCGTCGCTGCTGAGGCGGGCGCTGGTGACCTGCACGTTCAGCGGCATGCTGGCATAGGGCACGAAGCCGGCGATGTCCAGCCGCTTGGTGACCAGTTGCAGGTCGGCCACGGTGGGCAGTGGCTGCAGCGTGCCGTTGGCGGCAAAACTGCCTCGGTCGATGCGGCCTTCCAGCTTGAGTGGGCGCGGCTGGCCGAACTGGTCGTTGAGCCCGTCGATGCTGCCGTCGAGTGCGTCGACAAGCAACGGCGCTGGCCTGGCCTCGCCCAGGCTGCGATCGGTGAGGCGCAACGCACCTTGTTCGAGGCCGAGGCGGGCGATGCTCCAGCGCCAGGCTGGGCCGGCGTCGGCCGCGGCGGAAGCGGGCGGTTTGCCGGCGAACAGGCTGACCAGGTTGATCCGGTTGCCGCGTCCGCGCACCACGTTGAGCCGCAAGCCGCTGGTGGTGACCTTGTCCAGCCGGGCTTCGCGGCTGGCCAGGTCGAAGCGGGTGATGCCGGCATCCAGCTTGCGCCAGGCCACGGGCGTGTCCCGCCCCTTGATTCGCGGTTCCAGCGCGAAATCGCTGATGCCGAGCTGGGCCGGTTCGATATGCAGGTTGAAGGTCTTGCCCCAGTCCAGTCGCAATTGGCCGTTGGCATCGAGCTTGCCCTTGGCGAGGCGTGCGGGGGTGGCGGAAGCGGCCAGCGCCTGCAGCGGCGCCAGTGCCACCTGTTTTAGCTCGACCGTGCCGGCGTAGTGACTGGCGGCGAGATCGACCTGGCCACGCACACCGAGGGTGCCGCCGGCGAGCTGGCTGGCCAGATCGAGCTTGGCGGCTGGCCCGGCGAGCGTGCCGAGGCCAAGCAGGCTGCCGCGCAATTGGGTCAGCTGCAGCTTGGCCTGGTGGGCGTCGGTGTAGTTGAGTGCACTGTCCTCAAGCGTGAGTGCGGCGATGCGCAGGTCGGTGGGCGGGGCCTTGTTGTCGGTCTTGCTGTCGGCCTTGGCCGGCATCGGCATTAGCGTATCGAAGTTGCTGTGGCCGCCGGTCTTCTGCGTGTAGAACAGCGCGGCACGCTGCAGTTTCATCGTGCCGAAGTGGTAGCGCGAAACCAGCGGCTGCACGTCGGCCAGCTCGATGCTGCCGTGCCCCAGTTTGGCGATGGCTTCGCCGTGAGGGCTGTCGAGGGTGAAATCGTCCAGTTGCAGGTTGCCGGTGAGTTGCAACTGCGGCGTCGGCTGTGCCTGCACGAAATGCAGCGCCAGCTTGCCGCTGAGCAGGCCCTTGGGGATCGCTACCGGCAGCGGTGCGGGCACGTAGGCGAGGTAGCGCGGCAGGTCGAGCCGGTCGAGCTGGAAGTCGATGGTCGACTCGCGGCTGCTGGCGAACGGCTTGGTTTGGCCGACGATGCGCAACGGGCTGCCGTCCACCGTCATGGCCAGCAGCGGCTGCACGAAGATGTCGGTGGAGCGGGGCAGGTTGGCCAGGAACGGAATGCCCAGTTCGAGCTTTTCGACGTGGTGTTGCGCGCCCAACTGGCGATCGTCGAAACGGATGTCGCCGCCGTGGACGCTGATGTTGGAAAGCGAGAAGCGGGCCGGCTCGCTGTCCAGCGTCGATGGCTTTGCGGTGAAGCGCTCGACCAGGTCGGTGAAGTTGAAACGCCCGTCTTTGTCTCGCGTGCTGGCGATGCGCGGCTGGTCGAGCCGCAGCTCGTCTAGCACCGGCGCCAGCCGGAACAGCGAGCCCCATGAGGCGTTGACTGTGAGCCGGTTGATGTCGACGAACGGGCTCTTGCCGTCCGCGTCCGGCAGGTGCACTTGGTTGGCCCGCAGGTTCAGCGTGAACGGGTTGACGCGTACCTGGCCGAGGCTCAACGGCCGCCCCAGCATCTCGCTGGAGTGGTCCTGCAGATAGTTGCGCAGCAGCGGTGGGGCGGCGAAAAAGCCGAGCAGGGCATAGACCAGCAGCGCGGCGGCAGCGATCAATGCGATGCGGCGGGCGCGGGGCGAACGGCCCAGCCGCTGCGCTTGCGTGCGCGAGACGTTCCAGTACCTGCGCGACAACACGCGCAGCGACGGCAGGCTCAACCCGGACATACCGACTCCCTGGAGGTGCAAGTTGCTTGACGTGGCCAGCCCCTGTCACGGTGGCGAGGCGGGTCGGCTGTGAGGTTACCGCGAAAGAAGGATGACGGGATTCCAAAGGGCAGGTTACCCGCCGCATATCCCGCGATACTTGAAGCCGTACGGCCGGGAGCTGTCGACTCGCGCGGGGGCTTCAGGCGATGAGCCTTCCCATGAGGAGGATTTGAGCTTGCATGCGGATTCCCGCCGCAGACCACGCGATTGCCATGGCCACAACTGTCAAGAGGCCATGGACTCCCTGCTCGCGGGCACTACAAGGATTCGGTCAGCAAGTAACTTTTGGGTATTTGACGGATGCCGGAATTTGCGGCGATGCCATAAAGCACCGCCGCACCCATGCCTTAATTCCAGTTGCACACCACTTTGCCGCAATTGCCGGCATCCATCAGGTCAAAGCCCTGCTGGAAGTCGTCGATGGCCACCTGGTGGGTCAACACTTTCTGCAATGGGAAGCCACTCAGCACCATCTGCGTCATCTTGTACCAGGTCTCGTACATGCGCCGGCCGTAGATGCCTTGCACGGTGAGGCCCTTGAAGATCACCTTGTCCCAATCCACGCTGGCACCAGCAGGCTGGATGCCGAGCATGGCGATCTTGCCGCCGTGGTACATGCAGCCGAGCATGTCGTTGAACGCGCGCGGATTGCCGCTCATTTCCAGACCGACGTCGAAGCCTTCCATATGCAGGTCGGCCACCACGTCCTTGATCGACTGGTTGGCGACATTCACCACGCGCGTGGCGCCCATTTCGGCGGCCAGCTTCAGGCGGTAGTCGTTGACGTCGGTGACCACCACGTTGCGCGCGCCGACATGCTTGCAGATACCGGCGGCAATGACGCCAATCGGGCCGGCGCCGGTGATCAGCACGTCTTCGCCGATGACGTTGAACTCCAGCGCACAGTGCGCGGCGTTGCCGTACGGGTCGAAGAATGCCGCCAGTTCCGAGGGGATTTGATCCGGAATCGGCCACAGGTTGGAAGCCGGCATGTTGATGTATTCGGCAAACGCACCATTGCGATTGACGCCGATGCCGATGGTGTTGGGGCACAGGTGCTGACGCCCGGCACGGCAGTTGCGGCAATGGCCGCAAACGATGTGGCCTTCGGCTGAAACACGGTCGCCCACTTTGTAGCCGGTGACGCCCGGGCCCAGCTTGACAATGCGGCCGACAAACTCATGGCCGATGGTCAAGCCTGGCTTGATGGTGCGCTGGCTCCACGCGTCCCACTTGTAGATGTGCAGATCCGTGCCGCAGATCGCGGTCTTGCCAACCTTGATCAACACCTCGTTGGGGCCGACCTCGGGCACTGACACCTCTTCCATCCAGATACCGGGTTCGGCGCGGCGTTTGACCAGGGCTTTCATCATTTGTGCCATGAGTGTTCCAGTGGTGAGCCCGAGTGGGCTTGGATGGGCACAATTATAGGCCGCGTCCGGCGGGCGGCCATCGGGGCGGTCGGCCACATGCTCCGGCTGGCTGCCTGGCGCATGCCGTGACTTGCCGCCTGTGGCATTGGCATGCGATTTGGGTTTGAATCACGGGTCAGCTCGTCGCGTCCATGCCGACGACAGTCATCCCACAACCCCGCATCAAGGAGTTTCCATGCGCCGTCTCTTGCTTGCCGTTGCCATCGCCGCTGGTTGTGTCTCAACTGCCCACGCCGTCGAAGGCATGTGGCAACCGGCGCAACTCCCGACCATTGCCAACACGCTCAAGCAGCATGGCCTGCAGCTTGATCCGGCGACGCTCACCGACCTGACGGCTTATCCGATGGGGGCCATTGTCAGCCTGGGTGGCTGCACGGCGTCGTTCGTTTCGCCGGACGGCCTGATCGTGACCAATCACCATTGCGGCTACGGCGCGCTGCAGCTTAATTCCACGCCGCAGAACAACCTGATCGAGAAGGGTTTCCTGGCCAAGACCCGCGCCGAGGAATTGTCCGCCGGCCCGAGTGCGCGCGTGTTCGTGACGGAAAGCATCCGCGACATCACGCCGGCCATCGTCGGCAAGCTCACGCCCGCGATGAGTGGTGCCGATCGCTACAAGGCCATCGAGCAGGCAACCAAGGCGCAGGTCAAGGGCTGCGAGAGCGATGGTTACCGCTGCGATGTCTACAGCTTCCACGGTGGCTACAGCTACCAATTGATCAAGCAGCTGGAGATCAAGGACGTGCGCCTGGTGTATGCGCCGCCGGAATCCATCGGCAAGTTTGGCGGCGATGTCGACAACTGGATGTGGCCGCGCCACACCGGTGATTTCAGCTACCTGCGCGCCTATGTCTCGAAGGATGGCAAGTCGGCCGAGTTCTCGAAAGACAACGTGCCGTACCAGCCCAAGCACGTACTCAAGGTGAATCCGCAGGGCGTGGAAGCCGGCGATTACGTGATGGTGGTCGGCTACCCCGGTCGCACCAACCGCTACCGCCTGGCGGACGAGGTGCAAAGCGCCATCGACTGGACGTACCCGACGCAGATCAAGGTCTACACCGACACCCTCAACATCATCAACACCGCCGGCAAGGCGGACCCCAAGGTTGCCGTGAAATACGCCAGCCTGGTGGCTGGCCTCAACAATTACCTGAAGAATTTCGGCGGCCAGCTTGAGGGCTTGCGGCGCGCCGATGCGGTCGATCTCAAGCGTGCGCAGGAAGCGCAGCTGAGCGCCTGGCTGCACCAGCGTGGTGGCGTGGAAAACCTCGCCCTGGCCGACGATATCGTCAAGCTGCGCCAGCAGATTGCCGCCAATCAGGCTTATCGCGACCGTGATCTTGCCATCGGCCTGGTCAGTCGCGCGTCGTTGTTCAGCACGGCGGTGCGTCTGACCCACTTGGCGAAGGAGCGGCCCAAGGCCGATCTCGAGCGCGATGCCGGCTATCAGCAGCGCGACTGGACGCGTATCGAGGGTGGGTTGAAGCAGATGGATCGGCGCTTTGATCCGCAGGTGGATCAGCAGTTCATGGTCTATGGCCTTACGCGCTACGTGGCGCTGCCGCCGACGCAGCGCCTGCCAGCGCTGGATGCCTGGCTGGGCGAGGCGAAAACCGAAGCGCAGCTCACCGCCAAGGTCGCCGCGTTGTACGCCGGCAGCAAGCTCGGTGATGCCGGGACGCGCCTGAAGTGGTTCAACGCCGACAGCAAGGCGATCGATGCCAGCGGCGACAGCATGCTTGCGCTCGCCCGCGCCGTGCAGCCGCAACTGAAGACGCTGGAGGATGCCTCCGATGCCCGCGACGGCGAACTGGGCAAGCTGCGCCCACGCTACATGCAGGCAATGATTGCGTGGAAGGATTCGCAGCACCTGCCGGTGTATCCCGATGCCAACAGTTCCCTGCGCGTCACCTTCGGCAATGTGCAGGGCGTGGCGCCGCGCGACGGCGTGAGCTATGCGCCGTTCACTACCGTGCAGGGCATCGTCGAAAAAAACACTGGCGTGGAACCGTTCAATGCCCCGGCAGCGGAGCTGGTAGCCATCAAGGCCAAAGCCTTTGATGACTACGCCTCGCCCAAGCTTGGCACCTTGCCGGTGAATTTCCTGGCTGATCTGGACATCACGGGTGGCAACTCCGGCTCGCCGGCGATGGATGCCAAGGGCCAGTTGGTGGGTCTGGCGTTTGACGGCAACTGGGAGTCGGTCAGCGGCGATTGGTTGTTCAATCCCGCGCTCAACCGCTCCATCCAGGTCGACGTGCGCTACATGTTGTGGGTGATGCATCACCTCGATCACGCCGACAACCTGCTCAAGGAGATGGGTGTGCCAGCAAAGTAGGCACGCTCCCATGTGACAGGCGAAGGCCCGCGTCGCCATTGTTGCGGGCCTTCGCCAGTGGCGTCGCATCGATGCAGTCCTCCACGTGCGGGACGCAGGGACACTTGCGTCCCGCACGCTTTTCGTTACGTCGTGAAAAGCATCGCGCACCAGTGCGCTCCTACGGTTGGCGCCCAAGCACTTACACTGGCGCGATGTCCATCGACACCCGCCCGCTTGCCATCTTCCTGATGGGGCCGACCGCTTCCGGCAAGACGGCGCTGGCATGCGGGCTCAGTAAACATTTCCCGTTGGAATTGGTCAGCGTCGACTCGGCGCTGGTCTACCGTGGCATGGATATCGGCACGGCCAAACCGGACCGGGCCACGCTCGACCGCCATCCGCATGCCCTGGTGGATATCCGCGATCCTGCGCAGCCGTATTCGGCCGCGGATTTCGTCGCCGACGCACAAGTGGCCATGCACGCCATCACGGCTCGCGGCCATATCCCGCTGCTGGTGGGTGGAACAAGCCTGTATTTCCGCGCGCTTGAACGCGGCCTGTCGACCATGCCAGGCGCTGACCCGGTGCTGCGTACGCAGCTGGCGGCGGAGGCGGAGCGGCTTGGCTGGCCGGCATTGCATGCACGTCTGGCACGGCTTGATCCGGCCAGCGCCGCACGCATTGATCCACATGACCGCCAGCGGGTGCAGCGGGCGCTGGAAGTCATGGCCTTGAGTGGACAGCCGCTTTCCGTATTGCACGCGCGACAACGGCGTCCGGCCATGCCGTGGCGGGCGCTGAAGCTGGCAGTGCTGCCGTTTGATCGCACCGTGCTGCATGCGCGCATTGCCCGGCGGCTGGATGTGATGTTGACGCAGGGTTTCCTCGATGAAGTGCAGGCCTTGCGCGCCCGCGGCGATCTCCATGCCGACTTGCCGTCGATGCGTGCGGTGGGCTATCGCCAGGTCTGGCAACACCTGGATGGCCTGCTTGACGCCCGGCAGTGCCGCGATCGCGTGCTTTACGCCACCCGGCAGCTGGCCAAGCGCCAGATCACCTGGCTGCGCGGCGATCAGACCGTACGCCTGCTGGACGCCGAGAGTGCGGATGTGCGTGGGCGCGCGGCTGCCGCCGTGGCATTGTTCGTGCGCGAGGCGCCGTGGCGGCAGGGTGAAAGCGGGCGTGCCGACAGCCATTCTTTGGCCGATTGAAAACAGCTACCATCGTGGAAAATGATGAGTCGGGGCGCGGCGGCGTCCTGTTTTCGGCCGTTGGCATCAGGGGATAAGAACAATGTCCAAAGGACAGTCGCTGCAGGACCCATTTCTCAATGCGCTGCGTCGCGAGCGCGTGCCGGTGGCCATCTATCTGGTCAATGGCATCAAGTTGCAGGGCACGGTGGAGTCGTTTGACCAGTTTGTCGTGCTGCTGCGCAACCAGGTGAGCCAGATGGTCTACAAGCACGCCATCTCCACGGTCGTGCCCAGCCGCAACGTACGTGTCGGTGCCGCGCATGACGACCGTGCACCCGGCGACGTCAACGCCGCCGCCGAGGATGAGGCCTAGGCTCCCGGGAGCCTGGGCGACGCTTGATAGTTGCGTTGCCGGCCCGCATGCAGTGGGTTGACCTCGCGAGAATGCCCACGCCCCGTGTTTGATCGACAGAAAAAAGGTGAACGCGCGCTGCTGGTGGTGCCGCATGCGCGCGCCGATGGCGATGCCACCCGCCGCACCGCGGAGTTTGCCGAGCTGGCACGCTCCGCCGGCGCGCAGGTGGTGGGGGTCATTGACGCCCGCGTCGACACTCCTGGTCCGAAGTACTACATCGGCAGCGGCAAGGCCGATGAGGTTGCGCAGTCGGCCAAGGCCCTTGAAGCCGAAGTCGTGCTGGTCGACCGCCAGCTGTCGCCGGTGCAGGAACGCAACCTGGAAAAGCTGATCAACGTGCGCGTAATCGACCGCGCCGGCTTGATCCTGGATATTTTTGCCCAGCGCGCCCGTTCGGCCGAGGGCAAGCTTGAAGTCGAATTGGCCCAGCTCAAGCATTTGGCCACGCGACTGGTGCGCGGCTGGACCCATCTGGATGCCCAGCGCGGCGGCGCCATTGGCAATCGTGGCCCCGGTGAAACCCAGCTGGAGACCGACCGCCGCCTGCTGGGTGAGCGCGTCAAGATGCTGGACAAACGGCTGCAGAAGGTGCAAACGCAGCGCGGCCAGCAACGTCGCTCGCGCTTGCGCAATGCGGTATCTCGCGTGGCCTTGGTCGGCTACACCAACGCCGGCAAGTCGACCTTGTTCAACGCGGTGACACGCGGCGACGTGCTGTCGGCGGATTTGCTGTTTGCCACGCTCGATCCCACCGTGCGCAAGATGGATGACTTGGCTTGCGGGCCGGCGGTGCTGGCCGATACCGTCGGCTTCGTGCGCGAGCTGCCGCATGACCTGGTGGCCGCCTTCCGCGCCACGCTGGCCGAAGCGCGCGACGCCGACTTGCTGCTGCACGTCAGCGACGCCGCCGACGAGGAGCGCGACCAGCTGCACGCCGTGGTCAATCAGGTGCTGACCGAGATTGGTGCCGATGACGTGCCGCAGCTGGACGTCATGAACAAGATTGACCTGGCTGGCCTGCCGCCGCGCCTGGATCGCGATGCGCAGGGTCGCCCGCGCCGGGTGTGGCTGTCGGCAGCCAACGGGCAGGGCGTGGACTTGCTGCGCCAGGCGCTGGGCGAACTGCTGGGGGGCGGGCGTGTATGTTCGCCGTTGCATTTGCCGCTGTCGGCCGGCCGGTTGCACGCACGCCTGCATGCGGCCGGCGCCATTGCCAGCGAGACGATCGACGAACAGGGTTGGCAGCTGCAGATCGATGCGCCGCGCAGCGTGCTGGCGCCCTTGGGCGAAGGCAACGGGCTGGAGATGCAACTGTTGCGGCCGCTGCTGGTGCAGACGGCGTGAACGGCACAGTCGGTGCGCGAATGACGCGCTGGCCGGGACGCCGGCTCTGCTAGAATCCCATGGTTTGCGCGGGCGCGTGGCATGCACACGCATGGCCGGTCCGCTTCCCTCATGCCGCATGTGCGTGCGAGTTCGTTCGACATGCGGCCGGACTGCCCGCAGCCTCCAGGAGACTGACATTGGCTTGGAATGAACCCGGCAGCGGACAACGCGATCCGTGGTCGAAACAACGCACGCCGGGCGGCAAGCCGGCACTGGACAAATGGCTGCGCGATTTGCAGGGACGGTTCAACCGGTTCGGCCGCGGGCCAGGCAGTATCGCGATGGTCGTGCTGGGCGTGCTGGTGCTGGCGCTGCTGTTCAGCAGCTACACCATCGTCAATGCCCGGCAGGCGGGTGTCGTGCTGCGCTTTGGCCAGTACTCGCGCACTCTGCCACCTGGCTTTCACCTGAAGTTGCCGCAGCCGATCGAGTCGGTCACCAAAGTCGATGCCACGCGCGTGCGCTCGGCGGCTGACAGCGTGATCCTGCTGACTCGCGACGAGAACATCCTGGCGGTGGATTTCACCGTGCAATACCAGGTGGACGATGCGCGCAAGTACCTGTTCTCGCTGAATGATCCGGACGGCACCACGCATGCCGCGGCTGAGGCGGCGGTGCGTGCGGTCATCGGCGGCAGCGACATGGACCAGATCCTGTCCGGGGAAGGGGCCACGCTGGTCAGCCAGGCCCAGCAGGTGCTGCAGAAGACGCTGGACGGCTACAACTCCGGCTTGCGCGTCACCGAGGTCAGTTTCCAGAACGTGTCGCCGCCCAAGGAAGTCAAGGACGCCTTCGACGACGTCAACAACGCACGCGAAGACAAGCAGAGCATCGAAAACGCCGCGCTGGCCTATGCCAACAAGGTCGTGCCGGTGGCGCGTGGCGATGCCTCGCGCATTGCGGCTGAAGCGGCCGGTTACCAGGCCGAGCGCATCGCCCGTGCCCAGGGCGACACGGCGCGCTTCAATTTGCTGCTGAAGGAATACAAGGCCGCGCCCGAGGTCACGCGCCGGCGCTTGTGGCTGGAAACCATGGAGCAGGTCATGGCCAACAACCGCAAGGTCATAGACAGCACTGGCGGACGCAACATCATCAACCTGCCGGGCGCGGCGGCCGATGCATCAGCGCCGGCCGGCACCCAGCCATCCACCACCACCGCGATCGTCGCGCCGTCTGACGGCAGTGCCGACGGCAAGGGGCAGCAGCCATGATCAAGACCGCTTCCGCCATCCTCGCCGTGGTGCTGGTGCTGCTTGGCCTGAACAGCATGTTCGTGGTCACTGAAGGCCAGAACGCGCTGCTGCTGCAGTTTGGCCGCATCGTGGGGACCGACTACAAACCGGGGCTGCATTTCAAGATTCCAGTGGCGCAGCAGGTGATGCATTTTGACAACCGCATCCTGGCGCTGGATGCGCAGCCGGAGCGCTACTTCACCTCGGAAAAGAAAAGCGTCAACGTCGACTTCTACGTCAAGTGGCGCATTGCCGACAACGCCATGTATTACCGCGCCACCGGTGGCGACCAGTTGCTGGCGGCGCAGCGACTGACGCCCATCGTCAAGGACGCGTTGCGCTTTGAGTTCAACGCGCGCACCTTGCAGGATTTGATCGCTGGCGGACGCAACGACATCACCGATCGGGTACGTAACATCACCGATGCGTCATCACGCAAGAACCTTGGCATTGCCGTGGTCGATGTGCGCATCAAGCGCATCGATCTGCCCGACGAAGTCAGCGAATCGGTGTACAAACGCATGCGCGCCGAACGCCTGCAGCTGGCCAACGAGCTGCGCTTCACCGGTACCGAGGCGGGCGAGAAGATCAAGGCCGATGCCGATCGCCAGGGCCAGGTGCTGCGCGCCAACGCCATGCGCGACGCCGCCACCGTGCGCGGCGAAGGCGATGCCAAGGCTGCGGCCATCTACGCCGCCGCCTACAACCAGGATGCCGATTTCTTCGCCTTTTACCGCACGATGGCTGCTTACCAGAAGTCGTTTGACGACGGCAAGGGCGTACTGGTGCTGAAGCCCGATTCGGAGTTCCTGCACTACTTCAACGACGCCTCGGGCAAGCGCTGAGCGCGGGCGGCGCCGGCCTGGCCGCGCCGCCTGATTCACCACACCTTACACAGCGAGTGAGCAGATCATGGGCAAGTCAGTCGTCATCCTGGGCGCGCAATGGGGCGATGAGGGCAAGGGCAAGATTGTCGATCTGCTGACCGAGCGGGTCAGTGCGGTGGCGCGCTTCCAGGGCGGCCACAACGCCGGCCACACCTTGGTCATCAAGGGCAAGAAAACCGTCCTGCACCTGATCCCCTCCGGCATCCTGCGCGACGATGCGCTGTGCCTGATCGGCAACGGCGTGGTGCTTTCGCCGGCCGCGCTGATGAGCGAGATTGCCGACCTGGAAGCCAACGGCGTGGAGGTGCGCTCGCGGGTGAAGATCAGCCCGGCGACGCCCTTGATCATGCCGTACCACATTGCGGTGGACAAAGCGCGCGAGAGCGCCGCCGGCGGCAGGGCCATCGGCACGACTGGCCGTGGCATCGGCCCAGCCTATGAAGACAAGGTGGCCCGGCGCAGCATTCGCGTGGCTGATCTCATGTATCCGCATGAGTTGCCGGCGCTTTTGCGCGCGGCGGTCGACTATCACAACTTCGTGCTGACGCAGTGGCTCAAGGCCGCGCCGGTGGATTATCAGCAGGTGCTGGACGACGCCATGGCGTGGGGCGAATACATTCGCCCGCTGGTCGACGATGTAGCCACCATCCTGCACGACGTGCGCGCCAGCGGCGGCAGCATCCTGTATGAAGGCGCCCAGGGTGCGTTGCTGGACATCGATCACGGCACCTATCCGTATGTGACTTCCAGCAACACCACCATTGGTGGCGCACTGGCGGGTACCGGCGTCGGTGTCGGCGATATCGACTACGTGCTGGGCATTTGCAAGGCGTATGTCACGCGCGTGGGCAGTGGTCCGTTCCCGACCGAGCTCAATGACGAGATGGGCGAGTTGCTGCGCAAGAAGGGCGCGGAGTTCGGCGCCAGTACCGGGCGGCCGCGGCGCTGTGGCTGGATCGACCTGGTTGCGCTCAAGCGCGCGGTGCAGATCAACGGCATCAACGGCCTGGCGTTGACCAAACTCGATGTGCTCGATGGCCTGGCCTCGATCAAGGTGTGCATAGCCTACGAGTACCGTGGCAAGCGCCGCGAACTGGCGCCGCTGGACGCCGATGGCTGGGACGAGTGCAAGCCGGTGTATCTGGAGTTTCCCGGCTGGGAGGAGTCCACTGCCGGCATTCGCGACTGGAACAAGCTGCCGCCAGCGGCGCGGGCGTACTTGCGTGCGGTGGAGGAGCTCTCCGGCTGCCGTCTGGCCATTGTCGCCACCGGCGCCGACCGCGACGACACCATCGTGCTGGACGATCCGTTCGCCTGAGTTTTCCGTGCTCAGGCGCCGATTGCCCGGCCTGCGCGGCAGCGCCGTGTGGGTCGGTCAGGCCTTTGCCGCCGTCGGGCTTGCGCGCTCGCCGATCGGCAGGCTCAAGGTCTCCTTGACCTCTTCCATGACGATATAGCTTTTGGAGTCGCGCACGTTGGGCATGGTAAGCAGGGTGCTGCCCAGCAGCTTGCGGTACGAGGCCATCTCCGAAATGCGCGCCTTGATCAGGTAATCAAAATCACCTGACACCAGATGGCATTCCAGTACATTGGGCAAGCGCAGGGCGGCAGTGCGGAAGCCCTCGAAAATATCGCCCGATTTGTACGCCAGGCTGATCTCGACAAACACCAGCAATCCGGCGCCGACCCGCTTGGGGTCGAGCCGCGCGTGATAGCCGGTGATGATGCCTTCGCGCTCCAGGCGCCGCACGCGCTCGGTGCATGGTGTGGTGGACAGGCCCACGCGCTCGCCCAGCTCGGTGAACGAAATGCGCCCCTCTTCCTGCAGGATGCGCAGGATTCTCTGGTCGATCTTGTCCATTTCGCGATTGCGTGTGGCCATGGGTGGCGGCTCGTACTTGAATTACCAGGGATTTTACCTGCGTGACGGCTGAAATACGGAGGATATTCATGGCGACGCGTGCCTATACTTTGAAGCCATCGTTCCCGCGCCGGGTGTGGCGGGTTGAATTTCCAATGGATGATCGTCATGCGCATTCTGGTCTTGGGCGGTGGTGTCATTGGCACTTGCACGGCGTGGTACCTCGCGCGGGCAGGGTTTGAGGTCACGGTGGTGGACCGCCACAGCGTGGTCGGGCAGGAGACCAGCTTTGCCAACGCCGGGCAGATCTCGCCGGGATACGCCTCACCGTGGGCCGCCCCCGGCGTGCCGCTCAAGGCCTTGAAGTGGCTGTTCCAGAAGTACGCGCCATTGTCGATTCGCCCCGGACTGGACCCGCTGCAGTACCGCTGGCTGTGGCAGATGCTGCGCAACTGCACCGCGCGTCGCTACGGCGTGAACAAGGCGCGCATGGTGCGTTTGTCCGAATACAGCCGCGATTGCCTGGATCAGCTGCGCGCCGAGACCGGCCTGGATTACGAAGGCCGCCAGCTGGGCACCACCCAGTTGTTTCGCACGCAGGCGCAACTCGATGATGCGGGCAAGGACATCGCGGTGCTGCAGCAATATGGCGTACCGTTCGAGCTGCTCGATCGCGCCGGCATCGTGCGTGTCGAGCCGGCGCTGGCCGCAGTGACGGACAAGCTGGCCGGCGCCTTGCGCCTGCCGCACGACGAAACTGGCGACTGCGAGCTGTTCACGCGCCGCTTGGCCGAGCTGGCGCAGGCGGCTGGTGTGGAGTTTCGCCTGGGCGCGGTGATTGACCGGTTGGAGCACGACGGCAGCCGCATCACTGGCGTGCGTATCGACGGCCAGACTGAACGCGCCGACCGCTACGTGCTGGCGCTGGGCAGCTACACGCCGGCGATGCTGGCGCCACTGGGCATGTATCTGCCGGTCTATCCGCTCAAGGGCTACTCGCTCACCGTGCCAATCACCGATCCGGCGCTGGCGCCGATGTCCACGGTGCTGGATGAAACCTACAAGATCGCGGTGACGCGCTTTGACCAGCGCATCCGTGTCGGCGGCATGGCCGGCGTGATGGGGTTCGACCTGTCGTTGTCGGCATGGGGTCGCACGACGCTGGAAAAGGTCGTCAGCGACTTGTATCCGCGTGGCGGCGACCTGTCGCGTGCAACGTTCTGGACCGGCCTGCGCCCGGCCACGCCGGATGGCACGCCAGTGGTGGGCGCCACGCCGCTGCGCAACCTGTATCTCAACACTGGCCACGGCACGCTGGGTTGGACCATGGCCTGCGGTTCGGGCAGTTATCTGGCTGATCTGATGGCCGGCAAGCGGCCGCAAATCAACAGCGAGGGGCTGGACATCTCGCGTTACCGCCGGCCGTGGCCGGCCGCACCTGCTGCCGCGGTGGGCTGATGCGTCCGGCATTTGCCTCCATCGACCTGTCCGCGCTGCGTGCCAACTATCGCCTGGCGCGCGAGCTGGGTGGGCGTGCGCTGGCGGTGATCAAGGCCGACGCCTATGGCCACGGCGCCGTGCGCTGCGCACAGGCGCTGGAAGCCGAAGCCGACGGCTTTGCCGTGGCCTGTATCGAAGAGGCGCTGGAACTGCGTGCGGCCGGCATCCGCGCGCCGATCTTGCTGCTTGAAGGCTTCTTCAGCGCCGACGAACTGGCGTTGATCGATCACCATGACCTGTGGTGCGCCGTGCAGGCGTCGTGGCAGGTCGACGCCATCGCGCAGTCGCATCCGGTCCGGCCATTGACGATCTGGCCGCTGCTGGATTCGGGCATGCATCGGCTCGGCTTTGCCTTGGCCGATTACGCCGCCAGCGTGCAGCGCCTGCGCTCCTTGCCGCAGGTTGGCACCGTGGTCACGGCGACCCATTTTGCGCGGGCCGATGAACTCGATTGCCAGCGCACCGCCGAGCAATATGCCGCGTTCACCGGCGCGCATGACCCGTCGGCGTTGCCGCGCAGCGTCAGCAATTCGGCGGCCTTGCTGGGCTGGCCGCAGGTGCGCGGCGAGTGGGCGCGACCGGGACTCATGCTGTACGGCGCCAATCCGTTTGGCCGTCCGCATCCGGTGGCCGATCGCCTGCGCCCGGTGATGACGCTGGCATCACAGGTGATGGCGGTGCGCGACATTGCTCCCGGCGAGCCGGTGGGCTATGGCGCGCGCTTCGTCGCCACGCGGCCGACGCGCGTGGGTGTGGTTGCCCTGGGGTATGCCGACGGTTATCCGCAATTTGCGCCCAATGGCACGCCGGTCGGCATTGACGGCGTACCGGGACAGCTGATCGGCCGCGTGTCGATGGACATGCTTACGGTCGACCTGACCGACCATCCCGCCGCCGGCATAGGCAGCCGCGTCGAGCTGTGGGGCGCACAGGTGTCGGTGGTGGAGGTTGCCACGCGATGCGCCAGCAGCGCGTATTCCCTGCTGTGCGCCGTCAAGCGCGTGCCGCGGCACTACCTCGACGCGTAGTGCGGCGCGCTTCGATGTCGCGGCTGGGCGCAAACGGTGCCCGGCGTGGATCGCGGCTGATGGCCGGTTCCGGTCGCCCTTGATAAGGTTGCCTGCATGACCGATTTATCCACGTTTGCCATCACCGCGCAGTGCCCGCCGCACTATCCGGAGCGCATCCAGCTGTATTCGCTGGCTACGCCCAACGGCGTCAAGGTCTCGATCATGCTGGAGGAAACCGGTCTGGCCTATGAGGTCCATCGCGTCGACATCATGCGTGGCCAGAGCCACACGGCAGCGTTTCTCGCACTCAATCCCAACGGCAAGATTCCCGCCATCATCGATCCGCATGGTCCCGGCGACGCACCGCTCGCGCTGTTTGAATCCGGTGCCATCCTGCTGTACCTGGCCGACAAGACCGGGCGCTTCATTCCTGCCGATCCGGCGCGACGCTGGCAGACCATCCAGTGGCTGTTTTTCCAGATGGCGTCGATCGGGCCGATGTTCGGCCAGGTGGGCTTTTTCAACAAATTCTCCGGCCGGGAGATTGCCGACAAGCGGCCGCTGCAACGCTATGTAAATGAGTCGCGGCGCCTGCTGGGCGTGCTCGACGAGCGCTTGCGCACGCGCTCATGGATCATGGGCGAGGATTACACGATTGCCGATATTGCCACCCTGGGCTGGGTCGACAACCTGATCACGTTCTATGCCGCGCGTGAGCTGGTCGGCTATGACGATTTCACCCACGTGGGCGCGTGGCTGGCGCGCGGTCTGGCGCGCCCGGCAGTGCAGCGCGGTTTGCATATTCCGGCCAGCGCCTGACCGGCCGTTGCCGGCATCGGCTACGCTGGCGCAGGGCGGAACGGCCGGCACGATTGGCGCATCTCATGGGCGGCTGATGATGCGGATCGCTGGCATGGGCCAGGGGCGCAATCGGCGGCAGCGTGGTGACGCGTGGAGGCGGGTGTGGCGATGGGGACGGTTGGCAATGATGAGCCGCAGGCAATGCGCACGGCCTTCGTGTTGGCCGGCGGCGGCAGCCTTGGTGCGGTCGAAGTGGGCATGTTGCAAGCCTTGTTCGAATGGGGCGTCGTGCCGGATTTCATCGTTGGCGCCTCAGCCGGCGCCATCAATGCGGCCTACATTGCGGCCAATCCCACGCTGGCCGGTGCGCGCGACCTGGAGCGGATCTGGTGCGCGCTCAAGCGCCGCGAGGTGTTGCCATTCAACCTGCGCAGCGTGTTTGGCCTGTTGCGCCACCGCGATCATCTGGTGGATTCAAGCGGGTTGCGGCATTTGCTGGAACGTTGCCTGTCCTACCGCCAGCTGGAAGCGGCGGCGCTGCCAGTGCATATCGTGGCCACCGATGTATTGACGGGCAAGGAAGTGCTGCTCTCGCACGGGCCGGTGGTCGATGCGGTGCTGGCCAGCGCGGCCATCCCGGGCGTGTATCCACCGGTGTGCATTGACGGGCGCTGGTTGATCGATGGCGGCGTGGCCAACAACACGCCGATTTCCGCTGCCGTGGGTCTGGGCGCCACGCGAATCGTGGTATTGCCCACCGGGTTTGCCTGCGCACTGGAGCAGGCGCCCACTGGCGTGGTGTCCGGCGCCGTCCACGCCTTGAGTCTGCTGGTTGCGCGCCAGCTGGTGCGCGATGCCGAGCGCTATGGCGGCGGTGCGGTGCAGCTGCGCATCGTGCCCAGCCTGTGCCCGCTGGGCGTGTCGCCGTATGACTATTCCGCCGCGGCAACCTTGATTGCACGGGCCAGGACGTCCACGCAGGCATGGCTGGAAGGCGGCGGACTGGACGTGGCGCGTACGCCGCCGCAGTTGCGCGAACACCACGACTGAGCGTCACGACCCTGTGCCTGAGCGGGCGTCCTCTGCCAGGCGACAAGGGCTGCGACATCATGCCGCGCCGGCATGAAGGGCGGTGTGCCGCCACTTGCGGCGGCACGGGTGGCATGTAGTTGCCCGCCATGATCCGGATCAAGGTTGCCGCTGGTTGTGCGCATTAGCCTTTGACGCGATCCGACGCCCGGGTGGACGCCGCTACATTCGCAGTCCAAGGGCGCAAGCATGGCTACCAGCATGTCCGCTCAGCATTCCGTGTTGAGTGATGAGGACAACCGGGCACTGGCCTCGGTCTTTTCTGCCTACACCGTGACCGCAACGTTCTGGTTGCTGTTTGCCACGGGTATCGGCTTGTTGTTGGCGTACAAGTTTGGTGCGCCGGATTTCGGTAGTGGTGCCTGGCTGACTTTCGGCCGCTTGCGTCCGATTCACACCAATGCCACGTTCTACGGGTTTGCCAGCATCGCCTTGGTTGGCGTCAGTTACTACGTGGCGGCGCGCAGCAGCGGTACCCGTCTGTACAGCGCCAAGCTGGCCTGGGTCGGGCTGATCCTGTTCAACGTCGCCGCCATTGCCGGCACGGTCGCGCTGGACATGGGCTACAGCGCAGGCGATCTGGAATACCGCGAGTGGCCGACTTTCGCCCGGCTGCTGTTCCTGGCGGCGCTGGTGGTGACGGCGTGGAACCTGCTGGGCACGGTTGCCCATCGCACCAGTCACGATATCTACCTGTCCAACTGGTACATCATCGGCGGCGTGCTGTGGACCTGCATCATCGCCATCGTCGGCGTCTTGCCGTGGTATCAACACGGCCTGGGCCAGGTGGCGGTGTCGGGTTTCTACATGCACAACGCCGTGGGTTTGTGGTTCACGCCACTGGCACTGGGCATCTTCTATTACGCCCTGCCCAAGCTGCTCAGCCGGCCGATTTATTCCTACGCGCTGGGCGTGTTCGCGTTCTGGACCAACCTGGTGTTCTACCCGATCATCGGTTCGCACCATTTCCTCTTCAGCCCGCTGCCGTGGTGGCTGCAGACCACCGCCATTGTCGCCAGCGTGGCCATGCTGGTGCCGGTATGGGGCGGCAGCGCCAACTATCTGCTGACCATGCGCGGGCACACGCGGGACATGGTGCATTCGTATCCGCTGATGTTCATTTTCGTCGGTGTCATGGGCTACCTGACTGGGTCGACGCAGGGCACGCTGGAAGCCTTCCGCTCACTGCAGGAAGTGTGGCACCTGACCAACTTCACGGTTGGCCACTCGCACCTGACGATGTACGGCTTTGTCGCGTTCGCGGTGTGGGGCGGCATCTACGCGCTGCTGCCGTTGGCCACTGGCAAGCATGCCGGCAAGTTGGGCCTGGCCATGCATTTCTGGATGGCCTTGGTGGGCAGCTTCATCTACATCATCGCCTTGTCCATCGGCGGCACCATCCAGGGCCTGGACTGGATTCACGGCCTGCCGTTCATCCAGTCGGTGATCGACATGCAGAGCTACTACATCTGGCGCGGCGTCGGTGGCTCGCTGATGTTCCTCAGCCACATCGTGTTTGCCTGGAACGTCTGGCGCATGTGCTATGGACCCAATGCCGAGGTGTCGCCGGTCGCGGCCTTGCGTGAAGAGGAGGCCGTAGCATGAACAAACTGGTCTTGATTGCGGGCGGCTCGACCCTGGTCTACGGCGTGCTGGCCATGCTGATGGGCGTCATTCCCGGCATCACCTTGTCGCGCGTGCCGGCCGGGCCCAATGTCGTGCCGCTGACCGCGTTGCAGGCGGAGGGCAGGGACGTCTATGTGGCCAATGGCTGCAGCTACTGCCACACGCAGCAGGTGCGACCGCTGGAACAGGACAGGGTATTTGGTCGGCCGTCGATGGCTGGTGACTTCAAGTACCAGACGCCGGAGCTGCTGGGCTCGGAGCGTACCGGCCCGGATTTGACCAACATCGGCGTGCGCCAGCCCAGCGCGACGTGGCAGTACATCCACCTGTACAACCCGCGGGCGGTCGTGCCCGAGTCGATCATGCCTTCGTTTGCATGGCTGTTCGACGTCGTCGACAAGGCGCCGGAAGGCGCGACCGTCGTGCCGCTGCCCAAGGCGTGGGCGCCGGCCAACGGCGTCGTGGTGCCGACGCACAAGGCCGAGGCGCTGATCGCCTACCTGGCATCGCTCAAGCAGCCGGCCTTGTCCGAGGCGGACATGGCGATGAGTGCGCCTTCGCGCGCGGCAGCTCCCGAGCCAGCAGCGCCGGCGGTGGCGGTAGTCACCGGTGACAGCACGGGTGCTGCGGCGGCTCCGGCATTTGATGCGGCCAAGGGCAAGGCGCTGTTCACCACCAATTGCGTGGCGTGCCATCAGGCATCGGGCGAAGGCTTGCCGGGTGCGTTCCCGGCGCTCAAAGGCAACGCTGCCGTCAACGACGATGACGCCAGCAAGCACATCGACGTCGTGCTGCACGGTTTGAGCGGTGCCGAAGTCGGTGGCGTGACCTATCCCAGCCCGATGCCGCCGTTTGCCGACGTTTTGAGCGATGCCGACATTGCCGACATCATCGACTACGAGCGCAGCGCGTGGGGCAATCACGGCAAGCCGATCATTGCCGCCGATGTGACGGCCGCGCGGAGCAAGAGCAAGTGAGCCATGGCGGCGGGCTGCGGTCGCAAGCAATGCGGAGGGTGCCATGCACCATCATTTGATTGGCCCGTTCTGGGGCAATGTCATCATCATCGGCGTGGTCGGGGCGATCACCGTGGCCTGCTTTGTCGCGTTGTTCTGGATGCTGCTGCGCCCTGGAGAAACCGACCCGCGCCATCCGAAATACGAGGTGTTGCGCGATGACCGCTGAGACTGTCGACGTTTCGCACCGCCCACCAACGGATGGCAACCGGCCCCGGGTACGCGTGTACCTGGACGGCGCCAGTGAGCCAGTGATTGATCGTGAATTGCCGACCGACGTCACGCTGGACACGCGCACGCTGGAAGATGGCAAGCACCGCTTGGTGATCCGCGCCGAAGGCCATAACGGCCGTGAGGGCGTGGAGGAAATTCCGTTCGTGGTACACAACGGGCCGGGCATCACGGTATCGGGTTTACGTCCCAATTCGGTACGTCGCGGCAAGGTACGTTTCACCGTCGATGCCTTCAGCGCCGATGATCCGTTTGACCCGCGCCGCGCCGAGGCGCGTTCGCAGATTCCGGTGTGGGTGTGGGTGCTATGCCTGTTTGTGGTGGCCTGGGCCGTGTGGTACGCGGCGCGGATGTGGGATGTGCCCGCCGCTTATGCCGACACGCCGACATACATGCATGAGGCCGCCGGCACGCCGGCCACCGGCAAATAAGTTGTCGCGTCATGGATGCAGCAAAGAGGCAGCGGCCACCGGTCGCTGCCTCTTTGCTGTGGGCGCCGTGGATTCGCGACGGCGTGCGCGCTGTGTGACGATATGCGCCGCATATGCCGGCCGCGGGGTTGACCGGCAATCGTGATTGGATCAGGCGGATGCGCGACATCGCGCGTTGCCCATGGACTTGTGAGCGCGGCATAGGTGGGTATCGCGCGCGGTCATGCCACAGTCACGCCATACAGGGGGTCGGTACCGCGTTCGGTATCGGTGTACGAAGCGGCCGCAAATCTGCGGCTGTCGGACGAGACGACTGATTGACCATCCACAGGAGAATGATCGTGAATACTCGTTTTGAACGTACCGGCCCGTTGAATGAACTGGGGAGTTACCCGCAGTGGGCGCAGGACATGGTGGGGGCGTGTCAGGCCAGCAAGCAGCAAGTGCTGGATCACGAGTTGTGGGCAATGATGCGCGAGTGCACCTTGAGCCAGCAGGCCACGGCGAATTTCATGATCGGCATCTGGCCATTCATCGAGCGCTTCCCAGGCTACATGGCGCTCAATCTGCTCAAGACCCGTTACGGACGCAGCCCCGGCGACAATCTGGCGCGACGCTGGCTGGTGCGCAATATCCGCGTCGAGCAAAATCACGCCGAGTATTGGCTCAATTGGGCCGAAGGCGCCGGCGTGCCGCGGCAGCAGGTATTGAATGGCGTCGCGCCGCGCGGTACGCAGTCGCTTGCCAATTGGTGCGAGGAGGTCAGTACCGGCGGCTCGCTGGCGGCCGGCATGGTGGCCACCAACTATGCCATCGAGGGCGTGACCGGAGAATGGACCCAACCCATTTACGACAGTCAGACGTATCGCGAAAGCTTCCCGGCGGACACGCGCGTCGGCGTCTTGCGCTGGCTGCAGCTGCACGCCGCTTATGACGATGTGCATCCATGGGAGGCGCTGGAAATCGTCTGCACCCTGACCGGCATGGCACCGCGGGCGGATGAGGTGGCGCATCTGGGCGAATGCGTGCGCCGCAGTTACACCAACATGCGCATCCTTGGCGATTTGTGCCTGCTCAATCCGTCGCGGCTGGAAAGGCGGGGTGAAATGGTGGCCTGAGAGGCTGTGAACTTGTCAGCCTCCCGGCCGGCCACGGCCCGCCGGATGCGAGTCGAGCACGCAAGTGCCCGACTCGCGTGAGTGCGCACGGGCGTGTATCGGGCGCACGGTGGAAGAAAACCGCAGGAAGTGGTTTTCTTCACAAGTCCCCAAACAGTGACAAAATGAGACGCGGGACGTTTCTTTGCATCGTGTGACGTGGGATAACGCGGACATGCACAGAGCAAAATCCTTGCTGCAGACGCCGCTGTCTCGACGGCTGCTGCCACTGGCGTACGCGTTGGTGGCAGTGGTCGGTGGCATTTTATTGCTGACGTGGGTCGCGTTGCAGGCGCAGGTGACGCTGTCGGGCTTCCTCAATGCCGAGAGCGTCTGGTCCAAGGCACAGAAGCAATCGGTCATTGCGCTGGATGCCTACGCCGCCAGCGGCGATCCGTCCGACCTGGCCCGGTTCGAGCGCAATCATCTGATCGTCGACTCGGATCGCCAGGCGCGCGACGCCATCATGTCGGGCAGGTTTGATCGTGACGAAGTCAATGCTGCATTCGCCCGCGGCAAGGTCATGCCGCAGGCGCGGGGCGGTGTGGTCTTCGCGCTTGAGCATGCGTCGATGTTGCCTGCGTCACTGCGCGCAGCCCTGCAGGCGTGGCGTGCCACGGATGGTCCCGTGGGCGATCTGGCGCGTCTTGCCGACGAGCTTCGGCAGGCCCATGCGGCGGGCGATGTCCCGGCCGATCAAGTGGCGCGACAGCGTGCACGCATCCAGGCGATCAACGACGTCATCGAGCCGCAATCCAATCTTTTCTCCCGGCAGGTAGCGGTGACGGCGATGGTTGCCGGTCGTGCATTGTTTGCCGGCGTGCTGGGCGCGGCCTGTCTGGCGGCCTTGCTGTGGCTGCTCATGGCGCGACGCATCCTGATCAGCGTGCGCGGCAGCCAGGAGCGCTATCGGCTGCTGTTTGACAGTGCCGCCGATGCCATCGTCATGGTGGACGAAGACAGCGGTCGCATCATCGACGCCAACCGCACGGCCCTGGCCTGGACCGGGCGGCGCATCGATCAACTGGTGGGCGACCGGTTCGTGCATTTGTTCAAGCATCCGGCGGTGCGTACGGCTGGCGTTGCCGCAGTCAACGCCTTGCTTGATGCCGGCGCGGGCACACGCCCGGTCGAGACCCAGTGCAGCCTGGCGGCGTGGGGCGACAAGCCGGTACGGCAGGCCATCATCCGCGATATTTCCGATCGCGTGGCGATGGAAAACGAGCGTCGCATCGCCGCCGAGGCGCTGGCCGGCATCGCCGAGGGCGTGCTGATTGCCGATGCCGACCGCCGTGTGCTGTCGGCCAATGCGGCGCAGGTGCGCATTACCGGGTTTGCGCTCGACGCCCTGCGCGGCCAGCTGTTGGATGCGACGCGTACGCTGCCCGATGGCGCGCCGCTACCGACGGCATTGTGGGCGGATATCGCCGCCGGCCAGAATTGGCTGGGCGAGGTGTTGAGCCGGCGCGCCGATGGCAGCACGTATCCGGAGCGGCTCAGCATCAGCGCCATCCGCGATGCGCAGGGCGAGGTACAGCATTTTGTCGCGGTGTTTGCCGACATCCATGCCAGCAAGGCCAACGAGCAACACCTGGAATATCTGGCCCGGCACGATCCGTTGACCGGGTTGATCAACCGCGCCGAGTTTGAGCGCCTGTGCATGGCGGCTATCGCGCAGGCGGCGGCAGCGCGCCATGCCGCGGCTGTGCTGTTCATTGACCTGGACGCGTTCAAGATCGTCAACGACAGCTACAGCCACGCCGTGGGCGACCGGCTGCTGGTCAAGGTGGCTCAGCGCATCGCACGCCAGTTGACGCCGGGAGATGTAGCCGGGCGCATTGGCGGCGACGAGTTCACCGTGCTGGTGCACAACCTTGGCATGCGCGAGGACGCCACGTCGCTGGCCAACCGGCTGCTCGCCACCTTGTCCGAACCGCTGCGGGTGGATGATTGCGAAGTTGCGTTGAGTGCCTGCATCGGCATCGCCGGTTTTCCGCTGGACGGCGAAGATCCGGCAACGTTGATCGCCAACGCCGACGCGGCCATGTACGCGGCCAAGACCCAGGAGCGCAATGCGCTGCGGTTTTACACGCCGATGATGCATACGCAGACGCGTCGACGCCTGCAAATGGCCGCCGAGCTGCGCCAGGCGCTGGAGCGCGACGAGTTTCACCTGCTGTTCCAGCCCAGCGTGGAAATGCGTACCGGGCGCGTGGTTGCGGTCGAGGCGCTGTTGCGCTGGCAGCATCCCGAGCGCGGCAAGGTCATGCCTACCGAGTTCATTCCCGTGGCGGAAAGCCTGGGCTTGATCCGCCGCATCGATGAGTGGGTACTGCACGCCGCCTGCGCGCAAATCGAGGCCTGGGATCGCGCGGGTCTGCCGCCTATTCGCGTGGCGGTGAATATCTCCGCGCGCTGGTTTGGCCATCCGGCGTTCGTGGAGCGCGTCACCCGCACCTTGCATGGCATGCATATCGCGGCCGACCGGTTGTTGCTGGAGATCACCGAGAGCGCCATGTTGCGCCTGGGCGACGACGTACTGCGCACCATGCGGACACTGGCCGGCCTGGGCATCGGCGTGGCCATCGATGATTTTGGCACCGGCTATTCATCCATGTCCTATCTCAAGCTGCCGGCTGTGGCGCACGTCAAGATTGATCGCTCGTTCGTCACCGGCTTGCCCGACAACGGCAACGACGCGGCCATCGCCCGCGCCATGCTGGTCATGGCCCACAGCCTGGGGCTGGGCACCATTGCCGAGGGCATCGAGACCGAGGCCCAGCACGAGTTCCTGCTGGCGGCGGGCTGCGACGAAGGCCAGGGCTATCTTTACGCCTGGCCACTGGCTGCCGCGGAGATCGAACGGATGTTGTGCCGCAATAACGTGCGCACGCCGGTTAAACTGCGTCTGGTTCCACCCCAACGCGGTTGAACGCAGCCCCAAGTCGATTCTGGCCGGCCCCGCTGCGAACCGTGCGCCGGCGCCGGCTGATGTACGTCAGTGCGCCGGTGTCGGCCGTGCATGAGACTGCCAGCATCAACGAGATTTCGGCCCATGGCGAGCGACACCCTTACTCCTGACAAGCCAGTGCGCGTCCCTGATGGCGCCAAGTTCGTGAGCCCGCAAGGCACGCGGGCCATCAAGGGCGGCATCAAGCCCAACCCGTCGCGGCTGGTTCCCGATGTCGGCCACAAGCCGCCGTGGCTGCGGGTCAAGCTGCCCAGTGGCGCGCAGTACGAAGAGGTGCGCAGCATCGTGCGCAGCCATCATCTGAGCACTGTCTGTGCCGAGTCCAAGTGCCCCAACATTGCCGAATGCTGGGGCCGCGGCACGGCGACGCTGATGTTGATGGGGTCGGTGTGCACGCGTGCATGCAAGTTCTGCTCGGTCAGCACGGGCAACCCCAACGGCTGGCTTGACCCGATGGAGCCGCTGCAGGTGGCCGATGCGGTGGCCCTGATGGGGCTCAAATACGTCGTGCTGACGTCGGTGGATCGTGATGACTT
This sequence comes from uncultured Rhodanobacter sp., assembly GCA_964568445.1. Taxonomy (GTDB): domain Bacteria; phylum Pseudomonadota; class Gammaproteobacteria; order Xanthomonadales; family Rhodanobacteraceae; genus Rhodanobacter. The sequence goes on along the minus strand of CAZMPZ010000001.1, from coordinate 322,600 downwards.
GCCGGACGGCGGCGCGGCCCATTACGCGGCCTGCGTCAAAGCCATCCACCAGCGTTCGCCCAAGACCGCGGTGGAGGCGCTGACGCCCGACTTTGCCGGCAACCTGGATTCGGTGGCAACGGTGCTGGATGCAGGCCTGGTGACCTACGCGCAAAACCTGGAAACCGTGGAGCGATTGACGCATCCGGTGCGCGATCCGCGTGCCGGCTACCAGCAGACGCTGGGTGTGCTGCGCTTTGCCAAGCAGCACGCGCCCAAGACGCTGACCAAGACCAGTTTGATGTTGGGTCTGGGCGAGACCGATGCTGAGCTTGAGCAGACCTTGCGCGACATTCGCGACGCCAATGTGGATGTCGTCACCATGGGCCAGTACATGCGCCCCAGTCCCAACCACCTTCCCGTCGAGCGTTTCGTGACGCCCGATCAATTCAAGCAGTATCGCGAGCTGGCGCTGGGCATGGGCTTCGTCGAAGCCGTAGCTGGCCCGTTGGTGCGGTCCAGTTACCGTGCCGAACGCGTGCTGGAACACAACAACCTGGGGTTGTAGCGACACACGGAAGTGGGACATCAGCCCGGGTAGTGCGCCGCGTGCGGATCGCGGCGTCAACTGCGTGACGGCGGCACAGTCAGCTGTGCAGGAGTCGGGGCAATGATGTTCCACATGCGACAAGCGGCGCGGGCCCGGCGTGAGGATGCGCGCGGCCGGCCATCGGCCACGGGCGATGACGCAGGCCATGTGCCGCGGCCCGGACGCCGGTGGCCCGAGCCAACCGATCTGGAAGAAAGCATTGACGATCAATTGGAGCAGAGTTTCCCGGCCAGCGACCCACCCAGCTGGGTACAAGGCACTTCGCCAGTACCCGATTGATCGCAGCCGGCTGCCGCGCCCCGTGATACGCGCGGCCATGGCGCTTGGTGCTATACCGATACGGATCGCCGCGGTCGATCGCGGTGACAAGGAGCGGCTTGGCCGCTGACCACTGCAGGAGAAATTTTATGGACACACCCATGTACCCGGCTTCCAGCATCGACATTGCACGCAAGCGCCGCGAGCTCGCGCCCGAGCCGCTCAAGGCATTCAAGGCTTTCAGCGCTGCCGTGTTTGCCGATGGGGCATTGCCCAATGTCACCAAACAGCTGATTGCCGTGGCCGTGGCGCACGTCACGCAGTGTCCTTATTGCATCAAGGGACATACGGCCGAGGCGCTCAAGCACGGCGCGACCGAGCAGCAGATCATGGAGGCGATCTGGGTCGCCGCCGAGATGCGCGCTGGTGGTGCCTACGCGCATTCCACGCTGGCGCTGGACACCATGGCGCATCAGCACGACGGGAAACCTGCCTGAGCACGTTTCGTCTTCATTCCTCGGAGTCTTCGCACCATGTCTACCCGCTTCAGCACCGTGTCGCCCAATATCCTTGACGCGGTGGGTGATACACCGCTGCTGCATCTGGAAGGCGTCTACGCCAAGGTCGAGTTCCTCAACCCATCGGGCTCGATCAAGGCACGCATTGCCAAGTACATGATTGAAAAAGCCGAGGGCGAGGGTCTGCTCAAGCCCGGCGACACCATTGTCGAGGCAACCAGCGGCAACACCGGCAACGCCTTGTCCATGGTGGCCGCGGTCAAGGGCTACCGCATGCTGGTGGTGATGCCTGAAGGCATGTCCAGCGAGCGCGTGGCCATTTCGCGTGCCTATGGTGCCGAAGTGCTGTTCTGCGGCAATTTTCATGTCAGCGAGGCGCTCAAGCGCGCACGCGAACTGGGCCAGCAGCCGGGCTACTTCGCCCCAGGCCAGTTCGAGTCGGAATGGAACGTCGAGGAGAACCGCCAGGTGCTGGGGCCGGAAATCCTGCGCCAGTTGCCGGAGGGCCAGTTGCCGGACGCGCTGGTGCTTGGCGTGGGCACTGGCGGCACCTTGATTGGCGTCGGCCAGGCGTTTCGCGCGGCCAACCCGAAGGTGCGCCTGTTTGCGATGGAGCCGTCCGAATCGTGCACCATCCTGTGCGGCGAAATCGCCACGCACAATATCGAGGGCATTTCCGACGGCTTCGTGCCCGGCATCTTCCAGCGCCACAGCCAATTGATCAACGAAGTGCTGAGCGTATCCAGCACCGACGCGGTGACCGAGATGAAGCGCCTGGCGCGTACTTACGGCCTGTTCTGCGGGCCCAGCTCCGGCGCGCACATGCTGGCGGCCAAGCGTATCCGCGAGAATTTCCCCGAACTCAAGACGGTCGTCACTGCCCTGTGCGACGAAGGTGAGAAATACCTGCATGAGTACTTCATGCATCCGGAAACGGTCGATGTCGGCGCCAAGCATTTCCGCTGAGGCGGGCACGTCAACACGCGCAAGGCGAACCATGGTCCACCGCCACACTGGCGGTGGACTCTTGCCTGCGCCATGGCGGGTGGGCTTAAATCCGCGTTGGGCCTGTCTTGCGGGCCGCCTTCTAGCCCGGCCTGACTGTTGGCGATGTGCTCACAGCGGCGCGCAATGCCATTGCAGCCACGCCAGGTCGGCGCCGTCCAGCAGCGGCGCCAATGCGCTGCGTACCTGGGCGTGGTAATCGTCCAGCCAGGCGCGGTCGTCGGGGCTGAGCAGCGCCATCTCCAGCAGTCGGCGATCAAACGGGCATAGCGTCAAGGTCTCGAAACCGAGGAACTCACCAAATTCGGTGTGATCGGCAGCGGCAACCACGACCAGGTTTTCGTGCCGGATGCCATGGCGGCCAGGCTTGTACACGCCGGGCTCGATCGAGGAGATCATGCCAGCCTGCAGCGGCACCAAGGCTGCATTGGGCGCGGGCGGGCGAATGCCGTGCGGGCCTTCGTGCACGTTGAGGAAATATCCCACGCCGTGTCCGGTGCCATGTCCATAGTCGAGACCGCACGCCCACAGCGGCGCCCGCGCCAGCGCGTCCAGCTGCGGGCCGCTGGCGCCTTGCGGAAAGCGGGCGCGTGACAGCGCAATCATCCCCTTGAGCACCAGCGTGGCATCGCGCCGCTGCTCGGGCGTGGTTTCGCCCAGCGCCAGTACGCGAGTGATGTCGGTAGTGCCGCCGAGATATTGCGCGCCGGAGTCGATCAGCAGCAGTCCGCGTGCAGCGAGTGTGGCATGGTGTTCCGGCGTGGCGCGGTAATGGGGCAGGGCTGCGTTGGCCTGGTAGCCGGCGATGGTGGCAAAGCTTTCGCCAACCCAGCCCGGCTGCACGCGGCGTGCGGCATGCAGCAGTGTGTCGACGTCGCATTCGCTGGTCGCCACGCCGTGTGCGAGGCGCTCCTCGATCTCGCGGAATGCCTGCACCAGGGCGGCACCATCGCGGCGCATGGCTTGACGAATGTGGTCAAGTTCGGCCGGCGTCTTGATCGCCTTGAACAAGGTGGTTGGGTTGTCCGCGTCAATGACGCGCACACCTTCGGCCATGGCATCGACCACGCCGCAGGCGACATGGGCGCTGTCCAGCAGCACGACCTGATCGCCGGTCAGCGCGCGCAGGGCGTCGCCGATGCCGGCATAGGGCGCGACTTGCACACCATCCTCGGCCAATGCCGCGAGCAATGCTTGATCCAGCCGGTTACGGTCGGCAAACAATGTGGCGCGGCCATCCACGGCCAACAACAGATGGGCAAGGAATACCGGGTTGCACTCCACGTCACTGCCACGCAGGTTGAGCAGCCAGGCGATATCGTCCAGCGTCGACAGCAGATGCACCGTGGCGCCCGCGGTCTCCAGCGCACGGCGCAGGCGGGCCAGTTTTTGCGCGCGCGTGGTGACGGCATAGGCCGGCGGATGGGCGGTGATGGGCGCATGCGGCAAGGCTGGCCGGTCAGTCCAGATCTCGCCAGGCAAGTCGAGATCCGTGCGCACGTCGATCGAGTGTGCGCCCAGGGCCTGCTGCAGGTTTTGGCGCGCGGCGACCGACACGCTGTCGCCAGCCACGGCCAACGTTGCGCCAGACTTCAGGTGCGTCTGCAGCCAGGCAACGTGTTCAGCGGCATGTGGCACGCCGAGTTTCATCAGCTTCGCGCCGCTGGCAGGCAGCTGTTGCCGGGCTTGGTCGAAGTAGCGCGAGTCGGTCCACAGCAGCGCATCGCCGGCGGTGACCACCAGCGTACCGGCCGAGCCGTCGAAGCCTGACAACCACGTGCGCGCTTGCCAATGCGCTGGCAGGTACTCGGACAGGTGCGGGTCGGCGCTGGGCACCAGCACCGCGTCGACGCCGTGCTGTGCCATGGCAGCGCGCAGCGCAGAGATGCGATTGGAGATGGATTGGCTCATGCGCGGATGCTAACAGGGCCTTCGTCGGGGGCGTGCGCGGCGCACGGCCCGTGTGCGCGGCGGGCTTTGTCGCTAAAATACCTATTTCCTGTACGGCGCAAACCATGACTCCCCTGATTTTCGTCACTGGCGGCGTAGTGTCCTCGCTTGGCAAGGGCATTGCGGCGGCCTCGCTCGCAGCCATCCTTGAGGCGCGCGGGCTTTCCGTCACCATGATGAAACTCGACCCGTACATCAATGTCGATCCGGGCACGATGAGCCCGTTCCAGCATGGCGAGGTATACGTCACCGACGATGGTTCGGAGACGGACTTGGACCTTGGCCACTACGAGCGCTTCATGCGCACGCGCCTGGGTGGCAAGAACTCCGTCACCACCGGCAAGATTTACGAAAGCGTGATCCGCAAGGAGCGCCGTGGCGACTACCTCGGGGCCACCGTGCAGGTGATCCCGCACATCACCGACGAGATCAAGCACTGCATCCATGAGGCCACGCGCGGCTTTGATGTGGGCCTGGTCGAAATTGGCGGCACCGTGGGCGACATTGAATCACAGCCGTTCCTCGAGGCCATTCGCCAGCTGCGCATCGAGCACGGCGCGACGCGGACCTTGTTCATGCACTTGACCTTGGTGCCGTTCATCAAGGCTGCCGGCGAGATCAAGACCAAGCCGACCCAGCATTCGGTCAAGGAGTTGCGCTCCATCGGTATCCAGCCGGACATCCTGCTGTGTCGCTGCGAAGAACCGCTGCCGGAGATGGAACGGCGCAAGATCGCGCTTTTCACCAACGTGCCCGAGAGCGCGGTGATCAGCGCGGCCGACGTGGACATCATCTACAAGCAGCCGTTGTGGCTGCATGCGCAAGGTTTGGACGACATCGTCGTGCAGCAGCTCGGGCTGGACGCGCAGCCGGCTGACTTGTCCAGCTGGCAGCGCACGGTCGATGCCATGGAGCACCCCAAGGGCGAGGTGCGCATTGCCATTGTCGGCAAGTACGTGGAGCACAAGGACGCCTACAAGTCGCTCGGCGAGGCCTTGCGCCATGGCGGCATCGCGCAGTCGGTGCGGGTCAATCTCGATTGGGTCGATGCCGAGCAGATCGAATCGCGTGGCGCCGCGGCGGTGCTCGATCATGTCGACGCCATCCTGGTGCCGGGTGGCTTTGGCAAGCGTGGTTTCGAGGGCAAGGTGCAGGCCGCCGGCTATGCGCGCGAGCATGGCGTGCCGTATTTCGGCATTTGCTATGGCATGCACGCGGCGGTAGTCGATTTTGCCCGCAACGTTGCCGGGCTGGCCGATGCCGATTCCACCGAAAACGATCGTGGCACGCCCAACCCGGTGATTGCGCTGATTACCGAATGGACCACGGCCAGCGGCGAAGTCGAGCAGCGCAGCGATGGCTCGGACATGGGCGGCACGATGCGCCTGGGTTCGCAGGAATGCCGCCTGAAGGCCGGCACGCTGGCGCGTGAGTTGTACGGCCAGGATGTGATCCGCGAGCGCCATCGCCACCGCTACGAATTCAACAACCATTATCGCCAGCCGTTCGAGGATCTCGGACTGGTCATCTCCGGCAAGTCCATGGACGATCTGCTGGTGGAGATGATCGAGTTGCCGCGCCAGCGCCATCCGTGGTTTCTCGCTTGCCAGGCCCATCCGGAGTTCACTTCCACCCCGCGCGACGGGCACCCCTTGTTCAGTGGCTTCGTGCGTGCCGCGCGCGAGTATCAGGCCGTGCGGGAAGCGCCGGCGCTTGCCGACCAGCAGGTCAGTGCGTGAGTTGGTGCGTGGCGGCGGCGTCACGCTTGTCGACCTTTGACCCGCGGCGCTGCGTGCGCCGGGAGATGGCATGAAACTTTGCGGCTTCGAGGTCGGGCTGGACCAGCCACTGTTCCTGATTGCCGGGCCGTGCGTGATCGAGTCCGAGCAGCTGCAGGTGGACACCGCCGGCACGCTCAAGGAGATCACGCAGCGGCTGGGGATGCATTTCATCTTCAAGTCGAGCTTCGACAAGGCCAACCGCTCGTCCGACGCGAGCTTTCGCGGGCCGGGCCTGGAGGAAGGCCTGCGCGTGCTGGCCGAAGTCAAGCGCCAGGTCGGCGTGCCGGTGCTCACCGACGTGCACGAATACACGCCGATGGACGAGGTCGCCGCAGTGGTCGATGTGCTGCAGACGCCGGCCTTCCTGTGCCGGCAGACGGATTTCATCCAGAAGGTCGCGCGCGCCGGGCGGCCGGTCAACATCAAGAAGGGCCAGTTTCTGGCGCCGTGGGACATGCAGCATGTCGTGGCCAAGGCAAAACATGCCGGCAACGACGCCATCATGGTGTGCGAGCGCGGCGCAAGTTTTGGCTACAACAACCTGGTGTCGGACATGCGCAGCTTGAGCGTCATGCGCAACACCGGCTGTCCGGTAGTGTTTGACGCCACCCACTCGGTGCAACTGCCCGGCGGGCAGGGCGCCAGTTCCGGCGGCCAGCGCGAGTTTGTCCCGGTGCTGGCGCGCGCGGCGGTGGCCGTTGGCGTTGCCGGGCTGTTTGCCGAGACCCATCCGCATCCGGATCGGGCGCTGAGCGATGGCCCCAATTCGTGGCCGCTGGACAAAATGGCGGGCCTGCTTGAATCACTGCTGGAGCTCGACGCCGTCACCAAGCGCCATGGCTTCCTGGAGCAAGACCTATAGGAGCCCGCTTGCGGGCGATGCCTTGACCCACCACAGGAGTATCGCCCGCGAGCGGGCTCCTGCGACACACCTCACTGACTAGCGACCATGACGACCGAAATCACCCACATCCACGCCCGCGAAATCCTTGATTCGCGAGGTAATCCCACGTTGGAAGCCGAAGTGACCCTGGCTGATGGCAGCTTTGGCCGCGCTGCCGTGCCCAGTGGCGCCTCTACCGGCTCGCGCGAGGCGGTGGAATTGCGTGATGGCGACAAGTCGCGCTACGGCGGCAAGGGCGTGCGCCAGGCCGTGGCCAACGTCAATACATCCATTGCCGATGCCCTGCGCGGGTATGATGCGTGTGATCAGCGTGGCCTGGATGCAGCCCTGATTGCCCTGGATGGCACGCCCAACAAGGGCCGGCTGGGCGCCAATGCGTTGCTCGGGGTGTCGATGGCCGCCGCACGTGCTGCCGCGGATGCGCAGGGCGAACCGCTGTGGCGCTATCTGGCCGCGATGGGCAATGGCGCGGCCGGCCATGGTGCCGCGGCGCTGGCTCTCCCCGTGCCGATGATGAACATCATCAACGGCGGCATGCACGCGGACAACAACATTGATGTGCAGGAGTTCATGGTCTTGCCGGTGGGGCTGCCGTCGTTTGCCGAAGCCTTGCGTGCCGGCGCGGAAATCTTCCATGCCTTGAAGGCGGTCCTGCACAGGCGCGGGCTGGCCACGGCGGTGGGCGACGAGGGTGGCTTTGCGCCCAACCTGCGCTCCAACGTCGAGGCCATTGAAACCATCCTGGAGGCAATCCATACCACCGGCTACGCCGTGGGCAAGGACATCTTGCTGGGGTTGGATGCCGCCAGCTCGGAGTTTTACCGCGACGGGCGCTACGACCTGGCGGGCGAAGGCCAGCAGTACACGTCGGCACAGTTTGCCGATCTGCTGTCCGGCTGGGCGCGGCAGTATCCCATCATCACCATTGAAGACGGCATGGCCGAGGGCGACTGGGAGGGCTGGAAACTTCTGACCGACAGCATCGGCGAGCGCGTGCAAGTGGTGGGTGACGATTTGTTTGTCACCAACCCGGCCATTTTCCGCGAGGGCATCGAGCGGCATATTGCCAACGCCATCCTGGTCAAGGTCAATCAGATCGGCACGCTGTCGGAGACGCTGCAGGCCATCACCATGGCGCACGATGCGCATTACGCAGCGGTGATCTCGCATCGTTCAGGTGAAACCGAGGACACCACCATCGCCGATATCGCCGTGGCCACCACGGCGACGCAGATCAAGACCGGCTCGCTGTGCCGCTCCGATCGCGTGGCCAAATACAACCAGTTGCTGCGCATCGAGGAGGCGCTGGGTGCGAATGCGCATTACGCCGGACGACAGGCGTTTCCCAACCTCGCGCGCCTGCCGGGCTGACACGGGTTCGCTGGCATGCTGCGCTGGATTGCCCTGATCCTGCTGGTGGCGTTCGTGGCCTTGCAGTTCAAGTTGTGGTCTGGCGACGACGGCATGCAGGCCATGGACAACTTGCGCACTGCGGTGAAAAAGCAGGCCGACGACAACGCCAAGCTGATCCAGCGCAATCGCGCGCTGGCCGCCGACGTGCTTGACCTCAAGCACGGCGATCAGGCCATCGAGGCGCGGGCACGTACGGAGCTTGGCTTGATCAAACCGGGTGAGGTGTTTTACCAGGTGGTTGAGCAGCCAGCCCATGCCGGCAGCATCTTGCCGCCGCCACCGCCAGCCGCACCTGCCGGGTCACCATGAGCGGCGGCCCGTTGTGGTGCGTCGTGCCGGCCGCCGGCCGTGGCGTGCGTGCTGGCGGTATCTGCCCGAAGCAATATCGATCGCTGGCCGGCCAGCCCTTGATCTGGCATACCCTGCAGCGCTTGGCGCGCCATCCGGGCGTGGCCGGCCTCGTGGTGGTGCTTGCCGGCGACGACACGCTGTGGCCCGGCTGGACGGTGTTGCAGGGTAAACCGGTGGTGCGCGCCGTTGGCGGCGACACGCGCAGTCTTTCCGTGCTGGCGGGCTTGCGTGCCTTGCCGGAAAAAGTAGCTGCCACCGATTTTGTGCTGGTGCACGATGCGGCGCGCCCCTGCGTGCGCGCGGCCGACATCAGCCAATTGCTGGCGGCCGGAGATGGCGATGGCGCGCTGCTGGCTGCGCCGCTGCGCGATACGCTCAAGTGCGCCGATGATGCCGGCTGTAGCGTACGTACGGAGTCGCGTGATTCACGCTGGCGCGCCTTCACGCCGCAGATGTTCCGGCGTGGTTTATTGCAACACGCGCTGGAAGCGGCGCTGGCGTCGGGTGTTGCCGTCAGCGACGAAGCCATGGCGATGGAACGGGCTGGTTTCCAGCCGCGCCTGGTGGAGGGTGCGGAGGACAACATCAAGGTCACGACGCCGGCGGATTTCGCCCTGGCGGAATATTTGCTTGCGAGGACTGGCTGATGCGCATTGGCACCGGCTTCGATGTACACGCGTTTGGCGTGGGCGACCACGTCGTGCTCGGCGGCGTGCGCATTGCCCACGATCGTGGCCTGGTGGCGCACTCCGATGGCGACGTCGTGATCCATGCCTTGTGCGATGCCATCCTGGGTGCCTTGGCGCTGGGCGACATCGGCACGCACTTCCCGCCGGATGACCCGCGCTGGCGTGGCGCCGACAGCCGCGGCTTCCTGCGCCATGCGGCGGACTTGATGCGGGCGGCCGGATTCACCTTGGGCAACGCCGATATCACGGTTGTGGCCCAGACGCCGCATCTGGCCGTCCATATACCGCGCATGCGCGAGTATCTGGCGCACGATCTTGATGTCGCGCTGGCGCAGATCAGCATCAAGGCGACGACCACCGAGCGGCTTGGCTTTGTCGGCCGTGGCGAAGGCATCGCAGCGCAGGCCAGCGTGCTGCTGGAGCGCTCATGACCGAGGTTGAAAGCCGCGCCGCGCAGCGCCTGCATGGCCGCCTTGAGGCCATTGCCGCGATCTTCGCGGCGCGTGGCGAGACGGCGCTGGAAGGGGCGTTGGAGGCGCAGCTGCGCGCGCAGCTGGCTGATCTGCACCCGGCCGACATCGCCTTCATCCTCGAATCGCTGCCGCTGGATGAACGTCTGGCGGCCTGGCAGCTGGTCAAATCCGACCACGATGGCGACATCCTGCTGGAAGTGTCCGACGCGGTGCGTGAGTCGCTCATTGCCGACATGGACCGGCATGAAATCCTCGCCGCGGCCGAGACGCTGGATACCGACGAGCTGGCCGACCTGGTCGACGATTTGCCCAGCGCCATGCTGCCGGAGCTCATGGCCAGCCTGGATGCCGAGCAGCGCGAGCAACTGCAGTCGGCGTTGTCCTACCAGGACGATCAGGTTGGCGCGCTGATGGATTTCGAGATGGTCACCATCCGCGAGGACGTCAGCCTCGAAGTGGTGCTGCGTTATCTGCGCCGGTTTGACGAGCTGCCGGCGCAGACCGACAAGCTGTTCGTCATCAACAAGGCCAATGTGCTGACTGGCGTGCTGCCGCTGCACTGGCTGCTGGTCAATTCGCCGGAGCAGATGGTGAGCGCGGTCATGGCGCCGGATGTCAACACCTTTCATCCCGCCGATGATGTTTCGGAAGTGGCGCAGGCGTTTGAGCGTTACGACCTGGTCACGGCGCCGGTGGTGGATGCCACCGGGCATTTGATCGGTCGCATCACGGTCGACGCGATGGTCGACGTCATCCGCGAAGCGGCCGACAGTGAAGCCCTGAGCCGCGGCGGTTTGCGCGAGGAGGAGGACATCTTTGCCTCGGTGTGGAAATCACTGCGTAACCGCTGGGCGTGGCTGGCGGTCAATTTGTTCACCGCGTTCATTGCCTCGCGCGTGATCAGCGTGTTTGAGGGTTCCATCCGCGAGCTGGTGGCGCTGGCGGCCTTGATGCCGATCGTCGCCGGCATTGGCGGCAATTCCGGCAACCAGACCATCACCATGATCGTGCGGGCGTTGGCGCTCAATCAAATCAGTCTGACCAGTGCCCGGCGCCTGTGGCGCAAGGAGTTGACGGTGGCGCTGATCAACGGCCTGATCTGGGGCGGCGTGCTGGGCGTGGTGGCGTGGCTGCTGTATGACAATGTGGCGCTGGGCATGGTCATGACGGCGGCAATGGCGCTCAATCTGCTGCTGGCGGCGTTTTGCGGCGTCGGCATTCCCATGCTCATGGCGCGTGTCGGCCGTGATCCGGCCATTGGTTCCAGCGTGCTGATTACCGCCATGACCGACAGCGGCGGGTTTTTCATTTTCCTCGGGCTGGCCAGCGTGTTCCTGATGTGACCGCATACGCGGCAGGGCGTGGACACGGTCCGGGATTTGCACATGGCGCCGGCATCGGCGCGGGAGAGCGGGATGTCTGAGAAGGACGGCGATGTCGCCGTTGACGAATTGCCGCGGGCTTTTGGCGGCGCACCATTGCGCGGTCGCTTGCGCAGCACCGATACCGATTTCCAGGTGGAGGAAGTCCTGGGCTACGACGCTGACGGTCATGGCGAACACGCATGGTTGTGGGTTGAAAAGCGCGGCGTCAATACCGATTGGGTGGCGCGCGAACTGGCCCGGTTCGCCGGCGTTGCTCCGGTGGCGGTCGGCTATGCCGGGATGAAGGATCGCCATGCGGTGACCCGGCAGACCTTTTCCGTGCAGCTGCCGGGCAAGGCCGACCCGGATTGGTCGGTGCTCGCCGTCGATGGTGTGCGCGTGCTGGCGGCAACGCGGCATACGCGCAAACTCAAGCGCGGCGGCTTGCGGGGCAACCGTTTCGTGCTGGTAGTGCGTGAGGTTGCCGGCGATCACGCTGCAGCCGAGCGCGTGCTCGGGCAGATCGCCGCGCGCGGCGTGCCCAACTATTACGGTGAGCAGCGCTTCGGCCGCGAGCACGGCAACCTGGCGCAGGCGCGGGCGATGTTTGCCGGGCGCCGCGTCGATCGCAACCACCGTTCCATCCTGCTGTCGGCCGCGCGCTCGCAGATATTCAACAGCGTGCTTGGCACGCGCGTCGAGCGCGGGGCGTGGGACACGCCGCTGGACGGCGAAATCTGGTCACTGGCCGGCTCGCGATCATGGTTTGGGCCGGAAGCTTTCACCCCCGCGCTGGCCGAGCGCCTGGCCAGTGGAGACATCCACCCTTCCGGCCCGTTGTGGGGGCGCGGCGAGCCGCCAACCGGGGGTGACGTGGGGCAACTGGAGCGCGATGTCGCCGCGGCGTGTGCCGATCTGGTATCCGGCCTGGTCGCCGCGCGCATGGATCAGGAGCGCCGCCCGCTGCGTCTGCTGCCGCAACAATTGCGCTGGCGCTGGTTGTCGGAGGAGGCGCTGGAGCTCACCTTCCAGTTGCCCGCCGGGAGCTACGCCACCGTCGTCATGCGCGAATTGCTGGCGTGATGCGGGACGCTGGTTTCAATGCAGGGCGGCGATGGTGTGAATCCATCGTGTGCGTCGAGTAGACTGACCAGCCTGCGTTCCGCGGCGCGCATCCGCGATTTTTTCGGTCAGTGGGGCAACATGCGAGTCTTGGTCAGCAACGACGATGGCGTGGATGCACCGGGCATTCACGTGCTCGCCGAGAGCTTGCGTGCGGTCGGCGAAGTCACCGTGGTGGCGCCTGATCGTGATCGCTCCGGGGCCAGCAACTCGCTCACGCTCGATGCGCCGCTACGCGTGCTGACCATGGGCAACGGTTACTTTCGCGTGGCCGGGACGCCCACCGATTGCGTGCATCTGGCACTGGCCGGACTGCTCGATGACGAGCCGGACATCGTCGTGTCGGGCATCAACAATTCGGCCAACCTCGGCGACGACGTCATCTATTCGGGCACGGTGTCGGCTGCCATGGAAGGGCGCTTCCTCGGCCTGCCGGCGATTGCCGTGTCGCTGGTCAGTACCGACCACAACGGCATTCATTACGACAGCGCCGCCAAGGCCGTTTTGTTGCTGATGCATCGCTTGCTGGTCAATCCGCTGCCGGCCGATACCATCCTCAACGTCAATGTGCCGGATCGACCGTGGGATGAAATCCACGGCTTCGAGGTCACGCGACTGGGTCGACGCCACCGCTCGGCACCTTCCATTGCCCAGACCGATCCGCGTGGTCGGCCGATCTGGTGGATCGGTCCGGCAGGTGAGGTGGAGGATGCCAGCGCCGGTACGGATTTCAACGCGGTGCGGCGCGGCTATATCTCCGTTACGCCGATCCATGTCGACTTGACCCGCTTTCAGGCGCTGGAGAAGGTCAGCAGCTGGATGCAGGGGTTGGGCGAGGACTCGGCCGCACAACGCACATCCGGGCGGGAGGCATCCAATCGATGAACGGCGTCTATCCGCTGCCACCGGCACAGCTGCGCGGCGAGGGTGTGACTTCGCAGCGCGCGCGCGATCACATGGTGGACGGCTTGCGCGAGTCCGGCATTGCCGATGCACGGGTCATCGATGTCATGCGCAACTTGCCGCGGCATCACTTCATTGATCAGGCGTTGCATTCCCACGCCTATGAAAACACGGCCTTGCCGATTGGCCACGGCCAGACGATTTCACAGCCGTGGGTGGTGGCGCGCATGACCGAGGCGCTGCTGGAGTTTGGCATGCCACAGAAGGTGCTGGAAATTGGCACCGGTTCGGGTTACCAGGCGGCGGTGCTGGCCAAATTGGTGCCACAGGTTTTCAGTGTGGAGCGGATCGAGGAGCTGCTGCGCCAGGCACGCCGCCGCTTCCGCCAGCTGGGTTTGCAGAACCTGCGCACGCGGCACGACGACGGGAAGCTGGGCTGGGTCGACGAAGCGCCGTTCGATGCCATCATCCTGACCGCGGCCGGCGATGCCATTCCCACGCAGATTCTCGATCAGCTCTCGCCTGATGGCGTGTTGGTCGCGCCGGTCGGCTCTCCCAGCCGGCAAACCCTGATTCGCATGCATGGCGACGGTCACGGCGATTTTGTCCAGGAAGAACTGGGCGCGGTGAGTTTCGTGCCGCTGCTGGGCGGAATTGGCTGATGCGTCTATTCGGTGATTTGTACGCGCGGGCCTTGCGCTGGGCACAGGCGCCGCGCGCCGTGCATTATCTGTGCGGCTTGAGTTTCGTCGAGGCTTTCATCTTTCCGGTGATGCCCGAGGTCATGCTGGCGCCCATGATGCTGGCCCGGCGCAAGCGGGCGTTTTTCTACGCCAACATGTCGCTGCTGTTTTCCCTGCTGGGTGCCCTGGTGGGCTACGCGCTCGGGCATTGGGCGTACGAGTTTGTGCGGCCGCTTTTCAGCGCACACATGCAATCGACCATCACCACCTGGGTCGCCGCGTTGCGCCTGGACATGAACCAGCATTGGTTGACCATGCTCGGTGCGTTGACGTTGGCTGCCTTGCAGCCTGTCATTCCGATGAAGTTCGTCACTTGGGCGGCCGGGATTGTCGGCGTGCCGATCGTGCCTTTCATGGCCTGCATGGCGGTCGGTCGCGGCAAGCGCGTGTGGCTGCTGGCACTCCTGATTCGTCTGTTTGGCGAGCGTGCCGAGCACATGCTGCGCAAGAACATCGAGTGGGTAGGTTGGGCCGCGTTGGCGTTGCTGGTGGGGCTTGGTCTGTGGTTGTGGCTGCGATGAACGGGCATGTGAAAATCCACGACTGGCTCGGTATGCTGGTCGCCATGCCTTTTCGTCTGACATGGTTGGTCGCTGCCGCCGCTGGCTTGGTGCTTGCCGGCTGTGGCCCGCTCAACCGCTCCGTGGTGATCGAACCCGCGCCGGGGTACGGCACTGCGCACCCGACCACACATGCGCGCACGCCAGTGCCGGGCGGCAGCTACGTCGTGCGCAAGGGCGATACGCTGTATTCCATTGCCTTTCGCAACAGCGTGGATTTCCGCGATCTGGCGCAGTGGAATCAAATTGCCGAGCCGTACACCATCTGGCCGGGGCAGACGCTGGCACTCTCGCCGCGCCGCGCCGCCGCACGCGCCGGCAGCACGAGTGCGGCAGCGGCGCCGGTGACGGCCAGTCACGCGCCGGCATCAACTGCCGCGCCAGGCGCAACCGCATCAGCCCCCGTGTTCGAGCCGGTCGCGCCAGCTGGTGCAAACGCTGCAACGCCGCCGGCGGCATCGACCAGTGGTGCCCCGTCCGCGACGCCGGTCGCCAGCGCCTCGACCGGCGTGGTGCCGGTTGCCGGCGCATCATCCGGCGCGACAAAGACACCTTCACCACCACCGGCGGCGCCTTCGGCCGTCCCGCCGGCAGCGTCGCGGACTGTCGGCGCATTGGTCTGGCGCTGGCCGGCACCAGGCGCCGTGGCGCGCCAGTTCAAGCCTGGCGATGCCATCCCCGGCATTGAGATTGCCGGTGCAGCGGGTGACCCGGTGCGGGCCGCCGCCGATGGCGTGGTGGTCTACAGCGGTAACGGGTTGGTAGGTTATGGCGAGCTGGTCATCGTCAAGCACAGCGACAGCATGTTGTCGGCCTACAGCCACAACCGCAAGCGGCTGGTCAAGGAAGGGCAACGCGTCACTGCCGGGCAACAGATTGCCGAGATGGGCTCGACCGGCGCCGAGCGCAACGGTCTGGGTTTCCAGATCCGCAAGGATGGCAATCCGGTTGATCCGCTGGCCTACTTGCCGGCACGCTGAGAACGTCGCGCCGAGGGCGTGGTTGGGATTGCGTTGACCGAGGCGCGCCGGTTGCGCGCGTCTGCTGTCGTCAGCGTGGACCGGATGCTGGTGGCAGGATGAAGCCGGCCACCACATGGCGACTTTCGCTGGCCAGCAGGTTGTAGGTACGGGCGGCGGCGGCGTTGTCCATTACTTCAACGCCGATGCCGCGCTGCAGGAAGCCGGCCATGAACGCGGCCGCCGGAAACACTTGATGAGCACCGGTGCCGAGCAGCACCAGCTCCGGCTTGAGTTCCAGCACGGCGTCGACATGGGCGGCGCCGAGTTCCTGCGCATCGGCCACGGGCCAGTGTTCAACGGCACGGTCAGGCGCCAGCAGGAAACTCTCCGCCAGGTCGCGGTCAACCAGGGTCACGCTGTGTGCGCCGACGCGGCGCACGAACAAATACCCTTCGGGGCGGTCCAGAGCGAGATCCATCAGCGTGGCAGCGCGATCTTGGGTTCGTCGGCGTTGCGCCGAAACAGGACGGCCGTATGCCCGATCTGCTGCACGCTTTGCGCTTGCGTACCGCCCATGAGCGTTTCCAGCTGCGCCTTACGCTCGGTGGCGTCGCCAGCCGAGAGCTTGACCTTGACCAGCTCGTGGTGGCTGAGTGCGCCGTCCAGTTCCTTGATGACCGCCGGCGTGGCGCCCTTGGCGCCAAGCAGGATGACGGCGCTCTGGTTGTGCGCCAGGCTGCGCAGGTAACGGGTTTGCGTTGGGGTCAGCAGCATGCGGAAGTGCCCGGAGGCCGGTGTCGTAAGGCGTCAGGGTAACACGCGCATGAGGCCACGATGCCGGTGTTCCGGACTTGTGACCGGGTACGACGCGTGCTTTCCCGGTATCCTTGACGGACTCCCACACGGCGTTTCCCATGTCCCGCAGCAAGAGCAGTGCTGGCTGGCTGCGCGAGCACTTCAGCGATGAATATGTGAAAAAGGCGCAGGCCGAAGGTCTGCGCTCGCGGGCGGTATACAAGCTGGAAGAGCTCATCGCCCGTGATCATCTGCTCAAGCCCGGCAGCGTCGTTGTCGATTTGGGCGCGGCACCAGGCAGCTGGTCGCAGCTGGTGCGCCAGCGGCTGGGCGCGACCGGGCGCGTGGTGGCACTGGATATCCTGGCCATGGACGAGATTCCCGGCGTGGAATTCCTGCAGGGCGACTTTCGCGAGGAGGGCGTGCTCAGGGAGCTGGAGTCGCGGCTGCAGGGCGCGCAGGTGGATCTTGTACTGTCCGATCTGGCCCCCAATATGAGTGGTGTGGCGATGGCCGACCAGATTCGCGCGATGGCACTGGCTGAAATCGCGCTTGATTTCAGCCGGCAATGGTTGCGGCCCGGTGGTTCGTTCCTGATCAAATTGTTCCAGGGAGCGGGCTTTGACGACTACCTGCGTGAGTTGCGCGCCGAGTTCACCCGCGTAACCATGCGTAAACCCAAGGCTTCGCGCGCACGATCGCGCGAAGTGTACGCACTGGCGGTCGGACGCAAGTCCGTCGCGGTGTCATCCGGCGAGAACCGCGCATGAATGAAACGGCGAAAAACGTACTGCTCTGGGTCATCATTGCGGTGGTGCTGTTCACTTTGTTCAACAGCTTCAACCCGCGTGGGGCCGGCACGTCCGACATGCCATACAACGCCTTCGTGCAGAGTGTGGAAAGCGGCAATGTCGCCACGGCCAAGATCAGTGCCGATCAGCCGGCAACCATCACCGGCAAGTTGAAGGATGGCAGCGCGTACCACGCGGTGGTGCCGATGCTGGGCTTTTCCACCAACGCGGTGGTCAAGCAGATGCAGGACAAGGGCGTGGAGGTGCGCCAGGAACCGTCCGAGGGCTTCTCGCTGATCGGGTTGCTGATCAGCTGGCTGCCGGTGCTGCTGATCGTCGGCGTGTTCATCTGGTTCATGCGCCAGATGCAGTCCGGCGGTGGCGGGCGCGGGGCAATGAGCTTTGGCCGGTCGCGCGCCAAGCTGCAGGGCGAGGACCAGATCAAGGTCAACTTC
The DNA here is from genome assembly GCA_964568445.1 of uncultured Rhodanobacter sp. Lineage (GTDB taxonomy): Bacteria > Pseudomonadota > Gammaproteobacteria > Xanthomonadales > Rhodanobacteraceae > Rhodanobacter. The sequence goes on along the minus strand of CAZMPZ010000001.1, from coordinate 304,974 downwards.
AGTGATGTTGCTGGCTGCGACGAGGCCAAGGAAGAGGTTGGCGAACTGGTCGAATTCCTTCGCGATCCAGGCCGCTTCCAGAAGCTGGGCGGCAAGATTCCGCGCGGTGTGCTGATGGTCGGGCCGCCTGGTACCGGCAAGACGTTGCTGGCCAAGGCCATCGCCGGCGAGGCCAAGGTGCCGTTCTTCTCCATTTCCGGTTCCGACTTTGTCGAGATGTTTGTCGGCGTCGGTGCCAGTCGCGTGCGCGACATGTTCGAGCAGGCCAAGAAGCACGCGCCGTGCATCATCTTCATCGACGAAATCGATGCGGTGGGGCGCCATCGTGGCGCCGGACTGGGCGGTGGTCATGATGAGCGCGAACAGACATTGAACCAGTTGCTGGTGGAGATGGATGGTTTCGAGGGTACCGAGGGTGTCATCGTCATTGCTGCCACCAACCGACCGGATGTGCTTGATCCGGCGCTGCTGCGTCCTGGCCGGTTTGACCGCCAGGTCACGGTGGGGCTGCCGGATGTGCGCGGTCGCGAACAGATTCTGAAGGTGCACATGCGCAAGGTGCCCATCGCCAGTGATGTCGATGCGATGGTGATTGCGCGCGGCACGCCTGGGTTCTCCGGTGCCGATCTGGCCAACCTGGTCAACGAGGCCGCGTTGTTTGCCGCACGCTCGAATGCGCGCGAGGTGCGCATGAGCCATCTGGACAAGGCGCGCGACAAGATCCTCATGGGCAGTGAACGCCGCTCGATGGCCATGAGCGAGGATGAGAAGAAGCTCACGGCGTTCCACGAGGCCGGTCATGCAATCGTCGGTCGATTGGTGCCGGAGCACGACCCGGTCTACAAGGTGACCATCATTCCGCGTGGCCGCGCGCTGGGCGTGACGATGTACCTGCCGGAGGGCGACAAGTATTCGATCAACCGCGTCGCCATCGAATCACAGCTGGCTTCGCTGTATGGCGGACGTGTTGCCGAGGAACTGATTTTTGGTACCGACAAGGTCACCACTGGCGCCTCCAACGACATTGAGCGGGCAACCAAGATGGCGCGCAACATGGCGACCAAATGGGGGCTGTCCGAAGAGCTGGGGCCGATCACCTATGGCGAGGATGAGGACGAGGTTTTCCTGGGTCGTTCGGTGACACAGCACAAGAGCATCTCCAACGAGACCGCCAGCAAGATTGACGAAGTGGTGCGCGGCATTCTTGATCGCGCCTACACCCGCGCCCGCGAATTGCTGACCGCCAACCTTGACAAGCTGCACGCCATGGCACAGGCGCTGCTGCAATACGAGACCATCGACGCCCACCAGATCGACGACATCATGGCCGGGCGCGAGCCGGGCCCGCCGGCGGACTGGACCAAGGATCAGACCACCGGTGCGGTGCCACCGCCGCCACCGCCGCGCGGCGACGCAGGTGCACCGGTTGGCAAGGTGGGTGATCCGGCAGCGCAGAATCACTTTGCGCGCAAGGATTGATGTCGCGCTTGTGGTGGCCGCAAGCGTCGACGCAGCAACGGTTTATGCGCGGCGCACGCGGGATGCGTGAATGTTTTTCAATCAAAGGTGTTGACGTCGGCGCTCATAGTCTGAATAATTCCGCTTCTTGATTGCGCCGACGCTGATCCCAAGCAGCCTTGCCGCAAACAAGGGTTTCACCCGTGCGCCCGTAGCTCAGTTGGATAGAGTACCTGGCTACGAACTAGGTGGTCGGGAGTTCGAATCTCTCCGGGCGCACCACTATTTGAGTCGATGTAATGCGGTTGCATCGACTTGCGTGACAGTTTCACCGCAAGTGCATTGACAGTCGTCGATATCGTCATGGAAGTCGGATTGACGTGGTTGAGAGGACAGCATGGGTTGAACATTTGCGGGGTATAGCTCAGTCTGGTAGAGCGTTGCGTTTGGGACGCAAAAGTCGGGGGTTCGAATCCCTCTACCCCGACCATCGCGCCTGCTGGCGGAGTTCGCGCCTGTAGCTCAACCGGATAGAGCATCGGCCTTCTAAGCCGACGGTTGCAGGTTCGAGTCCTGTCTGGCGCACCAGCTTCAAGGTTTGTGGTGGGTGTAGCTCAGTTGGTTAGAGTCCCGGATTGTGATTCCGGTTGTCGTGGGTTCGAATCCCTCCACCCACCCCAGTTTCATCGCTGTAGCGTGACTTGTTTCACGGGCCGTTAGCTCAGTTGGTAGAGCAGTTGACTCTTAATCAATTGGTCGAAAGTTCGAATCTTTCACGGCCCACCAATGATGCAAACGCCGGTCCTCGTGGCCGGCGTTTTGCTATGCACGACGTACCGCGCGCGGCTTGTGCTGTCAGCTGGCGCAATCGTAAAATGGCACACTTGCCCGGGATGAACCGCCCAGCCGGATCGGCCATGCGCAGCCGTCATCGAATGGCGGCGCGCATGGACAATCAGCAGCTGGGTGGTGCGGCGGTGATATCAGCGAAAGTGGCGGAACTGGTAGACGCACCAGATTTAGGTTCTGGCGGTTAACCCCGTGGGGGTTCGAGTCCCCCCTTTCGCACCACCATCGCCGCCGCGCCACAGGCCAGTACTGTCCGGTGTCAGCACTGGCAGCCCAATACAGTCAACAGTTCCAGGAGATGTCATGCAGGTTTCGGTTGAAAACATCGGCAGCCTCGAGCGCAAGCTCACGGTCAAGTTTCCCGCCGAGCGCTATGAGAAGCAGGTGAACACGCGCATCACCGAAATGGGACGCACCGTGCGGCTCAAGGGCTTTCGCCCGGGCAAGGTACCGGCTGCGGTCATCAAGCAGCGCTTTGGCGCCCAGGTGCGCGGCGAGGTACTTTCCGATCTCATCAACACCACGCTGCGCGAAGCCGTGGCGCAGGAAAAGTTGAACCCTGTGGCCAATCCGGCCATTGACACCACCGGTGAGCCGCAGGATGGGCAGATTGCCTACACCGCGACCTTCGAGATCATGCCGGAGCTGCCGGCGGTGGAGGTTGCTGCGCTGAAGATCAATCGCGTGACGGCGACGGTGACAGATGCCGACATCGACAAGATGCTGGAGACACTGCGACAGCAACGGCGCAGCTTTGCCGATGCCGATCGCGCCTCGGCCGATGGTGACTTTGTCATGTTTGAATACGCGGCCACGGCGGGCGACTACCGTTTCCCGGGCGAGGGTACGGAGCGTGCCGGCAGCGTGCTGGGTTCCGGCACCTTGTTCAAGGCGCTGGACGAGGCGCTGCTGGGCCGCAGCGCCGGTGAGAGCTTTGACGCGCAAATCGATTTCCCGGCGGAGTTCCGCAACGCACAACTGGCGGGCAAGGCCGCCACGGTCAACTTCCATATCGTCAAGGTGCAGGCGCCGAATCTGCCGGAGATTGACGGAGAGTTTGCCAAGTTGTTCGGTATTGCTGACGGTGATCTGGAGACCTTCCGCAAGGAAGTGCGTGCCAATCTCGAACGCGAACTCAAGGCTGCGCTGATGGGGCGGCTGAAGTCCGAGGTTGCGGAGAAACTGGCCGCCGCCCACGACGGTATCGATGTGCCCAAGCTCATGGTGCAGTCCGAGGCGCGTGCCATGGCGCAGTCGAGCGTCGGCAAGGATCAGCAGCCATCGACCGAGTTGATCGAGGCAGCCACGCCGATGGCACGCAAGCGAGTCATTGCCGGCTTGCTCATGGGCGAAATCGCACGCAAGCAGGAACTCAAGATCGACCGCAAACGTGTTGCCGAACAGCTGGCGGCCATCGCCTCTACTTACGAGGAGCCGGAGAAGGTCGTTGAACTCTACAACGGCGACCCCCAGATGATGTCTGGGTTGCAAAATCGCGTCATGGAGGATCAGGTGGCGGAGTGGGTGGCCGAACATGCCGACACGACGCAGCAGGATCTGAGCTTCGACGAGGTGATGCGTCCCGCCAGCGTGGCCTGACGGTGGTTGCCGCAGGATCTTTTACCGGAGAGTTGACCGCATGACCATGGATCCGATTCGTGACCTCAACCTGGTGCCCATGGTCGTCGAGCAGACTGCCCGCGGCGAGCGCTCCTACGACATCTACTCGCGACTGCTGAAGGAGCGCGTGATCTTCCTGGTCGGTGAGGTCAACGACCAGGTAGCCAACCTCATTGTCGCGCAGCTGCTGTTCCTGGAATCCGAAAACCCGGACAAGGACATCCACTTCTACATCAACAGTCCCGGTGGCGCGGTGACGGCAGGGCTGGCGATCTACGACACCATGCAGTTCATCAAGCCCGACGTCAGCACCATGTGCATCGGCCAGGCCTGCAGCATGGGCTCGCTGTTGCTCACCGCTGGCGCCAAGGGCAAGCGCTACTCGCTGGCCAACTCGCGGGTGATGATTCATCAGCCGTCCGGCGGCGCGCAGGGGCAGGCTACCGACATCGAGATCCAGGCACGCGAGATTCTTTACATCCGGGAACGTTTGAACCAGCTCTACGTCAAACACACGGGCCAGCCAATCAAGAAGATCGAGCAGGATCTGGAGCGCGACCGGTTCATGAATGCCGAAGAGGCCAAGGCGTACGGCCTGATCGACGATGTACTGGAAAGCCGCCCCAGCGAGAGCGTCAAATCAGCCTGACCGAACCGGCCCGGAATGACACGGTGGTGCCGCAGTACGGTACGGCCTTGGGCGTCCGGGCGGGGTCAAAACCCTGTGTTATTCTCGCAGCGCGCGTGGATTCATCAGTGAGACGAAACGTATGAGCGACGACCGACAGGGGCGTTCGAGCGATAGCGGCAAGATTCTGTATTGCTCGTTCTGCGGCAAGAGTCAGCATGAGGTACGCAAGCTGATTGCGGGTCCGTCCGTGTTCATTTGCGATGAATGCGTGGAGTTGTGCAACGACATCATCCGCGAGGAATTGGAAGAGAAGGCCGCCTCTGGCAGGACCCAGTTGCCCAAGCCACGCGAGATTTGCGAGTCCCTCGACCAATACGTGGTGGGTCAGACACGCGCCAAGAAGGCGCTGTCGGTGGCTGTGTACAACCACTACAAACGCATTGAATCGCGGCAGAAGAGCGACGACGTCGAGCTGGCCAAGTCCAACATCCTGTTGATCGGGCCCACCGGCTCGGGCAAGACGTTGTTGGCCGAGACGCTGGCGCGACTGCTCAATGTGCCATTCACCATTGCCGACGCCACCACGCTGACCGAAGCCGGTTACGTGGGTGAGGACGTCGAGAACATCATTCAGAAGCTCCTGCAGAAATGCGACTACGACGTCGACAAGGCGCAGTCCGGCATCGTTTACATCGACGAAATCGACAAGATTTCGCGCAAGAGTGAAAACCCGTCCATTACCCGTGACGTGTCCGGTGAGGGCGTGCAGCAGGCATTGCTCAAGCTGATCGAAGGCACGCTGGCTTCGGTGCCGCCGCAAGGCGGGCGCAAGCATCCGCAGCAGGAGTTCCTGCAGGTCGACACCAAGAACATCCTGTTTATTTGCGGCGGCGCATTCTCCGGGTTGGAGAAAATTATCCAGCATCGTTCGGAAAGCACCGGCATCGGCTTTTCCGCCGAGGTACGCAGCAAGGAGCGCACGCAGAACCTGGGCAAGATTCTGTCTGACGTCGAACCGTCGGACTTGGTGCGCTTTGGTTTGATTCCCGAGTTTGTCGGCCGCTTGCCGGTGGTGACTACACTGGAGGAGCTGGATGAGGCGGCCTTGGTCAAGATCCTGGTCGAGCCGAAGAATGCGGTGACCAAGCAGTTCAAGAAGCTGTTCGAGATGGAGGACGTGGAGCTGGAGTTTCGCCCCGAGGCGCTGCAGGCCGTGGCGCGCAAGGCACTCAAGCGCAAGACCGGTGCGCGTGGCTTGCGCACGATTCTCGAACAAGTCTTGCTCGATACCATGTACGAGTTGCCGTCGCTGGAACACGTCAGCAAGGTGGTGGTGGACGATGCCGTCATTGATGGCAAGGCCGAGCCATATCTCATCTATCGCGGCAGTTTGCAGCAGCGCGCAGCCGGAGATGGCAGCGCGGGTTGAGCTTGCCTTGTGTCAGGCGTCAGGAGACGGCTCCGGCGTCATGCGCCGGGGCCGTCTTGCATTGTGTCCCTGCGTCTTGAGAGCGAGCGCCACCGTCTCCATCTGACTGATGTTGAGCCGCGTCGTTGATATCGTGCGCGCACCCGCATTTCCGAGGATCCCGATTTCATGGCCAAGAACCCCCGAGCCCCCGCCGTACCCGATGCCTTGCCGGTGTTGCCGCTGCGTGATGTGGTCGTGTATCCGCACATGGTGATCCCGCTCTTCGTGGGGCGGGACAAATCCATGCGTGCGCTTGAACAGGCGATGGACGGCGAACGGCAGATCGTGCTGGTGGCGCAGCGCAGCCCGGATACGGACGATCCCAAGGACACCGACTTGCACGTCATCGGCACGCTGGCCAGCGTGCTGCAGTTGCTGAAACTGCCCGATGGCACGGTCAAGGTGTTGGTGGAAGGGCAGTCGCGTGTGGCACTGGAACAGGTCCACGAGGCTGACGGCATGCTGGTGGCACATCCACGTGTCATCGAGCCGGTGTATGACGCTGGCGACCGTGAGCTGGACGTCGTTTCACGTACCTTGATCTCGCTGTTTGAACAGCTGGTCAAGCAAAGTCGCAAGTTGCCACCGGAAGTGCTGGCGACTCTCGCCGGTATCGAGGATCCGTCGCGCGTGGCCGATTCCATCGCGGCACACTTGTCGGTGCGCATGGCGGACAAGCAGAAAGTGCTGGAGACCTTCGAAGTCGGGCCTCGGCTGGAATTGCTCATCGGCCTGGTCGATGGCGAGATGGATTTGCAGCAGGTTGAAAAGCGCATCCGCGGCCGCGTCAAGTCGCAGATGGAGAAGAGCCAGCGCGAGTACTACCTCAACGAACAACTCAAGGCCATCCAGAAGGAACTTGGCGACGGCGAGGAAGCGCCCAACGAAACCGAGGAGTTGCAGCGACGCATCGACAAGGCCGGCATGCCCAAGGCGGTGCTGGCCAAGGCGCGCCAGGAGTTCAGCAAGCTCAAGCAGATGTCGCCGATGTCGGCCGAGGCCACCGTCGTACGCAACTATCTGGACTGGCTGGTTGGCGTGCCGTGGAAGAAGCGCAGCAAGGTGCGCAAAGACCTGCGTGTGGCGCAGGAGGTGCTGGATGCCGATCACTTTGGCCTGGAGAAGGTCAAGGACCGCATCCTGGAATACCTGGCCGTGCAACAGCGGGTCAAGGTCATGAAAGGCCCGATCCTGTGCCTGGTGGGGCCGCCCGGCGTAGGCAAGACGTCGCTGGGCCAGTCGATTGCCCGCGCCACCAATCGCCAGTTCGTGCGCATGAGTCTTGGCGGCGTGCGCGACGAGGCGGAGATTCGCGGCCATCGGCGTACGTACATCGGCTCGATGCCCGGCCGCATCGTGCAGAACATCAATCGTGTCGGCACGCACAATCCGTTGTTCATGCTGGACGAGATCGACAAGATGTCGATGGACTTCCGCGGGGATCCATCATCCGCCTTGCTCGAGGTACTGGACCCGGAGCAAAACCACGCCTTCAACGACCACTACCTGGAGGTGGATCTGGATTTGTCCGAGGTGATGTGGGTGGCTACGGCCAATTCGCTCAACATCCCCGGCCCGTTGCTGGATCGTATGGAGGTCATCCGCATCCCCGGCTACACCGAGGATGAAAAGCTGGGCATTGCGCAAAAATACCTGGTACCCAAGCAGCTCAAGGCCAACGGCTTGCGGCCGGAAGAGCTCAGTATTGGCGAGGACGCGCTGCGTGACATCGTCCGTTATTACACGCGCGAGTCCGGCGTGCGCAACCTCGAACGCGAGATCTCCAAGATTTGCCGCAAGGTCGTCAAGGAACTCACGCTGGGCGAGGTGCGGGCGCTCAAGTCCAAAACCAAAACCCGGGTCAAGGCGCAGACCACAATCAAGCACCGGGGCAAGTCGCAGCCGGCGGCAACCATGGTCGATTCGGGAGCGCTCGATCATTACCTCGGCGTGCGGCGCTTTGATTTTGGCCGCAAGGAATCGCAGAACGAGATTGGCCTGGTGACTGGGCTGGCGTGGACACAGGTCGGCGGCGAACTGCTCAGTATCGAATGCTCGGTGGTGCCCGGCAAGGGCCAGTTGCTACATACCGGGCAGCTGGGTGATGTGATGAAGGAATCGATCCAGGCCGCGTTGTCGGTGGTGCGTGCCCGTGTCGATGCCCTGGGCATTGATCCGCAATTCCATCAAAAACTCGATGTGCATATCCACGTCCCCGAAGGGGCGACGCCCAAGGATGGCCCCAGCGCCGGCGTGGCCATGTGCGTGGCCCTGGTGTCGGTGTTGACCAAGGTGCCGGTGCGGGCGGAAGTGGCCATGACGGGCGAAATCACGCTGCGTGGGCGCGTGTTGCCCATTGGCGGGCTGAAGGAGAAATTGCTGGCGGCGCACCGGGGCGGTATCACCACGGTCATCATCCCGGAAGACAACCGCAAGGATCTGGCGGACATGCCGGCCAACATCACCGAGTCGATGGACATTCACCCAGTACGCTGGATCGATGAGGCCTTGGGTATCGCGCTGGAGCGCCCTTTGCATCCCAACCTGCCGCATGATGAGGCCAAGGCTGCGGCGTCGGGTGAAGCCGCCGAAGGTGCGCACTCGTTGACGCATTGATATCGGCACCGCGTCGCCGGGATTCATGCCCGGTTGGCGTGGTTTGGGCAACGGTTTGCCGCTAACTGTTTTGCGTGTGGTTTGCAAGCGGCGGTGCGTCGTATGAAAACGCCAGCAAACCGTTGCAGTGATTGGTGTTGCGGTGATCTGCGGCGCACTGGTATAAAGGGCCACCGTCGTCGCGGCGCTTCAAGCACGGCGACGCGGCGCTGCGTTGTCCACCCATGACACTTACCACCCAGCCCCGCAGGATTTCGTCGTCCGACGAAGCGTTCGAGGTTGCATATCAATCAAGGGAACCCTCAATGAATAAAACCGATTTGATCCAGGCCATTGCTGACGCTGCCGAGTTGACCAAGGCCGATGCTGGCCGTGCGCTCGAGGCCTTTTTCGCCACCGTGCAGAAGTCATTGAAGAAGGGTGACGATGTGTCGGTCGTCGGCTTCGGCACCTTCACCGTGCGCAAGCGCGCGGCACGCGTGGGTCGCAATCCGCGAACCAACGAGGCGATCAAGATCAAGGCGTCGAAGGTACCGGCGTTCAAGGCTGGCAAGACCCTCAAAGATGCCCTAAACTGAGCGGCTGACGCTTGGTTGCGGGGTGCTTAGCTCAGCGGTAGAGCGTCGCCTTTACACGGCGGTGGTCGCAGGTTCGAGCCCTGCAGCACCCACCAGAAAGAATGCGGAGCGGTAGTTCAGCTGGTTAGAATGCTGGCCTGTCACGCCGGAGGTCACGGGTTCGAGTCCCGTCCGCTCCGCCACAGTTCGCAAGGGCGCCCGTGTGGCGCCCTTGCCATTTGAGGGTCGGGGCTTGCGGTTTTTGGCGGGCAAACTGACCAGATGCGTCGCGGTGGCGTCCATCAGGGGTGCATCGCGCGTTCACCACATTGCGGGAAAACGTCAATGCTGCAGGCAATGCGTAACAAGATGCACGGCTGGCCATCGATTCTCTTGCTTGGCGTCAGCGTGTTTGCGATGTCGTTCTTCGGCATGGAGGGCTATCTCACCTCGCGCGATGCGACCTACGTGGCCAAGGTCGGCAAGCAGGAGATCAGCCAAACGGACTTTCAGGACCGCATGAACCAGCTGCGCCAACAGGCTGCGGCCGAGCAGGGCGACAAGTTCGATTCCAGCACGCTGCAAAAGCCCGAGGTCAAACAGCAGATCCTTGATGCCATGGTCGACCAGCATTTGCTGCTGTGGGCGAACGATCATCTGGGCATGCGCGTCAGCGACCAGTCGGTACGCGAATACATTGCCGCCATTCCTGATTTCCAGCTCAACGGCAAGTTCGACGCGAGCGCCTACCGCAGTTTCCTTGCCGGCCAGCGCAAGACTTCAGCCATGTTCGAGTCGGATATCCGCAGTTCCCTGGCCATGCAGCTGCTGCCCGATGCCATCCAGGCCAGCACGCTGATCAGCGATGCGCAGCTGGATCAGTTCCTCACCTTGGTGGCGCAGAACCGCGCCATCCGCTACATCGTGCTGCCCAAGCCGCAGATTGCCGACACCCAAGTGACGGATGCGCAGGCACAGGCGTACTACAAGGCGCACGTTGCCGACTACATGAACCCCGAACAGGTGTCGGTCAAGTATCTTGAAGTCAATGCCGCCGACATGAAGCTCGATGCGCCGGCGGACGACGAGGAATTGCACAAGCGCTACGAGATGGAGAAGCAGCGTTTCGTGCAGCCCGAGCAGCGGCTGGCCTCGCATATCCTCATTGATGTACCGGCCAACGCTACGCCTGAGCAGCAGAAGGCGGCGCTGGCGCAGGCGCAGGCCATTGCCGCCAAGGCCAACGCCAGTGATTTCGCTGCCCTGGCGCAGAAGGATTCCGCCGATGCGGGTTCGCGTCGACAGGGCGGTGACCTGGGCTGGTTGGAAAAGGGCGTGACCACGCCGGCGTTCGACACGGCGTTGTTCAGCCTGAAGAAGGGGGAGATTTCCCAGCCGATCCTGTCCACCGATGGTTATCACATCATCTGGCTGCGCGACATCCGCGCCGGTGAATCCAAGCCATTTGCCGAGGTGCGTGAGCAGTTGGCCAAGGAAGCCGATGCATCGGCCCGGGATCGTGCCTACAACGAGCTGGCCGGCAAGATGTCCGACAGCACCTACCAGAATCCGGCCTCACTGGAACCGGCGGCCACGGCGCTGGATTTGCCGATCAAAAGCACCAAATTGTTCTCGCGCACCGACGGTGAAGGCCTGACCGCCAATCCCAAGTTCGTGGCGGCCGCGTTTTCCGATGACGTGCTGGCCCAGGGCAACAACTCCGCCCTGATCGACCTTGGCAACGACCACTCGGTGGTGTTGCATGTGGAGAAGCACGTGCCCGCCGCCGCGCGCCCGCTGGCGGACGTACGCGCCGACGTGGATCAACGCGTGGTGGCCGAACGGGTGGAGGCACAAGGTCAAAAGGATGTCGACGCCTTGCTGGCGCGTGTACAAAAGGGGCTGGCGCTGGATGCTGCGGCCACCGCAGCTGGCGGTTCGATACAGACCGCCGCTGTCGAGCGCAATGACCCGCAGGTGCCGGCACCGATTTTGTCCAAGGTTTTCGTGATGCCGCATCCATCCGAGGGCAAGCCGACGCTGGCAACGGTCGACCTCGGCGATGGTACGCATGCGTTGGTGGCGCTGGACAAGGTCACCCCAGGCGACGTGACCAAGGTCACCGATGCGCAGCGGCAGCAATTGCGTCAGCAGATGACGCAGGCCTACGCGGTGGAAGCCACGCACGAGCTGCTGTCCGCGCTGCGGACCAAGGTGAAGATCAAGTACAACAAAACGTTGTTGTGATACTGGCCCTGCCACGCGATGAATCAACGTTGCGTGGCAGGGGCCTTCCTTTGTGCCGGGGTGCCCGGCATTGTCGTCGACCCTTGGCGGCCTTGGCACTGGCCAGCGCAGTGCGAATCGTCACGCGTCGGTTGGCGCCGTTACCTTGAGTACTTGTCCTGGGCGCAAGGTTGCCTGCTTGAGGCCGTTCCAGCGCCGCAATGAACCGACGTCGGTAGCGTATTGACGGGCGATTTCCCATAGATTGTCGCCGCTGCGCACGGTGTAGGTGCGGCTTGAACCGGCGCGATTGCCGCCGGCTTGCGTTGCTGCCGGCAGCGTATCGACTGGCTCGGATACGGCATCTTGCGTGATCAGAAGCCCCATCGGCATGGCGGGGTCATCCAGCGCCGCGCGAAAGCGCTTGGCATGCCCTGCCGGCAACAGCAGATAGGACACCTTGCTGGCATCCACGAAACTGCTGCGGAAGCCCGCATTGAAACTCCGTAGCGCATCCACCGACATGCCGGCATGGCGGGCCGCCACGCTCATCGGCATCGAGCGTCGAATCGGTACCTTCACCAAGCGTCGATCGTGCGCCAGCGTGGGCAGCGTGACACCAAAATGCTCCGGCTCACGCACCACGCAGGCAATGGCCAACAGCTTGGTCAGGTGCGCCCGCGTGACGTGGCGCACCGGCAAGGTGGGCACGGCCGGTGTGGCGGGTGGGGCGCCGTGTTTGTCGATCATGCGACTGATGGCAAAGGCGCCGGCGTTGTAGGCGTAGTCGGCCACGCGCCAGTCGCCGAATTGATCGTGATAGCCGCGCAGCAGCTGCATGACGGCGTGGGCCGATGCCGGTACATCCAGGCGACCATCGTAATGACCGTCCACGCGCAGGCCCATGGCGCCGGCGGTGGTGGGCATGATCTGCCACATGCCGGCAGGGCGACCGCGTTTGCCAATGACCGGTTGGAAATGGCTTTCCACCCATGGCAGCAGTGCGAACTCGCCAGGCACGTCATATTGCGCGGCGACTTGCTGGACGAAGACCAGACGCGGCAGAACCGCCTCGAGTTTGCTTTCAAATTGTTCGGGATGACGCGTGAAACGCCGCGCCCAGCTGCGTACTTCCGGGTCGGCGTCGCAGTCGTCCATGGCGAAGCTGTCGCGTAGGCTGTCCCATAGATCCACGGCTGGCGGTGGTAAAACGGCTGCCGCGGCAGCATCCGGCGACGGCGTCGCCGGTGCCGGCGCGTGAGTTGGGATGGGGCGGTGCGCCAACGGTATACGCGGCAATGACGGCGCCCTGGCGCAGGCTGCCAGCGACAGTGTCGCCAACAATGGCAACACCTGTCGGCAGCGCCGCATCACTGGAAATGATCCTTGGCGCCGCGCAACGCGGCAAAACGTGCAATGCGATCCCCTGCGTCGGCACCGGAACGCCGGCACCAAGTCATGACCGGCGTGCTGTCCACGCGCAGGAATGGGTTGCATTGCAGCTCGCAGTCCAGCGTCACTGGCAGCGATGGCGCGCCGGCCGCGCGCAGGCGGTCGACTTCCTTCCGCCGCGTGGCAAGCTCGCGGTTGTCCGGTTCGATCGTGGCGGCGAAGCGGCCATTGGCGGCCGTATATTCGTGTGCTGCGCAAACCAGGGTGTCGACAGGAAGTCGTGCCAGTCGATCCAGCGAGGCCAGCATCTGCGCCGGTGTGCCTTCGAACAGCCGCCCGCAACCGAGGCTGAACAAGGTATCGCCGCTGAACAACAGGCCTTCGCCGGCATAAGCGACGTGGCTGCGCGTGTGGCCAGGGACGGCAATGACCACGAAGTGGGCCGCAGGTTGCGTGAAACGGAGGTGCTGGCCATCGCTGACGCCATGCGTGGTGGCCGCGATTCGCGGATCCTCCGGCGCATGGACGGTGCAGTTCCAACGCCGCGCCAGCATGTCGGCGCCAGCGATGTGATCGGCATGATGGTGCGTAAGCAGGATGCTACGCAGGGCGAGCTGGTGCTTACCCAGCGCGTGTTCCACCACCTCGGCATCGCCCGGATCAACCACCAGTGCATTGCTGCCGTCGTGCAGCAGCCAAATGTAGTTGTCGCTCAGCGCTGGCAGCGGGATGAGATGCAAAGAGTTGATCCAGATGGATGGCCAGACCGTGGCCAAGGCGCGAATCGTGCAACGCCAGGGCGCCCGCTCCAGATGCGGACGAAGGCCGGAACCGGTGGACTATAAGCGCCAGTATTGTTGTGAAAACGTTAACGCGCCTCGGTTTTCATTCAGCTCGCGCAGATGGTGAGGCCTCGCGGCGGACAATGATGGACGGTCGCCACTACACTTTCAGCCCTCAACCGAAAGAGGACGCGTCGCCACGCATGGGCAAGCTCAATCCCGGCGCCATGTATGCCCACTCATCGCTGCGCAGGCTGCAGGATGCGCAGGTTCGTGTCCTGATGCCACGCCTGCAGCACTGCGCGGGTGGTCACGGCCTGTTGCTGTCGGCCAATGCCGGGCCGCCGCCGGCTTTGCCGATGCTGGGTTGTTGGGCGCACCTGCGAATCGGACATGCACAGTACACGGGCGCGCTGCGGGCGGCGCTGGATGAGTCCATGCCCTTTGTCAATGAAGCCTTCGAGCTGGTGTGGTTGCGCCACGCCTTGGAAGTGGTCAGTGCGCCGCACGCCATCGTGCACGAGGCAACCCGCGTATTGGCGCCTGGCGGCACGCTGGTGGTGACTGGGGTGCATCCGCTCAGTGCGTGGTCGCCATGGTTCTATTGGATGACGCGCGGCCAGGCACCGCGGCGATTGCTTTTGCCTGCGACATTGCGCCGGTTGCTGCAGCGCGATGGTCTTGAGCTGACCAGCCAGCGTCGCGTTGGTCATGCTTGGCCATCGGGGCAACAGCCGGGCGTGGGTGGGGGATATCTGGGGGGCGGCTATGTGCTGGTTGCCACCAAGCCCAGCGTAGTGCTCACGCCGTTGCGCCTGCACGGCTTGCCATTGACGACCACGGCTACGACACGCTTGGCGGCGCCATCCGGGCTGCGCCAGGGCGTGGCCTCGTGACGTCCGCAAGCGTGATACCGGCTGCGGGTGAAGTTCAGGCTTTTACCGATGGTGCCTGCCTGGGCAACCCCGGCCCCGGAGGCTGGGCCGCGCTGCTGCGCGTGGCTGGCGCCGAGCGCCTGCTGTCCGGCGGCGATCCGGCAACGACCAACAACCGCATGGAACTCATGGCTGCCATCAGCGCGCTGGAAGCGCTCAAACGTCCCTGTCGCGTGCTGCTCACCACCGATTCACGCTACGTCATGCAAGGCATCGAGCACTGGGTGCCCAAATGGCAAGCCAATGGCTGGCGTACCGCCGAGCGCAAGCCAGTGAAAAATCAGGATTTATGGCAGCGCCTGGCGGCGGCCACCGCAGTACACACCGTGCGTTGGCAGTGGGTGCGCGGGCACAATGGCCATGTTGAAAATGAACGCGTCGATCAGGCCGCACGCGAGCAGGCCGAGAAATTGAGGAGCGGTGCATGAGGCAGGTGGTATTGGATACGGAAACGACGGGCCTTGAAGTACGCCAGGGCCATCGCCTGATTGAAATCGCCTGCGTGGAGCTGGTGGGGCGGCGCATCACCGGGCGCGAATACCAGACCTATCTCAACCCGGGCCGCAGTATTGACGAAGGTGCGCGGGCAGTGACGGGCATCGCCGACGCCTTTTTGCTGGACAAGCCGTTGTTTGGCGACGTCGTGGAGGCGTTTTTGGCCTTTGTCGAGGGTGCCGAGCTGGTCATCCACAACGCCAATTTCGATATCGGCTTCCTGGACAATGAACTGGCCTTGCTGGGCGGCGATTACGGTTGTATGGCTGATCACTGCAGCGTGCTCGATACGCTGGTGCTGGCGCGCACGAATTACCCGGGACAGCGCAACAGCCTGGATGCGTTGTGCCGACGGCTGGGCGTGGATGCGACCCGGCGTGAGCTGCACGGCGGCTTGATCGACGCACAACTGCTGGCCGATGTGTACCTGGCCATGACCTCAGGGCAGGTAGCGCTGGACCTGGGCTTCGAGCCGGAGGCAGCACCCAGTGCGATGACGACGGGGCAGATCGCGCCTCTGACACGGCCACGGGTGCGACGCGCCACCGCCGTGGAGCTGGCGGCGCATGAGGCGCGTCTGGATGCCCTGGAGGCCAGTGCAAAAAAAACCAGCATCTGGCGTGAGATCCTGACCGCGGCGACGGATGCCGATCAGGCGCAGCGCACCAGCAGCGCGGTGACGTTGTCGTCGCCACCGGCATCCAGTGCCTTGAGCAGCAGTTGATCCACACACTCCTGCGCCGATAGATCGGTGCGCGCCATGATGCGGGCAATGGCCGCGTCGTCCACGACCTCGGTCAAGCCGTCAGTGCACAGCAGGATGGCCGTGCGCCGTGTCAGTGCGTCGCACGCAAGACCGATGTGCAGCTGGGTAGCCGGGGTGATGCCCAGCGCCTGGGTGGAACCGCTGCGCTCGCCGCTGCGGCAGGCCGCTTCGGCGGCAAGGTTGCCCGCATCCATCAGGCTTTGTGCCAGGGCTTCATCGTGGCTGGCCGGATGCAGCCCGTCGTGCCATACGTAGATCCGGCTGTCGCCGGCCCAGACCGCCGTGTAGGTACCGTCGGCGATTCGCAATGCGGCAAGCGTGCTGCCCATCGGCAGCGCATCGGCGTGGCCGGCTGGCCGCGCGTGCAACTGCGCCGCCGCGTCCTGCACTGCATGCAGCAAGTCGTCGCCGGCCATTGTCGCCGCGACCACGGCTTCGCGCACGATGGCGGCGGCTACCTCGCCATGGTGATGACCACCCATGCCATCGGCCACCAGGAACAGGCCGAGCGTCGCATCGGCGTAGTAGGTGTCCTCGTTGCGCGTACGCCGCAGTCCCACATGCGTACCGTGCCCAAATTCAATCATGGTGACCCAAGGCCGGTGGATGGAGGGAGCATGGCGGATGACTGGATCGCGCGCAAAACCGCAGGGCGTCGCCATACATGCAAAACGCCCCGGCTGGGGCGTTTGCTTGTGTGGCGGAGAGGGTGGGATTCGAACCCACGGTACGCTTGCACGTACGCCTGATTTCGAGTCAGGTACATTCGACCACTCTGCCACCTCTCCGGTGGGTTACGGGCCTGCGCGAGCCGGCAAGTCTACGCGTCAGGCCGAAGTCAGGCAAGCCTGCTGGCCGGTATTGCAAGTATCAGTGGGCCTTTTTCTGCGCGAGGCGCAGCCACGTATCGACCACGGTATCGGGGTTGAGCGACAACGACTCGATGCCCTGTTCCATCAGCCACTCGGCAAGATCGGGGTGGTCGCTTGGACCCTGGCCGCAAATGCCGATGTACTTGCCCTTGGCACGCGCGGTCTTGATGGCCATCGCCAGCAGCTTCTTGACCGCTGGATTGCGTTCGTCGAAGGCGCCGGCGACGATGCTGGAGTCGCGATCCAGCCCCAGTGTCAGCTGGGTAAGGTCGTTGGAGCCGATGGAGAAGCCGTCGAACATGTCCAGAAACTCGTCGGCCAGCAAGGCGTTGGACGGAATCTCGCACATCATGATGACTTTGAGCCCATGCTCGCCGCGCTTGAGGCCGTTGGCCGCCAATGTGTCCAGGACCTTGGCGCCCTCGGTCAGCGTGCGCACGAACGGAATCATCACCAACACGTTGTCCAGTCCCATCACCTCGCGCACGCGCTTGACCGCGCGGCACTCCAGCGCAAATGCGGCAGTGAAGGCCGGGTCGACGTAGCGGCTGGCGCCGCGGAAGCCGAGCATGGGGTTTTCCTCATGCGGCTCGAAGCCGGCACCGCCAAGCAGGTTGGCGTATTCGTTGGACTTGAAATCGGACAGGCGCACGATCACCGGCTTGGGAAACACCGACGCGGCGATGGTGGAAATACCCTCGACCAAACGGTCGACGTAGAAGCTCACCGGATCCTTGTAGCCGGCCGTACGCTCGTCGATCTGCGCGCGCAGGGCGGCGTCCTGCTTGTCGTATTGCAGCAGCGCATTGGGATGCACGCCGATGTGGCTGGCGATGATCATTTCCAGCCGGGCCAGGCCGATGCCGGCGTTGGGCAGCATGCCAAAGTCGAAGGCGCGCTCCGGGTTGGCCACGTTCATCATGATCTTGAGCGGCGCTTTGGGCATGTCGCCCAGATCGGCGGTAATGCGCTCGAAAGGCAGGATGCCATCGTAGATGAAACCGGTATCACCTTCGGCGCAGGACACGGTGACGTCGGCGCCGTCGGGTACGCGGCTCATGCCGTCACCGGTGCCGACCACGGCCGGTACGCCCAGCTCGCGGGCGATGATGGCGGCGTGGCAGGTGCGTCCGCCACGGTTGGTGACGATGGCCGAGGCGCGCTTCATCACCGGCTCCCAGTCGGGGTCGGTCATGTCGGCAATCAGCACGTCGCCGGGCTGCACCTTGTTCATGTCCTTGAGCGAGCGCACGACGCGCGCCTTGCCGGCGCCGATCTTCTGGCCGATGGAGCGGCCTTCGGTCAACACCTTGCCGCGTTCACCCAGGTGGAAGCGCTCGCGCTGCGTGGCGTGGTCACGCGACTTCACGGTCTCCGGCCGCGCCTGCACGATGTACAGCTTGCCGCTGTTGCCGTCCTTCGCCCACTCGATATCCATCGGGCGGCCGTAATGCTTTTCGATGATGAGGGCCTGGCGCGCCAGATCTTCGACCTCGGCATCAGTGATGCAAAAGTGCCGGCGCAGCTCGGCCGGCGTGTCCTCGGTGCGGACACGTTCGCCGGGCTGGCTTGAATACACCATGCGCAGCGCCTTGGTGCCCAGCGTGCGGCGCAAGACTGCCGGCTTGCCGGCGTTCAAGGTTGGCTTGAAGACGTAGAACTCGTCGGGGTTGACGGCGCCTTGCACCACCATCTCGCCCAAGCCGTAACTACCAGTGACGAACACCACGTCGCGGAATCCGGACTCGGTGTCCAGCGTGAACAGCACGCCGGCGGCACCGATGTCCGAGCGCACCATCAGCTGCACGCCGGCAGAGAGGAACACGTCCTCGTGCTTGTAACCCTGATGCACGCGGTAGGCGATGGCGCGATCGTTGTACAGCGAGGCAAACACTTCCTTGACCTTGACCAGCACGTCATCGATGCCGACTACGTTGAGGTAGGTTTCCTGCTGGCCGGCGAACGAGGCATCGGGCAGGTCCTCGGCCGTGGCCGACGAGCGCACGGCCACGGCGATGTCGGCGCCGCCGGCGTCCTTGCACAACTTGGCATAGGCGTCGCGGATGGCCTGCTCCAGCGGGGCGGGCAGTGCGGTGTCGACGATCCACGCACGGATTTCATGGCCGGCGGCGGTCAGCGTGTCAACGTCCTCGACGTTGAGTGTCGCCAGCCGCTGCTGGATACGTGTGGCCAGGCCGCTGTGTTCGAGATACTGCTGGAACGCATCGGCAGTGGTGGCAAAGCCGCCCGGCACGGAAACCCCCAACCGCGCGAGGTTGCCGATCATTTCACCCAGGGACGCATTCTTGCCGCCGACCTTGCCCAGGTCGGTCATGCGCAATTGGTCGAGCCACAGCACCAGGTCGTTCAAGGGGATCTCCAGGGAAGTTGCATGAAGCCGATGTGGCGCGGACCGCGGCGGGCGATGAATGCCGTCCGCCTGCCGATTGCACCATGGACAGACGCGTATTGTCCGCTGGCGGTGTAGGCCAATACAAGGCGCCGCCGCTGGTGGTGATCGGGTAAGGTGAGCGCCGGCCTTCCACCCAGGATTCAACCGGCATGCGGCGTACCGTGTTCTATATTTCCGATTCGACGGGTATTACGGCCGAGACCATCGGCAACAGCATCCTGGCCCAGTTCGAGGGCGTGCAGTTCACCAAGCATCGCCTGCCGTTTACCGACAACCCGGACAAGGCGGAAGTCGCCGCGCTGCGCATCAAGACCTGCTATGCCCAAACCGGGCAGCGGCCGATTGTCGTCAATACCATGGCCGACCGTGCCTTGTGCGACATCGTCGCCGCCAGTGGCGCGTTGATGATGGATGTGTTTGCGCCCTTCATCGGGCCGCTGGAGGGCGAGCTTGGTACGCGCCGTTCGGGTGCGGTCAACCGCTCGCATGGCGTGGTGGATTTCGACAAATACGAGGCGCGCATCAACGCGACCAATTACGCGCTGTCGCACGATGACGGCATTGACGTCGATTACAGCGAGGCCGACTTGATCCTGGTCGGCGTGTCGCGCTCGGGCAAGACGCCGACCTGTTTGTACATGGCCTTGCATTACGGCGTGAGCGCCGCCAACTATCCGCTTACGGACGAGGACCTGGAACGGCTCGAGCTGCCGGCGCGGTTGCAGCCGTACAAGGATCGCCTGTACGGCTTGATGATCGATCCACTGCGGCTGGCGCAGATTCGCGAGCAGCGCCGCGCCGGCAGTCGCTACGCGACGCTCAAACAATGTCGCTGGGAGCTGGAACAAGCCGAGCGCCTGATGCACCAGGCTGGCATCCCCAGCTTGAATACTACCCATGTCTCGATCGAGGAGATTGCCAGCAAGATCTTTGATCGGTTTGGCATCGAGCGCACGATGTTCTGACGTGCGCTCGTGTCCACGTCGCGTGCCGAGGCCACCCGTAGTCGATGATTGCCGTACTTGAAAACCGCACCACCTTGCTGCCGGGACGCTTTGGTTTCCTGATGGGTTTGTACGCGGAAAACCATCAGCGGCTGACGCGGTTGTTTGCGCCGCAGCGCCTGGCGCCGGGCGAGTACGTTTCCCGCGTCAACGATGGCCTGGACTTGTGCCTGGTGGTACAGGCGCGTCATCCCTATACGCTGGATCTGGAGCTGACCTATGGCTTCATGGATGCGCACACCGGCGTGCGGGCACCGTCGGCGCAGCTGCGCGTGTACGACGATGCACGGCTGGCCGAGGCCATGCATTGCCATCCCGGCCGCCATCTGTGGCAGATCCTCGGCCCGTTTCCACCAGCGCGCAGCGTGCTGCAGTACCGCTTGCGCATGAACGGCTTTCTCTCACGCTGGCTCGAATACCTGGCCGAGCAGGGGCATGGTGTGGATACCTTGCGCCGCGAAGTTTCGGTGCCGCAGCACGTGTTGTAACTGTTGACGGTGGCATGCGGCCACTTGTACCCACGCACAAAAAAGCCTGCACGCGGCAGGCTCTTTGCGATCCTTGAAACAAGTGGCGGAGCGGACGGGACTCGAACCCGTGACCTCCGGCGTGACAGGCCAGCATTCTAACCAGCTGAACTACCGCTCCACATGATGCATGGCTTTCGACTCTCGCCACGCAATATCTGCGCGCTTGCAGTCAATTACCGGTTGCTACTGAACCAACCCGTGCGACCAACTGGCGTCCCCACGGGGATTCGAACCCCGGTCGCCACCGTGAAAGGGTGATGTCCTAGGCCTCTAGACGATGGGGACGAATGAGTTGGTGGAGCCAGGCGGGATCGAACCGCCGACCTCCTGCATGCCATGCAGGCGCTCTCCCAGCTGAGCTATGGCCCCGCCGCTGGAAGCCGAGAAGAATAGGTGGGCGCAGCCACTTGGTCAAGTGTTTTCTGTGGATGCGGTGCAATGCGGCGTGTTTGATGCGGGGTCACCCGCCACTCACGCTGCGCTGTGCCGCACACTGGCATGATCGTCAAGATGGGTTGGCGTGGCTCGGGAGTGGCATGAACGAAATCGGCTTTATCCGGGATCTGGCCGTGGTCATGCTGGTGGCTGGCGCCACGACCATCATCTTTCAACGCCTGCGCCAGCCGGTGCTGCTGGGTTACATCCTGGCCGGAGTACTGATCGGTCCGCATACGCCGGCATTCGTGGTGGCCGATCCGCGGACCATTGAAGACATTTCCAATCTCGGCGTGGTGCTGCTGATGTTCACGCTGGGCCTGGAGTTCAGCGTGCGCAAGTTGCGCCAGGTTGGCGTCGGCATGCTGGCGGTGGCGGTGGCGGAAGTGGCCGCCATGCTGTGGCTGGGCATGGGAATCAGCCGCGCGTTTGGCTGGGGTGGCATGGATGCGTTGTTCATCGGCGCCATCATTTCGCTGTCGTCGACCATGGTGGCCACGCGCATGTTGTCCGAACGCCACCAGCAGGATCTGCCTTTTGCCCGCCTGGTCGTCGGCCTGCTGGTTGCCGAGGACATGCTGACCATCATCCTGCTGACGCTGCTTACCGCCGTGTCGATTACCGGCACGGTGCAGACGGAAGCGGCCCTGACGCTGGTTGGGCATTTGGGCCTGTTCGTCATCGTGGGCATGATCCTGGGCTTGCTGCTGCTGCCGCGACTGGTTGATTACGTGGCTCGCTTTGGCCGCGACGAAACGCTGCTGATCAGCGTGCTGGGGATTTGCTTTGGTGCCAGCCTGCTGGCGGCGTGGATGGGTTTCAGCGTGGCGCTGGGCGCGTTCCTGGCTGGGACCATCGTTGCCGAGGCACGCTGCGTGGGCAAGGTGCTGCGTCTGGTGGAGCCGTTGCGCGACATGTTTGCCGCACTGTTTTTCGTCGCCATCGGCCTCAAGATCGATCCGGCGTTGCTGGTGGACTATGCGTTGCCGGCGGTGCTGATTGCTGCGGTGGTGATCGTGGGCAAGACCGCGTTGTGCAGCCTGGGCATCTTTGTCGTGGGCCATGAGCCGCGTACGGCATTGCGCTCAGGTCTGGGCATGGCGCAGATCGGCGAGTTCTCGTTCGTGATCGCGGCGCTGGGGCTGTCGCTGGGCGTCATCAGTGACTTTGTGTATCCGGTGGCGGTGGCCGTGTCGGTGCTGTGCATGGCGACCTCGCCGTATCTGGTGCGATCGGCGGATGGCATCACCCGCGGCCTGCATCGGATCACGCCGCGTGCGGTGCGCGTGCTTGCCGTGAGCTACATCGGCTGGCTGAAGCATCTGCAACCGGTGAACCAGAACGCCGCGATTGCCGCGATGTTTCGCCGGCTGTTTTGGCATATCGCCGTCAACGTGCTGCTGGTGGTCACCTTGTTCATGCTGGGCGCGTATATCAACCGGCACAACTGGGCGTGGTTTTCCATGCTGGGCATTGATCGGCAAATGCGCCATACGTTGATCTGGGCCGGCGCCTTGTTTTTCTCGTTGCCAATGTTGATTGCGGTTTATCGCAAGGCCGAGGCACTGGGCATGCTGCTGGCGGAACTGGGCATTCGCGAGCGTTTTGCCGGCAACTACACGCGGCCTATGCGCCAGGTGCTGGCGCGCCTGATCCCGCTGGGCGCGTTGCTTGGGTTGGCCATGCTGGTCGGCGCGCTGGGCGCCACCATCCTGCCGCCGCGTGGCGTGTGGTTGTCGCTGCTGCTGGTCGGCGTGGTGCTGGCCATCGTGCTGTGGCGCACGCTGGTACAGGTGCATGCCCGGTTGCAGGCGGCACTGAAGGAGACGCTGGCGGGTGATCCATCGGGTGGTGATGTGCGGTAATCGGTATTCGTGCACTGCGGAACCTTTACCGGTACTGACGGTCATGCACAGCCGACGTTGCCAAGAACGCGACGGCACCGCACAATGCGAGGCCTGCCCGCCCCGGGCCCGGTCCGCAACTGCCGGCACATCCACTCATGAGGAAGTTTCGAATGAAGCATTTTCTGCGTCCCACGTTGACGGCCGCCGCGATGGCTGTGGCGCTGGGCATGACCGCCAGCGCGCTGGCGCAAACTGCCACCACCGGCACCGTGGACAAGGCCAAGGCCAGTTATGTGGTCGGTTGGCAGATTGCCGGCCAGGTGCCGCCAATCATGCGCGACGAACTGGATCCGACGGCTGTCGCCAACGCGGTCAAGGCGGCGCTCTCCGGCCAGAAGCCAACCATGACCGAGGCCGAAGCCAAGCAGATCAACGAAGCTTTCATGGCCAAGATCCAGGCCAAGTACAAGGCCGAAATGGTCAAGCTGGGCGCCAAGAACAAGGCGGAAGGCGATGCCTTCCTGGCCAAGAACAAGACCGCTGCCGGCATCAAGACCACGGCCTCGGGTCTGCAGTATCAGGTGATTACGCAAGGTACCGGCGCGCGCCCGGGCCCGAATGACACCGTGCAGGTCAACTACACCGGCAGCTTTGTCGACGGCCAGGTGTTTGATGCCTCGTCCAAGCACAATCCGCCGGGTCCGGCCTCGATTCCGGTAGCCAATGTCATCCCCGGTTTCCGTGAAGGCCTGCAGCTGATGCAGGTAGGCGGACACTACAAGTTGTTCATCCCTTCGACGCTGGCCTACGGCGCCGAGCCGCAGCCGCCGATGCCGCCCAACGCGACGTTGATCTTTGACGTCACGCTGGTCAAGACCGGCCCGACGCCGGCGGGTGCGGCGCCAAGCGCCGGCAAGTAAGCTGTCACGCCACGCGGTGCACATGAAGGGCGCGTTCATCGCGCCCTTCATGCTTTGCGCGGCGCGATCATTGCACGGGCGGTCCATACCGTGGCCGTGGTTGCCAAGGAGCCATCTGCACAATGATGAAAGTCAGTATTTTCGGCACCGGCTACGTCGGCCTGGTTACCGGCGCGTGTCTGGCAGAGATGGGCAACCACGTAGTTTGCGTGGATGTGGATGCCGCCAAGATCGCCCGCCTCGAACATGGCCAGATGCCGATTTTCGAGCCGGGGCTGGAGGCCATCGTCGAGCGCAACCATGTGGCCGGGCGTCTGGATTTCACCACCGATCCGGCGCTGGCGATCACGCATGGCGAGGTGATTTTCCTGGCGGTCGGCACGCCGCCGGACGAGGACGGCAGTGCCGACTTGCGCTACGTGCTGGCCGTGGCCGACACCATCGGCAGCTTGCTTGAGCGGCCGACCGTGGTGGTCAACAAGTCCACGGTGCCGGTAGGTACTGCCGACCGCGTGCGCGCCACCATCGCTGCCGGCCTTGCCGCACGCAAGGTCGATGTCGGCTTCGACGTGGTGTCCAATCCCGAATTCCTTAAGGAGGGCGCGGCGGTCGAGGATTGCCTGCGCCCGGATCGCATCATCGTCGGCACCGGCAGCGAGCGCGCAGTGGCCGTGCTGCGCCGGCTGTATGCGCCGTTTAATCGCAATCATGAGCGACTGGTGGTCATGGACGAGCGCTCGGCTGAACTCACCAAATACGCAGCCAACGCCTTGCTGGCGACCAAGATCAGTTTCATGAACGAGATGGCCAATATTGCCGAGCGCGTAGGCGCGGATGTGGAACTGGTACGCCAGGGCATTGGTGCCGATCCGCGGATCGGCTACCACTTCATCTATCCAGGAGCCGGCTATGGTGGCTCCTGTTTTCCCAAGGACGTGAAGGCGCTGGAGCACACGGCGCGCAGCAACGGCTATGACGCACAGCTGCTGACCGCGGTCGAAGCGGTCAATTCGCGGCAGAAGGACAAGGTGTTTACCCTGATCAATCAGCACTTTGCCGGTCAGCTGCGGGGGCGCACGATTGCCCTGTGGGGGCTGGCGTTCAAACCCAATACCGATGACATGCGCGAGGCGCCAAGCCGGCGCCTGCTGGAATCGCTGTGGACGGCGGGTGCGCAGGTGCGTGCGTTTGATCCGCAGGCGGCGGGCGAGGCACGTCGCATCTACGGCGAGCGCGCCGACTTGGTGTTGTGCGCCGGTGCCGACGAAGCACTGGATGGTGCCGATGCGCTGGCCGTGATCACCGAATGGAAGGCGTTTCGCAGCCCCGATTTCGCGCGCATCCGTGCCGCGCTCAAATCGCCGGTGGTGTTTGATGGCCGCAACCTGTACACGCCGGCCACGGTCGAGCAGGCGGGACTGGCGTATTACGGCATTGGCCGCGGTCGCAGCGTACGGAGTGCAGCATGACCGAGCCTCTCGAGCAGCGCTTGACCGAGCTGGAAATCAAGCTCACCTTCGTGGACGATACGGTGCGCGCGCTGGCCCAGGCTGATGCCGACCAGTCACTGCGTTTGGCGACGCTGGAGCGCACCTTGCGCGACGTCCGCCGCGAGCTGGCCAATTTGCGCTTGGCGCAGGCCGACGATCCGCATGGCGAGCCGCCGCCGCCTCATTACTGAACAGGTTGAAGGGTCCAGGGCATGGTCGATTCATTGCGTGACCAGTTGCTGAAGTGCGGCTTCAGCAAGAGCGCACCGGCACCGGTCAAGCACGCGTCATCCAAGGCAAAGGGTGGACGGCGCAATGCGCCGGACAAACGTGCGCCCGCGTCCGCTGGGGGCGAGATGGATCTGGCCAAGGCGTACGCCTTGCGCGCGCAAACCCAGGCCCGTGAGCGCCATGCGCAAGAACAGGCTGCCGCCGAGGAAGCGCGGCAACGGCGCGAGCGCAAGGCGCGGCTACAACAACTGCTGGACGGCAAGACGCTGAACAAAGCCGACGCCGATCACCCGCGCAGTTTTGAATATGCCGGCAAGATTCGTCGCGTCTACGTCGATGCCGATCAATTGGCAGCGCTCAACGCGGGACATCTGGGCGTCGTCCAGCAGGGCGGGCGCTATTTGCTGGTGACGCGCGACGTTGCCGCGCAGGTGCGCGAAGTGGATCCGCATCACCTGGCATTGCTGGTCGACCCCGATGCGCCTTCGCCCGAGGCCGACGACGGCGTGCCGGATGATTTGATCTGGTAGGCCGCGTTGTGGCATGGCGACCGGCTCCGGCTCAGGTCGCCGCCGCAACCAATGCGGGATTATCCCAGCCATGCTTTGGCGCAAAGCGCTCGCCATGGTGTTGCGCCAGCGATTGCAGGCGCTGCCGCACATTGTCCACGCCTTCGTCGCGAAGCCAGCGGATCGGCCCGCCGGTGAAGGGCGCGAAGCCGGTGCCGAAGACCACGCCGGCGTCCAGCAGATCGGCATCGTCGACCACGCCGTCGGCCAGACACGCCACGGCCTCGTTGATCATGGGCAGGATCATGCGATCGGCCAGGTCCGGCGGTGCCACGTAATCCTTGGGAACATCGGGTTTGTGCGGCTTGCCGTCAGTCCATGTATACAAGCCCTGGCCGTCTTTTTTGCCACGCTTGCCTGCGGACAGCCTGTCGTCCAGGCCTGGCGGCAATTCAAGGCCGAGGAACGGCGCCAGCTCGCGGCCGACCGAGGCGCACACGTCCAGCCCGACCACGTCGGCCAGCTCGATCGGCCCCATCGGCATACCGAATTTTTTTGCCGCACGATCGAGCACCGCCCCTGGTACGCCCTCGCTGTAGAGCCGCATGGCTTCCAGCAGGTACGGCATGAGGATGCGATTGACCAGGAACCCCGGCGTGCCCTTGACCGCCACCGGCAGCTTGCCCAGCGCCTTGCACAGGGCCAAGGCACGTTTCTCCACCGTGGCGTCGAGTTGGTCGTGGCGCACCACTTCCACCAGCGGCATCTGCGCCACCGGATTGAAGAAGTGCAGACCGAGGAAGTTTTGCGGGCGTTCAAGATTGCCACGCAGCTCGCCCAGCGGAATGCTGGAAGTATTGCTGGCCAATACACCGTCGGCTTTCAATCGCGGTTCCAAGCGCGCATACAACTCGCGCTTGGCGCTGCCATCCTCATAGATGGCCTCCAGCGCGAGGTCGGCGTCGGCCACGCCGTTGCCGTCCGGATCGGCGCGCAGGCGCCGCATGGCAGCCTCAACCTTGGCCGGTGCCTTGAGCTTGCGTTCGTACAGGCGCCTGGCGCGGTCCAGCGCCGGCTGGATGTATTGCATGCCGCGATCGTTGAGGGTGACATCGAGGCCACGCAGCGCGCACCACGCGGCAATGTCCCCGCCCATGACGCCAGCGCCGACCACATGCACGCGCCGGATGCTCGATTCAATGCCGGTACCCTGATTCTTCAGCCGCTCACGCAGGAAGAACAGCCGGGTGAGATTGTGCGCCGTGCGTCCTTGCGCCAGCCGTGCCACGGAGCGCGCTTCCAATGCCAGACGCTGACGAATGTTGCCGCCGCCACGACGCCAGGCTTCGATCAGGGCGAATGGCGCGGGGTAGTGCTCCGGGCGCACCTTGGCGGCGGTGCGCCGGCGCAGGATTGGCGCCAGCAATTGTCGCGAGAGCCAGGTGTTGCCCAGCCAGGCCGTGGCGTTGCGCGCGAAGGGGCGGCCTTGCGGATGGCGCAACAGTTGTCGCGCGGCCGCCAGCAGCTCGTCTGGCGCAGCCAGGCGGTCGACCACGCCCAACGCCAGGGCGCTTGCTGCAGAGAGGGTCTTGCCGGTCAGCATCAAGCTCATGGCCGGGGTTGCGCCGATCAATCGCGGCAGGCGCGCCGTACCGCCCCAGCCGGGGTGGATGCCAAGCATTACTTCAGGTAGACCGATGCGCGTAGTGTCAGCATTGACGGCAATGCGCTGGCGGCACGCCAGCATCAGTTCCATGCCGCCGCCCAGGCATGCGCCGTGAATCGCCCCGACAGTCGGGCAGCGCAATTGCGCCAGCGACTGGAACACGCGCTGGCCGTGCTCGATGTTCTCCAGCACGGTGTCCTGGCGTGCGTAATCGGCGAATTCCGTAATGTCGGCACCCACCGCCAGGCCCGAGGGCTTGGCCGAGTGAAGGATGACGCCGGAGGGCTGCTCGATCGCCAGGCGCTCGACAATCTGCTCCAGCTCGTCCAGTACTGCACGCGAGATGGCGTTGACCTTGCTGTCGGCGCGATCAAGGGTCAGCGTGACGATGCCACCTGCATCGACCGCGGTTTTCCAATGGGTAAAACGCAAGCCTGCGAACATGGGCAACCACGCGTCGTGGATGAAGACAGGAACCATACCGTTCCGGCAAACCGATTGCGAGGCGCCGGCCCGCTTTGATGTTTGTTTCACCGTTTGTCGGCCTTTGCCGGGCAGCAGCAGACACGCGCCGGCTTGAGCGTGCCGCCGATGGCCCCATGATGGAACCCTGTGGCAACAACGTGTCAGCCACGGTGCAGTCGATGCGCCGTAATCTGGTGCACCATGCCGTGGATGGCCAACGCGGTTCTTTCGGGCTTGCAGTGGATGACGCTATTGAAGACGGACACGGCCCACACGGGCGAAAACGAGCTTGATCGCGCGCTGGTCAAGCGTGTGCAGGACGGCGATCCCCACGCGTTCGATCTGCTGGTACGCAAATATCAGCACAAGCTCATTGCCTTGGTGTCGCGTTACGTGCACAACCGTGCCGAGTGCGAAGACGTTGCCCAGGAAGCCTTCATCCGTGCCTGGAAGGCCATCGGCGCCTTTCGCGGAGACAGCGCGTTCTATACGTGGCTGTACAAGATCGCCGTCAATACGGCCAAAAACCACCTGGTTGCCGCCAGCCGGCGCCCGCCAAGCGGTGACGTTGATGCTGACGATGCGGATTTCATGGCCGGTGCCGAGCGCATGCATGACAACGCCACGCCTGAGCACGAGATGATGCGGCAGGAAATTGAACAATCCGTATTTTCCACTGTCCAAGCCCTGCCTGAGGAATTGCGCACGGCCATTACGTTGCGCGAGGTGGATGGCTTGAGCTACGACGAGATTGCACAAAAGATGGATTGCCCGATTGGCACCGTGCGTTCGCGCATTTTCCGTGCGCGTGAAGCCATTGATGAAAAACTGCGACCGCTGCTGTCCGGCGACGAGGATCAGACATGAGCCACCTGCCACCAGAACCTGCACCATCACGGTCGGGCCGGGCTTCGCGGCCCACGTCGACGGCCACGCGCGAGGCCTTGTCGGCGGCAATGGACGGCGAGCTGCCAGCACAGGAGCTGCGGTTTTTGCTGCGTGCACTCGATCACGACGCCGCATTGCAGGCGACATGGTCACATTTTGAGCTGGGCCGGGATTGCCTGCGTCACGAGCTGGGTGCAGCGCGGGCACCTGCCGGCTTTGCCGCGCGGGTCAGTGCAGCAGTGCATGCGCAGGCAGCGACGCCCGTGGCACGGCACCGGCATTGGCTGCGCTGGTCTGCAGGCGGAGCCATTGCCGCCAGCGTGGCAGCGGTCACCTTGATGATTGGACAACCCGCCGGCGACATGGAGCGGGTGGCGACGCTGGAGTCGGCAACCACCGACGCCAGCACCCTGGTCGGCAACGACGCCAGCCGTGCCTGGGCGGCGCCTTCAGCCGTACCGCCATGGCTGAGCGGCAATGCCGCCGGTCTGCTGAGCCAGCGCGCGTCGGCAACCACGCCTTGGCCACTGCGCCCGGCGAGCGAGACGGCGGCGACGTTGCCGTCGTTGTACCGCTACCGCACGCTGGACAGCGCCGATGGCAGCTATCTCCTGCTGCTGGATCCCGCGCAGGCGGCCAGTGCCGGCGCAGCACCACGACGGGTTGCCGCTGGCGCGCGCTGAAATCATCACCGGACAAGCTTCGCTTGCCCGATGCGCCGTGGCCTGGTCGCGGCGTTTGCGGCCGCGACTTGACGTCGTCGCCGCGTCATCCATCCGGTATGGATTCCACTCCTGGAGGACACATGAATCGATTGATCCTGCGCCGTTTGGCGTGTGTATTGCTGCTGGGTTCGGTAGGCACGTTTGGCGTGCAGGCGCAGACCACGTCGTCGGCCAGCGCCACGCTGCCTGACTTTACGTCGATCGTGCAGCGCAATGCGCCGGCCGTGGTCCATGTGGAAGCGCGCTACGACGGCAGCAAGATGCCGGCAGCCCGGCCCGGGCAGCGCGGGCCAGTGATGCCGGGCAATCCGCAGGACGACATCCTGCGTCGTTTCTTCGGCATGCCGGGCATGCCCGGCATGCCGGCGCCGCAACGGCAGGGCATGTCGCTGGGTTCGGGCTTCATCATCTCCAGCGATGGGTATGTGCTGACCAATAACCATGTCGTGGCCGGAGCGGACAAGATCAGCGTGCGATTGCAGGATCGCCGCACCTTGACGGCGCGTGTCGTCGGCACGGATCCGACCTATGACATTGCCCTGCTCAAGATCGACGCGGGCGGCAGCCTGCCGGCCGTCAGCATCGGCGATTCGCACAGTCTCAAGGCCGGGCAGTGGGTGCTAGCCATCGGCTCGCCTTTCGGTTTCGATTACACCGTGACGCAAGGCATCGTCAGTGCCGTCGGTCGCAACCTGGGCGAGCGTGACCAGGCCTATACCTCGTTCATCCAGACCGATGTGCCCATCAATCGCGGCAACTCCGGTGGCCCGCTGTTCAACCTGCAAGGGCAGGTGGTGGGCGTCAATTCACAGATCTACTCCAACACCGGCAACTATTCCGGCGTGTCGTTTTCCATTCCCATCGACATGGCGATGAACGCGGTCGAGCAGATCAAGACCAAGGGCTACGTCTCGCGCGGCATGCTGGGCGTCATGGTGCAAAGCGTCGACGACGACATTGCCAAGGCGTTCAAGCTGGACAACGGCGCGGGTGCGGCGGTGGTCGATGTCACGCCAGACAGTGGCGCGGCCAAGGCCGGCCTGCGTGCGGGCGACATCATCCTTGACTATGACGGCCGCGCGGTGCACCAGTCGGCTGATTTGCCGCCGATGGTGGGCATGAGCAAGCCCGGCAGCGTCGTGCCGCTGGTGATTCTTCGCGATGGCAAGCAGCAGACGGTCAAAGTCACGGTGGGCGAGGCGGCGCGCGACGGCAATGCCGTGGACAATCGCCTGGCCAGCGCACCGGCAAAAGCCAGCGGCTCGGCGGCGCTTGGCCTGAGCGTCAAGGCCATTGACCCGGAAACGCGCAAGCAGCTGTCATTGCCGGCCGGCCAGGGCGTGGTGATCAGCGACATCACCGGGCCGGTGGCGGCACAGGCCGGATTGCAGGCCGGCGACGTGATCCTGATGGTGGGGCAGCAGCATGTGGGCAGCGTGTCGGCGTTCGCGTCGGCCACTGCCTCGGTCAAGGCGGGCAGTACCGTGTTGCTGCTGGTGCGCCGCGGCGAGCAAAGCAGCTTTGTCAGCTTGCCGGTCCCGGCCGACAAGTAAGTCGCCATCGCGATATGAATACAGCCCGGCCACCGAGGTTTGCCCGGTGGCCGGGCCGTATTCCATGCGATAATTCCCGGTTCACGCTGCCGCTCCGGCAGCGGTCGGCCGCTTCCTGCGTGGTGGTGGCATCTCGTGCAAAGGCCGCCCACGCTCCATGGATCTGATCCGCAACTTTTCCATCATTGCCCATATTGACCACGGCAAATCGACGCTGGCCGACCGCATCATCCAGATTTGTGGCGGACTGGCCGAGCGCGAGATGGAAGCGCAGGTGCTGGACGACAATCCCATCGAGCGCGAACGCGGCATCACCATCAAGGCGCGAGCCGTGTCGCTGCCGTACACCGCGCTCGACGGCAAGATTTACCAGCTCAATTTCATCGACACGCCAGGTCACGTCGATTTCTCCTATGAGGTGAGTCGCTCGCTGGCTGCCTGCGAAGGTGCGCTGCTGGTGGTCGATGCCGCCCAGGGCGTCGAGGCGCAGTCGGTGGCCAATTGCTACACGGCGGTGGAACAGGGGCTGGAAGTGGTGCCCGTGCTGAACAAGATCGACCTGCCGACGGCCGACGTGGACAAGGTCAAGGCGGAGATCGAGGCAGTCATCGGCATTGATGCCAGCGATGGCATCGCCATCAGTGCCAAGACCGGCTTGAATGTGCGTGCGGTGCTGGAAGCCATCGTCAAGCGCATACCGCCACCCGAGCCGCGCGACACCGATCGCCTGCAGGCATTGATCATCGATTCCTGGTTTGACAACTACCTTGGCGTGGTGTCGCTGGTGCGTGTCATGCAGGGCGAGATTCGTCCTGGCGACAAGCTGCTGGTGATGTCCACCGGGCGTGCGCATGAAGTGGCCGAGGTCGGCATTTTTACACCCAAGCGCAAGCGCCTGGATCGGCTGGGCGCTGGCGAGGTTGGCTGGATCACTGCCGCCATCAAGAACGTGCATGGTGCGCCGGTGGGCGACACGCTGACCCAGGCGGCACGCCCGGCCGAGCATGTCCTGCCTGGCTTCCAGAAGATGCAGCCGCGTGTGTTTGCCGGCCTGTTTCCGGTGTCCTCTGACGACTACCCGGCCTTGCGCGAGGCGCTGGACAAGTTGCGGCTCAACGATGCGGCCATGTTCTTCGAGCCGGAATCCTCCGAGGCGATGGGCTTTGGCTTCCGCTGCGGCTTCCTCGGCATGCTGCACATGGAGATCGTGCAGGAGCGCCTTGAGCGCGAGTACGGCCTGAACCTGATCAGCACGGCACCGACGGTGGTCTACGAGGTGGTCAAGACCGATGGCTCGATCTTGATGCTGGACAATCCGGCCAACCTGCCGCCGCTGCCGCAGGTGCAGGAGATCCGTGAGCCGATCATCGTCGCCAATATCCTCACGCCGGCCGAGCACATCGGCAGCGTCATCAAGTTGTGCGAGGAAAAGCGCGGCGTGCAGCGTTCCATCCAGTACCTCGCCACGCAGGTGCAGATCAGCTACGAGCTGCCGCTGGCCGAGGTGGTGATGGATTTCTTCGATCGCCTGAAATCGGTGTCGCGCGGCTACGCGTCGATGGATTACCACTTCGACCGCTTCCAGACCGGCCCGTTCGTGCGTACCGACGTGCTCATCAATGGCGAGCGCGTGGACGCGCTCAGCCTGATCATGCATCGCAGCTACGCCGACCGCCGTGGCCGCGAGCTGGTCGAACGCATGAAGGAGTTGATCCCGCGCCAGCAATTCGATGTGGCCATCCAGGCGGCCGTGGGTGCGCAGATCATCGCCCGCTCGACGGTCAAGGCTTTGCGCAAGAATGTGCTGGCCAAATGCTATGGCGGCGATGTCAGCCGCAAGAAGAAATTGCTGGAGAAACAGAAAGAAGGCAAGAAGCGGATGAAGCAGGTAGGCCGCGTGGAGATTCCGCAAGAGGCCTTCATGGCGGTATTGAAGGTGGACAAATAACCCCGCGCATCACGTCGACTGCTGGCCGTCGTCGCCTCAGGGTTTCAAGGAGCACTGCATGGAATTTGATTTTTCCGCGATCTTGTTGGCACTCACCGTGCTGTTTGGCGTGGTGTGGGGCCTGGATCGTGCGTTGTTGTACAAGCGGCGCAAGGCGCACCTGGATGCGCAAGGCCAGGAGTATCGCGACCCGGTGGTGGTCGATTGGGCGCGCTCGCTGTTTCCCGTGGTGCTGGTTGTGTTGTTGCTGCGCTCGTTTGTCGCCGAACCATTCCGCATCCCGTCCGGCTCGATGATGCCGACGCTGGATGTTGGCGACTTCATCCTGGTCAACAAGTTTGCCTACGGCTTGCGGCTGCCGGCGTTCAACAACAAGTTTCTGGACATGGGCGAACCCAAGCGCGGCGACGTGGTGGTGTTTCGTTTCCCCGGGTACCTGTGTCGATCCGGCGACGGCTTGGTGCGCAGTGGCGACATGAGCTGCGCCAATCCACATGCACCGGTGCCGCAGCAAAACTGGATCAAGCGCGTGATCGGTCTGCCCGGGGACAGCATCGAGGTGCATGGTGCCGATCTCATCATCAACGGCGTGCGCGTCAAGGCCGACGAAGTCGGCCCGTACATCGGCAATCCGCAGCGCGCCGTGGAGCAGACCATGCTGGACATGGGCGCCACCGTGTGGACGGAGCACCTGGGCCCGGTTGATCATGCCATCGCGCGCATGCCGGCCTATACCACGCCGCAGTCCATCCCCAATGACCGCGTGCCGAGCACGGTGCCGGCGGGCTGTTATCTGGTCATGGGCGACAATCGCAACGACAGCCTGGACAGTCGCTGGTGGGGCTGCATGCCGGAGCAAAACCTGGCCGGCAAGGCGTTCCTGATCTGGATGAGCTGGAAGGGCCTGCATACCGGCGGTGTCGATTTCTCGCGCATCGGCACGGTGATTCATTGAGCCATCAGCCCGCCGCACCTGCGCGCGGCAGCCAAACAATGCGAGAATCGCCGGGCCAGTGTCGCGGGATATTGCGGCGTTGCCATCGGGGACTCGCCGCGTATCGCGGCATAGCGAGGGGACACATGAAATCCAGGCAGACGGGCATCACCTTCATCGGTTTTCTGGTTGTCGTGGCCGTGGTCGGCTTTTTCGGCTACATGGCCATGCGGCTGGTACCGGCGTATTCGGAATACATGGGTGTGGTCAAGAGCATGAACCAGGTGGCGGAGTCCGGCACCAGTGGACGCACGCTGGATGACATGCGCCGCGAGATGCTGTTCAAGATGAATTTCCAGTACGTGGATGACGCCACCATCAAGCCGGCGAACATCACGGTGGTGCGCTCGCAAAGTGGCCCGAATACCTTGCATGTGGCCTACGACAAGACCATCCCATTCATGTACAACATCTCGTTCCTGCTGCATTTCGAGAAAAGCGTGCCGCTGCAGGGCGTCGTCGGGCAGTAGATCACGTTGGAACTCAATTACCGCTTTGCTGATCCGGCGCTGGCCGAGTTGGCGCTGACCCATCGCAGTGCCGGCCGTCCAAACAACGAACGACTGGAATTCCTTGGTGATGCGCTGCTTGGCGCCATCGTCGCGCAGATGCTGTTTGCCGCCCATCCCAAGGCCAGCGAGGGCGAGTTGTCACGCCTGCGCGCGCAGCTGGTCAGTGGCGCCGCGCTGGCGGTGCTGGGCAAGGAGCTGGCGCTGGGCGATCGGTTGAAGCTTGGTCCGGGCGAACTCAAGAGCGGCGGTTTCCGTCGCGACTCGATCATTGCCGATGCAGTGGAAGCGACCATCGCCGCCGTGTTTCTCGATGGTGGTTTTGCCGCCTGCCGGGATGTGGTCCATGGCCTGTTCGGGGCACGGGTGGCCGCATTGCATCGTTCGTCCAAGGATGCAAAGACCCGGCTTCAAGAATGGTTGCAGGCGCTGGGGCACCCGCTGCCGCATTACGAACTGGTCGCCAGCCACGGCGAAGACCACGACAAGACGTTCGATGTCAGTTGCTCGATCAGCATGCCGCTGGTGGTGAGCGTGCAATGCAGCGCTGGCAGCCGTCGCGCCGCCGAGCAGGATGCGGCGCAGATCGTGCTGGCGCGATTGCAGGCGAACAAGCAA
The DNA here is from genome assembly GCA_964568445.1 of uncultured Rhodanobacter sp. GTDB lineage: Bacteria > Pseudomonadota > Gammaproteobacteria > Xanthomonadales > Rhodanobacteraceae > Rhodanobacter. The sequence continues at coordinate 269,559 of CAZMPZ010000001.1, read as the reverse complement.
GCCCAGGCTTGATCGAGCGTGCCGCCAGCCTCGCTGGCTTGTAGTGTGCGAACGCCACTCAGGCGGCGGCAATATCGCCTTGCCGACGTGCCAGCTGTTGCAACTGATGCCAACGGTTGGCGATGGTGCAGAAAAGCTCCGCCGTGCGCTCGGCGTCATATACCGCCGAATGTGCTTCGCGACTGTCAAAGGCGTGGCCCGCGGCCAGCACGGCTTTGCTCAACACCGTCTGGCCGTATGCCAGGCCGCCCAGGCTTACCGTGTCGAAGCAACTGAAGGGGTGGAATGGATTGCGCTTGTGTTGGCAACGCAACACGGCCTGATTGAGAAAGCCGAGATCGAAGGCCGCGTTGTGGCCGACCAGGATGGCGCGTTGGCAGCCGGCGGCACGCATGGCCGAGCGCACGCCGGCAAAGATCAAATCCAGCGCCGCGCGCTCGGGCAGGGCCGCGCGCAGCGGGTTGTACGGATCAATGCCGGTAATTTCCAGCGAACGCGGATCCATGTGTGCGCCGGCAAAAGGTTCCACATGCGTGGATACGGTCGCCTGCGGATGCATCAAGCCAGCCTCGTCCATAGCCAGTGGAATTGCCGCGATTTCCAGCAGCGCATCCCCAATGTGGTCAAAGCCGCCTGTTTCCACGTCCACGACGACAGGCAAAAAGCCGCGGAAGCGCTCTGCCATGTGCGACGCGGCGCTGTTGTCGGATATCTCCATGCCGCCAGCATATCAGCCGGCCGCTACGGTCGGCTGTCGCTGCATCAGCGTTGATCGAGCGTGGCACCGGTGAGCAGGCCGCGCGCAAGCATGGCGCATTGGCGCCGGTACAACAGCAGCTGCCATTGCCGGCCGCCGATCTGGTGCCACAGCACCGCCGAGCGCACGGCGGCCAGCAGATTGGTGCGGATTTTCTCCACCACGGGCGTTTGCTGCAGGTATTCCGGGTTGCCGCTGACCATGACCCGCGGGCGCAAGCCGGAAAGGATGGACGCGTACAACTCGGCCAGGCGACTGGTGACTTGTGCCGATTCGCGGCCAAAGTGCTCGACCTGGCGTTGGGTGGCGACGATGCCGGTCTGCATCTTGTCCAGCAGGTCCGGCCGGCCGGTCAGGCTGCGTTCCAGTCGCATCACGGTAATGGCCGTCTTGGTAATGGCCATGTTGCGCTCGTTGTCATCCAGTTGCGCCACCAGCGTACGCAGGCCCAGGCGCAAATCGCCGACGCCGCCAAACACGGCCACCACCGATGGCGCATCGATGCGGAACACGCTGGCCACGCCGGTTTCCATCGCGGCATCGTCACAGCGGCCGCCGGTCGCCAGCTGCTCGGTCAATGCACAGGCCTGGAACAGGCCGGCGAGCGCGATGACGCGCTCTTCGTTCATGGCAAAGGTTTCAAACACGGTACGGTGATTCTCCGGAAAGCGTACTGGCACGCGCGGTATCGGTCATGGCCGGTGCCAGCCCGCCAAAGGCGGCATCAGTGGCGGCGATGACGGCACCGCCAAGACAGATCGGCCCAGCGTAAAGCACAAGGGATTGGCCCGGCGTCACCGCCCGTTGCGGCTGGTCGAACTGGACGTCCAAACCATCGTCGCGCACGGTGACGGTGCAAGCCTGGTCGTCCTGCCGGTAGCGCGTGCGGGCGGTGCAATGAAAATGCATGGCGGGCGGTCCACCGGCAACCCAGGTTGGTCGCTCGCTGCACAGGCGTCGCGATTGCAGCCAATGATTTTCACCGCCCTGCGCAACATACAACGTGTTGCCAGCCACGTCCTTGCCGACGACGTACCACGCTTCGCCACCCAGGCCGTGGCGGCCACCGATGCCCAGGCCGTTGCGCTGGCCCAGCGTGTAATACATCGTGCCTTGATGCATGCCGATGCATTGGCCCGCGGGCGTACACATCGGGCCGGGCCGGGCGGGCAGATAGCGTGCGAGGAATTGGCGAAAGTCGCGTTCGCCGATGAAACAAATGCCGGTGGAGTCCTTCTTGGCCGAAGTGGCCAGCCCCGCATCGCGTGCCAGTTGACGTACCTGCGGCTTTTCCAGCTCGCCGACCGGGAACAGCGTGCTGGCCAGTTGGCGCTGGCCCAGCGTGTGCAGGAAGTAGCTCTGGTCCTTGGCCCGATCGACGCCGCGCAGCAGTTGATATTGGCCGTCGACTTCACGCACGCGGGCGTAATGGCCGGTGGCGATGCGCTCGGCGCCAAGCGCGCGGGCCTCATCCAGAAAAGTCTTGAACTTGATTTCGCGATTGCACAGGACGTCGGGATTGGGTGTGCGCCCGGCGCGGTACTCGTCCAGGAAATGCGCAAACACGCCATCCCAGTACTGCGCCGAAAAATTGCGGGCGTGGAACGGTATGCCGAGCTGGCCGCAGACGGTAACCGCGTCCTTGCGATCAATGTCGGCGGTGCATGGCGCGTTGCGGTCGTCCTCCTCCCAGTTCTGCATGAACAGGCCTTCCACCACATGGCCGTTGCGCTGCAGCAGCAAGGCCGCGACCGAGGAGTCGACGCCGCCGGAGACGCCAAGCATGACCTTCATGCGACCGGCCCGGCCGGTAGCCAGCTCAAGGTGTCCAGTGGCAGGCGTCGCCCCGCCAGCCAGGCGTCGATGGCTGGTACGATCAGCGGGCTGCGCAAACGCGGCCCCAGCGCGCCAATCTCGGCGCGGGTCAGCCACAATGCGCGGGTGATGTCCGTGTCCAGCGCACGGGTGGGGTCGTGACGCAGCGCGCGGGCGGCAAAACTGAAGCGCAGCACCATGTCGCCGTGCTCGGTGCTGCGCCATTGCTGGATGCTGATCAGATGCTGCAGCTCGACATGCCAGGCGGTTTCTTCCAGCGTTTCGCGGATGGCCGCCGCGCACAGCGTCTCGTTGTCTTCCAGATGACCCGCCGGCTGGTTGTACATCAGCACACCGTCGATGGCCTCCTCGACCATCAAATAATGATCGCCACGCGCGACGACGCAGGCCACGGTGACGTGTGGCCGCCACGGCGGTGTCGGCGGGCGTGATGTAGACATGGTGTGGCGCACTGGAAAAACCGTCATTGTGCCATTACATCCATGGACGGTCGCACGCGGGGCGTAACGCCCTGCGGCGTATCATGGATGGCGAAGTCAAGAATGTCTCAAGTCATGTCGCACGAAGCCGATCAACAGTACGAGGGCGACCGTGGCCTGGCGCTGAAGCCGGCACGGCCCGAAATCGCGCGGCCGCCGCTGTTTCAGGTGCTGCTGCTCAACGACGATTTCACGCCGATGGATTTTGTCGTGGAGGTGCTGCGCGGTTTCTTCAACTTCAACCAGGAGCAGGCGGTACAGGTGATGTTGCACGTACACACCCGCGGCCGTGGCGTGTGCGGTGTCTTCACACGCGAGGTTGCCGAGACCAAGGTGGTCCATGTCAACGAGTTTTCACGCGCGCACCAACACCCTTTGTTGTGCACTATGGAAAAGCTGTGAGCGACCCCATTTTGTGTACGCGGCGGTGCAGTAAGCCGCTCACTACCTAGCGGAGACGATCCGAATGTTCAGCAAGGATCTGGAAGTCACCATCGGCCATTGCTACAAGCAGGCACGGGAACAACACCACGAGTTCATGACCGTGGAGCATCTGTTGCTGGCGTTGACGGAAAACCAGTCCGCGCTTGGCGCGCTGCGTGCCTGCGGGGTGGATTTGCCGCGGCTGGTCACCGAGCTGCAGCGCGTCATTGCTGAGACTGTCCCAGTCCTGCCCAGCGGCGATGAACGCGACACGCAACCTACGCTGGGTTTCCAGCGCGTGCTGCAACGGGCCGTGTATCACGTGCAATCGTCCGGGCGCAAGGAGGTCACCGGCGCCAATGTGCTGGTGGCGATCTTTGGCGAGAAGGACTCGCATGCGGTGTATTTCATGCACCAGCAGGAGATCACCCGGCTCGATGTGGTCAACTTCATTTCGCACGGCATCGCCAAGATCGGCGACGAGCCGGCTGCCGGCACTGGCGGTGCCGGTGAGCGCGAGGGCGAAGAAGGCAGCGAGCCCAAGGGCAATCCGTTGCATGAATTTGCCAGCAATCTCAACGAGTTGGCTTTGCAGGGCAAGATCGACCCGCTGATCGGTCGCAATGACGAAATTGAGCGCACCATCCAGGTGTTGTGCCGCCGGCGCAAGAACAACCCGCTGTACGTGGGCGAGGCGGGTGTCGGCAAGACCGCGCTGGCAGAAGGCCTGGCCAAGCGCATCGTCGATGGTGAAGTCCCGCAGGTTTTGGAGGAGGCGACAATCTGGTCGCTGGACCTCGGCGCGCTGGTGGCCGGCACCAAATATCGCGGTGATTTCGAGAAGCGTCTGAAGGCGGTCATCGGCCAGTTGCGCCAGCAGCCCGGTGCCATTTTGTTCATCGATGAAATCCACACCATCATTGGTGCTGGCTCGGCCTCGGGCGGCACGATGGATGCCAGCAACCTGATCAAGCCGATGCTGGCTTCGGGCGAGCTGCGCTGCATCGGCTCGACCACGTTCCAGGAATACCGCGGCGTATTCGAGAAGGACCGCGCGCTGGCCCGGCGCTTCCAGAAAATCGACGTGGTGGAGCCGTCGGTGGCCGAGAGCATTGCCATCCTCAAGGGCCTGCGCTCACGCTTCGAGGAACACCACCATGTGGCCTACACCGACGCTGCGCTGCAGGCGGCGGTGGATTTGTCGGTCAAGCACATTCCCGATCGCCTGTTGCCGGACAAGGCCATTGACGTCATCGACGAGGCCGGCGCGCGCCAGCGGCTGCTGCCTGAAGCCGAGCGCGCGGAGAAAATCGACATTGGCGAGGTGGAATACATTGTCGCCAAGATGGCGCGGATTCCGGAAAAACAGGTATCGGCGTCCGATCGCGACGTCCTGCGCAATCTCGAGCGCAATTTGAAGATGGTGGTGTTCGGGCAGGACGCGGCCATCGAGGCGCTGGCCGCGTCGATCAAGATGGCGCGCTCGGGGCTGGGCGATCCGGCCAAACCCATCGGCAGCTTCCTGTTGGCTGGCCCGACCGGCGTGGGCAAGACCGAGGTTACGCGCCAGCTGGCGCTGCAGCTGGGTATCGAGATGATCCGCTTCGACATGTCCGAGTACATGGAAGGGCATTCGGTATCGCGGCTGGTTGGTGCGCCGCCCGGCTACGTCGGTTTCGATCAGGGCGGACTGCTGACCGAGGCGGTGGTCAAGCACCCGCATGCGGTGCTGCTGCTCGATGAGATTGAAAAGGCCCACCCGGACGTATTCAACATCCTGCTGCAGGTCATGGATCACGGCGTGTTGACCGACACCAATGGTCGCGAAGCCAACTTCAAGAACATCATCGTGGTGATGACGACCAATGCCGGCGCGCAAACGGCTTCACGGCGCAGCATCGGTTTTGTCGAGCAAAAGCACGACAGCGACGCGCTGGAGGTCATCCGCAAGATGTTCAGTCCGGAGTTCCGCAATCGCCTGGATGCCATCATCCAGTTCAATGCGCTGGGCTTCGAGCACATCCTGCGTGTGGTCGACAAGTTCCTCATCGAGCTGGAAAGCCAGCTGGGCGAGAAGCGCGTCAGCCTGTACGTGGATACCGAGGCACGGCACTGGCTGGCCGAGCACGGCTTCGATCCGCAAATGGGTGCGCGACCGATGGCGCGGGTCATCCAGGACAAGGTCAAACGTGCACTGGCCGACGAGTTGTTGTTCGGCAAACTGGTGGGCGGCGGCGTGGTGCGCCTGAGCGTGCGCGACGGCGAACTTCAGGTCGATACGGAAGAGCTGGAGAAACTGCCGGCAATCGTCGAGTGACGTGCCGGCCGAATGACGTGTCGGGTGCCGGCGCCGATAGGTGCGGGTACCCGATGACCTACTTCATGCGGTAGGTAATGCGGCCCTTGCTCAAATCGTAAGGCGTCATCTCGATCTTCACCTTGTCGCCGGTGAGGATACGGATGTAATGCTTGCGCATGCGTCCGGAAATGTGGGCGGTAATGACATGCCCGTTTTCCAACTGCACGCGAAACATGGTGTTGGGCAGGGTCTCCTGGACCGTGCCTTCCATCTCAATGACGTCGTCTTTGGCCATGTGTCTCGTCAGGTTCGCGCGCAACCGCAACGGTTGCGTAAGCCGTCGAGTATGTCACGAAAGTGCCTGCAAATGAACCGCCACGGCACATCAACCAAAGTGCCGGGCCAGCCTTTGGCGGATGTCCTGCTCGATACGGCCCTTGAGTGGGCCAAGCAATAATCCAAGCCGCGCCGCCACGCGGACGTTGCGTTCGGTGACGGCGATGGTGCCGTTGACGCCGGTGCCGGCAAAGTGCAGCACGTCGCCCTGCCAGTCATGCGTCACGCCGAGTTTGTCATGCATGGCCGCAGCGATGTCCTGCACCGTGGCACGGGCTTGCGCGAGATCCATGTGATGGGCTTGTTCGATGTCGATGTTGGGCATGACAACTCCGGCAAAGGGCACAAGTCTAAGCCTGGTCGCAGCGTCGGTGCATGTTAAAGTCCGGCCTGGATCTGGTCGGTTGATATGCGCATCGAATTTCCCCATGCCGCCCGCGAAGACTTTCGTTGGGCGCAAAATACCTTGTGCATCGGCAGTGCTCCCGGCAACGATCTGGTCCTGGCTGCCGCGCAGGCGGCGCCGCGGCATTTGCGCATCAAGCAGGATCGGCGCGGCTGGGTGCTGGAGGTGCTCGATGGGGATCGCGTTTACGTCAATGCTCGGCCAGTAAGCGAGCGGGCCTTGTTGCGCGCCGGCGATGTCCTCAGCGTTGGCGATTGTCGCCTGCTGTTGTGTGCTGACGAAGACCCGGCGCGACGCACGCTTCCGCGCGTGGGCGATACGGCGCAGCATCCGGTTGCCCTGCGCGCCGTCGCTGGCCCGTTGTCGGGCCGCGTGTTGGCACTGGACGGGCCGCAGCTGACGGCCAGCCGCGGCAACGTCACGCTTGAACTGGCGCGGCAGGAAACCGTGACCATGCACTTGGGGTGGCGTGATGGCCAGCTGCGGATGGAGGTGCGCCGGGCATCGCTGCAGCATCCGTTCCGCGTCAATGGCGTGGCCGTGCAATCACTGGCGCTGCAGCCAGGTGACCAGATCGGCGTGGCCATGCATCGGTTGGTCGTGGAAGCGCCCGGCATGTGCCAGGAGCCTGCCACGCCCGCGCCCGCGCCGCATCCTGCCGCCCACGCCACATCGCCGGTTGGCGGCATGGTGTGGCTGATCCTGACCGCCGTGATCCTGGGCTTGGGCATCGCCTTGGCATTGTGGCTGCGTCTGTAGCGGTGGCGCCAGGCTGCACCACGCGATATGTTGCAGTGCGCCAACGCGGCGCCAATCCAAAGGGGATCAGGGCATGGGCAGAGTCTGGAATTTCAGTGCCGGGCCAGCGGCGTTGCCGTTGCCGGTCTTGCAGCGAGCGCAGCAGGACATGCTGGACTGGAATGGCAGCGGCATCTCGGTCATGGAACAATCGCACCGCGGCGCCCGGTTTGCCGCCATGGCGGCACAGGCCGAAGCGGACTTGCGCGCCTTGGTTGGCATCAACGACGACTACGCCGTGCTGTTTTTGCAGGGTGGGGCGACGCAGCATTTCGCGCAGATTCCCATGAACCTGGCCGGCCCGGATGACAGCGCCGACTACATCATCAACGGCCATTGGGGCGTCAAGGCGGCCAGCGAGGCCAGGCCATACATCAAGGTGCATGTCGCCGCCGACAGCAAGGCCAGCGGCGATTATCGTTGCCTGCCACCACGCGCAGGCTGGCGGCTTGATCCGGCCGCCGCCTATGTGCATTACACGCCAAACGAAACCATTCACGGCCTGCAGTTCCATGCCGTGCCGGACGTGGGCGACGTGCCGCTGGTGGCGGACATGTCCTCGTGCATCTTGTCCGAGCCGCTGGACGTGTCGCGTTTTGGATTGATCTACGCCGGCGCGCAGAAAAACATTGGCCCATCCGGCCTGGTGCTGATGATCATTCGCCGTGATCTGCTGGCACGTGCCGGCCGGCCGATGGCCAGGATTTTCCGCTATGCCGAACACGCCGCGGCCAACTCCATGCTCAACACGCCCAACACCTGGGGCTGGTACGTGGCCGGGCTCACCTTTGCCTGGCTGCGCGAGCAGGGCGGGTTGGCGGCGATGGCGCAGCGCAACGCGCAAAAGTCGGCGCGATTGTATGCAGCCATCGATGATTCAGACGGTTACTACCGCTGTCCGGTGGCGATTGCCGATCGCTCGAACATGAATGTGCGATTTGCCGTGCATGACAACGCGCTGGATGCCGTGTTTGTCCGTGAGGCCGAGGCCGCTGGGCTCGTCGCACTCAAGGGCCACAAGGCGCTGGGCGGCCTGCGCGCCTCGCTGTACAACGCCGTGCCGCTGGAGGCGGTGACCGCGCTGACCGGCTTCATGCGCGACTTTGCCAGTCGTCATGGCTGAGCCATCCCGTGTGTGGCGACGCCATGTACCATTCAGCCTTCTTTACTTCCATACGGCCGATGCATGTCTGATCCTGAAAACCCCTTGAGCGGCATGCGTGAACACATCGACAGTATCGATCGCCAGATCCAGAAGCTGATTTCCGAGCGTGCGCGCAAGGCGCAGGAAGTGGCCAAGGTCAAGGGCGAAGGCTTGACCGCGCTGGATTACTACCGGCCCGAGCGCGAGGCGCATGTGCTGCGCATGGTGGTCGATCGCAACGACGGTCCGCTGCCGGACACGGAGATGGTGCGGCTGTTCCGGGAAATCATGTCCTCGTGCCTGGCGCAGGAGGACCCGCTGAAGATTGGTTATCTCGGCCCGGCCGGAACCTTCAGCGAGCAGGCGGTGCGCAAACACTTTGGCCACGCCGCGTGCAGCCTGCCGCTGGGCAGCGTGGAGGAGGTGTTCCAGGAGGTTGCCGCCGGCAATGCCGATTTTGGCGTCGTGCCAGTGGAGAACTCCGGGCAAGGCATGATCCAGGTGACGCTGGACATGTTTTTGTCTTCTCCCGCCATCATCTGCGGCGAAGTGGAGCTGCGGGTGCACCAGTGCCTGCACTCGCTCACGGGCAAGCTGGAGGATATCCGCCGCGTGTACGCCCACGGCCAGTCGCTGCAGCAGTGCAAGACCTGGCTGCGCATCAACCTGCCGGGCGTGGAATGCGCAGCGGTGTCCAGCAATGCCGAAGGTGCACGTCTGGCCCGCCATGCCGATGACGTCGCCGCCATCGCCGGCCAGGCTGCGGGGCGGATTTACGGCCTCAAGACCGTGGCGACTGGCATCGAGGACCGGGCTGACAACACCACGCGGTTTCTGGTGATCGGGCGCACGTTGTTCCCGCCTTCAGGCAACGATCGCACCTCGTTGCTGGTGACGGTCAATGATCGGCCTGGCGCCTTGTACGATGTGCTGAGCCCGTTGGCGCATCATCAAATCAGCATGAATCGCATTGAATCGCGACCGGCGCATACCGGCAAATGGCAGTACGCCTTTTTCATCGACGTGTCCGGTCATATCGAGGACGCCGGTGTGCAGGCGGCCGTGCGCGAAATCGATGGCACCGCCGGTGCGGTACGCGTGCTGGGTTCCTATCCGGTGGCGTTGCCGTGAGCTTGAGCCAGCGGGGCACCGGTCTGTGAGCTTGATGTGGCGCAGTGGCCGCGGCGGACCGTTGCAGGGCGCGCTGGCCATGCCTGGCGACAAATCCATCTCGCACCGTGCGCTGATGCTGGCGGCCATCGCCGATGGCGACTCATGCATTCGCGGCTTTCTGGAAGGCGAGGACACGCGTGCCACCGCGCGCATTCTTGCCCAGCTTGGCGTGGCCATCGACACGCCGGCAGCGGGTGAGCGCATCGTGCATGGCGTGGGCCTGCACGGCTTGCGGGCAAGCACACAGCCGCTGGATTGCGGCAATTCCGGTACCGGCATGCGCTTGCTGGCCGGATTGCTGGCTGGGCAGCACTTTGCCAGCACCTTGACTGGCGACAGCTCGCTGATGCTGCGCCCGATGCGTCGCGTGATCGAGCCCTTGGTGCGCATGGGCGCGCATATCGACAGTGAGCACGGACTGCCGCCATTGCGCATCGACGGCCAGCCGCTGGCTGGCTGCCAGCACGCGCCGAACGTCGCCAGCGCACAGGTCAAGTCAGCGCTGCTGCTGGCGGGGTTGTATGCCGCCGGTGAGACTTGCGTGACCGAGCTGCGGCCGACGCGCGACTACACCGAACGCATGCTGGCCACCTTTGGCTGGCCCGTCGACTACGCGTCGGGCTGCGCTTGTTTGCAGGGCGGGCATCGGCTGCAGGCCGTCGACGTTGACGTGCCGGCGGATTTTTCCTCGGCGGCGTTTTTCCTGGTGGCCGCCAGCATCGCCCCCGGCTCACGGCTGCGACTCAAGGCGGTCGGACTCAACCCACGCCGCACCGGGTTGCTTGAGGCGTTGCGCTTGATGGGCGCGGACATCCGCGTCGAGGGGTTGCACGGCGGGGCGGAGCCGGTTGGGGATTTGCTTGTGCGCCATGCGCCTTTGCACGGGATTGATCTGCCGGCGGCGCTGGTACCGGACATGATTGACGAGTTGCCGGTATTGTTCGTCGCCGCTGCCGTTGCCGCCGGCACGACCCGGATCACCGGTGCCGCGGAACTGCGGGTCAAGGAGTCCGACCGCATTGCCAGCATGGCCAGTGGCTTGCGCGCCCTGGGGGCGATCGTGGAAGAATCCGCCGACGGCGCGACGATCATTGGCGGGCGGCTGGCTGGCGGCCGCATTGACAGTCGGATGGATCATCGCGTGGCCATGAGTTTTGCCGTGGCGGGTCTGGTGGCCGAGGCGCCGGTGGCGATTGCCGGCAGCGATTGCGTGGCGACTTCGTTTCCCGGTTTCCGCGACCTTGCCAACGGTTGCGGGTTTCATCTTGACGAGGCAGCGCAGCAGCCATGAGTGATCCGGTTCCGCCTTTCATCGTTGCCATCCCCGCCCGCTTTGCTTCCACCCGCTTGCCCGGCAAGCCATTGCGCCCGCTGGGCGGTGTGCCGTTGATCGTGCGCGTGGCGCAGCGCGCCCGCCTTGCTGGCGCGACGCAGGTGGTTGCCGCCGTGGATGATGCGCGGGTGGCCGACGCGCTGGCCGGTCAGGGTGTGGAGGTGTGCATGACCGCCCGCGATCATGCTTCGGGCAGCGATCGTCTGGCCGAGTGTGCGCGCCACTATGGCTGGCCGGAGGATGCCGTGGTGGTCAACTTGCAAGGGGACGAACCCTTTGCTCCGGCGGCCGGCATCCGCGCCGTGGCGCAGGCGCTGGCTGCGGACGATGCGTCGATGGCGACACTGGCGGCGCCGATCACCGACAGCGCGGAGCTGTTCGACCCCAACGTGGTCAAGGTGCTGCGCACCGACAATGGCCGCGCGTTGTATTTCAGCCGGGCGCCGGTGCCGTGGGCGCGCGACGCGTTTGCGGCTGACCGCCAGACGCTGCCGGCGGCTGTGCCGTTCCTGCGCCACATTGGCATTTATGCCTACCGCAGCGGCTTCCTGGCGCGCTACGCGACGCTGGCGCGCACGCCGTTGGAACAGGCCGAATCACTGGAGCAATTGCGCGTGCTTGAGCACGGCTTTGCCATCGCGGTGCGTCTCACGCCCGAAGCGTTTCCGCCCGGCATCGACACCGCCGATGACCTGCAGCGTGCCGAGCGCTGGTGGCAGGCGCATCCGCAATGACGGCGTGCGCATTCATGCCGCACGGGTACGGATGCGACCTTGATTCCCATCAGGCCCGTACGTTGCAACGGACTTCTACAATGGGCGCATGCAATCCACGCCCACTCCCGCGTTTGATGGCAAGGCGTTTGTCCGCACACTGACTTCGTCGCCCGGCGTCTATCGACACTTTGACGCTGCCGGCGAGCTGCTCTACGTCGGCAAGGCCAGCAACCTCAAGAAGCGCGTCAGCAGCTATTTCCTCAAGCCGCATCACGAGCCGCGCATCGCGGCGATGGTGGCGCAGATCGCGCGCGTGCAGATCACCGTCACCCGTACCGAGGGCGAGGCACTGCTGCTGGAATCGCAGCTGATCAAGTCGCTCAAGCCGCGCTACAACATCCTGCTGCGCGACGACAAGAGTTACCCGTACATCTATCTGTCCACGGGCGAGGACTATCCCCGCCTGGCCTTCCACCGCGGTGCACGCAACAAGCCGGGGCGTTATTTCGGACCCTATCCCAGTGCCTACGCGGTGCGCGAAAGCCTCAACCTGATGCAGAAGTTGTTCAAGGTGCGCCAGTGCGAGGACAGCTATTTCCGCAATCGCACACGGCCATGCCTGCTGTACCAGATCGGCCGCTGCAGTGCGCCGTGCGTGGCACTCATCAACAAGGCCGATTACGCGGCCGATGTGCGCCATGCCGAGATGTTCCTGGAAGGGTGCAGCAGCGCCATTATCGACGAGCTGGGACAGGCCATGGAGCAGGCCAGCGCGGCGCTGCAGTTTGAGCGCGCCGCACGCTTGCGCGATCAGGTGGCGGCGTTGCGGCAACTGCAGGCCGAGCAGCATGTGCGCGGCGCCAATGCGGACATGGATGTCATCGCCTGTCGCATCGAGTCGGGCCTGGCTTGCGTCAGCGTGCTGTTTTTCCGCGACGGCATCAGCCTGGGCACGCGCGATTTTTTCCCGCGCTTGATGCTGGATGCGTCCCCGGCCGATGTGCTGGCGCAGTTCATTGCCCAGTACTACCTCGATCGTCCGGTACCGCGCGAATTGATCCTTGGCGAGGCCTTGCCGGAGACGGCCTTGCTGGGCGAGATGCTCAGTACCCACGCGGGCCACGCGGTCGAGCTGAAATCCAGCGTGCGCGGCGATCGCGCACAGTTCCTGCGCATGGCCGAACGCAATGCACAGGCATCGCTGACCGCGCGCCTGGCCAGCCGGCAGACCTTGGGGACGCGTTTTGATGACCTGCAGCGCGTGCTTGGCCTGGACGAGCCGCCGCGGCGGTTGGAGTGCTTTGATATCAGCCACACGCTGGGCGAGGCCACGGTCGCCTCGTGCGTGGTGTTTGGCACGGAAGGCCCGGAGAAATCGCATTACCGGCGCTTCAACATCACCGGCATCACGCCGGGCGACGATTACGCCGCCATGCATCAGGCGCTGGTGCGGCGTTTCCGCCGGGTGGCGGAAGGCGAGGGTGTGCGTCCAGACATTCTGCTCATTGATGGTGGTAGCGGCCAGGTTGCGCAGGCGCTGGAAGTCCTGCGTGATCTGGGCCTGGACGACATCCAGGTGATTGGCGTGGCCAAGGGGCCGGGGCGCCGCGCCGGCGAGGAGACGCTGGTGCTGGCCGACAGTGGCCGGGAACTGCATCCCGGCTCGTCTTCGCCGGCGCTGCACCTGGTGGCTGCGGTGCGCGATGAATCACACCGGTTTGCCATTACCGGTCACCGCAAGCGCCGTGAAAAGGCCCGCGTGCACAGCGTGCTGGAAGATATCGAGGGCATCGGCGCACGCCGCCGCTCGGCCATCCTGCGCACCTTCGGTGGTTTGCAGGGCGTGGAGGCGGCTGGCGTGGAAGAGTTGATGCGGGTCAAGGGCATCAGCCGCGAATTGGCCGAGCGCATCTATGCCGGCCTGCACGGCTGAAGGCGCGGATCGCGGCGTGATGGGCGACGTGCCACACTGTCGGAATTGTCGGGATGGAACATATGCACATCAACTTGCCCACTTGGCTGACGTTGTTTCGCGTGGCGCTGTTGCCGGTGATGGTGATCGTGTTTTATGCGCCGTTTCACGGCCACAATTTCACCGCGGCCGTGGTGTTCCTGCTGGCGGCAATTACTGATTGGCTGGACGGCTATTTGGCCCGTCGTCTGGACCAGACCTCGGCCTTCGGCGCGTTTCTCGATCCCGTGGCGGACAAGCTGATGGTCGCGGTGACGCTGTTCATGCTGGTTGAATCCCATCGCGGCGGCTGGCCCGGCGTGTTGATGGCCCTTACTGCGGCAGTCATCGTCGGCCGCGAGATCAGCGTGTCGGCGCTGCGTGAGTGGATGGCGCAGATCGGCATGCGGGCCACGGTCAAGGTGGCGTTCGTCGGCAAGCTGAAGACGGCCATGCAGATGGTCGCGCTGGTGGTGCTGATCCTGCAGCACGAGAAGGCCGCGGAGGCCTTGCGCCTGTACCACATCGGCGAAGGTTTGCTGGTCATCGCCGGCGTGCTCACCATCTGGTCGGGCATGCATTACCTGCGCGCGGCATGGCCTTATTTGCGCGGCGACGCGACCTGATACCCTGCGTGCGTGCGGGGTACGGCATCGCAGAGCTTGACGGAGTGCGTCGACCAGCTAAAATGCGCGGCTTCGGTGCGGGAATAGCTCAGTTGGTAGAGCACGACCTTGCCAAGGTCGGGGTCGCGAGT
>CAZMPZ010000001.1:212587-255043 GCA_964568445.1 uncultured Rhodanobacter sp. | reverse complement strand
GCACGACCTTGCCAAGGTCGGGGTCGCGAGTTCGAGTCTCGTTTCCCGCTCCAGTCATTGAAGCCTCGGGTCGCCGAGGTTTTTGTTTTTGACGCAAGGTGACGGGCAGGGTCGGACAGTTGGTCTGACCGCCGGCACAGCGGCAATGGCCAGGTGGCAGAGTGGTCATGCAGCGGCCTGCAAAGCCGCGTACGCCGGTTCGATTCCGACCCTGGCCTCCATTGCCGAAAGCGTCAAGATCTGTAGTGCGGCTCTCCCGGTGCGCATCCATCACGTGCCCGGCGTGGCCCCACTCATCCAGCCTCAGGCTTGCGTCCAGCACGCAATGATGACGCGACGATGGCCGCGCCCATCGGCTTGCGATGCGCCTGCAACCACGCCAGATAATCCACCTCGGCCAGCGGCGGCGAAATCAGATAGCCCTGTAGTACGTCACAGCCCAGCGCCTCCAGCGTGGCATGCTGCTGCCAGGTTTCCACGCCTTCGGCGACCGTGGTCATGTCGAGGCGCCGGCCAACGTCGACGATGAACGCCGCCAGCGGATCGGGCCCGGCAGGTTCCAGCAGGCGGACAAACGACTGGTCGATTTTCAGCTCGTCCAGCGGCAGGCGCTGCAGATAGGCGAGCGAGGAATAGCCGGTGCCGAAGTCATCCAGCGCCAGGCGAAAACCCGCCGCGGACAATTGCCTGAGCGTAGCCTGTGCGGTGTCGAAATCATTGAGCAGCGCGCTCTCGGTGAGCTCCAGCGTCAGGTCCGATGGATCGATGCCGGCGGTTGCCACCTCTGCGCACAGATGATCGACAAATTGCGGGTCGGCCAGTTGCCAAGGGCTGACGTTGATAGCCAGCCGGCCACCGCAGTCGATACCGCGCTGCTGCCAGCTGCGAACATGCTGGCATGCGCGGGCAATGACCCAGGCGCCGATGCTGTGGATGAGCCCGGTTTCCTCGGCAATCGCGATAAACGTGCCTGGCATGACCATGCCGCGTGTCGGATGTTTCCAGCGCAGCAATGCCTCGGCGCCCACCGGCTTGCCGCGGGTCGTGGTCTGTGGCTGGAAGTACAGGCACAGCTCGTCGTGCTCGATGGCGCGGCGCAATCCGCGCTCGATCTCCATGCGCTCATCGGCGGCTTGTCGCATTTGCGCTTGAAACAGCATCGCGCGATTGCGTCCGGCGTTCTTGGCCACGTACAGTGCGATGTCCGCGCAACGCAGGATATCGGCCGCTCCTTTGACCTGGCCTGGAAACACCATGACGCCAATGCTGGCGCCGATATTCAATGTACGACTGTCGATATTGAGCGGGCTGGCCAGACGTCCGATCAGTTGCTCGGCCACCGTCATGGCGAGTGCGCCGGCAACCTCGGGTTCAGCCGCAAGCGCGCCCAGCAGCACCAGAAACTCATCGCCGCCAAGCCTGGCCACGGTGGCATTGGCCGGCGTGGTCGCGAGCAGTATGTCGGCAACGGTTTCGAGCACGCGGTCGCCGACTTGGTGGCCAAGCGAGTCATTGATCGTCTTGAAATTATCCAGATCGATCATCAACACCGCGCTGTGCAGATGCGATTGGCCGGCATCGGCATCCAGATCGGCCAGTGCGTACAAGGCTTGCGGGCGGTTGGGCAGGCCGGTGAGCGCGTCGTGATAAGCGACGTGGCGCAGGTTGATCTCAGCTTCGCGACGCGTTTCTGCCTCGGTACGCAGCTCGCTGGTGGCGCGTTCCAGCTGCAGGGTGCGGGTATTGAGCTGGGTGGCAAGCGAAAACCCCATGACCATGACAAACGGTATGAAGGCAAACGCATCCAGATACGGGTATGGCTTGCCCATGGTGTCGACCACGACATCGCCCCATAGCAAGGCTGCCAATTGCGCCAGCAAACAAAATCCGAGCAGGGCGCCGGAAACGTGCTCGCCACGTTGAACTTGCCGCACGCAGCGGTACAGTGCCCAGACAAACACGGCGTAGGTAAGCAGGTGAAAGGACATGCCCCAGCGGGAAGGGATACCTTCGATGCTGGCCAGCGTCTCACCCCACGGCAGGACAATGCTGTGGCCAAGCCATGCCTGTGAATAGAAAAGCGTGCCTGGCGAAAACAGATTCACCAGGAAGTACCCCAGTGCCACCAGGCACACCAGGTTCAGTGGCATGCCCCGCACGGGCACGCTGGTGTATTCGCCAACGAAACTGACCATGGCGGGAAACGAGAGCGCGGCAGCGGCACACATCCAGCGCACCGCCATCACGGCTTGCGCGTCACTGTCGGCACGGTCCAGGGCAATGTTGCTGATGGCCAGTACGGCAATACACAGGCACAGTCCCGAGAACGCCAGGTGCATCCGGTTTCGTGGCTGATGCAGGCCCGTCACCAGAAATTGCAGTGCCACCACGGCTGCCGTCGTCACTGACACCAGCAGCGCAGCATCGAAATAACCAAGTTGAATTGGGCCCGCGCCAAGCATGTGCTGCGTCCCCCGGCGCACGTGCTGCCGTGCGGTTATCGCCGTCGATCCGGTCTGATGGAATCAACGATAACGCATGGTTGGCGTCATGGGGTGGACTGGAAGGCCGGGGGTTGCAGTCTTCCGGCCGATGACATCAAGCGTGCGTGGTCATGGCTGGGGCCGACGGGCATGCCCGGGGCGGGGATCGAACCCGCATGGCCGCAAGGCCGAGGGATTTTAAGCGGCAGCATGAATCCTGCACCGGACACCTCTCGGCTTGGACACAGCTTGCTGTAGCGGGTTTCCCTTCGGGTCAACGCCTTGGATGATATGCCGGTGCGCGATGCAAACCGCCCCGGTTCCCTTTCGCTTGGCTCCTGGCCAGCTCCTGGAAATCGGGAGATTTTCAGGAACACCTCATGGCAAAGATCAAGCTGACAAAGACCGTGGTCGATGCGGCGCGACCGCAGTCGCACGACGTCGAACTCCGGGACACCATTGTTCCAGGCTTTCTGTGCAAGGTTACACCAGCTGGCAGGAAGGTTTTCATGGTGCAATATCGCACGAACGCCGGCGTGCGCCGGAAGCCATCGCTCGGGCGGTTCGGCGAACTAACGGTCGAACAGGCACGGTCGCTAGCGCAGGACTGGTTGGCTGAAGTCAGGCGTGGCGGCGACCCCGGCCATGACAAGACCGAGGCGCGCAAGGCGCCGACGGTCAAGGAGCTTTGCGTTCGGTTCATGGAGGATCACTCCAAGCCGCACAATAAGCCGAGCACGCAAAAGAGCTACCAATACCAAATCGACAGCTACATCATCCCGGCCTTCGGCAGCAAGAAGGCCCATGAGGTCACGCGCCAGGACATCACCGCGCTGATGAAGCGCCTGGAGAAGTCACCCACCCAGGCCAACCGCGTACTGTCCTGCGTTCGCAAGATGTTCAACCTGGCCGAGTTGTGGGGCTACCGGCTCGACGGCTCGAATCCCTGCCGCCACGGGCCAAGTACCCTGAGAAAGGTTCGACCCGGCTTATCACTGACGAGCAGATGGTCAACCTGTTTGCCTATCTGGACCGGGCCGAAGCCGAGCGCCTGGAGCACCCGATCTACCTGCTGGCCGTCCGGCTGCAGTTCGAGTTCGCCGCCCGCATGTCGGAGGTCTTGCTGTTGCAGTGGGATTGGCTGGATATGCCCAATGGCCGCGCGGTCTGGCCGGACAGCAAGACTGGCGATATGTCCAAGCCCTTGAGCGAAGAAGCCCAGCAGCTGCTATCGAACGCGCCCCACTATGGCGATTCACCCTACGTCTGCCCCGCCATCCGGGACCACAGCAAGCCGCTGAGTCCTGGTTCCTACGATCAGGCGTGGCGGCGCTTCCTTGATCGGGCCGGTGTGCCGAGAGTCGGTACTCACGGTATCCGCCACCGCTCGGCCACCGATATCGCCAACTCTGGCATCCCGGTAAAGGTCGGCATGGCGCTGACCGCACACAAGACGGTGGCGATGTTCATGCGTTACGTTCACACCGAGGACGATCCGGTGCGCAAAGCCGCCGAGCTGGTGGCGAACCGTCGCAAGTTGATTGTCGGCGCACGCCAAAAATCGGAACAAGAATCGGGACGGGTGGCCGCGTGACCGGTTACCAGTATTTCGCCTTGTCGCCCCCGATTGTCATGACGACGACACGACAATCGGACGGGCCAACCCATTCGCTCAGGTGCCATATCGGCGCATGGACAACTATACCCGTCTAGGGTATAGTTTGGAGGTCAAGATGACGCTCATCCTCAAGCGGAAGGACTTTGCGCGGTGGCAGGCGGGCGAGAAGTTGCCGGATGCCGCCTTGTGCAAGGCGGTCAACGAGATGGAAGGCGGTCTGATTGATGCGGACTTGGGTGGCCACCTTTACAAGAAGCGGGTGGCCCGCCCCGGTGGCGGCAAAAGCGGCGGCTACCGCACGCTGCTGTCGGCCTGCATCGGTAGTTGCTACGTGTTCTTGCATGGGTTCCCGAAGAACGACAAGGCGAACATCACGCAGGACGAGAAGAAGGCGCTGCAATACGCCGGTAAGGCGTTCCTGGAACTGTCCGAAGAAACGTTGTCGAAGGCGCTGCAGTCAGGTGTGTTAGTGGAGGTGCATTGTGAGCAAGATCATTGAATCGCTGCGTGACGACCTGGCCGTGCTGCATGGAGTGGGCGCGATCAGTAAGGTGACGATGCGCGAATTCGACGCGATCTGCCCACCGCCGGTGCGAGAGTTTAGCGCCGAGGACATCAAGCATCTGCGCGAGGCCTTGAGGTTCAGCCAGCCGGTGTTCGCGCACCATCTGCATACCTCGGCCTCAACTGTGCGCAAGTGGGAGCAGGGCGACACCCGGCCCGCAGGTCCGGCGCTCAAGTTGCTCAACGTCATTGCCGACAAGGGATTACAGGCCATTATCTGAACGGCAGGCAGAGACTTTTGTAGTACTGCTGCGACTCGAGCGGATGGGCGTCCCTGGTAACGCCGCCCATCTCCTCGGGATAGCGTGGATGTTGGCTGGGGCATTTATGGGGCATATCTTCCTGAGTGGTTTGCGCGCCCTTGAGGCTCTACGCAAGATTCGGTGTCCTCTTGGCCTGATTGTTTCTGCAAAGCCAGGCGTTGGGGTGACTTCGGATAACCAAGGGGCGGACGTGGATCAGCAGCCTGAAACAAAGATTGACGCGGGATTCGACGTCATTGACGACTTGTTGTGGCAGGCGACCAAAGGCCATCTTCCTGACCGCGGCCTGATTCGTTTGGGTCGATCCGGCCGTATCGGACCACTGATTGAAATGATGTACGCCCGCAGGTCGATGCCGAGTGCGTACGAATATATTGTTTCGGAAGTACCTTTTACCGAAATCATTCATCATGCTCTGAATTCTGGACAGATCAGTGGGGAACGATCAATCGACAGGGCGGGTGTGTTTCCGTTGAGTCGGCACGCTCCTGAATCCAGTACTCAGGTGCAATGGGATCAGTGGGCGCTCCATGCGGAAAACGCGGCGGTCACTCGAGGTTTGAAACGCTCCCTTGTGGCCGGCTTGATCGGTGCACTTGGCGAACTGCAGGACAATGTCTACGAGCACAGCGAAAGGCCAGATTCCGGACTAGTGGCCTATGCGGCTGGATCTGGGGTGTTTGAGTTTGTAGTGGCCGATGCTGGTATCGGCGTGCTGGCGAGCCTCAGCAAGAATTCGGAGTTCTCCGGGCTGAGAGATTCCGGCGAAGCTCTGAGAGTGGCGGCATCAGACGGGGCATCTCGCCACAACCGCGATACAGGCCATGGGTTCGGTATCGGTGCACTATTCAAAGCCCTCGCACACGATGCAGGCGAATTACGTTTTCGCAGTGGGGACCATGCGATGACAATCCGCGGTGACCGGCCGAGCCTGACCGGACAAGTGGAGGTTGCCCAGAAGGCTTGGCTGGATGGATTGATCATCTCGGTACGTTGTGCGCCGGACAATTTGGCGAGGGATGCGTAGCTTGGAAACAGGATCGGCGTGAGTGTCGTAGAAGTTGCGAACGATCGCAGCGTTATGGGCGAGCAACTCGTCAACAGGGATGCCCTCTGGGGTGGGGGACTTGATCCATTTCAACTTCCCCGATGCAGAGATATAAGCGCGTTGCCGTCGGAGGGCTTTTGAGAACGACTCTGTTTCAAGCAACGTCACCCTTGAGAAGTACTGTCGGAGGATATTCAGCTTACGTGTGCCGCCTCGAACGACGAGAGTGAGTGGGCGCCCGATCTGGGCTGCAAGATGGCGGAGCTGGCTGAGATGCCAGTCAATGCGTTCGGGCTGCCCACACCCGGTGGCAAACTCGAAGGCCAGTGTCGTGATTTCCTGGCGATTAGCGATGAAGTCAACCCAGTTTGCGTAGTCGCGCTCGGTGCGCGCATTGATATGCAGGGCGGTCGGTAGTCCTGCATTCGAAGCTTCGGCCCAGACCAAGGCAATCCGCTTGATGGCGTACAGGTTATCGGTTCGCGGTACATCTGTCAGGACACTGTAATTGGGTGTAGTGAACAACCCGATATCAAGCAGGCGAAGATCCTGCAATATCTCCCCTCTATTGGGGAGCTCCCACCAGCGCTCGATGAAACGATCCTTGTCGACGCCACTAAGCACAATCGTTGCGTCACGCGAAACATGAAAGCGATCAGCAAGCTCATCTCTTGAGCGAACATGAACTTTAGCTCTAGCCAAGTCGACCACCCGGTAGAGTGGAAGCGCAACAACAGGTGATTGGAATACTCCGATACGGCTGTACTTGTGATCAATGAAAGGAATGATCTTGGGGAGCGTGGGACCGACGACACGGGTGATGTGCGCCACATTGTCGAGCCCAAGTCCGCCGACTTCGCGTACACGCTGCACGAAGTGGGATGGCCTGGATCGGCAGACCAGATCGCACTTGCTCTTGTCCTTACAGTTGCACAGATCGTTGCAGTCGAACACACCTGCATCCGTGTGAAGACCTCCACATCTAGCGTATTCCGGACACTTTCGGCAGCCCAGAGAAGCCGGATGCTGTGCAGGATCATCCCAGAGCTGGTTGGGTTGGCGGAAGATTCTGACGGGTTTGATATCCGGACGAGCACTCATCTCAGTTGGACCTCCGCAGTGTCACCGAACAGACCCACTCTTTGAATCACGCCTTCGGCATAACTACCAAAATTTGCGATTGCGGCCAGTATTTCTTGTGGAGGAATAGCGATGTGACCGACGCGGCGCAGGCCATCGCAGATGGCCAGGCCGTTGCCCTCGCACTCAACGATATAGCTACTCCCGGTCTTCACGTGGGCATTTGGAGACAGCTCTGCAGTCAGGACACGCAGTGTTTCATTGATCGTGAGGTCAAGGAGCGTTGGGGTTTTCAGACGATCAAGGCCGCCATCCCAGCGCCTTGACCAAGGCTTTCCGGTCTGGCTTCGGACGTAGTCGAGTCCCATCAGGTGTCTCCCAGCAATGGACGGAAAACTTTGATCTTGCTCTGTCGCATCTCGACCAGCAGGCCTTTTGCGGCTAGTCCGGACAGCCGGTTATTCCATGCAGTCGGACCGATGGTTTCGTTGGGAAAGCGCGCGGCGAGCTCGGGAGCGGTGGCGGTTCCCATCTCTCTCACCATCTCGAATGTCCTGTGCTGTACAGGATCGAGGTTGCCGAGGATTCGATGCTCGGATACCTCATCCAGTACATTGAGAGAGCAGCACCATAGAGCGTCACCTCGTGCTTGGAGGAATAGTTCAAGCTCCTCGAGCACGGCAGGTCTTGCATTGGTAACGATCGGATAGATGTTCTGTCGGGAAGAGCGTGTGAAATCGCGAAAGCCAATGACGCTTTCCCGGAGGAACGAGGTGGTTGCCACTTCAATACCAGTGAAGTCGAGAAAAAGTCTCTCCAGTGCATCTCCTGGTGGTGTGCGATCAATCAATGTCGCAAGCAGCTTCCGGCCAGACGCGGCGCCCGAAAGGATGTGTTGCTGGTTGCCCACGAGGGCTTGGATCTCAAGTTTCAACTCACTAACCTCACGTTACGCAAGTGAGGTTAGTGAGTAAACTGGGGCATGTCAAGGCGAGGTAGGGTGTAGAGCCGCAGAGATGAGGGGGCATGCGCGACCGAGCGTGCACCACTCGCTGCCCTGCTGGTCGTCTGATTGGCATCGGAGACCCTGGAGCTAAGCGAAGATGCATTTCGCGACACCAGTCGCATGATTGACCGGCAGACTCGCAGATCAGCCCGGGATGGGCTACCGCACGATTTCACGATGATGTTCCCCGACAACAGTGGCCTGACGATCCATTGCACAGCCGGGGCGGCGCCCATCGCGGCGGAGAAACTGCATTCCTACTGCATCCGCCGCAAGCATGCGCAGAAGGCCGACCGCTGGTTCGGGCTGTTTGGCGCCAAGTGCCGTAGCGTAAGCGCCTAGATGAACGCCTTGCAATCTACACGCGGATGCCGCCGGACTTCGGCGTTGCGAATTGCTCAGGCTCTTTGCCAAGGTGAAAGCCAACCACGTACAGCACGTTGGCGGGCATTGGCTTGCTGTCAGCGTCCGAACCCCATTTCACCTGCACCCTGCGCTCGGCATAGCGCAGGGAGACGCCAAGCGCCTTGAGTGCGTCGATGTGCGATTGCAATTCATCGTAGATCGCGAACTTCTGAGTTTCGGAGTAGACATCGGCGCAATCCCGGTAGTCCCGAAAATAGTCCCCCAGCGCGGCGAAGGTTTCGTCTGCTTCGCGGGGCAGCTCGAAGGCCGGCTCCGACAGGTCCATCGTGCAGGTCTCTGCCAGCTTGGCCAGTTGCTTGCCCGTGGTCAGCGGAATCGCTGTCAAGGTGACATGTTCCCGATCGAACTCCTCCTTCGCCACTTTGAGTTCTTCTTCGGACGGAATGGTGAACGGCTTGTTGAGCGCGTCGATGTCCTCGAACCCGAACGCGCTGGCAAGTGCACGGCGGGTGTCAAGGCTGGCGGACAAACCCTGCTCGACGCGCTGGATCGTTCGCACGTTGAGGCCGGAGATCGCGGCCAACTGCTCCTGCGACCATTGCCGCGTTTCGCGGAACAGCTTGATGCACACGGCCAGTTCGGCGGGCGTCAGCAGGCGCATTTGTTGGGTGTTTTCAGCAGTGTTCATTTCGTGGCCCCATCGTTTTTGATCGATGTAGCGAAGTATGGATAGCGGAGGGCAGGGGGCAACACGACAGGAGCCCGACAGCACCTCGACAACGGAAGGGTAGCCGCGCGCACAATTCGCTCCCGAACAGTTTCAAGAGACCTTCCAGAGCGTCCCGGTGTTCCGCCATCATAAGCAACTTCAACACGCTGGCTCATGCGCCCAAGACGAATTGGCCCATCTCCGAGCAGGATGCACTGGATATTCTGACGCTGTATCGCTGATTCATCGCAAGCTGGATGGCACCATGAAAGTAGCTACCGGATCGCCATAAGGGAAAAGCAAGAATGGATGAGGCGATTGTTGTCTTCTCGCGGAAAGGTCTGTTTCAGACTCAGATTGCTGCCCGCGATGTTCGTAGTCGAGAACATGCGCGCAAGTTGTGGCCTCTGGTATCTCCCAGCGCATCTCGGCAGATGGTTACGTGGGTCAGTCCCTCATTTGAGAACGGGAAGCTGCGCCGCCGTTCCCATTTTCGGCTGCTTCCGGCAGAGCACACCTATAGCCCCAAAGCGCACTTCGACGACGAAGAAGCCAGCCGGCAGCGCGCCGTACAGGAGAGTGTCGAACACCGACACGCGAAAGAGCTTGTTGCGGCGGAACTTTCACGGCGCCTGGACGCTGGGCTTGCGATGCCGTGGTCGTTCAAGGATGAAGATGCGTCTGACTATCCGTTGGAAGGTAACTTGCTGCTTGGCGCCGACCGAGTGGCAATTGAGCACCCGTTGGAGACGCCTTTCGGGAGCCAATTCCGACTTGACGTTGCCGTGCTTGGGCCGCCTGTCCAGACGGAGCCGATGGTGCTGGGCGGCGTTGAAATCGAACTCGGGCACGCCTTCGATGGGCGCAAGGCGCTGATCGGAAAGTCGCTTGGATTCCCGCTCATCTCCATCGACATCACCGAGATGACGCTGGCCGAACTCACGCCAGCTTGGGCGAAAAAGGTGTTGACCGCGACCACGCGCAGCCATGAGCAGGGGCGCCGGCAGACGTACATCTATCTGCACGATCTGCTGTATCCCCTCTACGCGCAATTGCCGGCATTTCTCGACGATGAACAGCGTCACCAGTTCCTGGTATTTGCCGACGATGACACTTTGCACAAGCTGGTGCACTGGATGAATCTGCTAGCGGAGAAGTTGAAGTACCCGAAGGGTGCCGTCGCCGTAGCCTTGGTCAACGCGAAAAACGAGCAGTCTCGCAAGATGCTGGAGCGTGCGGGCCAGGTCGTCGGGCCTGACTGGAAGGACTTCAACGATCAGCGATGCCTGCGCCTGACCCTCCCGCGCCCCAAAGGGCTGGCGGATCTTCAGGCCCATCGCTTCCACATGACGATGGCGCGCGTGCTGCTCTCGCACACCGATGCGCTTGTTGGCTACAAGTATTGCAACGGCGTGGACAACAACCACCCCGCAGACGATGTTTGGGTGGCTCAGCGCTGGATAGCCGACCTGAAAACCCATACCCAGCACCGCGTATTGCCGAAGCGGCTGGCCGAACCGATCAACAGGTTGATCGCGGTGGTTTCAGACCTGCATCGCAATCACGCGGCAACCAGCCAAGAGGCGTGACCACCCATGCCGGAAATCATCCTGCAAGCAGATACTCCGGCGGAACTTAGGGCCAGGCTTGCCGAGCTGGATATTGACGTACCTGCACGCTCGGAGGGACGTCGAAATCACCACGCGGAACGCTATAGCATCGCGCATTTGCTTGCGGCGCTACCGATTGAACAGCTTTCGTTCCCGCTGACCCTTACTCATTCCGACAAACCGGATTTCCTGTTGATGATGGCAGGCTCCGGGGTGGGTATCGAGCACACCGAAGCCGTGCCGGAGAACGTCGCACGGGCCAATTTTATGCGTGAAAAGGGCTTGGGGCCGGATGTCTACTTCATCCCTCATGCCACGGCTGGGGAGCCTCGGAAAACGGCCGACGAACTCCGTCGTGAAATCGAGGACGATAAGCTTGGTTCTGGCTGGTGCGGCGATTCACCAGAGCGCGAATGGGCTGCAGCAATGGCGCACTATGTCAAAGAGAAGATTCCCAAAGCGATGGCCGACGGCTTCTTTCGATGCCCCGCCAACTGGCTGATCGTCTACGACAACTGGCCGCTGCCAGCCATCGACTACTCCAAGGCGGCAACATACCTGGCGCCGCTTCTGGCAGACATGGGCGCCTTTTCGGCATTCGATGCGATCTTTGTCCATGACGACTCGCATATGTGCGAGTTTCGTGATGGTCTGGTCATCCGGATGTTGCGACCACCGCAGGTGCCCCAGTAACAGCCGGACCTGCCTTGCGCTTCTTGGCCGTCTCCACGCTGCGTTTGTCAATCTGCGCGCGCCAAGTCTCCAGCGCCGTAATGTCGGCAAGCAGTTCATCAGGGTCGGGGACTGCAACGCCACCCAGAGGTGCCTTGTCGTGCGCGTAGTTCGAGCATCTCGTCATGCCGGCATTGACTTGGGCATAGTCCTCGTCATCGACCACGACCCCGGCGAGCCGCTGCGTTTCCACGCCCTTGCGGAAACGGAGAATGACCTCACGCAGCAGGACTTCTTCAACAGCACGCTCCCATGCCATGCGCAATCGGAAATAAGCATCAATGGTTTGCTTGCGATGCTCCTGCTCCTCGCCGTCCTTGTGCAACTTGGCGATGGATTGCTGTTGAGCTTTTAACGCACCGATCCGCTTGCTTGCATTCTTTCCTTCAAACGGCAGCTCCGGATCGGCGACTCCGAATCCCTCGGCGCGGCGGACCAGACTTTGGGTGGAAATTGTCACGCCGGCCGATTTCGCCTCTTCCACCAGGAGGCAAAGAAAGTAGATGTCATGGGTGAACACGACGACTTGGCGGTGCGCGGCTTCGGCGGCTAGGCGCCTTGCCACACGCTCTCGCCTGCGATGATCGAGCGAAGACACGGGATCATCGAACACGATGCCTCCCTTACCACCACTCAATCCGACTTCGGCCAAAAAGGAACCGATCGCTATGGCGCGCTGTTCACCTTCGCTCAGGATGTCACTGGGGCTGCGACTTTGTGGCAGTTCCAATTTCAGTTTGTGCAAAGCCCTGCCTCTGTCGGCACGACTTTGGAGCGAAACGCTCAACGTGCCGACGCCCAACGTCTTGAATTCGCGATTCAGTGCTTCAGCCAGTTCCTTGGATACAACCTTCTCGGCCATATCCGATGCCTTCAGCGAGATGGCATTGGTCTTGACGGCAGAGAGGCACTGCACGAGTTTCGCCTGGTGACTGAGCTTGCCAACAGCCGTGACCACGGCATCCCTGACTTGACTTAGCCTGGCCCGCGCATCGAGTTCCGTGAACTGCTTCAGGAGGGCGACGCGGGCCTTCTCGTCCGATGCCTTCTCCAAGGTTTCGGCCTCAGTGTTCAGTTTGTCAGCCAGCGATTGAAGTCGCGCTGCCGGGTTCACCAAAGCTTGAGCGACGACGCCCCACTGGTGCGATAGCACCGCTGCCTTGATCGCTTCCTGGCGAGCTGTCAGCAGCGGCTCGAACGCCTTGGTGTCGGCCGCCAGTTGCGGATCTAGAGCTTCAATCTCTCCGTAGGTCACATCGTCGAGATTCAACGTCAGGCTCTGCGCCATGAACGGCTTATATGCTGCGTACAGTGCTGTACGACGTGTTTGCGAGGTCTTCTCGGCTTCTTGCTGGATAAATGCTTCGAAACGCAGCAAGCGAGCGGCACCTTCGGCTAGAGGTTGCTGGCATAGTGGACAAGGCGTCTCCGCGCCCAAGTCGGGGAACACTTTACCTGGGTGCGATTCGACGGCAAATTTGCGGGCAGCGTCGAACAATTCGCGCCAGGCTTCGCCCCCGGAGCCCGAAAGTAGGTTCTCGCCTTCCTTGAACTCTTTGGCTGCAAGCGCGGCTGCCGCCTGCGCGGTGCGATAGCTATCCGCCAAACTACGGAGCTTGGCGACGACGGATTGATCCACCAGCGCACCTTTGTTGGTGGCATTCGTCCCGATGGCTGCGACGCGGCGGGCTCGCAAGCGCAACTGAGCTGCTTTCTCCTTCGGGTTGTTCTCCTTCAGGCTCTTTTCCAGCGCCGCGTGCTGAGCCAATTCTTCCGGTGTCACGATGGCCAGTGCGTCGATCTGAGCTTGGGTTGTCTTGGCGGATAGTGACGAGATCAGCTTGCCGACCGCCGTATCGCCTTGCAACGGCACAAACGCGGAGAGGTCGGGGGCAGATTGCGCGTGCTCTGCGTCAACCGCAGTCTTCAACTGTTTGCAAACCTTCGCCAGTGCCTCGAAGACATCAAGCCCGTAAGGCACGTAGGAAAAATCGTCTTCGCTGTCCAGGTAAGCGCGTGCGCATCGTGAGTCGAAGATTGCGAATGACGACAATTCGGGAGGTGTCGCTTTGCCCTGTGTCCATTGCACATCCTCGGCGACGCCGTTCACGGTTATTTCAAAGGCTGCTTCAGGGATACCCGCTTTGTCAGCAGGAAGATGGGCATTCGGATAAATCGCTTCGGCTTGATCGCGGGCGCGGCAGGCGCGCTTGAGTACCCGCGAATATCCCGATTTACCCGAACCGTTGTCGCCGTAGATGACTGTCATTCCGGCGGCGCTGAATGCTAAATGTTGATTCTCTGCAATCGCGTTGACGTGACGCATGTTCTTCATCGCGAGCAATTGGATGTGCGTCGTTACCTTGACCGGTGCCGGAATCTGATCGGCCGCGAGCGTTTTTGGTTTTCGGCCCTTCGGGTCGGGGATGCCATGCGCCACTTTGAGCAACGCGAATAGATCGTCCTGATCATCCACTGTCAGCGTCCGTTTGGCCAGCAGGCGCGCGACTGCGTCGCTTTGCCATGTAGGCAGTCCTTGAGTCCAAACCAGTATTTCTTGCAATATCGACATAGTCCCAGTCCCCTCCAGTCCCTGTTATAAGTTTTACCTCAATGAGAGGCATTGCGCGTCCCGGCGTGTCGCCGTCGGGCTCGCGGGCTGCGCCCCGCGCCTCGTGCCGAGTCGCGGCCATCCGGCTTTGATCCCTGACGTCTCCGGCCCTTGGCGGACCTGCGCGCTCCGCTTGCCGGCGTTGTGGCGTAGTGGTGGGCGGTCTTGCTGTTTCCCTTCACGGTAGAACGGCGTTCTCGCCGTCAAGGGCTGCGCGTGCCTGCACGCTTGCGGCCTGGCCATCTTCGCCCCCTGACTGCTTGCGCTGCGCCGTGAGGGCGCTGGTTCCGGGCAATGCAGCACAATCATGTCGCACTTTTCCGCTCCTTCCGAGTCCTCGCTGTTGGTGCGCGACGCGCGCGGTCGTTATCTGCCGGCGACGGCGGACCAGATTCTACTGGCGGCTCGCTAGTGGGCAGTTTGGCTGCTGGCGATAGTCAGTTTCGCTGGCGAAGCTGGTTAATTGCCGTGGTGAAGGAGGGCAGGGGCCGGCGTTTTGCCCTTTCTGGCGTTCGCGCCAGGCGTTACCGCAAACAACCAGCACTAGAAACCTCACCCCCTTTTTCTTCACCTGACCGCCGCGCCGTAGGCGCCCCAAGGGCTGCGGCCGCGGCCGGCCAGTGCCGGAAGCACAGGTAGAGGCGCATTGCGTCGGGGCGTGGACAGGGCAGCTTGGTGCGCCCTGACGGGCTTCCACGCTGCGCCTGCGCCGATAGTGACCGCTCGGCTGGCTACGTCAGCCTGCGCGGCCTACGTCGCGCGTGTGCGCGTCCACGCTGGACGCGGGCCGAGTTGGCCCGCTTTGTCCCCCACCGGCGAAGCCGGCGGCTCCCCCTGTCGCCTCTGCCGTGGCTTCCCGTGTCAAGGGCCGGTCGCCGACCCGGGTTGTCGCCTGCGGCTCCTGCCCGCGCCAGTCGGCTTCCTACGCGCCCTGCGGGCACGTCCCTTGACACCGCCACGGCGCCGGCAGGCCCGGTTCCCGTTCGAAAGCTGACGCGCCCGTACCGGGCGCTGCGCTTTCGGCGCTACCGAACCCAAAGGGAAAACGTGATGACTACTCGCAAACCGTATGCCGATGATTCGCTGCTGGGCCGCTTGAGCGATCGAGGCGTGAATGCTTTGTCCGATGTGGAACTGCTGGCCGTGGTTGCCGGCGCTCCCCACGCAACACAGGTGGACGCGTTCCGCCGCATGATCTGCGAGGCGGGCAGCCTGCAGGCCGTGGTGTATGGGGAGGCGGGCATGAGTGAAGCACAACGCGCACGCGTGGCAGCGGCGGTGGAGTTGTCCCGGCGGTGCCTGTATGAAGCACTGGCACAGCGGCCGAGTCTGGGCAACCCTCGCGACAGTGGCGATTACCTGCGCGCGCGTCTGCGCCACCTGCCGTATGAAGTTTTCGCGTGTCTGTTTTTGGACAACCGGCACCGCGTGCTGGCGTTTGCCGAGTTGTTTCGCGGCACCATCGATGGCGCCAGCGTGCACCCGCGCGAAGTGGTGCGCGAAGCCCTCAAAGTCAACGCGGCCGCTGTGATATTCAGCCATAACCACCCCTCGGGCGTGGCCGAACCCAGCGCCGCCGATCGCGCCATTACCCACGAACTGCGCGATGCGTTGCAGCTGGTTGGCGTGCGCGTGCTCGATCATCTGGTGATCGGCAGCGGCGAGCCAGTGTCGATGGCCGCCCGTGGACTGATGTAGTTCGTTGATCCTTGCCCCGCGGCCGCGTGCATGGCCGCGGGGCCGGCGTGGCGCAGCACGCCGGCCGGAGTGATAACGTCATTTTCATACTCAAGGAGCGCGGCATGAATGCCACGGCTCGCGTCAGCTAACCTGCGGGGGATTACCACAGGACGAGCTGGTGCGGCTGCTGGCGGTGTGCGTGGTGGCTACGGTGGACGTGGTGACGCCGCGTGCCGCACAACACCAACCCGGCGCGGAACTAGCGCAGGCCGTCGGGCTGGACATGGCCACATGGTGGAAGCCGACCGCAGACAGCTATTTCCGCCATGTCTCCAAGGCCGTGCTCTTGGAGGCGGTGGCACAGTTCGCGCCGGAATACGTCAACCGGCTGGCGAAGCTCAAGAAGGCCGACATTGCCAGCGAAGCCGAACGGCTGGTCGAGGGCACTGGCTGGATGCCGGCCGTGTTCGAGACCGGACACGACACGGAGCTGCAGGAAGGCGCGCAGGGAACGGCGAACGAAGCGGATGCGCCGTAAGAGGCCACCAAGGAGGAGGCAGCCCACGCGCCGGCCGCATGAGATAGCCGCAGGGCCCCGGCGCAGTGCGCCGGGGCTTCCTCTCAAAACCGGGCGCGGCAGGTCTGCCGCGCCCGGTTTCAATATCCAAGGCAAAAATCGCCTCGTCGCCGCCTTCGACCAGGCGGCGACGAGGCGGCACGCACATGCCTTGTGCGTGGTACGGCAATCGGTTGCCCGCTGAGGGGGCAAGGTTTTGATGGCGCGCCCCACCGCAAGGGGCGGGGCGCGTGGGGCTACGCCCCGACTTGCTGCGGCAGGTTGTGCGAAAGCGCGCCGTCTTCGACGCTGACGATTCGTTGTCCACACGTCACGAAGAACGGATCACCGGCACGCCGTCCGGCCCTGCTATGGAGCTTCCACACCACGCCTCAAGCACATCGCCGCAGGCTGCGGCAGGGGCGTTCTTGCTCGTCGTTGGGGTATTGACCTTGTCCGCGTCAGGGAACAAACCGGTGAAGCCGTCCCGCTGCGATGGCGAGTTGGCCACGGGTCCTTTCGGGAGAGATGGGCCCATGCGTCCTTTGGCTGTTGTGCATCCTGGCGGGGGCACGGCTGCGCCTCGGGCTTCATGGCCGCAACCGTCTGGCGCAAACAATTTCCCCTCCGCTGTGCGGATTCCTCGCGCAGCAAATTCTTTGCGCCTCCCGGTCCTCCACTGCGTTCCGGCCGCAAGCGGTGCAGCCAGCCCGACCCCCGCCGATCGGAGCACAACAAGGACGCGATGGGCGCGACCTTGGTTAACCCGAAAGGAGAAAACATCATGGCCAACATCGGCACCTTCACCGCTCAGAACGACGGCTTCGCCGGCACGGTTCGCACCCTGACGCTCAACGTCAAGGTCAAGTTCGTCCCCAATGACAAGGGCAGCGAAAACGCCCCCGACTTCCGCATCCAGGCGGCCGGCGGCTACGACATCGGCGCGGCGTGGAAGAAAGTCAGCCAGGCCGAGCGACCGTACCTGTCCGTGACCCTCGACGACCCTTCGTTCCCGGCGACGATCTACGCTCGCTTGATCGAGGAAGAAGGCGGCACGCACAACTTGATCTGGTCGCGCAGCAAGCCGGCGGCCTGACGGCCACCCCAGCGCCCCGCCTCTCGCGGCGGGGCGCTGGCTCACGCTCCCGTGCGTTCACCAAATGGTGCGTCACGCCGCAGCAGGAGGCAAATCGTTCAATCGAGCACGTTCGACAATCATTCTCGCGGCTTCCAGCGGGGTGCATTCCAGATCCACATAGCCATCAATCGAGAACGTGCCACTTATATCGGCGTGATCGAAGCGCATGAACATGATCGCATGATCGTTTTTATTCTTGATGATGTTTCGAATCGCACGCCATTCCAATCCACACCATTCCTTGCTCTCGTACTCTGCGCAGAGAAAAACGACGACCAGGTCCGAGTTGTTGAGATAGATGCGCTGTAGCAAAGTATCCAGGTTGGGACGGGCAAGCTGGGCGGTGAAGTCCTTATCGTAAAAAACTGCATCGCGCCCCAGCCTCTTCTTTACTTCCGCAGCCACCGCAGCAACGTATTCTCGCTTTTCACCAGGGAAAGACAGGGCAACCCGGAATCGCATCTCTTCGACCCGACCGGGTGAACGTCCTTCACCCACGTAGCTCGAATCGACAAGGCCAATTGAGGCAAGCAGTTCAAAGAGGTCCTCGTCTTTCACTGCCCAATGGGTGCGCGACATCTCCCACCCTTGGATATCCAGCTTGATCTCCAAAGGCTTTAGCTGGGAGAACGAAAAAACCGGGATGCTTTCATCGAACTCGTACTCGATGAGAATGCTGCGGCCGCGCTCCCTGATTGTCCGGATATATCCAACTCGCACAATCTCGTCATCGCCCTCGTAGGTGAAGAGGGTCGGCAGAGATTTCAACTCTTCAAGCGCATTCGCATCGAGCTTGGCAAACTTCGCCTTCAGGCTGTCTGTGGTGTATTCAAGGAATCGCGTTCGATCATATTCGTATGCGGATAGGTCCCATGCGCCTTCCGCAGCCGTAACAAGCAAGTTATACATGGCATCAACGTTTCGTAGTTACGGGCGCCGCGATAGACGCGCCGACAGGTTCATTCGTTGTCTTCTTTGGTGATTCCCCGCAGCTCTTGCCTCACCTGAGCCCATAGTTGATCGGCCTTGCGCGTGCTGTTGCCGGCGTAGGCTAGCGTCAGCAGCGTGAGCGGGTGAATCTCCATGACCTCGCATAACTCGGCCAGCTTGTTCAAGGTCGGGCTTTTCAGGTCGCGTTCCAGCGAACTCATATAGGTACGGCTGGACACGTCGGAGAACGCTTCCTGGCTCAGGCCACGCGCTTTCCTGACCGTCTTCAATGCCGCCGCCAACCCGAGCTTCGCCGTCACCGATGGTTTCCCCCAAAAACCAAGATGACAGCCGATCGCGCCCTATAGGACTACAATCTATAGTGTTCATTTCATCGAGGCGTCTTCCGTATCCGTGCCTTTACGGATTTGCGCATGTACGAATGGCTCCAAAGCCGGAGAGCCGTATCCGTGTCTCCCCTACCTCCCACGGACCCGCTTTTGCGCTTTCGTGGCTGTACGGATGTGCGGGCTTGCGCATCCGTGCTTTCGCACGAAAACACGGAACCGGATCGGTGGATGCGCGCATCTACGCAAAAGCGTATCCAAGCGTCAGCCGCTTTGTGCGGTTCCGTACTGGCACTGACACAGGTGAGGCCGATACGCCGAGGAGTGATCCTTGCAAGGGGCGGCAATCATGAATCTCCTCATTACCGACGCTGAGCGTGCGCAGTTGCTCGCTAACGGCCAGGCCCGCGCCGCCGCGCGAGATGTCGATCCGATGCCAGTCGTGCGCCTGTTCACGCCGGATGCGCATGCGACTTGGTTGTTGGCTGCGCTCGATCCCGCCGATGGCGACACGGTGTGGGGCCTGTGTGACGTCGGCATCGGCATGCCCGAGCTGGGCACGGTCCGGCTGTCGGACCTCGCGGCCATCGTCGGCCCGTTGAATCGGCCGGTCCTGCGCGATCAGTATTTCCAGCCCACGCGCACGCTGTCGGAATACACGCGGCTGGCCCGCCTAAACGGGTCGATCCTCGACTGACCGCCGCCGGTGCGCGATCCAAGCCCGGCCAAGCCGGGCGCATTGTGCCTATTTCGGTCTGGCTACAGATCGAGTCCGCATCAATCGGCACTCTGTACGCTGTCCCGGATCACCCGGACGCAATCAGTCGTTATCGCATCGCCGATGTATGCACCGTGTTCGATACGGTACGCGAAAAACGACGCGCGCCGCCATAGCACCCGGACGAGCTACGTAACACGCCGGAGCCAGACGGTCTTGATTTTTCCAACGCCTCACCGATCGCCATGACGTTTTGACGGTCGCGCGCCGGTTCGGACGCCCATCACGACGCCCTGTGCCGCCACAGGAATCCGCGCCATGATCGATTCCCGCCACGATCCCTGGCGCCCCAGCGCCGCTTACCTCTACATGCTGCATCTGGACGGCCCCGCGCTCGCTTGGGAATACCTGCGCCGTCATCCCGATTACTGCCGCGACTGGTGGCACCACCATCGCCGACCGACCGGTGCCGCAGCGCAACGTTGGGGTTTGCTCGGGCTTGAAAACCCGGCCTGGGATGCGCGCGACGCGCATCCGGCCTGGTGTCCCGAGCCGGCCGGTGTTGTGCAACTCCACCCCGACTTGGCACCGACGCCCGACGCGGTGCTGTTCGATCTCTGGCGCGTGGCCGGCCACAAGCACCTGTTCCATGATGGTCAGCATCTGGCACTGACCACTTGGGCGCCGGGCCGCTGGCGGCGCTTCGCACTCGCGACGGCCCTGGCGAACGGCATGCCCTATGTGCGCGCCGTCCATCCCGACGATCCCAAAATTTCATTCCCTGCGGACGAGCGCGCACCGTGGGCCTGGTGCGTGGCCCGGCCCGGCCGCGCCACGCTGTTGGAGGCGTACACCTTGCAGGCACTGGACGGCACGCTGGCGGGTGCCACGTTGCGCGAGGTGGCCGAGGCGTTGTACGGGCCAGCCGCCGTCGCGGCCGACTGGCATGCCGACAGCGCGTTGCGTGCCCGTGTACGCCGGCTGGTACAGCGCGGCGCAGGGTTGATGCGTGGCGGCTATCGCCACCTACTTCAACATGCGCCAACCGCGAAGGGACGTTTGTACCGCCACGCAAAACGTCCCTGAGCAAGCCCCCGATATTTCCCGAGACTGCCTCCATCCGGCCGCGACAGCGCAGCCGGCGCTCTCAACCGATGGAGGTTCACCCCATGCGACCCGCTCCTGTGCGGCCCTATGCCGCCCACACCGCTGCACCACAACCCGCTGCGATAGCCCAGCCGCCGCGCTACCTGACCAACGACGAAGCCGCTGATCACCTGCGGCTGTCGCCGCGCACGATGGAGAAGCGGCGCGTGATCGGTGACGGGCCACGTTTTCGCAAGTTCGGTCGGCGCGTCATGTACGCCGTCGCCGACCTCGATGCCTGGGCTGATGCGCGCAGCTTCGAGGCCACGTCCGATCCCGAGTACGCTGAGCGCCACTCGGCCGACAGCCGTGCGCGCTGACCGGCGGCAGGTGGACGGCCATCGCCATGTCCCGACCCGCGCGCGAACAGCTTGCGCTGTTCCGCGCGTTACCAAGCGACATGGCACCGCGCGACAGTCAGGACCTGATGGCGTTTCCGTTCTTCTCGTTGGCGAAGTCGCGGCGCACCGCGCCGATCGACTTCCGCGCCGGTGGCGTGACCGTGCGTGTGGAGGGCACGCAGGAACACGGCATCGCCACGATCTGGGACGCCGACATCCTGATCTGGGCCGCCAGCCAAATCGTCGAAGCCCGCGACGCAGGCATCCCGACCTCACGGCTGATGCGGGTCACGCCCTACGAGATCCTGCGTTTCATCGGGCGCGGCACGTCGCTGCGCGATTACCAGCGCCTCAAGGCTGCGCTGGATCGCCTGCAATCGACCACGGTGGCAACCTCGATCCGCGAGACGACCAAACGGCGTCTGCATCGCTTCTCGTGGATCAACGAGTGGAAGGAGCGGGCCGATGTGCGCGGCACGTCACTGGGCATCGAGCTGATCTTGCCGGACTGGTTCTACGCTGGCGTACTCGACGCCGCCCTGGTGCTGACCATCGACCCGGCGTACTTCCGGCTCACCGGCGGCATCGAACGCTGGCTGTATCGCCTCGTGCGCAAGCACGGCGGACGACAGGCCGGCGGCTGGCAGTTCGACTTCGCGTACCTGTATCGCAAGTCCGGCAGCATGGCCCGGTTCTACGA
The DNA here is from genome assembly GCA_964568445.1 of uncultured Rhodanobacter sp. Classification (GTDB taxonomy): domain Bacteria; phylum Pseudomonadota; class Gammaproteobacteria; order Xanthomonadales; family Rhodanobacteraceae; genus Rhodanobacter. The sequence goes on along the minus strand of CAZMPZ010000001.1, from coordinate 233,397 downwards.
CTTCGCCGCCGACCTGCGTGCCCTGGTGGCGAAACAGTCCTTGCCCGGCTATGTGCTCGGCATCGAATGGATGCCCGACCGCAAAGCGGAGCTGCTGACCTTCCGGCCCGTGCCGTACACGGCACGGGGATAACTCGGGAACAAGCGGTGAATGGCCTCGTGCTATCAGGCAACCGAAGTATCGTGCTATCGGGCAACCCATCCTCGTGCTATCAGGCAACAAAATCGGCCGCAAACCCAATCATCACGCGGGTTTGCGCGGTCTCTAACTTATCTAACCTAAAAACACTAACGGGTAGTAGAGCCACGCCGTTGCAGTGGACAACTGCCGAAACGCAAAAGCAACGGCGACACCAACAACCCAAACCGCCGAATTTTCCAGGTCGATCAACGAGTCGTTTTCCGTCATGGAGAACCGTCCCATGATCGTCGCTTTGCTCAACCAGAAAGGCGGCGTCGGCAAGACGACGCTCGCCACGCACATCGCCGGCGAACTGGCGCTGCGCGGCCAGCAGGTCATCCTGCTCGATACCGATCCGCAGGGCTCGGCGCTGGATTGGACACAGCGTCGAAGCCAGCAGGGGCTCCCACGGCTGTTCAGCGCCGTGGGCCTCGCACGCGAGACGCTGCACCAGGAAGCACCGGAGTTGGCACGCCGTAGCGATTACATCGTCATTGACGGGCCGCCGCGCATCGCCGCGCTGGCGCGCTCGGCGCTGCTGGCAGCCGATTGTGTGCTGGTCCCGGTGCAACCCAGTCCCTACGACCTGTGGGCGAGTGCCGAGATGGTGGCGCTGATCCGCGAGGCACAGGTGTTCCGGCCGGCGCTGCATGCGGCCTTCGTCATCAACCGGCGCGTCAGCACCACCGTCATTGGCCGCGAGGCACGCAGTGCGCTTGCAGAACAACCGCTGCCATCGCTGCAATCGGAAATCCGTCAGCGCATCGTCTTCGCCGACAGCGTGGCGGCCGGTCAGCTTGCGCGTGAGCTGGCGCCCGACAGCACCGCTGCACGCGAAATCACGGCGCTGACCGATGAGCTGTTGCGGTGGTCGTCATGAGCCATGCACGCGGCAAGCGCATCGCCATCGGCGCACGCCCGCCGACGAATCCGCACGCCGAGGCGTGGATTCGTCAGGGCGACGGCGCCGACCTTCAGAAAGGTGACCTCTACACCGCACGTCTGACGCTCGACATCACGCCTGCACTGCGCGCGCACATCAAGGTCTCGGCGTTCACGCAGGGCATGACGGTGGCCGAGCTGCTGCGCGCGCTGCTGGAGCGCGAGTTCCCGGAGCACACGCCATGAATGCGTCTTCTCAAGTGGTAGCGGTCGCGCCGCCGCCATTCGCAGCGCTCATCGATCATGAGGTATTGACTCGGGTCTCGCTCGCTTACGTCGCGCATCGCTTCAACCTCTATCTGCGCTTCGGTGAACCGGCATATCACGTGCAACGTGATCGTTGGCGGCGCGTGGCGGCGTTCTGGCCAGCCTCGATCTTCTGCCGCATCCGCTGGGAGGCCAACGACTACGGCACAGTGCGCTGGCAGCTCATGGTGATGCAGGCATGTACGTCGATGGATGCCGCGCAGCGCATCCCCGGTGTGTGGCCGGGCGCATGCCTGCTACTGCACGCCGAAGGTGAACGCATGGTTCGCCTCGTGTTGCCGCTCATCGACGCCATCGAGGCATTGGGCATCGCGCCGGTCGACGTATCGCCCGCTTACTGGCGCATGCTGGGTAACCGGCTCGTTGCGCATGGGCTGTTGCCGGTTTACACCGCCGAGCGGCACGCCGCGAGGCTGGCTGGGAGGGCGCTGTCATGATGCCCATTCCCACCACCGACGCGGTGCCGCGTTCCCGCTTGCGCAAACGCGCTCGCCTCATCGTGGCGACACTGGCCGCTGGCGGCCTCGCTTCGCTGGCCTGGGCGTCCTTCGTGCCGCCGTTGCCGCGTCTGGTCTACAACCCGTCCGACAGCGTGGCGGTCGGCTGGTATCGTGTCGATCCGCTCGCACGCCATGCCAGCTCGCTGCCGTCTCCGATGCACGTCGGCAACGTCGTGCTGGTTCCGTTGCCGACCGATGCCGCCGCGCTGGCCGCGCGGCGCGGCTACCTGCCATTGCGCATCCCGCTGCTCAAGCCGATCGCTGCCGTCGCGCCACAACAGGTGTGCATCACCGGGGGCATCGTGCGTATCGACGGCGTGCCGGTGGCCGGCGTGCTGCGCGCCGATGGGATGGGCCGATCGCTGCATGCTTGGCCATCCTGCCGGCGTCTTCGCCCTGGCGAACTGTTCCTGCTCAGTACGACCAATCCAGCGTCGTATGACAGCCGGTATTTTGGGCCGGTGCGCGCCGATACCGTACTCGGTGTGGCGCATCCGGTCTGGCTGGAGACACGCCGATGATGATCGCCGATTCACTGCGCATCATCGTGTCATCCGGCGTGTCGTTTCGGTGTTCCCCGCTGCGTCGTCGCGCCCGCCGTGCAGCCGCTTTCGCGCCACACGTCGCGCAACCTCTGGCGCGGTCTTCCCCCGTGCAGACAGCTTGCCCCGAGCGCGCCATGCCGATGGCATGGCAGGCGCTCGCCGGCGTGCAGGCTGCGCATCGCACAGCGCCGCCGGGGCATCGCATCCCCGTGCCGTCAGGCCGGGGAAAGATGCAGGGCAAGATTGAAGGGTGCGGCACCACGGTGCGCACAAAGCCTGTCTGCACATGGGGGTGGCGCGGCACGCGCCGGTACGCGGCACCGTGCCGCGAGTTGGCGCAAGGTCAGGCCGGCTCAGGAGATGTCGCGTGCCTGATACCCGCTGACGCGATGGCCTTGGATGGAGCTTGCCGATGAGCCGACGCAGCCGCTCGGACAGCGACGACCGTTTCCGCCTCCGTCCCGGCGCGCCGAAGCAACGCGGTGATACCTTTGTCGCCCAGGTCTTGCGCCAGACGAGCAAGGCCGCCAACAACACCGGCGGCCGGCGCGGCAAGACCCCTGGCTCCCGACTGGGGCGCGGCCATGTGGCGGCGCGCTTCACCGGGCAGTCGCTGTCCGCACACTCGCGGCGTGCCACCGTCAAGGTGCGGTTGGTGTACCTGAAGCAGGCCGGTGCGCGCTCGACCGTCACGCACCTGCGCTACATCGAGCGCGAGGGCGTGGGCCGCGACGGTGAGCCGGGCAGGGCATACAGCACGGCGACCGCCGAAGCCGACCTGACCGCATTCGAGGAACGCGGACACGGCGACCGCCACCAGTTCCGCTTCATCGTGTCACCCGAAGACGGCGTCGAGCTGGGTGACCTGCGTAACTATACGCGCCACCTGATGGCCCGCATGGAAGCCGACTTGGGTACGCGGCTGGACTGGGTGGCCGTCGATCACTGGAACACCGGCAACCCGCACACGCACATCGTCCTGCGCGGCAAGGACGACACCGGCCGCGACCTCATCATCGCGCAGGCATATCTGACCCGCGGTCTGCGCGAGCGCGCCGCCGAACTCGCCACCGAATGGCTGGGGCCGCGTACCGAACAGGAGATACAGCGCACGCTCGCGCGGGAAGTCGAACAGGGCCGCTGGACCAGCCTCGACCGCACCTTGCAGCGCGAAGCCGTCGATGGCCAGGTGCATGTCGAACACCTCAACGAGCCGCGACTGCACCAACAGCGCGAGAGTTTGATCGGCCGCCTGCAACACTTGCAGCGCATGGGCCTGGCGAGCCAACCGCAAACCGGCGCATGGGTGATCCACGTCGAGGCCGAGCCGACCCTGCGGGCGATGGGCGAGCGCGGCGACATCATCCGCACCATGCAGCGGGCGATGGGTGGCACGCAACGTGAGCTGGTCGTATTCGAGCCGGGCGGGGATGGCCGCGTCTTTGTTGGCCGCGTCGCTGCCAAGGGGCTAGCCGACGAGTTATACGACAAGGGTTATCTGCTGGTGGATGGCACGGACGGCAAAGCGCACTACGTGACGCTGCCGCCCCGAACGGAGCTGGAGCAATACCCGACCGGTAGCGTCGTCGAGGTCAAGGGCGCCGCCGGCGCACGCGCTTCTGACAAGACCATCGTCGCGTTGGCCGTCGATGGTCTCTACCGCACCGATCAGCATTTGGCGGTCGCCCAAGGCCAGGCCACGCCCGAGCGCGATCCTCACGAAGTGGTCGCGGCGCACGTGCGCCGGCTCGAAGCCTTGCGCCGCGCAGGCATCGTGGAACGTGTGGCCGAGGGGCTATGGAAAGTACCGGACGATCTACCCGAACGGGGCCGTCGGTATGACAGCCAGCGACTGGGCGGTGGCGTCGCGGTCGAATTGAAGTCATACCTGCCCATTGAGCGACAGACCCGCGTGATCGGTGCTACCTGGCTTGACCAGCAGTTGATTGGCGATGGCACGGGGTTGGGAGACGTGGGCTTTGGTGGAGAGGTGAAGGACGGACTGCGCCAACGCGCCGACTTCCTGGTGGAACAGGGGTTAGCTGAACGGCGCGGGCAGCGAGTGATTCTGGCGCGCAACCTACTGGCGACGCTGCGCAGCCGTGAGTTGGCGAAGACCGCGGGTGACATCGCGGCCGAAACCGGCCTGGAGCATCGGCCGGTGACCGACGGACAACGTGTGGCCGGTATCTACCGGCGCAGCGTGCTGCTGGTCAGTGGGCGCTACGCCATGCTGGACGACGGCATGGGGTTCAGCCTGGTGCCGTGGAAGCCGGTCCTCGAACAGCGGATGGGGCAGCAGATTGCCGTAACGGTGCGCGGCTCGAACGTGAGTTGGGAGATTGGTCGAATGCGAGGCCCTACGGTTGGATAGCCTCATCGTTGGCGGCTCGCCATATCAGCGGCCAATGGGCGGCTTGTGACCGGTATCTACCGGTATCGCCGAACTTTCTCCCAATGGCCCACACGTTGTCGAACAACGGACCGGAATTTCAACTTCCGTACACACGAAAGGGCACACGCTCTCACCGTTGCGTCGGGCAACTCATCGATGGGACAGCCATGAAAATTTTACCCAAATCACTACTTTCGGTGTTTAGCTCTCTGGCGCTCGCTTTGGCCCTCAGTGGCGTCGCCGTGGCCCAAGACAGCACGCCCACAAGCGGCATGGACAAAATGGGTGCCATGCACTCGGACATGAAAGGTATGCACGGCAACATGATGGGCATGCACAAGATGCCGGCGACCGTGACTGCAGCGGATGCCAGTACTGGCGTGGTCGATGTGACTGCCGAGGGTATGGCCCTGAAGGTGCATTTCCCGCCTTCTGCTATGGCCAGCCTGAAAGCCGGCGACAAGATCACGTTGCACTTGGGCTTTAGCAAGCCGTGAGTCATCTGAACCCACCTCCAGAGTTGAGGGTGCCAAGTCACACGGGTAAGCTCGCCCCATGACCTTCTCGCTACGTCCGCTCGCTCGCTCACGTCGCCTTCGGGTGATGGGCGCGCTGGCGTGGCTGATGTTGGTCATCAACTCATTGGCCGCTGCACCGATGGGCATGACGGGAGCTCCTCATTCCCATGCCATGCAAACAACGGTTGCGGCGGTCAGTGAACACTGTCATCACCAAGCCGCTGTCCAGGGATCGCGATCCTGTTGCGACGACCAGTCCGGTTGCTGCGGTGGCATGGCCGGTCACGCATGTACTTGCGCCGCGATGTGCAGTACTACGGTCCCACCCGCACCGACTGTGGTCCCGGCTCCGGCCGCGATGACTGCCAGCTACACCGTGCCGGCGCCGAGCAGTGCGCCCTCGGTGAATACCGCCCCTCCGTTGCGACCACCGGCGGTCTGACTCTCCCTCGTTTTCCATGAGCTTTGCTCGTGATGGTCGCGTGTCGACCATCCTGGGCAATCGGCAGTGATCGGTATCGACACGCGCGATATCGCCGCCTGGAGAGATTCCATGAACTTGTTTCCCCCGCCCCCGATCGATTTGTCGCGGCGTCGTTTCGTGCAAGGTGTTGCCCTCGGCGGCGCCGTGGCCGGCTTGGGCCTGTTGCGCCCGGGCAAGGTCTGGGCGCAACCGGCCCATACCGGACAGCTGCCCGTGCTCAGCGGTACCGACTTCGCCCTGGATATCGCTGAAATCCCGGTCAACTACACCGGGGCGCCGCGCTTGGCCACGACGATCAACAACAGCTTGCCCGGGCCGATCCTGCGCTGGAAAGAAGGCACCACGGTGACCCTGCGGGTGAGCAATCACCTGCGCGTGCCAACCTCGATCCACTGGCACGGCATCCTGCTGCCGTTTCAGATGGATGGCGTGCCGGGCATCAGTTTCGACGGCATCGCGCCGGGCGAGACCTTCGTCTACCGTTTCGAGGTGCGCCAGTCGGGCACCTACTGGTATCACTCCCACTCGCGCTTCCAGGAGCAAACCGGCGTGTTCGGTCCCTTGGTGATCGAGCCGGCTGGCCGCGAGCGCTATCCCACCGAACGCGACTACGTGGTCATGCTCAATGACTGGACCGACGAGGACCCCGAGCACATCTTCGCCAAGCTCAAGAAGATGAGCGACTACTTCAACTTCGCTCAACCCACCGTGCCTGACTTTTTCCGCGACGTGCGCGAGAAGGGACTCAGCCAGGCACTGGCCATGCGCAAGATGTGGAACGAGATGCGCATGAACCCGACCGACCTCGGCGACGTTTCGGGCTATACCTACACCTACCTGATGAATGGCGCGGCGCCCGCCGGCAACTGGACCGGGGTCTTCAAGCCCGGCGAAAAGATCCGACTGCGTTTCATCAACGGTTCGGCGTCGAGCATCTTTGATGTGCGTATTCCGGGCTTGAAGATGACGGTGATCTCCGCCGATGGCCAGGACATCGCGCCGGTACCGGTGGACGAGTTCCGCATCTCGACGGCAGAAACCTACGACGTGATCGTGGAGCCGCAGGACGACCGCGCCTACACCGTGTTCGCGCAGTCGATCGATCGCACCGGCTACGCCCGCGGCACGCTGGCACCGCGCCCGGGCATGGAGGCGGAAGTGCCGGCGATGGATCCGCGCGTGTGGCTGAGCATGCAGGACATGATGGGCGCGATGCCGATGGGCGACATGGGCCACGGCGGCAAGCACGGCGGCATGGACATGCCGGGCATGGGCGACAAGCAGGGCATGCACATGGGCGCCATGAGCAACCTTACGCCCGCCGGCATGCCGAAGGTTCGCCATGCGCGCACCGAATACGGCCCCGGCGTCGACATGCACGTCGACATGCCGCGCACCAATCTCGATGATCCGGGCATCGGCCTGCGCGACAACGGTCGGCGCGTGCTGACCTATGCCGATCTGCATTCACTCGATGGGCCGATCGACCCACGCGAGCCCGAGCGCGAGATCGAGCTGCACCTGACCGGCAACATGGAGCGCTTCATGTGGTCGTTCGACGGGCAGAAGTTCTCCGAGGCCAAGCCGGTGCATTTCAACTTCGGCGAGCGCCTGCGCATCGTGCTGGTCAACGACACGATGATGAACCACCCAATCCACCTGCACGGCATGTTCAGCGAGCTGGAGGATGCCAGCGGGCAGTTCATTGCACGCAAGCACACCATCAACGTGCAGCCGGCGCAGCGGGTCACCTATCGCGTCAACGCCGACGCCCCGGGGCGGTGGGCCTACCACTGCCATCTGCTGTATCACATGGAGGCGGGCATGTTCCGCGAGGTGGTCGTGTCATGACGATGAACCGTTGCATCACGCTCCGCCGTACACATCGGTTGGTGTTCTTGGTCGCCCTCCTGCTGGCGTTGCCCCTGGCGGTCGCCGCGCAGAGCGCACCGGTTTCCAGCAGTACATCGCCGATGGACATGAGTTCGATGCCCGGCATGGTCATGCCGGCTCCCGCGAGCAGCACGGCGAAGCCGGCGCCGAACGTGCCCGCCAAAAAGGCCGGAAAGAAACACGGTCCAGCCCCGGCGGCGCCCGCGGCCCACGACATGCACGGCATGGAAGGCATGGAAGGCATGGAAGGCATGGATCACGGCAGCATGTCCGGCATGGATCACAGCGCGATGCCGGGTATGTCGACGCCCGCCAAGCCAGCAACATCGCCGGCACCCGCCGGCGACATGTCAGGAATGGATCATTCGTCGATACCTGGCATGAGTCCGCAGTCCATGAAAGAGACGGAGCATCCGGGGATGACCGGCATGGAGCATGGCTCGATGCAGGGCATGGATCACGGCTCCGCACAGGGCATGGATCATGGCGCGATGTCGGGCATGACGATGGGCCCCATGCAAGGCGGCAGCCCACCGCCAAATGCCCGTGATCCGGATTACTCCGCTGGCGTCGGCTATGGCCCGGCAGGAGGCATCCACGACGCGATGGACGACAACGCACCCAACGCCATGCTGCTGATTGATCAACTGGAAGCCTTCCACGGCAAGAACGGCAACGGCCAGCAGTGGGACATCCAAGGCTGGTACGGCAACGACTACGACAAGCTCTGGTTGCGCACCGAAGGTGAACGCAGCGCAGGCAAGTTGGGAGAGGGCGATATCGAGGCGTTCTGGAACCACACCGTCGCCACGTTCTGGAGTACCCAGCTTGGTGTACGCAGCGAAGCCGGTGAAGGCCCCAACCGCCAGTGGGCCGCGTTCGGCATCCAAGGGTTGGCGCCGTACTGGTTCGAGCTGGAAGCCACCGCCTACATTGGTCCTTCCGGGCGTACCGCGGCCCGCTTCCGCGCCGAATACGAGCTGCTCTTCACGCAACGGCTGATCCTGCAGCCGGAATTCGAAGCCAACGCCTACGGCAAGGACGATCCGGCCCGGCGGCTGGGCAGCGGCTTGTCCGATGCCTCGCTGGGGCTGCGGCTGCGCTATGAGTTCCATCGACAGTTCGCGCCCTATATCGGCGTGGTTTGGGCGCGTCGCTTCGGCGGCACAGCCGACTTCGCCCGCGAGCACGGCCGAGGACTGTTTGACCGGCAGTTTGTGGCCGGTTTCCGTATCTGGTTCTGACAAGGGGGAACATCATGAAACAACACGTCAAGCACTACAGCATCGCGGTCGTCGCGCTGCTCGCCATCATCATCATCGGCGGCGCGGTGTTCGTGTACTCGGGCATCTACAACGTCGGCGCGGATGACCATCACACCAAACCGGTGTTGGCGGTGATGCAGAGTCTGCGCGAGCAATCCATCCGCGCCCGCTCGAAAGACATCACGGTGCCCGATCTCAACGATGAGCAGTTGATCCTGAAAGGCGCCGGCCAGTACGCAGCGATGTGCACTGGCTGCCACCTCAAGCCTGGCATGCAGGACTCGGAGATTCGTCCCGGCCTGTACCCGCAGCCGCCCAACCTGTCGCAGGTGCGGGTCGATCCGAAGGAGGCATTCTGGGTGATCAAACACGGCATCAAGATGAGCGCGATGCCGGCGTGGGGTGGCAGCCATGACGACGCCACGATGTGGAGCATGGTCGCCTTCCTGCAAAAGCTTCCGGACATGACGCCGCAGCAGTACAAGGACATGGTGGCCAGGGCTCCGGCGGATCACGACATGGACATGGACGGCGAAGGTGGCCACAGCCATGGCGGATCCACCGACGAAGACACTCACGGTGCTGCCAACATGCAGGGCATGCAGATGCCTGCCAAACCGGAAACCGGGCACAGCCACGCTGCGACCGCTGCGGACGGGCATGATCACGAACACGTCGAGGCGGTACCCGCACCTGAAACGCCACTGTCGATCGAAGGAATGAAAGCGAAGGCCCTACCGGCAGCCGAGGCCGTGGCGCAGGCCTTTCAGGCGGCTTTGCAGCGTGGTGACCGCACGGCGGTGCTCGCCCTGCTGGCACCGGACGTGCGCATCAGCGAAGGCGGCCACACGCAGTCGCGTGATGAATACGCGAGCGGTCACCTGGGTGAAGACATTGCCTTCCTGAAAGCCGCGCGGATCACGCCCGTCTCACTGGGCTCGATGCCGATGGGCGATACCGCGATGGTCGGCAGCGAAAGCACTATGCAAGCCACGATCAAGGGCAAGCCGGTCACGCTGCGCAGCCGCGAGATGCTCAATCTGAAAAAAGACGGCGGCAACTGGAGGATCGTATCCGTCCAGTGGCAAACCACCCCCATGCCAGAAGGATGATCAGGAGAATGACGATGAAACGATGGCTTTCCCGCTTGCGCATCAGCTTGCTGTTTGCCGTGCTGTTCGCGCCCGCGGCGATGGCGGCGAATGCGCTGGACGTCTACAGCGATCCGTCCTGCGGCTGTTGTGGCGCGTGGGTCCACTACATGCGCGCACAGGGCTACACGGTCACCGTGCACCAGGATCAGCCGATGGCGGCGGTAAAGGCGCGCCTCGGCGTGCCGCCTGACGCCATGTCGTGCCACACCGCGGTGATTGACGGCTACGTCATCGAGGGGCACGTGCCGGTGGAGGACATCCGTCGCCTGCTCGCCGAGCGCCCGAACGTGCGCGGGTTAGCCGCGCCCGGCATGCCGATGGGTTCGCCCGGCATGGAGATTGGCGCGTCCGAGCGCTATGACGTGGTGCTGATCAACCACGACGGATCATCGCGGGTATTCACCACCCATGGACCCAAGGCGTGATCGGTGACGTCATCCATCGGTTAGCCAAGTAACGGAAGCCGAATAGGCGCGCTCACGGAAGCGCCTGGGGGAAATATCCGTTCATGCGATACCTCTGAGGAGTCTCATCATGAGCCATCACCTGACTGAAGCTGTCAAAGCCTGCATCACCGCCTGCGACATCTGCGCCACCGAGTGCGGCAACTGCTTTACGCACATGGTTGGCAAGGAAAGCTCGAACGACTGTCCGGCCTGTTGCATCGAGTGCGCCGCCACGTGCCGGATGTGCGCGGACGCCATGGCGCGCAATAGTCCGTTCCAGAAGGAAATCTGCGCGCTGTGCGCGAAGATTTGCGATTGGTGCGCTGAGCAGTGCGACGCGCACGACATGGACCATTGCAAGAGGTGCGCTGAGGCCTGTCGTCGCTGTGCCGAAGCCTGCCGCACCATGGGCGGCTGATCCACCGTGGCCGGCTCGCACACGAGCGGGCTGGCCACATTGGCTCTTTGGCAACAGTGCTGGCAGCGACCCTCGCGTTTTATCTACGCGCGTATCAAGGGTGACATCTCGCGGAGCGTTCGGCTCGACGCACGACGATCAGGAGTGGCCACGCTTGATCCGGCAAGCCACACACGTTTTGGGCCGCGCGGCTCACTTTTTCCGGCACGGGATTGGCAGACATGAAACATCAAGACGACATCGTGTTGGTTACCGGCTCCAATGGCCGGATCGGCAGCACCGTGATGCGGCGCCTGCGCCGGCGCTTCGACAACGTCGTGGGCCTGGACCGCAAGGCGCCGGCGCCGCCTCCGCCGGATTGCGTTGCCATCCCGGTCGATATCACCTCCGACGAAAGCATGCGTGAAGGACTGCGCGTGCTGCGCGCGCACCACGGTGCACGCATCGCCACGGTGGTGCACCTGGCCGCCTATTACGACTTTCTCGGCAAGCCGAGCCCCCTCTATGAACAGGTTACGGTCGAAGGCACACGGCGCCTGTTGCGCGGATTACAGGACGGGTTTGAGGTGGGGCAGTTCATTTTCGCCAGCACGATGTTGGTGCATCGTCCGGGGGAGCCGGGGCTGTTCATCACCGAGGAGTCGCCGCTGGGCCCGACTTGGGCCTACCCGGAATCGAAGGCGCGCACCGAAGAGGTGATCCGCACCGAGCGCGGCAAGATTCCCACCGTCATCCTGCGCCTGGCCGGGGTCTATGACGATGACTGCCATTCACCGCCGCTCGCCAATCAGATCCAGCGCATCTACGAGCGCCAGTTGTCAGGACACCTGTATTCCGGTGAGACCTCGCACGGCCAGTCCTTCTTGCACATGGACGACGTGGTCGATGCCATCGAACTGGCCGTGGAACGGCGTACCGCGTTGCCGGCCGAGTCGGTCGCGCTCATCGGTGAACCCGAGACGCTGAGCTACGACGAACTGCAGCACTCGTTCGCACGCCTGATTCATGGCGAGTCCTGGGAGACGCACAATGTTCCCGGACCGATCGCCAAAACTGGCGCCTGGCTCCAAGACCTGATTCCGGGCCAGGACTCGTTCATCAAGCCGTGGATGATCGACCGCGCCAACGACCACTACGCGCTTGACATCACCCGCGCCCGCAAGCTGCTCGACTGGATACCGCAGCATTCGTTGCGCACGACCCTGCCCAAGATGGTGGCCGCGCTCAAGGCGGACCCGATCGGCTGGTACCGCGAACAGGGTCTGGAGCCGACAGCGTCGATGAAGAAACAGGCGGAGCAGTCCGCAACGGTGAGCGCCGACGCTCCTGCCGCGCACGTCCATTCCACGCACACCTGCCCGATGCACCCGGAGGTGTCCCAGTCCTCATCGGGAAACTGCCCGCGCTGCGGCCTGCCTCTGGAATCCGCGGCGCTGACACGGTCGCCTGAATACACCTGTCCGATGCATCCGGAAGTCGTGAACCACGAACCGGGGCCGTGCCCCAAATGCGGCATGCCGCTGGAACTGCGCTGTGCTGCGACCGATGGAGGATCGGTGGCTGCAATGCATGTCGCTGACGAAGTGGCGAAGCCGGCTGGCCAGGCCGCCGGGTACACCTGTCCGATGCATCCGGAGGTGGTGCACGCCGAACCGGACAACTGTCCCAAGTGTGGCATGACGCTGGTTCCCCGTGGTGCGGCGGATACCGGTAGCAATGGTCATGACGGACACAAGGGCCAAGGTGGGCATAGAGGAAACGGCGGGCATGGCGGCGGCGACATGATGATCGAAGCCCACCGCAAGATGCTGTGGCCGCACTATCTCACCATGATGCTGGGCCTGTGGCTGGTGACCAGCCCGTTCACGCTCGGCTACATGAGCAATTTCGCGCCCGACGCCAACCAGCTGCGGGTCATGGCCGAACGCGGCCTGCCGTCGTTCGAACTGCGCAACCTGCTGATGACCTGGAGCGACGTGCTCAGCGGCCTGCTGGTCATCATTTTCGGTGCGCTGTCCGCCAACGCCTGGCGTCGCTATCCCTGGGCGCAATGGGCCAACGCCTTCGTGGGCCTGTGGTTGCTGTTTGCGCCGTTGGTGTTCTGGACCCCTTTGCCCGGAGCCTACGCCAACGGCACTTTGGTCGGCAGCCTGGTCATTGCGCTGTCGGTGCTGATTCCAATGATGCCGGGCATGAGCATGGCCGGCATGATGGGCGGCCCGGACGTGCCGCCGGGCTGGGCCTACACGCCATCGAGTTGGCTGCAACGCATGCCGATCGGCGTGCTGGCCCTGATCGGGTTTCTGATCTCGCGCGTGCTGGGCGCTTACCAGCTTGGGCACATCGATGGCGTCTGGGATCCGTTCTTTGCTGGTAGCGGCGCCATGCGCGGTGTGATGAACGGCACCGAGTCGATCATTACCTCAGACGTGTCCAAGGCCTGGCCGATTCCCGACGGAGCCCTGGGCGCCATTCTCTACACGCTCGAGCTGGTGATGATCTGGATGGCCAGCAAGACGCGCTGGCGCACGATGCCCTGGATGGTGCTGGGCCTGGGCCTCCTGATCGTGCCGCTGGGCGTAGTCAGCATCTACTTCGTGATCATCCAGCCGATTGTGATCGGCACGTGGTGCGCCCTGTGTCTCATCGCTGCGCTGGCGATGGCGGTGATGATTCCCTATTCGCTCAACGAGTTCGTCGCCATGGGTCAGTTCCTGGTCTGGGCGCGCGGCCAAGGCAAACCGTTCTGGCGCACGTTCTGGATCGGTGATGCCATGGAAGGGGGCAGCGACGATACGTCCAAGGGTCTTGTAGCCTCCACCGGCGAGAAGATCGCGCAAGCCACCCGCGGCGTGACCTACCCATGGACGCTGCTGCTCAGCATCGCCATCGGCGTCTGGCTCACTTTCACGCGTTTGAGCTTCAATAGCGGCGGCGCCATGGCCAACAGCGATCACCTGATCGGCGCGCTGGTGGTGACGTTCTCGATCATCGCGCTGGCCGAGGTAGGGCGCGCCATCCGCGTCATCAATATCCCGTTCGGCATTTGGATGATTGCGGCTCCTTGGCTTCTCAGTGGTGCTACCTCACCACTGGCTGCCTGGAATGGCGTCATCAGCGGTCTATTGCTGATCGTCTTGGCCGCCCCGCGCGGAACAATCAGAAATTCCTACGCGGGATGGAACCGCTACATCGTCTGATGGAGGACCTCGGTAGGCAACCGCGCCGCATTCGGTCTGCTGGGCAACCGTGGTTGTCGCTGGGCTTTGCGCCATCAGCATTCGCGCCGGGATACCCGCGAACTGCTGCAGCGTCACTATCGACCGTCGACGCCCAAGCGCTTGCTCGCGCCACCGGCACCGCGGCGATTCAGAAGCCGGCCCCAGGACGCGAGCCGCCCTCAGCCCGATTGTGGCTGCGTGTGGTTCGGCACGATATCGGACATCAAATCGAGTGGCGACATTCCCATGACCGATCGGATGAGAACTGAAATGAGCAAGCTGCCAACGCATGATCAGGATCGGTGTGCGGATATCTGTTCGTCCACCACATCCATTGAAGATATGAATCGTCAATGCTTTTGCGTGGGTGTCGACCTGGATACCGTGCACGTCGAACTGCAAAAAATTCTGCAGTCGTATGGGCAGGTGACAGGTCTGCGTGACTCGCACCCGCATCTGTTTGCGTCACTGCCGGTATACGTCTCACGTGGCCACCTGGAGCGGATCAGAGAAGTCGTTGTCGCCATTGAAGAGGTGGTGAAGTCTCCGGCGTATCAGTCCGCCGCGCTGGCATGGGCACCGCAGATCGCGCGGTTTGATCCGGGATCGCCCGGAGGCCTGTTGGGAATCGACTTCCACCTTTCGCCGGAAGGACCCAAATTGATCGAGATCAACACCAATCCCGGTGGTGCGCTGCTGAACACCCTGCTCAGTCAGGCGCAGAAGGTCTGCGCACCGGATCGGATGGTGCCACCAACTGATCCGGTGCAAGCGGAACAGCAGATATTTGCAACGTTGCTCGCGGAGTGGGAATCGCAACGTGGTCATTTGCCGCTGACTTCCATTGCCATTCTCGACGAAGCGCCCCGCCAGCAATATCTTCATCCGGAATTTTTGCTGTACTGCGAGCTGCTCCGAAAACACGGCGTCCGGGCTGAAATTCGCGCCCCTGAGGACATGGTCGTTAAAGGGGGTCGTCTGTTCTTGGCCGGTGAATCTGTGGATATGGTCTACAACCGGATGACTGATTTCACGTTGCAGCAACCGACAAATGCAGCGCTTCGTGACGCCTACCTTAATCGCCAAATTGTTTTGAGCCCGCATCCGCGCGCGCACGCGCTGTATGCAGACAAACGCAACCTCAGCTTGATCGGTGACCGCAGTTTTCTGCAGTCGTTGGAGATCACCCAGACGGCGGTCAATGCATTGAGCGCAGCAGTTCCGACCACAACGCTGCTGACGCCCGAAAACCAGGAAGCGATGTGGACGGAACGTCGCAAGCTGTTCTTCAAGCCTGCAGCAGGATTCGGCAGCAAAGCGAGTTACCGCGGCGACAAGCTGACCCGTCGCGTATGGTCGGAAATCCTCCGTGGTACCTATGTCGCACAACAAATCGTGCCGCCGAGCGAGCGCGACGTTGCTGGTCAGGACGGGCCGCTCAAGGTTGATATCCGAACGTTTGCGTACGGCGGGGACATATTATTGTACGCAGCACGGATATATCGCGGCCAGACCACCAACTTTCGCACGCCCGGGGGCGGCTTCGCCGCGGTGTTCACTGACGCATCAGACCGGCGAGAACAGCGACGGAGCGCCGGCTGACAACCGGTAGTTGATTGAAGTCAATGCAATCCTTGGTATTTCGAGATAAATTGTTGCCTATGGCCCGTCCTTTCCGCATGCATCGCGCCACACGTCGCCGCCTTATCTGGCTGGTGACGCTGCTGATGCTTTGGCAGCAGACGGCACTGGCTGCCTACGTTTGTCCGACTGTGCCCGAAGCAACGCCGGCGGCTGCGCTGATGAACTCGATGCCGGGCATGGACGACGGCTGTGTGCAGAATCAGGATGCCCCCGCCAGCCCGCTGTGCCAGAAGCATTGCGCGCCCGATCACGCCACACAGGTTGAAGCGCATACGGCGGCAGTGCCATTGAGCGTGCTGCCGGCCATGCCACCGATGCTGATGACGCCCGCCGTGGTTGCACTGCCATCGAATCGCGCGCTCCAACGGGTCGGGCATCTGCGCGCGCCGCCACCTCCGCCTATGCTGTTGTTCTGCTCACTCCTGATCTGATCTGACCCGTCGCGGTATGCACCGACGTGGCGTCGCACCCGTTTGGGCGCGGCGCAAACTGCAGATCAACGGAGTGTCCACCCATGTTGTCCTTTCACTTTGCCCGGCGCCTGATGGTGTCGGGTCTGGCCGCGCTCCTGTTGGGAGCCTTGGCCACGACGGCCTGTGCCATCGAGCCACCGCTGACGCTTGAGGCGGCCGTTCGGCAAGGCTTGGCGCGGGCGCCGCAACTTGAAGCGCGTACCGCCGA
Organism: uncultured Rhodanobacter sp.; assembly: GCA_964568445.1. Taxonomy (GTDB): domain Bacteria; phylum Pseudomonadota; class Gammaproteobacteria; order Xanthomonadales; family Rhodanobacteraceae; genus Rhodanobacter. Next base: position 216,843 of record CAZMPZ010000001.1, on the reverse strand, counting down.
TACGGTGGCAGCCCGCGAGGAAGGCGCGCGTGCCGGGCAGTTGCCGGATCCCACCCTGACACTCGGGCTTTCCAATTTCCCCGTCACCAGCCCGGGGGCTTTCAGCCTGCGCTCGGATGGCATGACCATGCGCACCGTCGGCGTGATGCAGACGATTCCATCGCGAGCGGCGCGCGACGCCGAACGCGGTTTGGCCGCTGCGCAGATTGATGCAGCCGAAGCGGATCACGTCGGCGCCGCGCAAACGGTGCGCGAACGCATTGCCGATGCGTGGATCGAGGTATGGGCCACACAACAGAAACGTGTGCTGCTGGGCGAGTTGCGCGGCGAGAGCGCATTAGCCGTGCAGATTGCGCAGGCGCGGCTGCGCGGTGGCGACGGCAGCGCCACCGACGCACTGGCGGCGCGCACGGATGCGGCCGCACTGGACAACCGACTGGAGGCCGTCGACGCCGATCTCGCCGCAGCACATGCGGGGTTGCAGCGTTGGCTTGGCAAGGACGCGGCCACCGTGGCTGACACGCCTGATTTCCGGGTGCTGCCGGTAGCGCCTGCTCGGCTTGAGCAAGCCATTGATCAGCAGGCGCCCATGCAGGCGTGGCAAGCACGCGAACAGGTAGCTGAGGCCGCACTCGCCCAGGCACGGGCTGCCAAACGCCCGGATTGGAATGTGTCGGTGGATTATGGCCGCCGTGCGCCATATCTCTCGGACATGGTGACCTTGCAGGTGGGTGTGAGCCTGCCGTTGTTCACGCGCAATCGGCAGGATCGCGGAGTGAGCGCCAAGCAGGCGCAATGGGATGCGGTGCAGGCCGATCACGAAGATGCGCGTCGCGCCCAGCGCGAAGCAGTGGCGCGTGCGCTGGTGAATTGGCAGGGTTGGGGACGACAAGTCCAGCGCTATCAGGACACGTTGCTGCCGCTGGCGCGCGATCGCGCGAAAACGGCGCTGGCCGGGTATCGCGGTGGCGGCACATTCCAGCCATGGCTGGATGCACGTCGCGACGAGATCGAACTGCGTCTGAGTTATGTCGATGCGCTCGCCATCCGTGCGCGGCTATGGGCCTCACTGGCCTATCTGTTACCCACTTCGGAGACGACGCCATGAAGCGCGCACTGATGATGCTTGCCGGTCTCCTGCTGGCGACCCTTTTGCTCGTAGTCGGGTACGTCGGCGGCCGACGTCATCCGCCAGCAACACTCAACCAGACGGGATTGGCGCCCGTCTCCGATGGCGGTAGCAAAAAAGTCCTGTACTGGTACGACACAATGGTGCCGCAACAGCATTTCGACAAGCCGGGCTTGTCGCCGATGGGTATGCAGATGGTGCCCAAGTATGCCGACGAAGGCGCGGCCAAGGATGTCGTCCGGATCGACCCCGCGACGGTGCAGAATCTGGGCGTGCGCACCGCCACGGTGGAGCGACGCGTGCTGGCGTCGGCCGTGCAGGTGCCCGGCACGATCACCTGGAATCTGCGCCAGGCCACCACGATCAGTGCGCGCGTCGATGCGGTGGTGAGCAAGCTGTACGTACGCGCGCCCTACACCACGGTGACCGCTGGGCAGCCACTGGCCGAATTACTGGCGCCGCAGTGGAGCAGCGCCGTCGCCGAGTACGGCGCCTTGCAGCATGCGCAATCGACCGACGCGCAGGCCTTGCGCGCCGCCGCGCGGCAACGTCTGCGGGTGCTGGGCATGACGAACGCGGATATCCGCTCCGCCCAGCGCGGTGGCAGTGATTCGGCGATCTCGCTGCATGCACCGCAGGCCGGCGTAGTCACCACGCTGGATGCGCGCGAAGGCCAGCGGGTCACGGCCGGGCAGACGCTGATGACGCTGAACGGCCTGTCCACCGTATGGGTCGAGGCGGCGCTGCCGCAGGCGGTGGCCGGCGACATGCGCGCAGGCACGCCGGTCACGGTCACGGTCGATGGGCTAGCCGGCCAGAGCTTCCACGGCACCGTGGAAACGGTGCTGCCGGACATCGACAACGCCACCCGCACCCAGCGCGCGCGCATCGTGCTCGACAATCCCGACGGCGTGCTGAGCCCGGGCATGTTCGCCACCGTGCAGCTCAACCCGAGCCAGGGCAAGGCGGTGCCGGTGGTGCCTGACGATGCACTGATCGCAACGGGCACCAACACGCGCGTCATTCTCGCTGAAGGCGACGGTCGCTTCCGCGCGGTACCGGTGCGTGCGGGGCGTGCGGCCGGCGGCTATACGGAAATTCTCGACGGCCTCGCGGGTGGCGAGAAAGTCGTGGTCTCCGGCCAGTTCCTGATTGATTCCGAAGCGAGCCTGTCCGGTGCGCTGGAACGCCTGAACGACACCACCGCCAAACCGGCACCGGCCGCAAGTGCACCGATGCCGGGCATGCCGATGGGAGGCAAACCATGATCGCCGCCCTGATTCGTGCGGCGATCGCACATCGGGTGTTCGTGCTGTTGGCTGCACTGGCCTTGGCTCTGATGGGCATGTTCTCGGTGACGCGCACGCCGGTCGACGCGCTGCCCGATTTGTCCGACACCCAGGTGATCATCCGCACCAGCTACCCGGGCCAATCGCCGCAGGTAGTCGAGGATCAAGTCACCTATCCACTGGCCACCACCATGCTCTCGGTGCCCGGCGCGACGACGGTGCGGGCCTTCTCGTTTTTCGGTGACTCCTACGTCGACGTGCTGTTCGACGACAGCACCGATTTGTACTGGGCCCGTTCGCGCGTGCTGGAGTACCTGAGCCAGGCCCGCGATCGTCTGCCGGCGGGCGTCACGCCCGCCCTCGGTCCCGATGCCACGGGGCTGGGCTGGATTTACGAATACGCGCTGGTTGATCGCAGCGGACAACACGATCTCGGCCAGCTGCGTGCGCTGCAGGACTGGTTCCTGCGCTATCAGCTCAAAACCGTGCCGAATGTTGCCGAGGTGGCGACTTTGGGCGGTATGGAACGCGCCTGGCAGATCGTGCCCGATCCGCAGGCGCTGGCTGCCCGCGGCGTCACCGTGGCGCAGCTGGTCGATGCGGTGCGCAGCGCGAACGGCGCCAACGGCGGCTCGGTGATCGAACAGGGCGAAGCGGAGCTGATGGTACGTAGCGAAGGCTACCTGAAGAGCCGCGCGGACTTCGAAAACGTACCCGTCACCACCAACGCCGGCGGTGTGCCGGTGCTGCTGCGCGATGTGGCGACGGTGCGGCGTGGCCCGACGTTTCGTCGTGGCCTCGCCGAGCTGGACGGTCAGGGCGAGGTGGTCGGCGGCATTATCGTGATGCGCACGGGCAAGAACGCGAAGGCCACCATCGCCGCCGTGAAGGCACGGCTGGCCGAACTGCAGCGCAGCCTGCCGGCCGGCGTCGAGATCGTGCCCACCTATGACCGCTCGCGACTGATCGACGCCGCGGTGGAGAATCTGTGGAGCAAGCTGTTCGAAGAATTCCTGGTGGTGACGCTGGTCTGCGTGTTGTTTCTGGGGCACCTGCGCTCGGCGCTGGTGGCCGTGATCACGCTGCCACTGGGCGTGTTGGTCGCCTTCATTGCCCTGCATCTGCAAGGCGTCACGGCGAACCTGATGTCGCTCAGCGGTATCGCGATCGCGATCGGCGCGATGGTGGATGCGGCGATCGTGATGATCGAGAATGCTCACAAGCATCTGGAACATTGGCGCGACGCGCACGACGGACGTGAACCGCAAGGTGCGGAACGGTGGTCGCTGATCGCCGATGCTGCCGCCGAGGTGGGGCCCGCGTTGTTTGTGAGCCTGTTGATCATCGCGCTGTCGTTCGTGCCGGTGTTTGCGCTGCAGGGACAGGAAGGCAAACTGTTCAAGCCGCTGGCCTTCACCAAGACCTACGCGATGGCGGCAGCGGCCGGGCTGGCGGTGACGCTGGTGCCGGTGCTGATGGGTTATTTGATCCGCGGACGCATCCGTGCCGAGCGCGACAATCCGCTCAACCGGGGTTTGATCCGCGGTTATCGGCCGCTCCTCGAAGCCGTCCTGCGCTATCCGAAAGCGACCTTGGTGCTGGCCGGTGTACTGCTGCTCACCGCGCTCGTTCCGCTGAGCAGGCTCGGCAGCGAGTTCATGCCCGCGATGGACGAAGGCACGTTGTTGTACATGCCCACCGCACTACCCGGACTGTCCGCCGGCAAGGCCTCGCAGTTGCTGCAATTGACCGATCGCATGATCAAGACCGTGCCCGAGGTTGAGCATGTGTTTGGCAAGGCGGGGCGCGCCGACACGGCCACCGACCCGGCACCGCTG
>CAZMPZ010000001.1:70229-212445 GCA_964568445.1 uncultured Rhodanobacter sp. | reverse complement strand
TCGCATCGACATGCTCTCCACCGGCATCAAGAGCCCGATCGGCATCAAGGTGCTAGGTACCGATCTGGCCACACTGCAGACCGTGGCCGATCGGATCGAGACGGTGGCGAAGGCTGTGCCCGGTGTCAGCTCGGCGATTGCCGAGCGCCCGACCAGCGGCCGCTACGTCGACGTGCACATCCGCCGCGACGACGCAGCGCGCTACGGGTTGACCCAGGAGCGCGTGCAGCAGCTGATCGCGACCGTGGTCGGCGGCGATCCGGTCGGTCAGACCGTCGAAGGGCGTGAACGTTATCCCATCGTGGTGCGCTACCCGCGTGCCGAGCGCGATTCCATCGGAGCGCTGCGGCAGTTGCCGATCGTCGCTGCCAACGGTGCACAGATCACACTTGGCCAGATCGCGGACATTGCCGTTGAAGCAGGACCGTCCATGCTGAAAAGCGAGGGCGGCCAGTTGGCCACCTATGTCTACGTCGACACGGCCGGCAGCGATTTGGGCACGGTGGTGGCCAACCTGCAACGCGCGGTGGCGCAGCAAGTCAAATTGCCGCCGGGTACGACCGTGGCCTGGTCCGGTCAGTTCGAATACCTGGCCAGTGCCATGGAAAGACTCAAGGTGGTGGTGCCGATTGCGCTGGTGATCATTTTTCTATTGATCTATGCCGTTTTCCGACGCGTGAGCGAAGCGGCGCTGATCATGGCCAGCGTGCCGCTGGCACTGGTCGGCGGCCTGTGGCTGATCTGGTTGCTTGGTCATGCCGTGTCGGTGGCCACGATCATCGGCTTCATCGCGCTGGCTGGCGTCGCTGCCGAGTTTGGCGTGGTGATGCTGTTGTATCTGCATCATGCCTGGGAGCACCAGCTTGCGCTCGATCCCCACGCCGGCCCGGAAGCGCTTGACGAAGCGATCCGCGAAGGCGCCGTGCAGCGCGTGCGCCCGAAGGCGATGACCGTCGCGGTCATTCTGGCCGGTCTGTTTCCGATCCTGCTCGGCCACGGTGCCGGCTCGGAAGTGATGCAGCGCATCGCTGCCCCGATGATCGGCGGCATGGTCACTGCGCCCTTGCTATCCATGCTCGTCATACCCGCGGCGTACCGCCTGCTGGTTCGCCATCGGTTGCGTAAAGCCAGCAAGACAAACGTCACACTTCTACCCCAACCACAAGGAAACTGACCCATGAAAAAGCCATGCATCACCTTCGCGATTACCGCTGCGCTGATCACTGCTCCGGTGTTTGCCAACCCTCAGCAGATGGATCCCAACATGCCGGGCATGGCTGGGATGCACGAAGCCGCACCCGCCGATGTGCAGGGCGTGGGCGTGGTCAAGGCGGTCGACACCGCCAAGGGCACCATCACGCTGCAGCATGAGGCGATTGCCGCGATCGGCTGGCCGGCCATGACGATGCCGTTCAAGGTGGCTTCGCCGGAGCTGCTGAAGCACGTGAAGGTGGGCGACAAGGTGCAATTTACCTTCCGTCAGGCCGGCGCGGGCAGCACGGTGACGTCGATCAAGGCGGTGCAGCCGTGAACCTGGCGCCACGGTAGTAGCGGGTTTCAACGTGCTATTGCCGTGGCGCAGCGCGGCAAGCAAACGCCCGCTCAGGCGGGCGTTTGCTTGCGCGGCTTTTTCAATGTGCCAGGTTTGCATATCGCCGTCGTGGTGACGCAGCGACCGCTCGACTGGCTGCAGCAATGATCGGTGAGATAACCGATCAGCTCGTTCATGACCTCGATCACCGGCGCGTAGTAGATGAAGCGGCCGCTCGGCTGGCTGCTCACCAGCCCCGCGTGCGCCAGCTCCTTCAGATGGAACGAAAGCGTGGCGTTGGGCAGGCCCAGTTTTTCCGCGATGACGCTGGCGGCGAGACCGTCGGGGGCGTGCTCGATCAGCAACCGATAGACGGCCAGGCGCGACTCCTGCGCGAGCGCCGCGAGTATCGTGATGGCCTGTTTGGTCTGCATGCCGGATAGCGCTCACAGCGTTGGTGGAGATCGCCAACAGTGTAGCGACTGGCACGCGACGCCGGTTTCGCCTGGACTTTCCTCACGCAAGCCGCGCTTCGTACCAGCCCTTGCTGACGGTCACGAGGTGGACCACGGAGAGCATCACGGGTACCTCGACCAGCACACCCACGACCGTGGCCAGCGCGGCGCCGGAATGTACGCCGAACAAGCCCACCGCCGTGGCCACCGCCAGTTCGAAGAAATTGCTGGCGCCGATCAGTGCCGACGGTGCCGCCACGCAATGTGGCACGCCCAGCCGCCGATTGAGCAGGTAAGCCAGCCCCGAGTTGAAATAGACCTGGATCAGGATCGGCACGGCCAGCATCGCGATCACCAGCGGCTGCTCAAGAATCTGCCGGCCCTGAAAGCCGAACAGCAGCACCATGGTCAGCAACAGCGCCAGCAGCGAAACCGGCCCCAACTGCTCCAGCCGGCGTTGCAGTGCCGGTGCGCCGCCGTGTGCCAGCAACCAGCGACGCCAGAGCACGCTGACCAGCACCGGCACCACGATGTACAGCACGACCGAGAGGATCAACGTGTTCCACGGCACGTGGATCGCCGAGATGCCCAGCAGCAGCGCCACGATCGGCGCAAACGCGACCACCATGATCGCGTCGTTCAACGCCACCTGGCTCAGCGTGAAATTCGGCTCGCCGCCGCACAGGTTGCTCCACACGAACACCATCGCCGTACACGGCGCCGCCGCCAACAGGATCAGGCCGGCGATGTAGGCATCGAGTTGATCGGCTGGCAGGTATCCGGCGAATACGTGGCGGATGAAGATCCAGCCGAGCAGTGCCATCGAGAACGGTTTCACCGCCCAGTTGATGAACAGCGTCACGCCGATGCCTTTCCATTGGTGGCGCACGTCGGCCAGCGCGCCGAAATCGATCTTCAGCAGCATCGGGATGATCATCAACCAGATCAGCACGGCCACCGGCAGGTTGACCTGGGCAACTTGCATGTGGCCAAGCGCGGCAAACGTGCCAGGCAGCCACTGGCCGAGCAGGGTGCCGGCCACGATGCACAGCAGCACCCACACGGTGAGGTAGCGCTCGAAGAAGCCGATCCGTGCCTGCCGCGGTGGCTCCGCCAGCGCGCTTTCCAAGGCCGGCTGGTTCATGCGATGCCTTCGCTGTTGTCGTCGTCGGAAATGGCGCCGATGCGATCGAGTGCCTGCTTCAGTTCCGCCGACGTCATGGTCTCGACCGGCAACTTCATCAAGGCCATCAGGCGATCCGTGATCAGCGTATGCGCGTGCCGAAACGCCGCACGGATGACAGTTTCACTGCCGGTCATGGCAGCCGGATCAGACAGCCCCCAATGACTGCGCACAAAATTGCCGAAGAGCACCGGGCATGGTTCCTTCGCTGCGCTGTCGCATAGCGTGATCACGATGTCGAGCGGTGGTGCGTTCTCGCCGACGAATTGATCCCAGGATTTGCTCGACAGGTTTTCGCCAGAGATACCTGTGCTGGCGAGCTCTTCCAGCGCGTGGGAATTGACCCGGCCGGCAGGTTGGCTGCCGCCACTGAATGCTTCGAACCGCCCCTGGCCGAGATGGTTGAGGGTGGCTTCGGCCAGGATGCTGCGGGCGGAGTTGCCCGTGCAGATGAAAAGAACGCGGCAAGGATGCATGGCGTGGCGAACCCGGGTGAATGATGGGGTTGATTTCTATATTTCCATAATGATGAAATAATAGGGTCGATGCAATCAGATCGAACCACGCCATGACGCTGCACGACTTGCCCAACATCACGGCCGCTGCGCTGGATACGCCCACGCTCGGCAAGCTGGCGTTGCTGGCAGGCGCGGGCCATCCGCCACGAATCCTGATTTTGTACGGTTCACTGCGACCGCCGTCGTTCAGTCGCAAGCTGGCGCTGGAGGCGGAGCGGATCCTGCGCCAGTTCGGCGCCGAGACCCGCGTGTTCGATCCGCACGGGTTGCCGCTGCTGGACAGCGTGCCGGCGAGCCATCCCAAGGTGCAGGAATTGCGTGCGCTGTCGCTCTGGTCGGAAGGGCAGGTGTGGGTGAGCCCGGAGCGTCATGGTGCGGTCACCGGAGTGTTCAAGAACCAGATCGACTGGCTGCCGCTGAAAGAGGGCAGCGTGCGCCCGACCCAGGGACGCACGCTGGCCGTGATGCAGGTCTGTGGCGGCTCGCAGTCGTTCAACGTGGTCAACGCGTTGCGCCTGCTCGGCCGCTGGATGCGCATGCTGACGATCCCGAACCAGTCGTCGGTCGCCAAGGCGTGGCAGGAGTTCGACGACGCCGGCCGGATGAAACCATCGCCGTTCTACGACCGGGTCGTGGACGTGATGGAAGAGTTGTTCAAGTTCACGCTGGTGGTGCGCGATCGCAGCGACTATCTGACCGACCGCTACAGCGAGCGCAAAGGCGCGGCGCAGGCACTGGCACTGTCGGCTGCCGCAGGCGTCGTGCAAGCGGCGGCAACATCGGCTTCGCCGCCGGATGAGGCGCATGCGGTTTTGGCGGACAGTCGGCTTGGCATCGAAGGTAGGCGCTGAGCGTCCGTGCTAGTGCGCATGGCGAAGGCTATGCCTGGCGCAGAAAATCCAGGGTGGGGCAGTGTCCGCTGCGGGGTGCTTGTGCGCATTCGTCCACGAGTTGCACCAGCTCAGCCTCCAGCTGGTGCAATGCGTCGAGCTTGTGGCGTACATCAAGCAGTTTGCGCTCGGTGAGCTGCCGCGTCTGCGTGCACGCGCGCCGGCCCTTGAGCTGCAGCAACCCGGCAATCTCGCCGAGGCTGAAGCCCATTGTTTTGGCGCGGCGGATGAACTGCAGGCGTGTCAGATCCGGCGGCCCGTAGCGGCGCACGCTGCCCAGCGGTCGGGCGGGTTCATGCAACAGGCCCACACGTTGGTAATAGCGCACGGTTTCGACGTGCACGTGGGCGGCCAGGGCCAGCCGACCAATGGTGAGAGCAGAAGTCATGCTTGACTCCGTAGTTGGGTACGGAGGTTAGCATGCGCCCATGAACGCGATGCCTGCGAAGTCCTCATTGCCCGCCGTAATCGTTGGGCTGCTCGCCGCGATCGGCGCGTCGGTGTGCTGCGTCGCACCGCTGGTGTTGGTGCTGCTGGGCATCAGCGGCGCGTGGATCGCCCAGCTTACGGCGCTCGATCTCTGGCGGCCGTGGTTCATCGCGGTCACGGTGCTTTGCCTTGGTCTAGCGTTTTGGAGGCTGTATGGGCCGTCGTCGCGTTGCCGCACCGAGGGCGTTTGCATCGACCCCGCCATTTTGCGTCGGCGCCGATTCTGGCTGTGGACAGCCACGGTACTGATCGTGCTTCTATTGTTGTTTCCCTATGTCGTAGGCTGGTTCTTGTAGGAGACGAACGATGCGTCAGTGGACGTTCGTATTGATTGCCACCTGGTGGCTAGGTATGGTTCATGCGGCAACGCCTACAACGGCCGTGCTACATGCGGCGAACATGACTTGCCCGACCTGTAGCGTGACGATTGAGAGGGCCTTAAGCCGTATACCGGGCGTCACGAGTACGAAGGTCGATCTCAAGGCTGAGACAGTCACCGTGGCCTTCGATGCCAATCGTGCGCCTGTGTCGACACTGGCCCGCACAATTACCGAAGCAGGTTTCCCGGCCACGGCGAAAGCCCATGACGGGTGAGCCCATTCTGCACAGCACGCTGACCTGTGCGCATTGCGGCCATCAGTCGCTGGAGACCATGCCGACCGATGCCTGCCTGTTCTTCCATGAGTGCGCCGGCTGCGGCGAGCTGCTGCGGCCCAAGCCGGGCGACTGCTGCGTGTTCTGCTCCTGGGGCAGCGTGCCGTGCCCGCCCATTCAACAGGAGAATCCTGCTGCCGGTAGGTGCGTGGGCGCGGGCGGGCAACGTGGTCGGGTCGGTGGACCATCGTCGGCGGTCGATACCAACTGACTGCGTCGGTGGCCCTAGTCACGCAGACGGGCTCCCGGTACTGCTGGCGATTCATGACCATGGGGATACTGTCCTTAGTGTGTCCTCAATGTCCATGCCGGTGATGCAGATCCGGGTAGTGCGGGTGGTTGTGGGTTAGCGGTTCGTGCACGTGCGGGTGGGTGTGCGGCTCGTTGCCGTCCCACGGAAAATCGTGGGTGTGCTGGTGATGTTCGTCGTGCCGATGGTGATGGTTGTGCGCCAGCGCCGCGTGGGTGTGTTCGTGCGCGTGACGCTCGCTGACGTGCAGCCACACGCCCAGCGCCATCAGCGCACCGGCCAGCCAGAACATGCCGGTGGGATGTTCGGCGAACAGCAGTAAGGACAGGGCGGCGCCCACGAACGGTGCGGTGGAAAAATACGCACCGGTGCGCGCCGTGCCCAGATCGCGCAGGGCAAGCACGAACAGCACCAGACTCACGCCATAGCCGACGAAGCCAAGCAGTCCGGTCGCCAGCAGCGGCAGCGCGGCGGGGAAGCGGTAACCCGCGAGCAGCGCGATGGCGATGGTGATGGTTCCGGCCACGCCGCCCTTGATCGCGGCAATCTGCACCGGGTCGCCGCCGGACACCGGCCGGGTCAGGTTGTTGTCGATCGCCCAGCACAGGCAGGCGCCGGCGATGGCCAGCGCACCCCACGGAACTTCTGTGTCGGTCGGCTGTTGCCAGGACAGCAGCACGCTGCCGGCGACAATGGCGAGCATGCCGAGAAACACGCGCCGGTCCACGTTCTCGCGAAACACCACCCACGCCAGCGTCGCAGTCAGCACGCTTTCGAGGTTCAACAGCAACGATGCGGTGGAGGCCGGTGTTTGCGCCAGCCCAACCATCAGCAGCACCGGCCCCAGCACGCCGCCAAACAACACGGTGCCGGTCAGCCATGGCAGGTCGGCGCGCGCCAGCGGTGCCTCGACCGCGGGTCGCTGGCGCAGTTGGCGCAGCGCCAGCCACAGCGACAGGCCGATACCGGAACCGGCGTACAGCAACCCGGCCAGCACCAGCGGCGGCATCGTGCCCAGCAACAGCTTGGCCAACGGTGTGCTCAATCCAAACAGTGCCGCTGCTGCCAGCGCTTTGAGAATGGCACGCCAATGGTCGTGGTTTGTTTTCACCGGGATTGCCTCATAGGCAGGAACCGTTTTCGACCGGGGGGGCGCGTCAGGTGTAACACGACCCGGCTTGCGGTGAATGCGTCATGCAGCAGCGCACGGACCCAGCCCAATATTCAGGCACCAAGTGAGATTGTCTAACAACGCCTAAGTCGTTTAGTCTTAATTGGTGCATTCTTCGTCCCCGTCCTTGCTGACCCGCCTGCGCCGCCACCGCGGTTTATGGGTATTGGTGCTGGCTGTGATGCTGATCAAGCTGGTCAGCGGCGCGCTCTGTGCGACGGACGGGCTGCAGGTGCAGTTCACGGCAGTGGCGGCCTCAACCAGCGTGTTGGCGGCGGCGGTGGACAGTCCGCCGGGCGCTGCCGATGCGGGTGCCTGTGTGCTGGGCGAAGCAGGCGATTGCCATTGCACTTGCGCGCACTCGGTGACGTTGCCGGCGGTGGCACTGCCTGCCGTTGCTGGAATGGACGTCCATTTCGATATGTTGTCGATCTATTCCGGATTCACACCGGCCATGACCGGCTCCCTGTTGCGCCCCCCGATCGCCTGAAAACCCTTCCGTTTCGCGATGAAACCGCCTGTGCGGTTCCTCGCTTCGTGATCGTTTTCAGGAGATGGCTTCATGTCTGTTTTACGTTCGGTGCCTTTCGGCGCCGTGTGTCTGCTGTACGCGGCAATGCTCAGTGCTGCCCCCGTATCCGCCTCTTCACCGCCGGTAGCTGCCCGACCGACAGCGTTGGCCTCATCCCCATTGCAGGAGGCAGTGCGCCGCATCTGGCAAGCCAGCCCTGAGGTGCAGGCCGCGCGGGCGGATCTCGATGCCGCCCGTGCCCGTTCGCGCGCCGCCGCGCAACCGCTGTACAACCCCTCGCTGTCGCTCGACGCGGAGAAGGCCGATGTCAATCGGCGCACGGCCGGCATCAGTCTGCCACTGGATCTGTCCGGCAAGCGTCGCGCTCGCACCAGCCAGGGTGAGGCCGACCTGCTCGCCGCCGAGGCGAGCTACGACGTGCGGCGTCGTGACGTCGCCGCCCGCTGGTTGAAGGCGTGGTCGACAGCGACGCTCGCGGCTCGACAAAGTGAACTGGGTCGCCGTCGTCTCGCGTTGATGCAGCGCTTCGACGATTTGGCCGCCCAGCGACTCAAGGTCGGTGACATCAGCAGTCCCGAACGCGATCTGGCCGGTCTGGCGCTCGGCGAGGCACAGGTGCAGCAAGCCACACTTGCGGGCAATGAAGCGGCGGCCCGTGCAGCGCTGCTGGCCATCAGCGGCGATCAACTGGCCGCGCTGCCGCTGTTGCCCAAAGGCATATCACCGGCACTCGGCAGTGTCACGCCGTTGCCCATCGATGAGCTGTCCGAACTGCGTCAGGCCCGCGCACAACAAGCGAGCGCCGAGGCCGGCGTGCAGGTCGCACGCCGTGCGCGCATTCCCGATCCCACACTCAGCCTGACCGGTGGACAGGTACGCAGTGGGCCGCGCACCGATCAAGTGATCGGCGTGAGCGTGTCCATTCCGTTGCCAGTGCTCAACACCGGACGCGCCGAAGTGGATGCCGCTCAGGCGGAAGCCGCCGCGGCCGCGGCCAGCGTGCGTTCGCGCCAATTTGTGCTGCGCGCGGGATTGCAGGAAACGCAAGCCCGTTACGCCGCCTTGCGCGGTGCGGTCGAAGCATTTCGCAGCGGCCGTGCCGCCGCGTTCGAGGATCGCACCACGCTGCTGGAGAAGCTCTGGCGTGCTGGTGAAATCAGCACCTCCGACTACCTCGTACAGCTCGAGCAGAGCCTCGATACCGCGTTGTCCGGCCAGGAACTGGAAAGCCAGGCCTGGCAGACCTGGTTTGATTACCTCACCGCTGCGGGCCGTCTGACTGACTGGCTCGACGGCCGCACTCAGGATGTTTCCCCATGAATGTCTCTCTTTTGAAACGCAGCCTGCTGGGGATGGCGCTGCTGGTTGTCCTTGCTGGTCCCACAGTCGCGCAGGAACCCGCACCTGCCAATCCGCTCGCGCTCGATGCCACGGCCGTCAAGGACGCAGGCATCGTTCTGGACAAGGCCGGCGTTCGCGCGCTGAGCGATGAACTCAAGGCGCCCGGCGAAGTGAAAGCCGATGCGTATTCCACCGTACTGGTCTCACCGCGAGTGGAATCACAGGTTCTGGATCGCAAGGCCAAGCTCGGTGACGTGGTGAAAGCTGGCGCGCCGTTGGTGGTGCTGTCCAGTGTGCAGGTGGCCGAGACGCAAGGTGCGTTGATCGTGGCCGAACAGGACTGGCAGCGTATCGCGGCGTTGGGATCGCAAGCGGTCTCGGCGCGGCGCTACAACGAGTCCAAGGTGCAGCGTGATCAGGCCCGCGCCAAGCTGCGCGCCTACGGTTTGTCCGCCGGTCAAATCGGTGGCTTGCTGCGCAAGGGCTCTGCGGGTGCCGATGGCAGTTTCGAGCTGCTCGCGCCTGCTGCAGGTCGTGTGACCACGGACGAATTTCTGGTCGGCGAGCGAGTCGAACCAGGCCGCACGCTGTTCACCTTGGTCAAGGAAGATTCGGTCTGGGTTGTCGCGCAGATGGCACCGTCCGATGCCGAACGGGTCAAGGCCGGCGCGGACGCTCGCATCCTCGCGCATGACACTGCGCTTCCCGGCACAGTGGTGCAGCGCTCGCATCAGACCAATGAAAGCACGCGCACGGTTCCGGTACGCATCGAAGTCGACAACCGCAAGGATCTATTGCACCCGGGTGAACTGGTCGAGGCACGCATCGCCGTCGGCGGCGTTGTGCAGAAGCTCGCGGTGCCAGCGGAGTCGATTGTGCTGCTGCAGAACCAGCCGACCGTGTTCATCGTCAAAGCCAACGGTCAATTCGAGCCAACACCGGTCATGGTTGGTGACACGCGGGATGGCTGGACCGTGATTACGCAGGGTCTCAAGCCCGGCACCACCTACGTGCGCAAGGGGGCCTTCGCGTTGAAGGCCCGCTTGTTGCGCTCGCAGTTGGGAGAAGAATGATGCTGGAACGTCTGGTTGAATTCTCCCTGCGTTACAAGGTGCTGGTACTGATCACCTTTGCCGTCGTTGCATTCCTCGGCTTTCAAGCGGTACGCCAGTTACCCATCGACGCTTTTCCGGACGTCACTCCGGTGCAAGTCAATGTCTACACCGAAGCTTCGGGCCTCGCGGCAGAGGACGTGGAACAACTGCTGACCACACCGGTGGAATCGGCACTGGCTGGCCTGCCAAAGGTGGAGCAGATCCGCTCGGTGAGCCTGTTCGGATTGTCGTTCGTGTCGGTGTATTTCGACGACAGCATGGACATCTACTTTGCCCGCCAATTGGTCAATGAGCGGTTGCAGCAGGTGGGTGACCGCTTGCCGGCGGGTTACGGCAAACCGGAGATGGGACCCAATACTTCAGGCTTGGGCCAGGTGTTCTGGTACACGGTCGAGCGTGCCGACGACAAATTGAAAGCGGCCACGGCTGGCACGGCACCCAACGACATGGACCTGCGCACGCTGCAGGACTGGACGATCCGCTTGATCCTGCGCACCGCCCCTGGCGTCGATGACGTCACTTCCTGGGGCGGGCAGGAGAAGCAGTTCCAGGTACGCATCGACCCGATGAAACTGATTGCGCACAAGCTGGGCTTCAAGGACGTGATCGAGGCGCTGCAAGCCAACAATGCGCAGGTTGGCGGCAACTTTGTCGATGTGGGCCGCGAGCAATATCTGGTGCGCGGGTTGGGGCTGGTCCAGAACGCAAAGGATCTGGGCAACATCGTGCTGAAGACCGACGACGGCACGCCAGTCTATGTGCGCGATGTCGCCACGGTCACCGAGGCGGGGGCGCCGCGCACCGGTGCGGTTACCCGTGACGGCAAGGAAGTGGTGCTGGGCATGGCGCTGGCGCGCATCGGCGCGAATGCCAAGAGCGTGGTCGAAGCGGTCGAGGCCAAGCTCGATACGGTGAAGCAATCCCTGCCGCCAGGCGTGGTTGTGAAACCGGTGTACGAACGCACCGACCTGGTCAATGCGGCAGTGGGCACCGCGGTGCGGGCACTGGTGGAAGGCTCGATTCTGGTG
Organism: uncultured Rhodanobacter sp.; assembly: GCA_964568445.1. Taxonomy (GTDB): domain Bacteria; phylum Pseudomonadota; class Gammaproteobacteria; order Xanthomonadales; family Rhodanobacteraceae; genus Rhodanobacter. The sequence goes on along the minus strand of CAZMPZ010000001.1, from coordinate 201,288 downwards.
GCGCTGGTGCTGTTTCTGTTCCTCGGCGAGTTCCGCAGCGCGCTGGTCGTGGTGGTCGCTCTGCCGCTGGCCATGCTGATTGCCTTCATCTGCATGAACCAGATGGGTCTGTCGGCCAACCTGATGTCGCTGGCAGGCCTGGCGATTGGTATCGGCATGATGGTGGATGGAGCCGTGGTGATGGTGGAAAACGCCTACCGCATCATGGCCGAACGCAAGGCGCATGGGGGCCCGGTTGATCGTACTGCGGCCGTGCTGGCGGCAGCGCGCGAGGTGGCCAATCCAATCGCGTTCGCGATCATGATCATCATCGTGGTGTTCCTGCCGCTGTTCAGCCTGCAAGGGCTGGAAGGCAAGATGTTCAAGCCGATGGCATTCAACATCAGCTTCGCGATGGCCGGCTCGCTGGTGCTTGCCCTCACCCTGATCCCGGTGCTCGCCGCCTTGGTACTGAAGCCCAAGGAAGAGAAGGACACGTGGCTGGTGGCGTTCCTGAAACGCCACTACGCCACGGTACTCGCGTGGTCGCTGGCGCGGCGCAAGATCGTCCTTGGCATCGCAGTCGGCGCATTGCTCGGCAGCCTGGCGTTGTTCCCGTTTCTCGGCAAGGAGTTCATGCCCAACCTGAAAGAGGGCGCCATCATGTGGCGTATCACCTCGATCCCGTCGGCATCGCTGGATGAGTCGATCGGCATCTCCAAGCAGGTGTCGACGCTGGTCAAGCAGAAGTTCCCGGAGGTCGAGACCACCTTGGCGATGATCGGCCGCGCCGAAAAAGGCGAGACCGCCGATGTGAACTACATGGAGGTGTACACGCCGCTGAAGCCGAAGGATCAATGGCGCAAGGGCGAAACGCTGGAAAGCATTGAGGAAGCGATGCAGAAGGAGCTGTCGGCCGCATTGCCGACAGCCGTGGTGAGCTATACCCAGCCGATCCAGATGCGCATCGAGGAAATGATTTCCGGCGTGCGTGCCACGTTGGCGCTCAAGCTCTACGGCGATGATCTCGGCGAGCTCGATCGGCTCAGTGGGCAGATCAAGGATGTGCTGGCCGGCGTTCCGGGCGTGGCCGACCTTGCGCTGGAGGCGAACATCGGCAAGCCGCAAATCCGCATCAAGGTGGATCGTGATGCGCTGGCCCGTTACGGCTTGAATGCCGACGACGTGCTGACGGTGGTGAAGAACGGTATCGGTGGTGAACCAGTGACCACGCTGCTCGATGGCGTGAAGCGTTTCGACATCGCGGTGCGACTGAACGACGCGGACAAGGCGTCGATGACCGCGATTGAGCGCATTCCGATCCGCACCGCCAGTGGCGCGCTGGTGCAGTTGTCGCAGGTGGCCGAGGTCAGCGACGCGGAAGGTTACTCGTTCATCCGCCGCGAGCAGTTGCAGCGCTACGCAGTGATCCAGATGGACGTGCGTGGCCGCGACATCGACGGCTTCGTCAAGGACGCCAATGCCGCCATCGCACAGCAGGTGAAGTTGCCCACCGGCTATTACAGCGAGTGGGGCGGTGCGTTCGAGAATCAGCAGCGCGCGTTGGCGCGATTGTCGTTGATTGTGCCGGCGACGATTTTCTTCATCTTCGTGCTGCTCTACACCGCGTTCAATTCGGTGAAGTACGCCGGGTTGATCCTGGCCAACGTGCCGTTCGCCACCATTGGCGGCATCGTCGGACTGGCGATCACCGGGCAATACCTGTCAGTACCCTCGGCGATCGGATTTATCGCGGTGTTCGGCGTGGCGATGTTGAACGGCATCGTGCTGGTGAGTTTCCTGAATGAGCAACGTGAGAAAGGATTGCCCGTGCGGGAGGCGGTGATCCGCGGCAGCGCGCTGCGCATGCGCCCGGTAATGATGACCGCGAGCGTGGCGATCCTCGGCCTGGTGCCGATGCTGCTGTCCAGCGGTGTGGGTGCGGAAACCCAGCGGCCGCTGGCCACGGTAGTGGTCGGTGGCCTGATTACCTCGACCCTGCTGACGCTGGTGCTGCTGCCGGTGTTGTACGACTGGATCGAAGAACGCGCCGCCCGGCGCCTTGCCAAGGAAAACACTCCATGAAAGAAGTCAAAGCGTTTATCCATCGCGGTCGCGTGGTCGACGTCATCCATGCTCTGGCGGACGCGGGGCTCCAATACTTGTCGGTGAGCGACGTGAAAGGCCTGTTGACCGCGCTCAGTACGCAGGAACAAAGCTATTCGATCGAAATGGGCGAGCGGGTCACCAAACAGGTCAAGCTGTTGGTGTTTTGCGAAGACGATCAAGCCGAACGAGCGGTGCAGTTGATCCGGCTGCACGGACGGACCGGCCAGAGCGTGGCTGGCTGGGTCTACCAGAGCACGGTGGATCGGGCGTGGCCGATCGACGGACGTGTGGACAACGACTGACCGGGGTGGCGGGAGCACTCCCGCCGCTGCAACGGTGTCATTTCATAACACGGCGGCGGCCGCGTAGAGTTTCCGCCGCCATAAGGGATTCCAATGCTTGGAGCCATAAATGCAGCCATCGGGTTACCGACGCATGACTGATACGTGCTGTGCCAGCACCATCGATATAGCGGCGTTGCAGGCACGGCAGCGTCGAGTGTTGATGATCGTTCTGGCGATCAACCTCGCTACTTTCACGATGATGCTGGCCGCGGCGATCTACAGCGGTTCGTCGTCGCTGCTGTCCGGTGGGTTGGACAATCTCGGCGATGCGCTCACGTACCTCTTGAGCCTTGCTGTTATTGGTGCCAGTGGTCGTGCGAAAGCCCGGGTGGCGTTGTTCAAGGGTGCACTGATTCTCGGCGCTGCGATCGCGGTCGCCATCCAAATTGGCTGGCGTCTCATGCATCCGGGCGTGCCGATCTTCGAGGCGATCGGTATCGCCGCCTTGCTGAACCTGATCGCCAATGTCGCATGTCTGCGCCTGCTGCTGCCTTACCGCAAAGGCGACGTCAACATGGCCTCGGCGTGGGAGTGTTCGCGCAATGATGTATTCGAAGGTATCGCCGTGCTGGTGGCGGCGGCAGGCGTCGGCTTGTTCAGCGCAGGGTGGCCAGATTTGCTGGTGGCCTCAGCGTTGTTGTTGATGTTTCTGCGGTCGGCGTGGCGGGTGTTCCGCATGGCGTGGCGCAGCTACGTGAGTGGAGGCAACTGATGAGTACCGGACACGATCATGTGGGCACGGAGATCAAACACGAAACGCCGCTATGGTGGGCACTTGGCCTGACCAGTACGTTTCTTGTCGCCGAGGTCATCGGCGGTCTGCTCACCAACAGTTTGGCGTTGTTGTCGGACGCGGCACACATGGCCACCGATGTGATCGCGTTGACGATCTCGCTGACCGCCGTGCGCTTGGCACGACGTCCGCCTGATGCGAAACGCACCTATGGTTACGCGCGCATGGAAGCCATCGGCGCGCTCGTCAACGGTGGCCTGCTGTTCCTCGTCGCGGGCTACATCTTGTGGGAGGCGGTGCGGCGCTTCAGCGAACCGCCGTCGGTGGCCTCCACCGGCATGCTGGTGATCGCGGTGCTGGGGCTGGTGATCAATCTCATCTCGATGCGATTGCTCAAGAGCGGCAGCGGTGAAAGCCTCAATGTGAAGGGTGCGTATCTGGAAGTTTGGGCCGACATGCTCGGTTCGGTTGGTGTGATCGTCGCCGCGTTGATCATCAAGTTCACCGGCTTCTACATCGCCGATCCCATCATTGCTGTGATGATTGGCTTGTGGGTATTGCCGCGGACGTGGATCCTGCTGCGAGAGGCAGGGAATGTATTGATGGAGGGGGCGCCTAGTAACGTCGATACCGAACGGGTGCGCGCCGAAATGCTGGCCACTCCAGGCGTGGCTGCGCTGCACGATGTACACGTTTGGGCGCTCAGCAGCACGCGTTCGGCGATGGCGGCGCACGTGATTATGGATGACGACGCATCAGACGTAGAAGCGCTGCGGCTCCGGCTGGCGCAGATGCTGGAAGCGCGCTTTGGCATCCACCACGTAACGCTGCAGGTCGAAACCACTTCGTGCGGGCTGGGGTGCGAGGAGCCACAAGAAGGTTGACCCCACGTAGCTGTTTCACCAAACCGCGCGCTCGGTATCGCTTCCAGGCGTCGCCCGATCGGCGCGACGTGGCTGCGACGGTAACTGCCGTCTTGTCTCAAGCCTGCGCACGTCATTGCGCGTGTGATACCGGTGAAGGGCTTGTTGACCGCGCTCAGTACGCAAGAGCAAAAGCTATTCAATCGAATGGGGCAAGCGGGTCACCAAGCAAGTCAAGTTGTTGGTGCTTTGCGAAGACGATCAAATCGAACGAGCAGCGCAGTTAATTCGGACTGCATGGGTGTACGGGCCCCAGCGCGTGACTGGCTGGGTTTACCAGAGCGCGGTGGATCGGGCGTGGCCCGTTGATGGTGCCGTGGGTCGAGGCCGATGGGTGGGTGACTTACGCCCATCCTTCCCGATGTCATTACATAACGCGGTGGAGGTCGCGTAAGGTGACCGCCGCCCCCGAATGCGACGCAGAATCGAGGTTCGGGATCAAGCCTTCACGGCCTTAACTTAAGTGTCCGCAAAAACGGGGTAGAACCCATTCGGTACTATCAATTGGGAGATAGTTCGGTGGAATTTCGTCATATGCGCCGATTTCTAGCCGTCGCCGAAGAACTCCACTTTGCTCGCGCGGCGGAACGACTTCATATCGAGCAGTCGCCGCTGTCGCGCGCGATCAAGGAACTCGAGTCCGATCTGGGCGTGCAATTGTTCGAGCGCACCACGCGCAGCACGCGCCTGACCTGGGCTGGTCAGGTTTTTCTCGAAGACGTGCGCCGCGTCTTGGCCGCGCTCGAGCAGGCCCGGATCAATGTGAAGGCGGCAGCGAACGGCTACCACGGCGCGCTGCGCATCGCTGTGTCTGATGGCATCGTCCCGTCACGCCTGGCGGCGCTGTTGGCCCAATGCCGTGCGGAGGAGCCGGAAGTGGAAACCCGTTTGTTCCAGACGCCGTTCGCGCAGCAGGTCAGGGGACTGCGCAACGATCTTTACGATGTGGGCTTTGCCCAGTCCGATGAGGTGGGCGATGACATCCTCGCCGAGCCGGTGTGGCACGATCCGCTGGTAGCAGCCGTGCCAGCGCGTCATCCCTTGCTGGTGCACAAGCGCATTCCGCTGGAGGACGTACTGCGCTACCCGCTGGTGCTCTGCGATCCCGAAGCCTGTGAGGGCTGTGCGCGGCAGATCGATGGCGTGCTGCGCTCCGTGGATGCCGAGCCGATCGTGGTCGATCGCGTAACGACGCACGACATGCTGATTACACTGGTTGCGGCCGGCTACGGCATCGGCCTCACCAACGCGACCCACATCGAGGACTTTCGCCATCCCGAGGTCGTTGTGCGACCGTTGGCTGGCCGTGCCGTCATGTTGACGACGTATCTGTTGCACCCGGACGGTGAGCCGTCAGAGCCATTGCGTCATTTCATCGATCGGGTTAGATCCGATCAAACTCCTTTGCCGAGAAACAAACCGTAGAGCGCCTCAATGGTCTGGCCTCATGTCGCAGGAGAAAGCCTTATGAACAAGATCGGTGTGGTGTTGATGATTGTCATGCTCGCGGCCTGCAGCAGGGCCGCGCCCACCAATACGGTGGATTCGTTGGTGGCGCACCCCGACCAATTGCGTGCAGTCGAACAGCAGTGCGCGAACGACTACGCAAAGATGGGTGCGGCCGAATGCAATGCCGCTTCTGAAGCGCGGCATCGCTTGTTCATTGGCAACGGCCCGCAGTACACCCCACCCAAGAAGGCGCCGAAGTTCTGAATTGCTGTCAAGACAACACGTGATGTTGATGTGTTGCTTGCTACGCTGTCGTGCGCACGCAAATCCTATGATGCGCTGTACATTTCCCCTGCTGGAAATCTTGTTTTTTCGATCATTTTTATCGCCATAACGGTCTTTGACCGATACGGACCACGGCACCGAAGCTCTCGGTCATGCGGCGTGTTTTGCCGCAGACGTAAGGAGCAAGTCGGAGGCCGGCGTGAACGGAACCAGTGTGCTGTTCGGCCAGGTACTGGCGATTGTCAGTATTGTGGTCGCGGGAACATGGGCTGCCACCCAATGGACCGCCGCATACCTGGGCTATCAACTACGCCTCGGCGCGCCCTGGTTCGACCTGTTTGGCGTTCCTTTCTATCACCCATGGCGGCTGTTCGAGTGGTGGTATTGGTACGACGCTTATGCGCCGCGCCTGTTCCTCAAGGGCGGTGCCATCGCCGCAATGAGCGGCTTCACTGCCGCGTTCGTCGCCATCGGCATGTCGGTATGGCGCGCGCGGCAGTCGCGGCGCGTCACCACTTACGGCTCGGCGCGCTGGGCCGATGCGAAGGAAATCCGCAAGGCCGGGTTGACTGGCACCGCTGGCGTCTTCCTCGGGCGGCATCGTGATCGCTACCTGCGGCATGACGGCCCCGAGCATGTCTTGACCTTCGCGCCGACGCGCTCGGGCAAGGGCGTGGGCCTGGTGGTGCCGACGCTGCTCACTTGGCCGGCGTCGGTCGTGGTCCATGACATCAAGGGCGAGAACTGGCAGCTCACCGCCGGCTGGCGCGCGCGCTTCTCGCACTGCCTGTTGTTCAACCCCACCGATGCGCGCTCCGCTGCCTACAACCCGCTGCTGGAAGTGCGGCGCGGCGTGCATGAGGTGCGCGACGTGCAGAACATCGCCGATATCCTCGTTGATCCCGAAGGCGCATTGGAGCGGCGCAACCATTGGGAGAAGACCTCGCACGCGTTGCTGGTCGGCGCGATCCTGCATGTGCTCTACGCCGGCATCGACAAGACGCTGCGCGGCGTTGCCAATTTCCTCTCCGATCCGGCGTGTCCGTTCGAGCTGACACTGCACCGGATGATGACGACCAAGCACCTGGGCGAGGCGCCGCATCCGGTCGTCGCCTCCGCGGCACGCGAAGTGCTCAACAAGAGCGACAACGAGCGTTCGGGCGTGCTGTCTACCGCCATGTCATTCCTGGGTCTCTACCGCGATCCCACGGTGGCAGAAGTCACCGCGCGTTGCGACTGGCGCATCGCCGACCTGATCTCGGCCAAGCACCCGGTGTCGCTGTATCTGGTCGTGCCGCCGTCCGACATCAGCCGCACGAAGCCGCTGATCCGGCTCATCCTCAACCAGATCGGCCGGCGGCTCACCGAATCGCTGGACGGCTCGGACGGTATCGCCCGCCGGCATCGCCTGCTGCTGATGCTCGATGAGTTCCCGGCGCTCGGTCGGCTCGACTTCTTTGAGTCGGCATTGGCTTTCATGGCCGGCTACGGCATCCGCAGCTTCCTGATTGCGCAGAGCCTCAACCAGATCGACAAGGCGTATGGCGTCAATCACTCGATTCTGGACAACTGCCATGTGCGCGTGACGTTCGCCACCAACGACGAACGTACCGCCAAGCGCATCTCCGAGACGTTGGGCACCGCGACCGAGCTGCGAGCACAGCGCAACTATGCCGGCCATCGCTTGGCTCCGTGGCTGGGTCACCTGATGGTGTCGCGCCAGGAGACCGCACGCCCACTGTTGACGCCCGGCGAGGTGATGCAACTCCCGCCCGACGATGCCGTGGTGATGGTCTCGGGCCATGCGCCGATTCGTGCGAAGAAGCTGCGCTACTACGCCGACGCCAACTTCAAGCGCCGCGTGCTCACGCCGCCTGCGCTGGCAAGCGGCTCTTACGTCGATACACCGGCCCGGCGCGCTGACGACTGGAGCGCACTGCCCATCCCCGGGATGCCGAGTGTGCCTGCTGTAACGATCACGCTGCCTGAAGGCGCGATCGACAACGGCGGCCGGCGGCGCCAGCCCGAGCTGGTCGACGAGAGGATCTATGTTCCGGCGTCAGAAAGGGTGGCCGACGACCTGGCGATGCTCGATGACGACGACCTGCCATTGCCGGTGCCCGCCCAGCTCGACCCACGCCTGCAACGCACGGTGCGGCTGACCACGCTCGACCCGGCGGACGGGATACCGCTATGAGCCAATATCGTCTCAATCTCTTCATCCCGCCCGAGCACGCCCGGCGGCTCGATGAGCTGGCCGTCAAGAAAGGCATCTCGAAGTCGTCCATAGTCGCGGCGGCGCTGGCGTCCTGGCTGTCGCCCGATGCGGGCGACCAGCGCGAGGCGGCGATTGCCAAGCGGCTGGACCGGCTCACGCGCCAGTTCGAGCGTCTGGAGCGCGACCAGTCCATCCAGATCGAGACACTGGCGCTGTTCATCCGTTACTTCCTGACCGTGAGTACCCCGGTACCGGAGACGCATCAGGATGCAGCACGCGCCCAGGGCAAGGTGCGTTTCGCCCAGTTCATCGAGCAGCTTGGCCGCCATCTGCTGCGCGGACACAGTCTCGTGCGTGAGCTGGTGGAGGAGATCCAGCCCGACACGGTACGACGTGACGCCGCCGCCTATACGGATGCTCGGGCGCCGGGCGAGACGCCATGAACGCGCAACCGCACGATCTGCTGACGTCGGCCGCCCGGTCGCTGGACCGGCGTGTGCGCATGCTGCGCACGGCAATGGGGCCGTTGATCGCCGCCGCACTCGAAGATCCGGACGTGGTGGAGATCCTGCTCAATCCGGACGGGTCGTTGTGGATCGACCGGCTATCCAGCGGACGCACACCGACGGACGTACGGTTTTCCGCCGTCGATGGCGAACGCATCATCCGCTTGGTCGCCGCCCATGTGCGCGCCGAAGTGCATGCCGGCAAGCCGCTGCTGTCGGCGGAATTGCCTGAGACCGGCGAACGCTTCGAGGGCATCCTGCCGCCGGCGGCACCCGGGCCAGCTTTCGCGCTGCGCAAGCGTGCGGTTGGCGTGATCCCGCTCGAACGCTACGTGAGTGACGGGATGATGACGGCCGCGCAAGCCGGCTTTCTGCTGGGTGCCGTGCGCGAACGCCAGAACATCCTGATCGCCGGCGGCACCAGTACCGGCAAAACCACGCTGGCCAACGCCTTGCTCGCCGAGATCGCTGCCACCGGCGACCGCGTGCTGGTGCTCGAAGACACCGTCGAGCTGCAATGCGCAGCGCGCGATCACGTGCCGCTGCGCACGCTGCCGGGCGTTGTGTCGATGACCGAACTTGTGCGCGCCACAATGCGGCTGCGTCCCGACCGCGTGATCGTCGGCGAGGTGCGCGGCGGCGAAGCCCTCGATCTGGTCAAGGTATGGGGTACCGGCCATCCGGGCGGCATCGCCACGGTCCACGCCGGCTCCGCACACGGCGCGCTGCTGCGCCTGGAGCAACTGATTCTCGAAGTCGTCGTGACCCCGCCGCGCGCGCTGATCGCCGAGGCGGTCAACGTCGTCATCTTCATTGCCGGGCGCGGCCGCGCACGCCGCATCCAGGACATCGCCTGCGTCGTCGGGTTCGACGAGCGCGGTTATCGGCTCGATGCCGTGCCGGGTGCTTTGCCTTCTTCCCGTCTTCCTCTCCCGCCACACCAGGAGTCCCGTCATGACGCGAACCTGTCTTTACGACGATCCGCTTTTCCGTAAATCCTTGCCTTGGCTGCTGCTCCTGCTGATGTGCCTGGCGGCAACGGTTGCGCACGCGGCTGGCTCGAACATGCCGTGGGAAGCACCGCTGCAATCCATCCTCGACTCGATTCAGGGGCCGGTCGCCAAGATCATCGCGGTCATCGTCATCATCGTGACGGGCCTCACGCTCGCTTTTGGCGACACCAGCGGCGGCTTCCGGCGACTGATACAGATCGTGTTCGGACTGTCGATCGCGTTCGCTGCGTCGAGCTTCTTCCTGTCGTTCTTCTCGTTCTCCGGCGGCGCGGTGGTGGCATGAACGAGTCCACGGCCACCGGCTTCGAGGTGCCGCTGCATCGGTCGCTGACCGAACCGATCCTGATGGGCGGCGCGCCACGCACCGTGGCCATTGCCAATGGCACGCTCGCCGCTGCCGTTGGGCTCGGCCTGCAACTGTGGATTCCAGGCATCGCGTTGTGGCTGATCGGCCATTCGCTCGCCGTGTGTGGCGCGCGCGTCGATCCACAGTTCTTGCCCGTCTTTGCGCGGCACCTGAAGCACAAACCGCTGCTGGACGTGTGAGGCCGATGTCATGCTGCACCTTACCGAATACCGCCAACGTCCCGCGCTGCTCGCGGACTGGTTGCCATGGGCGGGACTGGTCGCACCGGGCGTGGTGCTCAACAAGGACGGCGCGTTCCAGCGCACGGCGCGCTTTCGCGGGCCGGACCTGGACAGCGCGACGTCGGGCGAGCTGATCGCCACGACCGCGCGCTTGAACAATGCACTGCGTCGGCTGGGTTCGGGCTGGGTGCTGTTCATCGAGGCCGAACGTCGGCCGGCGGCGGACTACCCGCATTCGGATTTTCCCGAGCCGCTGTCCTGGCTGGTGGACGAGGAACGCCGCGCCGCGTTTGAGGAAACCGGCAGCCATTTCGAGAGCGCCTATCACCTGACGCTGCTGTACCTGCCGCCGGAGGAGTCGCGAGCGCGCGCCGGCAAGCTGCTCTACGAAAACACGCCGACCCGCGGCGTGGACTGGCGCGAACGGCTGACCGCTTTCGTCGCGGAAACCGACCGCGTGTTCGACCTGCTCGACGGCATGATGCCGGAGATCGACTGGCTCGAAGATAGCCAGACGCTGACCTACCTACACGCAACCATTTCGACGCGGCGCTACCGCATCGGCGTGCCCGAGGTGCCGTTCCACCTGGACGCGCTGCTGGCTGACACCGCACTCGTGGGTGGCTTGGCGCCGATACTGGGCGACCAACATGTGCGTGTGGTGACGGTGCGGGGCTTCCCGACGACAACCTGGCCGGGGATGCTCGATGACCTCAACCGTCTCGGTTTTGCTTACCGATGGTCCGTGCGCTTCCTGTGCCTGGACAAGGCGGAAGCCGAGAAGGAGTTGGGGCGGCTGCGCCGGCAGTGGTTCGTCAAGCGTAAGAACGTCGTCGCGCTGTTGCGCGAAACCATCTTCCAGCAAGAATCGCCGCTGGTCGATACCGATGCCAGCAACAAGGCCACGGACGCGGACGCCGCCCTGCAGGAGCTGGGCAGCGACCAGGTGGCCTTCGGTTACGTGACCACGACCGTCACCGTGATGGATGCCGATGCGGCGGCGGCCGACGAAAAGCTGCGCATGGTCGAGCGTGCGATCCAAGGGCGTGGCTTCGTAACCATTCCCGAAACGCTCAATGCCGTGGAAGCGTGGCTGTCCTCGATTCCGGGCCATGCCTATGCCAACGTGCGTCAGCCGATCATCTCGACGTTGAACCTCGCGCACATGATGCCGGTGTCGGCCGTGTGGGCGGGACAAGAGAAGAACGCCCATCTCAATGGTCCACCGCTGATCGTTACGCGCACTGATGGCGCCACGCCGTTTCGGTTGGTCACGCACATTGGTGATGTGGGCCATACGCTGGTCGTCGGCCCGACCGGCATGGGCAAGTCGGTATTGCTGGCCGTATTGGCGATGCAGTTTCGGCGCTATAGCGGCGCGCGCATCTTCGCGTTCGACATGGGCCGCTCGATGCGCGCCACCATCCTGGGCCTTGGCGGCGAGCACTACGATCTCGGTACCGACGGCGCCATTGCCTTTCAGCCACTCGCACGCATCGACCAAGAGAGCTATCGCACTTGGGCCAGCGAGTGGATCGAAGGTCGCCTGTCGCACGAAGGCGTGGCCATCGGTCCCGACGAGAAGGCGGCCATCTGGTCGGCGCTGGGGAGTCTCGCCGGTGCGCCGCTGGAACAGCGCACCATGACTGGCTTGTTGGTGCTGCTGCAATCGAACGCGCTGCGCCAGGCACTCGCGCCTTACGTGCTGGGCGGCGCCCACGGCAAGCTGCTCGATGCCGATCACGATCGCTTGGGCTGCGCCGACGTGCAAGGCTTCGAGATGGAGGAGCTGATGCACAGCAAGGCCGCGGTGTTGGCCGTGCTGCATTACCTCTTTGCGCGCTTCGATGAGCGTTTCGACGGTGCGCCGACGCTGCTGATCCTCGACGAGTCGTGGCTGTTCCTGGATGACCCGGTGTTCGCTGCGCGCATCCGCCAGTGGTTGAAGACGCTGCGCAAGAAGAACGTCAGCGTTATCTTCGCCACGCAGTCGCTGGCCGACATCAAGGAGTCGAGCATCGCGCCCGCGATCATCGAGAGCTGCGCGAGCCGCATCTTCCTGCCGAACCCCCAGGCGACCGAGCCGCAGATTCGAATGATCTACGAGGGCTTTGGCCTGAATGCCCGGCAGATCGAGATCGTCGCCACCGCCGAGCCCAAGCGCGACTACTACTACCAGTCGCGGCTGGGCAATCGCCTGTTCGACCTTGACCTGGGACCGGTGACGCTGGCGTTCGCTGGCGCCTCAACACCGGAGGACCAGCGCGACATTGATCGCGTGCTCGATGACGGTGCACCCGGTTTCACAGGCGCCTGGTTGCGCCATACCGGCCTCGATTGGGCCGCTGACCTCATCCCTTCGTTTCCCTCGGCTCCTTCGTCATCGGAGATTCGGCCATGAAGAAGACCTGGCTGGCCGCCGCTGTGGCTGTGTTGTTCACGTGCTCGTCCGCGAGCTTCGCACAATGGGCGGTGTTCGACGTCGCGAACTACTCGCAGAACCTGCTGACCGCCGCGCGCGAGCTGCAACAGATCGACAACCAGATTCAGCAGTTGCAGAACGAGGCGACGATGCTGCTCAATCAGGGCCGCAATCTCACCAGCCTCAACTACAACTCGCTGTCGCAGTTGCTCACCACGCTGGCGAGCACCAACCAGTTGATCGCGCAGGCGCAGGGCTTGACGTTCAAGGTCGTGCAGTCACAGGTGACCTTCGACCGGCTGTATCCGTCGACCTATGGCACCGGCACCAGCCATGCCCAGATGGTGCAGGACGCGCAAACGCGCTGGCAGACCTCGGTGCAGGCATTGCAAACCTCGACGCAGATGCAGTCGCAGGCCGCGCAAAACCTGCTGTCGGATCAAGGCGTATTGAGTGGGCTGGTCACGCAGAGCCAGGGCGCGGTCGGCACCTTGCAGGCCAGCCAGGCGACCAACCAGTTGCTCGCCCTGATCGCGCGTCAGGCCATCCAGGCCCAGCAGCTCACCGTGTCGCAGGATCGCGCGACGGCGCTGGACCAGGCGCGCGCGGCGGCCGATGAGGCCCAGGCAGAGCAGGTGCGTTCGCGCTTCATCGGCAGCGGCCCGCAGTACACGCCGCAGTCCGTGAACTTTTACGGGAACTGATGGCGATGGGCCGCGCACTCGTCCTGTCCGCCGTTGTGATGCTGGTTGCATGTAGCCGACATGAGCCGGCGTTGACGGTAGACGCGCTTGCGCGCGATCCATCGCAGCTCTATGCGCTGCGTCGTCACTGTGCCACTGCGCGGATACGAACCGGCGCAGCTACTTGCCGAGTTGCGGATGCGGCTTATACACGGCGTTTCTTCCTCGGCCTCGGCGGCCCCGGTGAGTACCAGACATTGACCTCACTGCCGCCGATCCCGGCGAGCTTCGATGCGCCCGACGACGAAGCGCAGCCATGAACGATCTCTCCGTCATTGACCAGTTCCTGGCGGTCTTCTCGCAGTACATCGATTCCGGTTTCGGGCTGCTGCATGGCGAGGTGGCGTATCTCTCCGCCACGCTGATCGTCATCGACATGACGCTGGCGGGCCTGTTCTGGGCGATGGGCGGCGAGGAGGTGCTGCCGAAACTCATCCGCAAGACGCTCTATGTCGGCGCGTTCGCCTACATCATCGGCAACTTCAACACGCTGGCCGGCATCGTATTCCGTTCGTTTGCGGGTCTCGGGCTGCTCGCCGCCGGCTCGGCCGTCAGCATCAGCGACTTCCTGCAACCTGGACGTCTCGCCCAAATCGGCGTCACGGCGGGCCAGCCCATCCTGCAACAACTCGGCACGATGTCCCACGGCATCACAGCCGTCTTCAGCAACCTCGACATGATCGTGGTGCTGCTGCTCGCGTGGATTGTCGTGGTCATCAGCTTCTTCATCCTGGCGGTGCAGCTTTTCGTGACGCTGATCGAGTTCAAGCTGACCACACTTGCCGGCTTCGTGTTGGTGCCGTTCGCGCTCTGGAACAAGACCGCGTTCCTCGCCGAGAAGGTGCTGGGCAACGTGGTGTCTTCGGGCGTCAAGGTGTTGGTGCTCGCCGTGATCGTCGGTATCGGCTCGACGATCTTCGGGCAGTTCCAGACACCAGTCGGCGCCGATCCGTCGCTGAACCACGTGCTCGCCATCATGCTGGCTTCGCTCACGATGCTGGGCTTGGGTATCTTCGGGCCTGGTATCGCCACGGGGCTGGTGTCCGGTGCCCCGCAGCTCGGGGCCGGGGCTGCGGCCGGCACGGCGCTCGGTGCCGCGGGCCTGGCCGTCGCCGGCGGTGCCGCCGTTGCGACGGGCGGTGCAGCCATCGCCGCCGGCACACGCTTGGCCGCGCGCGGGGCAGTGGGCACGGCGCGGGCGGCCAGCGGTGCCGCCACGGCGTATCGCGCCGGCGCCGCTGCGTCGGGCGCAACCGGGGCGCGAGCCTTCGGCGCTGGCATGGCCAACGTCGCGCGCAGCGGCGCACAAGCCGCTGGGCAACGCGTGGTGGCGGGCGCTCGTGCCGTGCGGGATCGTGCCGCCTCGGCGGCCGGTGCCACGCCTGGTTCAAGTTCACCCGCCGACAAAGCGCCTGACTGGGCGCAACGGCTGCAACGTCGCCAGCGCGCCGCGCACGGCGCCTCGACTGCCGCACACGTGGTGCGCTCGGGCGATCACGGCGGCGCTGGCGCAGGCCCCGACCTGCACGATTCCTCGAACGAGTAAGGGAGGCGAACGATGCGCTTCAAACGACCCGGCGTGCGCTACAGCGATACCCCCGCGCCAGCGACGCCTTATCAGGCTGCCGCGCAGGTCTGGGATGAACGACTCGGCAGCGCCCGCGTGCAGGCAAAGAACTGGCGGCTGATGGCCTGCGGATGCTTGGGGCTCGCCTTGCTGATGGCGGCTGGGCTGGTTTGGCAGTCTGGTCAGTCGCGCGTCACGCCCTATGTGGTCGAGGTCGATCACGCGGGTCAGGTGCGTGCGGTCGGCGCGGCGGTGACACCGTACCAGCCGATCGACGCGCAGATCGCCTACCACCTGGCACGCTTCATTACCGACGTGCGCTCGCTGTCGGTCGACCCGGTGGTGGTACGGCAAAACTGGCTCGAAGCCTACGGCTACACCACAGACCGCGGTGCGGCGGCTTTGAACGACTACGCGCGGGCCCACGATCCGTTTGCCCACGTCGGTCAGGATTCCGTATCCGTGGACGTGACCAGCGTGGTGCGGGTCAGCGATGCCTCGTTCCAGGTGCGCTGGACCGAGCAGCACTACAACCAGGGCACGCCCACAGGCATCGAGCACTGGACCGCGATGCTCACCCTCGTCATGCAGACGCCGCGCACCGAACAGCAGGTGCGCCGCAACCCCCTCGGTATCTACGTCAACGGCCTGTCCTGGAGTCGCGATCTGGACGCGCCGGAAGGAGCGAAGAAGCCATGAAACACGTCATCACCACTTTTGCTTTCCTCGGCCTACTGGGCGGACTCACCGGCTGCGCCACACAGGGCAAACCGCCGCCGGCTATTTCACTGGATGAATCCGTGAAGGCCGAGCCGTTACCCGAACCACCCAAGCCGATCGCCGTCGTGGCGGTACCCAAACCCTTGCCGCTGCTGGACCAGATGAAGCCGTTGCCGACGGGTGCCGATATCAAGCCGGCACCCGCGCCGGCCGACGCGAAGGCCCGCGTCGAACAGGCCAACGCCGACGCGAGCGTGGCACCCACGCGCGAGGGCTACATCAACGCAATCCAGGTCTGGCCGTTCTCCGATGGCGCGCTGTATCAGGTCTATGCCAGCCCCGGCCGGGTGACGGTCATCAGCTTGCAGCCGGGCGAGGAACTGGTGACGGTCGCGGCCGGCGACACCGTGCAGTGGATCGTAGGCGACACGGCCAGCGGTAGCGGGGCGGATCGGCGAGTAGCCGTTATGGTCAAACCGGTACGCGTGGGAATCACGACGAACCTCGTCATCACGACGAGCCGGCGCACCTATCTGCTCGAACTCACATCCACCGCGAAGGCGTGGATGGCATCCGTGTCGTGGCAGTACCCGAAAGACCAGATGTTGGCGTTGCGGGCCCAGGCGCAGGCGGCCGATACGCAAGCGCCCGCCGCCTCGGGCCTGTCGCTTGACCAGTTGCACTTCCGTTACGCGATCACGGGTGACAGCCCACCGTGGAAGCCAGTACGTGCTTTCGATGACGGGCAGCACGTGTATATCCAGTTTCCCGCCGGCATCGCGCAGGGCGAATTGCCGCCGCTATTCGTGGTTGGCCCGGACGGCAAAGGCGAGCTGGTGAATTACCGTTTCCACGCGCCTTACGACATCGTGGATCAATTGTTCGGCGCGGCCGAGCTACGGCTCGGTGGCAAGGATGGGAGTAGGGCAGCCGTCGTGCGCATCGAGCGCACCGACGGCATCGCCGCGGGAGCGGGTCATGGGCACGACTGAGCACGAAACTCAGCCGGCGCCGAAGGTTGCTCCCGAGGGCATTGCGTTGCGCGCTTCGCCGCGTCCAGTAACGCGGCTCAATCGCCGCACGCTGGCCGTTTCGGCGACATTGCTCGCAGTGGCCGTCGCCGGCGCATCCATGTGGGCGCTGCAATCGAAAGGCCGGCGCGGTTCGGGCGACCAGACGGAGCTATACAACGTCGATCGGATCGCCAAGACCGACGACCTGGACCAGTTGCCGGCCGACTATTCGAAGCTGCCGGCGAAGCCGGCACCGGCGGCCAGCGTGCCGCAGCTCGGACCTCCGCTGCCCGGTGACTGGGGCGCGGCGTCGACCATGCCGCCACTGCCAAATGACGGAACAAGTGCGGGGCCATCGGCCGAGAACATCGACCGGCAGCGCCAGGCCGATGAAGTCGCCCGTTCGTCGGTGTTCTTCCGCACCAGCAACGCCACGGAGAAAACGGGCGCGGGAGCGACCACAGCGCCGTTGCCGACCATGCCGAACACTTCGGCCGGGCCGTTCAATCCGATGGGTGCCGGGCCGGCGTCCACGGCGGCGCAACCCAACGATCCGACGGCGCTCCAGAACCGGCAGGACCAGAAGGAAGCGTTCCTGACCAAAGGCGGCGATGCGGCAACCAGCAACACCGGTACCTTGCAGGCACCGACCTCACCATACACGGTGATGGCCGGCACCATCATTCCAGCGGCGCTGGTGACGGGTATCAATTCCGACCTGCCCGGGCAGATCATTGCCGAAGTAACACAGCCGGTGTACGACACCGCGAGCGGTCACTATCTGCTAATTCCGCAGGGCTCGCGGCTGATCGGCCGCTACGACAGCCAAGTGGCCTTCGGGCAGCGGCGCGTACTGCTGGTCTGGCTGCGGCTGGTGCTGCCGGATACCTCGTCGATCGCGCTGGACAAACTGCCCGGCATAGACCCCGCCGGCTACGCCGGTCTGGAGGACGGCGTGGACTGGCACTGGGGCCGCATCCTGTCAGGCGCGGCGCTGTCCACGCTGCTCGGCGTCAGCTCCGAGCTGGCCGTCTCGAATGAGGGCAACGTCAATGGCGACACGATCGTCGCCTTGCGCAACAGCGCGCAGGACACGGCCAATCAGGTGGGCCAGGAAATCACTCGGCGCAACCTCAGCATTCAGCCGACGCTGACGGTACGACCTGGTTTCCCGCTGGACGTGATGGTCAACAAGGATCTGGTGTTACGGCCGTACCAGCCGATGTTCTTTCAACAAGGATCGACGCCATGAGCCCGTCCGCGAAAAAGCTGCGACTCGGGCCGCTGCCCGACAAACAGACTGTCAAGCTGACCTTCTCATGCTCGGCCCGGCTCAAGGCTGACCTTGACCGCTACGCGGCCGTGCATGCGCAGACCTACGGCGAGGCGGTCGACGCCACGACGCTGATCCCGTACATGCTGGAAGCGTTCATCGCGCGAGATCGTGCGTTCAAGAAAGCCGACGCACCAGCCACTCGGCTCAAGCACAAAGATCCAAGCGAATACTGAAAGGCCCCATAACGGGGTGGCTGGGATTGGTGCCCGAGGCCGGAATCGAACCGGCATGACCGCGAGGTCGAGGGATTTTCTTACCACTTCGGCTTTCGCCGCCAGCGCATGCGCTGTTCGTGGTCTGGAGCACGCCTTCACCATAGCCTTGCGACCGTAGGTGCCCGCCGTCTGCTCTCTACACCTTCCCAGCCGTGGGGCTTGGGCTTGGCTCGGCGTTGGCTCGGCTGCCGAAGCATCCAGGGCTTTCACCGACTTTGACGGGCTTCACCTCTGGGGTTTCCCCGGGAGGGCTCAATTTGTTTAAGTCCCTTGTGTCTACCAGTTTCACCACTCGGGCATGACGTGGAGCGTCAAACCTTACACCACTTTCCTTCAGCTCCTAGCTGGCCCCTAGCCGCTGAGAAGCGCGACGGAGCACGCGCTGAGAAGGCCGTAAACTGTTGTTCCTATTGGCTTCCTGCATGCGCCTCGTGAGAGACGAGGACTTGACAAAACAGATTTTAAGTCCCTTGCGTCTACCAGTTTCGCCACCCGGGCAGAGGGTCCTGCCGCGGCGGGATCGTAGCATGCGGTGCGGGCAGCTTCGTGGCAGGCCTGCTACAGCACGCTCTTGAAGATGTGGATACCGGCGCTGTATTCGCCAATGATGGTACCGACGCTCACCAGGAAGAAGTTGAGCAACGTGCGCGCGACGCGATTACGCCACCAACCACGCCATTGCCCGATGTCGTCGCGCAGGCTGTCGAAGTCGCCCACGCGCGGCCGGCGCACCCAGGCTTCGGCCATGGCGCTGATGCCGCCGGCGGGGATGCCCGGGCGAAAGGGTTTGATCGGGGCGGCGATGAAGGCCGCGGCCGTGCTCAGTGGGTGCGCGCCGGCGGCCACCGCGCCCAATGCCGCAAAACCGCCGGTGAACAGCACCCAGTCGCGCAGCGCCTGCACGCCCAGCGTGGTGTCGCGGGTGAACGCATAGGCGATGGCGGCGAATACCAGCAGCACCAGGCCGCCGGCAAACCACTTTGGCCAGCGAGCCTTGGCCGGTGGCTCGGCCAGTGTTGCCACGGTTGTCGCCGGATCTTCCTGCTGGGTTGTCAGCAGGGTGCTCAGACCCTGCAGGTGGCCGGCGCCAATCACCACCAGTACGCGGCGAGGCGGGGAGTCGCCCCGCACCGGCTCGGTCAACGCCGCCTCCTGGCGTAGGCGCGAGGCCATGAAGCGGTCGCGCTCGCCGATCAGGCTGCGATACAGCGGTTGCGACTGGCTGGCAAACTCCTTGAAAGCGCCTTCCAGCAGATCGCCTTGCTTGAGTTTCTCGACTTCGTCCGGCGCGATCTGCTCGCGCTCGAAGACGCTGGCGAGCAGGCCGCCAAGCAGGGCAAAGCGCTGCCAGAATCCGACGCTGTGCCAGGCACGCTTGAGCGTGGTGCCGACGTCGCGATCGATCAGCCACAGCGGCAAGCCACGTTGCTCGGCACCGTCCATGGCCGCCTTCATCTCGGCGCCGGGTTGGATGCCGGACTGGTCGGCCAAGCGCTTCTGGAAGGTGGACAACACCAGGCTGGCGGCTACCATGCCGGCCTTGCCTTCGCGGATGACGCGAAACAGGTCCATCTGCTTGAAGGCTTCCGGGTCGCGCATGCTTTGCGCGCGGCTGGTGCACAGCTCCACGGCGACGGCGTCGAAATGTTCGCTGTCCAGCAGCGCGTGCACGGCGTCCACGCTGCTGCGCGACACATGCGCGGTGCCCAGGATCACGTAGTCGATGCCGTCGCGGGTGACGCGCTCGATGGGCTGGCCATCGAGCGCGGCGAGTGCGGGCGCCTGCGGCGTCAACACCGCGGCGTGGGTATCAGTGGCATTCATGCAGGCGGTCACGACGAAGGGATGGATCATGGATGGGGCCGCCGCGCCGGGGGCGCAAGGCGTGCCGGACGTCGACGGGCATCAATCGCGGTAGCGACGCAGCAGGTCGTCATAGGCGTCGATGCGCCGATCACGCAGGAAGGGCCAGATGCGGCGCACGTTTTCGCTGCGCGTCAAATCCACCTCCGCCAGCAGCAACTCGGGGGTATCCGTGCCGGCCTTGGCCAGGAACTCGCCT
Source organism: uncultured Rhodanobacter sp. (assembly GCA_964568445.1). Classification (GTDB taxonomy): domain Bacteria; phylum Pseudomonadota; class Gammaproteobacteria; order Xanthomonadales; family Rhodanobacteraceae; genus Rhodanobacter. The sequence goes on along the minus strand of CAZMPZ010000001.1, from coordinate 181,063 downwards.
TGTGGCCCGGCGACGAAGCTGGTGCCCCAGAACTGCACGCCGCTGCTGCCGTCCGGATCGGCCTCGAAGCCGGTGCGGTTGCAGCTCAACACCGGCAGGCCGTTGGCGATGGCATGCCCGCGCTGCACCGTCACCCAGGCGTCGCGCTGGCGATCCTTCTCCGACTGATCGTCGGCGGGGTCCCAACCGATGGCGGTCGGGTACAGCAGCAGTTCGGCGCCAGCCAGTGCCATCAGCCGCGCGGCTTCCGGATACCACTGATCCCAGCACACCAGCACGCCGAGGCGACCGACCGAGGTGTCGATGGGCATGAAGCCCAGGTCGCCGGGCGTGAAATAGAATTTTTCGTAGAAGCCCGGATCGTCCGGGATGTGCATCTTGCGATAGATGCCGGCAATGGCCGCGCTGCGATCGAATACCACGGCCGTGTTGTGGTACAGGCCGGCCGCGCGGCGCTCGAACAGCGAGGCGACGATGACCAGCTGCAGCTCCTGCGCCAGCGCGCCCAGGCGCTGCGTGCCGGGGCCGGGGATGCTCTCGGCCTGGTCAAATACCTCGACCGATTCGCGCTGGCAAAAATACGGCCCGTTGTGCAGCTCTTGCAACAGGACCAACTCCACGCCAGTCGTCGCCGCCGCGCGCAGGCCGCGTTCGATGGCATCCAGGTTGGCGGCCCGGCTGCCGTGGTCGATTTCTTGCAGCAGGGCGACTTTGAGTGCGCTGCGGGACATGCGCTGGCTCCCGGAGAGGGCGTGCCGGTTCGGCAGACGGCCAGTTTAGCCGATGCGCCGCAGCACGCTGGCCAGGTTCAGACCAGGCCGACAGGCAATTGCATGGTGATGCAGTGCAGGCTGCCGTTTTGCCAGATCAGCGGGCGGCACGGGATCGGCACGACTTCGCGCCCTGGGTAAGCGGCACCGATGCAGCGGGCCGCCTGTGCATCGGCCCGGTCGTCATAGGCTGGCACCAGCACCGCACCGTTGATGATGAGGTAGTTGGCGTATGACGCGGCAAGGCGCCGGCCAGCGTCGAGGATCGGCTGTGGCCAGGGCAGGGGATGCAAGGTGTATGGCTGGCCGTCGAGGGTGCGCAGTGCGCGCAGTTCCCCGGCCATGGCAGCCAGTTCGGCGTAATGCGGATCGGCCGGATCGTCGCAGGCCTGGTAGACCAGGCCGTCACCCGGTGCAAAGCGCACCAGTGTGTCGATGTGGGCGTCGGTGTCGTCGCCCTGCAGGTAGCCGTGATCCAGCCACAGCACGCGCGTGGCGTGCAGTGTGTCGCGCAGCGTGGTGGTGATGGCGTCGCGCGACTGCTGCGGGTGGCGCTGATGCAGGCAGCGCCAGGTGGTGAGCAAGGTGCCGGCGCCGTCGCTTTCGATGGCACCGCCTTCCAGTGCCCAGTCGATGCGTTGGCGTCGACCACGGGGCAGGGCGCCAGTGTCGACGAGGCCGGCAATCAATGCATCGTCGCGCTCGGCACGAAACTTCCCGCCCCAGCCGGTGAAGCGGAAATCGTTGAGTTGGAAACCTTTCGCGCCGCACAGGGTGATGGGGCCGGAGTCGCGCAGCCAGGTGTCGTCATAGGCCAGCTGCACGAACTGGATCGACACCAGGTCATGACCGGCGGCGCGCAGCAGGGTGTGCACATGTGTCTGCAGTGCGGCATCGGGGACGACGATCAACAGCCGCTGGAAGCGCGTGACCGCCCGTGCCAGCGCGACATACGTGGCCTCCACCGCCGGCAGGCGCTCGGCCCAATCCGTGGCAGCGTGTGGCCAGGCAATCAGCACGGCCGATTGCGTTTCCCATTCGGCGGGCAGGCGCAGCGCGGGGTCGTTCATTCGGGTACTCCGAAAGGGTGACGGGAGAGCAAGCGTGCAATGCAACTGCCCGCCACAAACAGCGACGCGGCCCGCGTTGCCACGGGCCGCGTCCATGAGCGGGCCATCAATTGGCGGAGGCGGGGTGCGTGTTGTTGCCGGCCGGGGTATTGAGCACCGAGTGGATCACATGGTTGCGCTCGAAATACACGATGAACTTGGTGTAGTCCCAGCGATTGATCTGCGGATGTTTTTGCGTGTCGCCGCCGCGCGGCGCGAGCTTGCGCACGGGCGCGCCGTAGTTGCGCTCGACCTGCGCCATGCTCATGCCGCGGCGCGGCAGGTTCATGCCTTGCTCTTGCTGCACGCGGTGGATCAGCAGGTTGTCGCCGCGCGTGGCCTGCTCGGCGTGGACCGGCGTGCCAGTACCCATGCCGATCAAGGCCGCCAGCGCCGCCGGCAGGATGAAAGTCAACTTGCCCATGATTGCCGCTCCCCCGCAAGGATTTTGGATATGCCGCGTCGTTGTAACAGAACGGCGGTTGACGCGCCATGATGCCGCCTGCATTGCCCGCAATCCACGGATCAAGGGTGGCGCCGGTTATCATGCCCGGCTGTGGCGAGCCTTCGCCAGTTGCCGGGTGTCGCCAAGTTCATGATCGCGTTTCGCCATTTTGCCTTGCGTCGAGGCAGCCGACTGCTGTTGTCCGACGTCGATCTGGTCATCCAGCGTGGCTGGCGGCTGGGTGTGATCGGGCGCAATGGCTGTGGCAAATCCAGTCTGTTTGCCGCGCTGCAAGGCAAGCTGGAGGCCGATGCCGGCGAGCTGGATTTGCCATCGAGCCTGCGCCTGGCGGCCGTGGCGCAGGAAACACCGCCACTGCCGGATGCAGCCATCGATTATGTGTTGGCCGGCGACACGGAGCTGGCTGCCGCCCTGCAGGCCGAGGCGCAAGCTGGTGAACGCGGCGACATGGAGGCGCTGGCGCGGGCACATCAACAACTTGAGGCCATGCACGGCTATGACGGTCGCGCCCGTGCCGGCAAGTTGCTGCATGGGCTGGGCTTTGCACCGCAATCCCATGAGCGTGCCGTGCGTGAATTTTCCGGTGGCTGGCGCGGGCGGCTTAATCTGGCGCAGGCCTTGATGTGTCCGTCCGACCTGTTGCTGCTGGATGAGCCGACCAACCACCTGGATCTGGATGCCGTGCTGTGGCTGGAGGAGTGGCTGCGCCGTTATCAAGGCACGCTGCTCATCATCTCCCACGACCGCGAATTCCTCGATGGCGTGATCACCCATACGTTGCATCTGGATAGTGGCAAGGCGCGTTTGTACGTCGGCAATTACAGCGCCTTTGAGCACCTGCGCGCCGAACAGTTGCGCCAGCAGCAGTTGTCGCACGAGCGCGAGCAGGCCGAGCGGGCGCACCTGCAATCGTTCATCGACCGCTTCAAGGCCAAGGCGACCAAGGCCAAGCAGGCGCAGTCGCGCATGAAGCGGCTGGAAAAACTCGCCGGCACCGAAGCTGTCCGCGCCGAGCGGCCCTTCAGTTTCCACTTTGCCGCGCCGGGACGATTGCCGGATTCCATGCTGCAGCTGGAAGACGTGAGCGCTGGTTATGCATTGCACCCTCTTCCCGTCGAGGCGAGGGCAGGGGAGAGGGGCCACACCACCGGCGCAGTCACAGAAGAGCAGGCGTCGAACGAGGTTCCAGCAAGCCCCGGCCCCTCACCTCAATCCTCTCCCCAGAGGGGAGAGGAGGTGAATGTCGTGCTTGCAGGCGTGCGCTTTTCCATCGAGGCCGGGGATCGCATCGGCCTGTTGGGTCCCAATGGCGCGGGCAAATCGACGCTGGTCAAGACGCTGGTGGGCGAGCTGGCGCCGCTGGGCGGCGAGCGCAAGGCACACAAGGATCTCAAGATCGGCTATTTCGCCCAGCACACGGTGGAAAGCCTGCGCGACGGCAGCAGTCCCATGCAACATTTGCAGGACAAGGCGCCCGGCGTGGCCACGCAAGTCATGCGCGATTACCTGGGCACCTGGAACTTTGCCGGCGACCGTGCGTTTGAAGCCGTGGATGATTTTTCCGGCGGCGAACGCGCACGCCTGGCGTTGGCATTGATTGCGTGGGACAAGCCCAACCTGCTGCTGCTGGACGAGCCGACCAACCACCTGGACCTGGACATGCGCGAGGCGCTGGCCGACGCACTGTCCGATTTCGACGGCGCGCTGGTGCTGGTTTCGCACGACCGCCATTTGCTGGGCCTGGTCTGCGACAGCTTTTGGCGCGTGGCCGATGGTGCGGTCGAGGTGTTTGATGGCGACCTTGACGATTACGCACGCTGGCTGCGCAGCCGCGGCACGGCAAAGAAGATCGGCAAGACCGCGCGCGACGAACCGTCATCGCCAGCACCCAAGGTCTCCGGCAGCGAGCGCCGGCGCGACAATGCTCGCCAGCGCGAAACGGACAAGGTGGCGCGCCAGCGCATCAAGCGTATCGAGACCCGCTCCGACAAGATCAGCGACGAGCTGGCCGCGCTGGAAGCGCGCCTGGCTGATCCGCAAGCCTGGTCCGGCCCGACGGCCGAGCTCATGGCCTGCAGCCAGCGCCAGGCCGAGCTGCGGCGGGAAAAAGACACGCTGGAGACCGAATGGCTGCAATTGCTGGAACAACTGGAGGCGTGAGCCAATGACCGACCACTTCGCAGGCCCGTGCACGCTGTGGCTGCCGCCCCTGAAGCACTTCGCCGCCCGCGACGGCTTGCGCTCAAGCCTGCTGCGCGCTGACCGCGAAGATGCTGGTGCCAGCGGTTTTGCGGCCGGTTTGGCCGGCTATTTCCCCGATCTGCCCACGCCCGTGCCGGCGGCTGCGCTCATCCGCCAGGCCGTGGCCGGTGATGCCGGCGACGACTTGTGGCTGGCGGCCGATCCAGGCTGGGCGCGGGCCGACATCAACGGCATCCGCCTGATGGCGTGTGGCCACATGCAACTGGACACGGCGCAGGCCCAAGCCCTGGCCGCCACGCTGCAGCCGTTGTTTGCCGAGGGTGGCATGGAGTTGCACGTATCCACGCCCGACCACTGGCAACTGCGCCTGCCGACGGACACGGTCGTGCCGATGCTGGCGGCGCCGGAGGCGGCCATGGGCGAGGACATCACCGACCACCTGCCGCAAGGCACCGACGGCAAGCGGTGGCGACTGCTGCTCAACGACATCCAGGTTGCCCTGCATCAGCACCCGCTACACGAGGCGCGGCGCAGCCGCGGCCTGCCGCCCATCAACACCTTGTGGTTGTGGGGCGCCGGACGCTTGCCGAGTCGGGTGCACACGGCGCTGTGCGGCGTGGTCAGCGACGACCTGCTGCTGCGTGCGCTGGCTGGGCGCGCCGGTATCCCGGCCCAGCCGCGCGGCAATCCGGCGCCGACATCGGCCGGTTGGCTGCTGGACCTGCAGGATTTGCCTGCGGCCGAGATCGAGAGCCAATGGTGGCCGACGCTGGCCCCACGCCTGGCCAGGCAACCGTTGTTGCTGCATTTCGCCAGCGGTGAGCGCTGGCTGCACAAACCCTGGCACCGCTGGCGATGGTGGCGGCGGCCAGCGAAGTGAGCGGCCTTGAGCTGCGCCAGCGGCCGTCGTCCGGCGTACCGCACGGTTGGCCGGCGGCCGTGCATCCAGTCTTGCAGGCGGTGTATGCCGCGCGCGGCGTGCTGGAACCGGCGCAGGTCGAACATCGCCTGGCGCGACTGCTGCCGCCGACGGCATTGGGCGGCCTGGAGCAGGCCGTCAGCCTGTTGGCCACGGCCATCGCCGAGGATTGGACCATCCTGATTGCCGGCGACTACGATTGCGACGGTGCCACCGGCACCACGGTGGCGGTGCGCGGGCTGCGCCTGCTCGGCGCGCGGCACGTCGACTACATCATCCCCAATCGTTTCATCCACGGCTACGGCCTCACGCCGGCGCTGGTGGCATCGATGCACCCAGCGCCGCAGCTGGTCGTCACCGTGGACAACGGCGTGGCCAGCGTGGCTGGCGTGGCGGCGGCCAAGGCGCGGGGCATGCGTGTCATCGTCACCGATCACCACTTGCCCGGCGTGCAGCTGCCGGCGGCCGACGCCATGGTCAATCCCAATCTGGTCGGGGATGGATTTCCCAGCAAGGCTCTGGCCGGTGTTGGTGTGATGTTCTATCTGTTGCTGGCGTTGCGGGCGCGGCTGTTCCCGGCGAGCCGTGCGGAGCGACCGGATTTATCCACCTTGCTGGATCTGGTCGCGCTGGGCACGGTGGCCGATGTGGTGCCGCTGGATTTCAACAACCGCGTGTTGGTCAGCGCTGGTCTGCGCCGCATCCGCAGTGGGCGGGCGTGCGCCGGCATCAACGCGTTGGTGGCCGTGGCCAAACGCAGCGCGGCGCTGTTGTGTGCCAGCGACCTGGGCTTTGCCATTGGTCCGCGGCTCAATGCCGCCGGGCGGCTGGAAGACATGCGCGTCGGCGTCGAGTGCCTGCTGTGCGACGACCCGGCGCTGGCCGAGCAGCTGGCGCAGCGGCTGGCCGCCATCAACCATGAACGGCGGGATTTGCAGTCAGTCATGGTGGCGCAAGCCGAGGCCATGGCCGATAGCGTGCAGGTTGGCGACGCGGTTGGCGTGAGCCTGTACGACGCCACCTGGCATCCGGGCGTGATTGGCCTGGTCGCCTCCAAACTCAAGGATCGCCTGCATCGCCCGGTGGTAGCGTTTGCGCCAGCCAGCGAAGACACGCCGGACGAGCTGCGCGGTTCGGCGCGCTCCATTGTCGGCTTCCATATCCGCGATGCCCTGGCTGCGGTGGACGCGCAGGTTCCCGGTTTGATCGAACGTTTTGGTGGGCATGCGGCAGCAGCGGGATTGAGTTTGCGGCGCGCGGACTACCCGCGGTTTGCCAGCGCCTTCGACGCCGTGGCGCGGCAGCAGCTGGGCGCCGACCAACTGCAAGCGGTGCTGTATACCGACGGTGCATTGCCGGCTGGCGCCTGTACGCTGGATCTGGCCCGCCAGCTGCGTGACGGCGGCCCCTGGGGACAGGCGTTCCCCGCACCGGTGTTTGCCAACGTGTTCGAGTGCGCCGATTTCAGGCGCATGGGCACGGCACATTGGCGGCTGCAACTGCGCGATCCGCGTGATGGCGCGCAGCTCGAGGCGGTAATGTTCAACGTCGACCCCGGCGCCACGCCGCCGCCACGCCTGCTGGCGGCGTACGAGTTGACCGTCAACGATTGGCAGGGCCGCGAAAGCGCGCGCCTGCTGCTGCGCCACGCGCAAAGCGCATGATGCGCAGGCAGGCCGCGCAACGCCTTGTTCACGGCCGCCGACGCACACTGCCCACGATACGGGAGGCATACCCATGATCGAGCAAATCGCCGCTTTGCCGGCCGGCACCCTCGGCTTTCGAGCCCATGGCCAGGTTACCGCCGAGGATTACGAGCGCGTGGTGGTGCCGGATGTGGAAGCTGCCTTTGCGCTCAACCGCAAGCTGCGCCTGTTGTATGTCACCGCCGACGATTTCACCGGCTTCGATCCCGGCGCCATGTGGAACGACATCAAGCTGGGCGCGCGGCATTTCAGTGGCTGGGAACGCGTAGCGCTGGTGACGGACGTGCCGTGGCTGCGCGCCGCCGCCGCCGCCATGGGCTTCATGGTGCCGGCTGAATTCCGCTTGTTTGCCGCGCCCGATCTGGCCGATGCTCGGCGCTGGATCACCGCGCCGCCCGTGGCGTAGGGCAGGCGGGGCCCACCGCGCAGCACCATGCGGAAGCCGATGGGCATCGGCCTCATTGGCGTCATGGGGCGTCGTCGACCAGCGCAATAGTCGTCGACCAGCGCAATACAAGAACCGGCACTGCTCGCCGTGCAGCGCCGTGCCCGAGCTGGCAGGCGGCGTCTGTTATTCTTTGCCGCTTGTTGCCACGCTTGAATAGCCATGATTGAGACCAATCCCATCGCCTTCCAAATTGCCGATATCCGTGAGCGGGTGGAATCGCTACGGGGGTATCTTTGACTACCCCACCAAGCGTGAGCGGCTGGAAGAAGTAAGCCGCGAGCTGGAAAACCCCAGGATTTGGGATGAACCGGCGCGGGCGCAGGATCTGGGGCGCGAGCGGGCGCGGCTGCACACTATCGTCGGCGGCATCGACGAGCTGACCTCTGCCCTTGCCGACGCCCATGAATTGCTGGAACTGGCCATTGCCGATGGCGACGACGACACGGCGCGCGCGGTCACGCATGATCTCGAGCGGCTGGAGGCCACGGTCGGCAAGCTGGAATTCCAGCGCATGTTTTCCGGCGAGATGGATACCTGCAACGCCTTTGTCGACATCCAGGCCGGCGCCGGCGGTACCGAGGCGCAGGATTGGGCGGAAATGCTGCTGCGCATGTATCTGCGCTGGTGCGAGCACCGCGGCTGGAAGACCGAGCTGATGGAAGTCTCCGGCGGCGACGTGGCCGGCATCAAGTCCGCCACTTTCCGCGTCGAGGGTGATTACGTCTATGGCTGGCTGAAGACCGAGATCGGCGTGCATCGCCTGGTGCGCAAGTCGCCGTTCGACTCGGACAATCGCCGCCACACCAGCTTCACTTCGGTGTTCGTCTCGCCCGAGGTCGACAACGAGATCCACGTCGAGATCAATCCGGCCGACATCAAGATGGACGTCTATCGTTCCTCGGGCGCCGGCGGCCAGCATGTCAACAAGACCGAATCGGCTGTGCGTTTGACGCACGTTCCGACCGGCACCGTGGTGGCTTGCCAGGTCGAGCGCAGCCAGCATTCCAACCGCGATCGGGCGATGAAAATGCTGGCCGCCAAGCTCTACGAGCTGGAAGTGCGCAAGCGCAATGCCGAGCGCGACGCGGTGGAGGCGACCAAGTCCGACATTGGCTGGGGCAGCCAGATTCGCAACTACGTGCTTGACCAGAGCCGCATCAAGGATTTACGCACCGGCATCGAGCGCACGGATACGCAAAAGGTGCTGGATGGTGACCTGGATGAGTTCATCGAAGCCAGCCTGAAGTCCGGCCTGGCTGCTGGCGCCAAGCGCGCCGATGCGTGAGTTCAAAACCCACGGGAGAGGCGCATGAACGGCAAGAAGTTGGGTATCGCGATACTGGCGATCAACGTGCTGGCGACGTTTGGCGCGGTTGCCCAGTCGCAGCAAGGCGGTGCCAAGCAAGCCATCAAGCAGGATGCCAAGACGGTTGGCCATGGCGTGGCCGATGGCGCGCGGCATGTCGGCCACGCCACGCGTGACGTGGCTACCCAGGTCGGGCATGGTGCCAAGGAGGCCGGCGTCGGCATTGGCCACGGCGCCAAGAAAGCCGGCATTGCCATTGGTCATGGCGCGCGCGAAGGCTGGGACGCCACCAAGCGCGGTTTCAAACAGGCCGTCGGCAAGGACGACTGAGCCCATCGACGAGGCGTCGCGCCGCGTCATCCATCAGACATTGCCGCTGGTCTCGATCGGCGGCTGCGAGAAAATCCATGAGTGAAACAACGGAAATCCAGAGCGTCGATGAGAACAAGCTGATTGCCGAACGCCGCGAAAAACTTACGGCGCTGCGCACCCAGGGCATCGCCTTTCCCAATGATTTCCGCATTGACCAGTTTGCCGGCGACCTGCAGGCCCAATATGCCGATCAGGAAAAGTACGGCCCGGCCGCCGTCGAGGCCGCGCAGCAGCGCGTCAAGGTGGCCGGGCGCATCGTGCTCAAGCGCGTGCAGGGCAAGGTCAGCTTTGTGCAAATCCAGGACATGACCGGCCGCATCCAGCTTTTCATCCGCCAGGCGGAAGTGGGCGATGCCGTCTACGATGCCTTCAAGGGCTGGGACATGGGCGACATCGTCGGCGTGTCCGGCGTGCTGCTGCGCACGCGTACCGGCGAGCTGTCGATCCGTGTCGATGCGCTGCGGCTGCTGACCAAGAGCCTGCGGCCGCTGCCGGACAAGCATCACGGCATGGCCGACGTCGAGCAACGTTACCGCCAGCGTTACGTCGATCTCATCGTCACGCAGGAGGCGCGCGAAACCTTCCGCCAGCGCTCGCGCGTCATCGGCTTCATCCGCCAGTGGCTGGAGGCCGCACCGCGCCGCTTCATGGAAGTGGAAACGCCGATGATGCACATGATCCCCGGCGGCGCCACGGCCAAGCCTTTCGTCACCCATCACAACGCGCTGGATCTCGACTTGTACCTGCGCGTGGCGCCGGAGCTGTACTTGAAGCGGCTGGTCGTCGGCGGCTTCGAGCGCGTGTACGAGATCAACCGCAATTTCCGCAACGAAGGCGTGTCGACCCGGCACAACCCCGAGTTCACCATGCTGGAGCTGTATCAGGCCTACGCCAGCTACACCGAGATCATGGATCTTACCGAGGCCGTGATCCGCGAAAGCGCCAGCCACGTCATCGGCACCACGACGCTGGCGTGGGACGGCGCCAACATCGACGTTGGCGCGCCGTTCCGGCGCTGGACGATGGAGGACGCGGTGCTGGAACTCAATCCATCAATTCAACGCGGCGACCTGCGCGATCGCGAGGCCATGGCCGCGCACGCCAAGCGCCTTGGTATTCCGGTCAAGGCCGGCTATGGCTGGGGCAAGCTGCTGCTGGAGATCTTCGAGAAGACGGTGGAACACACCCTGGTGCAGCCGACCTTCATTACCGAGCATCCAGTGGAAGTCTCGCCGCTGGCGCGCAAGAACGATGCTGATCCAGGCCTGACCGACCGCTTTGAATTGTTTGTCGGCGGCAAGGAAATCGCCAATGGGTTTTCCGAGTTGAATGATCCGGAAGACCAGGCCGCGCGCTTCAAGGCGCAGGTTGCCGCGCTCGATTCCGGCGACGACGAGGCGATGCATTACGACGCCGACTACATCCGTGCGCTGGAAGTCGGCCTGCCGCCGACCGGTGGCCTCGGCATCGGCATCGACCGGCTGGTGATGCTGCTGACCGGCTCGGCATCCATCCGCGATGTGTTGCTGTTCCCGTACATGCGACCGGAGGCCTGAGCCATGTGGTACGTCGTCATCGGTACCGACAACCCCGGTTCGCTGGCTGGCCGCAAGGCGGCGCGACCGGCGCATCTGGCGCGATTGCACCAGTTGCAGGCAGCTGGCAGGTTGCTGATGGCCGGCCCGTTTCCGGCCATCGACAGCGCCGAGCCCGGCCCGGCCGGTTTCACCGGCAGCCTGATCGTGGCCGAGTTCCCGTCGCTAGCTGAAGCCCAAACCTGGGCCGACGCTGATCCGTATCTGGCCGCGGGCGTCTACGCGCACACGCAGGTCAAGCCCTTCCTCAAGGCGTTGCCGGCGGCATGACTGACGCGGCGGCTCCCACGATGGAACGCATTCGCCAGCGGCTGCAGGCGAAGTTCTCGCCCAGCGTGCTTGAGGTGCTGGACGAAGGCGCCAAACATATCGGCCACGCCGGTGAGGGCAAGGGGCATTTCCATGTACTCATCGTCAGCGTGGCCTTTGCCGGCGCCACACCTATCCAGCGCCACCGCATGGTGTATGCGGCGCTCGATGACTTGATGGATCACGGCATCCATGCGCTGGCCATCGATGCCAGGGCGGCTGCGCCGTGAGGCGTCGATGAGCCCGCGTTCGCGTGTCCTGCCGCGTTGCGCTGGCGGCGCGCACGATGCACAGTCCCGGCAGTTTGCCGCCACCCGCCACTTCGTGATGTCCGCATGCGCCTGACCACCATCAAACTTGCCGGCTTCAAGTCCTTTGTCGACCCGACGACGCTGCAGTTGTCCAGCAACATGGTCGGCGTGGTCGGCCCCAATGGCTGCGGCAAGTCCAACATTATTGATGCCATCCGCTGGGTCATGGGTGAGAGTGCCGCCAGTCGCCTGCGCGGCGACTCGCTGACCGACGTGATTTTCTCCGGCTCCAGCGCACGCAAGCCGGTCGGGCAGGCGACGGTGGAGTTGATCTTCGACAATGCCGATGGCGCGGTGCAGGGCGAGTACGGCCAGTACGCGGAGATCTCGGTCAAGCGCCAGGTCAGCCGTGACGGGCAATCGGTGTACCTGCTCAACGGCGCGCGTTGTCGCCGGCGCGACATCACCGACTTGTTCCTTGGCACCGGACTGGGGCCGCGCAGCTATTCCATCATCGAGCAGGGCATGATCAGCCAGATCATCGACGCCCATCCCGATGAGCTGCGCAGCCACCTGGAGGAAGCCGCCGGCATTTCCAAATACAAGGAGCGGCGCAAGGAGACCGAAAGCCGCATCAAGGCCACGCGCGAAAACCTCGACCGTGTGCGCGATGTGCGCGACGAGGTGGACAAGCAGCTGGAACACCTCAACCGCCAGGCACGCGCGGCCGAACGCTGGAAGGCGCTGAAAGCCGAGCAGACACACAAGGAGGCCGAGCTGCGCGCGCTGGAATACCGCGGTTTGAAATCGCAGCTGGACAACCAGGACAGCGGCTTGTCCGCGGCCGAGATCGAGATTGAAAAACACGTCGCCGGCCAGCGCCAGGTCGAGGCGCAGATTGAAACCGTGCGCGAACAACACGCTGCTGCCAACGAGCATCTCAATGCCGTGCAGGCGCAGGTCTATCGTGTCGGCGCCGAGATTGCGCGCGTCGAACAGCAGGTACAGCACAATCGCGAAACCGGCGAGCGCCTGAAGCGTGCGCAAGTGGCCGTGGCGCAGGAATACGCCACGCTCGAAACCCAGCTTGCCGCCGATCGCGAGCAGCACGCCAGCCTGCGCGCGGCAGTGGACGTCGACGAACCGCGCCTGCAAACCCTGCACGACCGGGAAGAAGCCACGGCCGACAGCCAGCGCCAGGCCGAGACGCATCTGGCCGACTGGCAGCAGCGCTGGGAGACGCACACGCGCGATGCCGGCGAGTCCAATCGCGCCGCCGAGGTGGAGCGCACCCGGCTCGATTATCTCGATCGCCAGGGTCTCGATCTGGCGCGCCGCCGCGAAGCGCTGGAAACCGAGCGCAAGGCCGTCGACGTGGCCGCACTGGACGCCGCCGGCATCGAGCTGCAGTCGGCGCATGACCTGCAGCGTGAGCAGGTGGAAACCCTGGGCGCCACGCTGGAGCAGCACAAGACGCGCCATGAGCAGCTGGTGCAGACCGAGCGCGAGGTGCAGGCGCAGCTCAATCAGGCACGCCAGCAGCTGCAGACTGCACGCGGTCGCCAGGCATCGCTTGAAGCCTTGCAGCACGCAGCGCTGGGGCAGGAGGAAAACGCCGCCAGTGGCTGGCTGGCGCAACGCGGGCTGGATCATGCCAGGCGGCTGGGGGCAGCGCTGCAGGTCGACGACGGTTGGGAACGCGCGGTCGAGACCGTGCTTGCTGGCCTGCTTGATGGCGTGCTGGTCGACGACCTGGCCGTATTGGGCGGTAGCCTGGCGGAATTGGGCGAAGCGGATTTGGCACTGCTCTCGTCCACGCCCAGTGAACCTGGCGTGCCAGGTTCACTGGCTGCCTGCGTGCGCGGCCCGGCGGCGGCGCTGCAATGGCTGGCCAGCGTGCAGACCGCCGAGTCACTGCAGGCCGCAACGACGCGCGTGGCAACGCTGGCACCGGGGCAATCGGTCATCACCCGCGATGGCGAATGGCTGGCGCCGGACTGGGCACGGGTGCGTCGTGCGCAAGGCAATCACGTCGGCGTACTGGCGCGTGAGCGCGAGCTGCGCAGCCTGACGGACGGGCTTGCCACGCTGGAGACGCAACTGGACACCTTGAGCGGCCAGCTTGAACAGTTGCGCGTCGACAAGGCCGAGGCCGAGCGCGAGCGCGACGACACGCAGCGCGAGCTGTACGCCGCGCACCGTCGCCAGTCGGAGCTGGCCGGCCAGCTGCAGAGTCATCGCGGCAAGCTTGAAACCGCACGGGCGCGGGCCGAGAAAGTCGTCGCGGAGCTGGCCGAACTGGCCAGCCAACTGGAGGACATGCACGCCCAGGCACGCGAAGCGCGCGCGCGACTGGATGCATCGGTTGGCCGCATGGGCGACATGGAAGACCAGCGGCGCGAGCTGGAAAACGAACGGCGTGGCTTGCTCGAAGCGCGCGAGGAAGCGCGCATGAATGCCCGCGAAGCCGCCGAGCAAACCCACGCGCTGGCACTGGCACTGGAATCGCGCCGTGCCTCGCTGGCCTCGCTGCAACAGTCACTGTTGCGCATGGATGACCAGTTGCAGCACATCGCAGTGCGCCGCAACGACATTGCCGAGCAGCTGGCCGCTGGCGACACCCCGGCGGCGGAGCTGGAGGCCGAGCGTCAGACCTACCTCGACCAGCGCCTGCTGGTCGACCGTGAACTGGTCGAGGCGCGGCGCGCACTGGAAGACTGCGATGCCACGCTACGCCAGCTTGAACAGACCCGCCAACTTGGCGAGCAGCAGCTGACGACGCTGCGCGATGGCGTGGCCGAACAGCGCCTCGCCGCACAGGCCCTGCAGCTGCGCGCCGAGCAGCTGGCGCAAGCTATCACCGCGTCCGGGCTGGAACTTGCGCCCTTGCTGGCGACGCTGGCCGATGACATCGACGCCGAGCAATGGCGCACGCAGCTGGCGGCGCTCGGCGACAAGATCACACGGCTGGAGCCGGTCAACCTGGCCGCCATCCAGGAGCATGCCGAGCAAAGCGAACGCAAGGTGTACCTGGACAATCAGCTCGCCGACCTGACCAGCGCGCTGGAGACGCTGGAAGGGGCGATCAAGAAGATCGACCGTGAAACGCGTGCGCGCTTCAAGGAAACCTTCGACAAGGTCAACGCCGGCGTGCAGGAATTATTCCCGCGCCTGTTTGGCGGCGGCCATGCCTATCTCGAGCTGACTGGCGATGATCTGCTGAGCACCGGCGTGGCCATCATGGCCCGCCCGCCCGGCAAGCGCGTGTCCAACATCTCGCTGCTGTCCGGTGGCGAAAAGGCGTTGACGGCGGTGACCCTGGTGTTCTCCATCTTCGGCTTGAATCCGGCGCCGTTCTGCCTGCTCGATGAAGTGGATGCGCCGCTGGACGAGGCCAATGTCGGGCGTTTTTCCAACCTGGTGCGCGAGATGAGCGAAAAGGTGCAGTTCATCTTCATCTCGCACAACAAGGCCACCATGGAGGGCGCCACCCAGTTGTGCGGCGTCACCATGCGCGAGCCGGGCGTGTCGCGGCTGGTGCAGGTGGATCTGGCCGAAGCCGCTAAACTGGTCGGAGCTGTTTGAGGAATCCCTGATGTCGTCCACACTCGTGCTCGCGTTTGCATGGAATCCGGTCGTCGGCGTGCCGATGGCCGTCGTTGGCCTGATTGCACTGGCGCTGATCTGGCTGTTTGGCCAACCCCGGAACGCACAGGGCAAGCGCCGTCCGCCGCAAAGCGCGCACAAGGGCGAGCGGCGCGAGCCGGTGCTGGGCGGCAACTCGGGCCCGGAGCAGGGCCTGTCGTTCAGCGCGCTGGATGTCCCGGCTGCGCCCAACGGCACCCTGACGCCACCGGCGCAGGGTGAGCTGGATGTCGGGTTGCGCGCCGAGCTGGAACGGCTGGGCGCCACCTTGTCCGGACACACCGTGGAGCCGACACCCGTTCCGTCGGCTCCGGCCGAACGCGCGCCAGCGAAGGCCCCGAACCGGCTGGCCGACCACGTCGCGTCCATCATCGATGCCTTGCGGGCGCCTTCGGAAGCCGCAGCGGTGCCGGCCGATGCCGCGCCAGCAGTGGCACCGGCACCGGTTGCGGCTGCGCCCGTCGCAGCGCCGGCGGTTGCCACGCCACCGCGCTCGGACGTGGGTCGACGTCCGCCGCAACTGACGGTGGAACGCATCGTCACGCTGTTTGTGGTGGCGCGTGAAGGCCAGCTGTTCAATGGCGCGGATCTGGTCGTCGCAGCCGAGAAAGCCGGCCTCGAATTTGGCGACATGGGCATCTATCACCGCCTGCTGGACGGCAAGCGCGAACTGGGGCCGATCTTCAGCGTGGCCAACATGCTCAAGCCCGGCAGCTTTGACTTGACGCACCTGGACAACCTGCATACGCCAGGCGTGAGCTTTTTCATGACCCTGCCGGCGCCACTGCCGGCACTGGATGCGTGGGATGCGCTGTTGCCCACTGCGCAGCGCCTGGCCGAGCTGCTGGACGGCCAGGTGCTGGACGAGGAACGCAACGCTCTGGGCCGCCAGTGCATCGCCCACATCCGCGATCAGCTGCGGGCGTGGGACCGCGATCACGAAGGCTCGGAAATCATCTTCGGCCGCTGATCCCCGGCAGCGCCCGGCGTCGGACCTGACCTGACCCAGCGCTTCCATCGCGGTACGCGCACATCGCGGCAATGCCCATCGGCGCAGGCATGTGCATAATGCACGCCTGCCTCTCACCGGTGGCCAGATCATGACGCTGATGGTGGTTCTGATCCTGCTCTTGATGGCGTGGTTTGCGGCGTGGCGCCGGCATTACCGCTGGAGCAGCGCCTGGCTTGCGCTCGGACTGGCCAGCGCGTTGCTGATTGGCTGCGGCATGGCTCCACGCTGGCTGCTGGGCCGGCTGCAAGGCCCGTACACGGCGCAGCCCGCCCCGACTTGGGCGCCGCGCAACGCGATCGTGTTGTTGACCGCCGGGCAGGTGGCGGTGACGCGCACCGACGTGGAGCCGGGCCTCATGGGTTTCAGCCGCATCGTCCAGACGGCTGCCCTGTATCACGACTGCCGCCAGGCCAAGGTGATCTGCACGGTGCTGGTCAGCGGCGGTGATCCGGATGAGATCGGTATGCCCTTGGCGCAGGTGTACGCCGTGCGGTTGGAGCACATGGGCGTGGCCGCCGCGGATTTGCAACTGGAAGCGCGCAGCAGGAACACCTGGCAGAACGCACAGTTCACGCAGCCGATGTTGCGGGCCATGGCGCCGGTGCGCGTCTATCTGGTGACCTCCGGCCTGCATCTGCGCCGCGCCATGGCGTATTTCGCCCGGTTCGATGTCCATCCGCTGCCGGTGCGCGCCGATTACTTGCGCGCGACTTCTCGCTGGCTGCCATCGGCGACCAATTTCCATCTCACGGATCTGGCCGTGCACGAATACATCGGCATGGCGCGCTTTCGTGTGTACGACGCCATGGGCTGGAACGACCGCACCGATTGATGCGAACGCCTCACTGGCCCGGGCGTTCGCGCATCACCAGCAGCCGCACCTCGGTCATGTCGGCAATCGCGCTGCGGATACCTTCGCGGCCCAGGCCCGAGCGCTTGATGCCACCGTACGGCATGTTGTCGACGCGAAAACTCGGGATATCGTTGACGATGACGCCACCTTGCTCCAGGTCATTCCACGCGCGCATGGCGTGATCCAGACTGTCGGTGAAGATGCCGGCCTGCAGGCCGAAGTCGGAGTTGTTGATGCGGGCGATGACGTCGTCGAAATCGTTGTAGCGGGACAGCAGGGCAACCGGGCCAAACGCTTCGTTGCGATGGAGCGCGGCGTCGGTCGGCACGTTTTCCAGCAGGGTGGCCTCAAGCATGTTGCCGTGGCGTTTGCCGCCGCACAGCAGCCTGCCACCGGCGCGGCGGGCCGCGTCGATCCATCCCTGCAATCGCGTGGCGGCGGCCTCGTCGATCATCGGGCCGATGAAGGTATCGGTCTTTTTCGGATCGCCAGCGACCAGCTTGCGTGTGGCGGCCACCAGCTGGCGCTTGAGCGCGGGATAGATTGCATCGTGGGCATAGATGCGCTGCACGCCAATGCAGCTTTGCCCGGACTGGTAGAACGCACCAAACACCAGGCGTTGGACGATATGCGCCAGCTGCGGGCCTTGGTCGGCGTCGACAATGCATGCAGCGTTGCCGCCCAGTTCCAGCACGACACGCTTGCGCCCGGCGCGGGCCTTGAGCTCCCAGCCAATCTGGCCGCCGGTGAAGGTCAGCAACTTGAAGCGCTCGTCCTCCACCAGCGGCGCGGCGTGGGCGCCATCCAGCGGCAGGATGGAAAACGCCCCGCGCGGCAAGTCGGTTTCCGCCAGAACCTGGCCGATGATGAGCGCGCCCACCGGCGTCTTTTCCGACGGCTTGAGCACGAACGGACAGCCGGCGGCAATGGCTGGTGCCACCTTGTGCGCCACCAGGTTCAGCGGGAAATTGAACGGCGTGATGCAAGCCACCGGGCCGATCGGCACGCGGCGGGTGTAGCCGTGATAGCCGTCCAGACGACTGGCCAGTTCCAGGTTCAAGGTTTCCCCGTCGATGCGCACGGCTTCAGCGGCGGCAATCTGGAACGTCTCGATGAGACGCGTCACTTCGCCAGCGGCATCGTGGATCGGCTTGCCGGCTTCGATGCACAGCGCCTGCGCCAGTTCGTCGCGGCGCTCGGCGAAACGCGTGGCACAGTGTTGCAGTACGGCTTGTCGCGCCCACGGCTTGAAGTGGCGCATGGGCGTGGTGGCGCGTGCGGCGGCGGCAATGGCCTGTTCGACCGCGCGCGCATTGGGCACGGCCACGCGCGTGGCAAGCTTGCCGCTGTACTTGTCGCGCACTTCCAGCATCTGCGTGGAGGTGCGCGGCCGGTTGGCCAGGTAGTACGGGTAGGTTTTCTCAAGCATGGGATGCTCCATCGACGCTGCAGTCCATCAGCTTGCCACGCTCGCGATGACAGCGCGCGGCCACGCCCGCTCGGCGTTACCAGTGGCTATGCGGGATCGGCTGGCGCGCTCACATGCACGGCCAGTTCGCCGTCGGCCAGTCGCGCGCGCAAGGCGGTGCCGGCAGCGACACCGTGGACCGAGCGCAAGACATGTCCGCTTTCATCGAACACGATGGCGTAGCCGCGTTCGAGCGTGGCCAGTGGACTGACCAGTTGCAGCGCGTGGCCAGCCTGGTGCCAGCGCGCCGTGGCGCGGTCATGGCGCCGCTGCATGTCGCTGCACAGGCGCTGGTATTGCGCCTGCAGACGCTGCGCCAGCAACGGCAGGCGGGTGTGCGGATGGGTGGCCAGCAATCGGGCGCGCAGTTGTTGCAAACCGTTGCGCCGACGCTCGGCGTCGACGGCGCCGGCGGCCAACAGCCGATGCTGCAGGTTGTGCAGGCGTTCGCGGTGCTGTGCCAGGCGCGTTTGCGGACGTTGCGCTTGCAGCTTGGCCAGCTGCCGATCCAGACGCTGCGTGGCCAATTGCAATCGACCCTGTTGCAACAAGCCCAGGCGCTGTTGCCAATGCCGTAGCTGGCGGCCGATGGCGACGGCATCGGGCACCAGCAGCTCGGCGGCGGCGGACGGCGTGGGCGCGCGCAGATCGGCGACAAAATCGGTGATGGCGAAATCAATCTCGTGGCCGATGGCCGAGACCACGGGCACCTGGCTCGCATACACCGCGCGCGCCACGGCCTCCTCGTTGAACGCCCACAGGTCTTCCAGCGAGCCGCCGCCACGGGTAAGCAGCAACACATCGTAACGCCCGCTGGTTGACGCCTTGCCCAGCATGGCGACAATCGCCGGCGGCGCTTCGCGGCCCTGCACTGGCACGGCCAGCACCTCAACCTCGGCCAGCGGCCAGCGCCGCGCCAGTACGCTGATCACATCGCGGATGGCCGCGCCGGTGCCCGAGGTGATGACACCGATGCGCCGGGCGAAGCGCGGCAGCGCGCGTTTGTGCGCCGGGTCGAACAGGCCTTCGGCCAGCAGGCGCGCCTTGAGTTCCTCGAAGGCGCGTTGCAGGGCACCGGCGCCGGCCGGCTCCATGTATTCCACCACCAGTTGGAACTCGCCGCGCGGTTCGTACAGGCCAACGCGGGCGCGCAGCAGCACTTGCGCGCCGTCCAGCGGACGGAAACGCAGCGTGGCGCATTGGCTGCGAAACATGGCGCAGCGCACCTGCGCGCTACGGTCCTTCAAGGTGAAATACAGATGTCCGGAAGCAGGCTTGGCCACATTGGACAGCTCGCCCTCGATCCATACCTGCGGCAAGGCATCGCCCAGCAGATCGCGCACGATGCGATTGAGCGTGCTGGGGGTGAGGACGTGGCGAGCAGTGTCGGGATCGGGGCTGGACATCAGGCCACGCATGCTAGCAGCCTGCCAGGTCCGGACTGGCCGGATCGTCGGCAGGCGTAGTCAGACGGAAGGCTTGTCCACGCGGGTGCGGCGCCGCTGCCGGCGCACCCGCCAGGTGGCAACGCCGAGATTGAGCGCAAACCACGCGGCGATGACGCCAAGCGGCCAGCCGACCCATGCCGGCCAGAGGAACGCCACCACCGCCAGCAAGCCCAGCCCGATGGTGGCACCCAGCACCGGACCACTGCTGCTGTCGGCCAGGACCCGGCGCTCGCTGAGCACGGCGCCGACGCTGTTGGCCACGCGTAGCGCGCCAACGGCGGCACGACTGGAGCTGCCGCCGCCATGCCGCACGCGCGCGGTCCGGGCGTGGCTGGAGCGGACCTGATCGCTGGTGCTGTGCAGGTGCCGATGGCGACGCGGCGCAAGCACGATCTCGGTGGCGTTTTCCAGGTCATGCTCGTATTGCGTGGCGAGCTGGCGCGCAAAGCCGGCGTCTTCCACCGCCACGTCGATTTCAAGATTGCTGAGCCAGCTGGCAATGTTGAGATTGGATGAACCCACGCGGGCCCATTGTGCGTCGGCCACGGCCGTCTTGGCATGCAGCATGGAGCCGTTCCACTCGAACACGCGGATGCCGGCCTTGAGCAGGGGGCGATAGCCCGAGCGCGACACGCCGGCGACCAGCGCAATGTCGCTGTTGCCCGGCACCAGCAGGCGCACGTCCACACCATCGCGCGCGGCGGCAATCAGGGCCTGCACATACGGGGCAAGGCCGACGAAATAGGCGTCGGTCAGCCACAAGGTCTTGCGTGCCATGGCCGCGATGAGTTGATCGAGCCGGTACATGCCGGCCGTTGCCGGCTGGGTGGCAATCACGCGCAGGGCGACGGCGCCGGCATCCTCCGGTGGCGGGTCAGCGGTGGCCAGCGCTGCCAGGGGCGCGCCGGTGTCTGCCCAGCTTTGCGCAAAGGCAGCCTCGAGTTCGGCCACGGCCGGTCCGCGCAGGGCCACGCCAGTGTCGCGCCACGGCGGAATGTCGCGCGTTGCGTCACCCAGCCATTTGGCGCTGATGCACACGCCGGACAGGAAACCCAGCCGGCCGTCGACCACCAGCAATTTGCGGTGGTCGCGGCGGATCCAGCCCAGCGAGTGCCCCAGTTGGGGCGGGTTGTAGATGCGCACCTCACCGCCCGCGGCGCGCAGCGTGGCCCAGAAACGCGAGCGCGATTGACCCAGGCAGCCGACCCAATCCACCAGTACCGCCACGGTCACGCCGCTGCGCGCGCGTTCCACCAGGGCATCGCGAAACTGCCGGCCGACGTCGTCGTCGCGCACGATGTAGTTTTCCAGCAGGATGCGCCGCTGCGCGCCGGCAATGGCTGCCAGCCAGGCGTGGTAATGCTCGGCAGCATCGATCAGCAGATCCACGGCGTTGCCGCCAAGCAAGGGCGCACCGGCGGCGCGACTCAGCGCCTGTTCGGCCAGCATCCGGCTGGGCGTGGCGGGAATGAGCGGGGCAGGCGACATGGCTTGAGTGTAGGTGATGGCCGGGGCGTGCTGCGCAGTGATTTTTCCGGCGCCTGGCATGTATCGTGCACACGACGGTCATGTCCAGTACGCGCCGCTACACGGATGTCCATGCTTGCGTGCAACGCGTGGCCCATGCGTTGGGCGACGACCTGCGTGTGTTCGCGCCGGGCGGCCTGGGCCAGCCGTCGGCGTTGTTGAACGCGCTGTATGCATTGACCCGTGCCAATCCGCGGCGTTCGCTGCGTTTGTATACCGGCACCACCGGGTGCCGGCCGCAGGCACGCAATGCCCTTGAGGTGCGGTTTGTAACGCCTCTTGCCGCCCGGCGTTTCGGCGCGGCGAACGATACGCTACTGGCACGGGATCAAGCCGCAGATCGGCTGCCGGCCAATGTCGCCATTCACACGCTGGGTACGGCGCCGGGTTGGTCGTGCATGCCTGGACACGATCGGCGCAACGCCATCGTGCAGGATGTCACGGCGGTGGCGCGCGACCTGGTCGGACAGGACGTCAACCTGCTGGTGCAGCGCGTGGCCCGCCGGGACGGGCCCGATGGCGTGCATTACAGCCTGGCCAGTGATCCTGGCATCACGCTGGACTTTCTCCGCCTGGCGCAGGCCGCCGGCGTGCCGCGACCGCTGTGTGTCGCCGTGGTGCATCCGGACATGCCGTGGGTCGGCGGATCGGCTCAGGTGGATGTGGATTTTTTCGACCTGGAACTCGAGGCGGCGGCGCATCCGCTGCTGTTCGCCATACCACGCGAACCGGTCAGCGTCGCCGATCATGCCCTTGGCCTGCATGCCAGTGCCCTGCTTGCCGACGGTGGTTGCCTGCGCATGGATGCCGGCGCGCGCTGCGATGCTCTGGTCAACGCCTTGCTGCTGCGTCAGCGCGACAACACGCTGTGGCGGCGCGGCCTGCTGGCGCTGGACGCTACCGGGCAGACGCATGCGCTGGCGCGCTGGACCGGCGGATTGTCGGTATTTGACACTGGCTTGTACGGCAGTGCCGGCGTGCTGGGCGACGGCTACATGCATTTGCAGCGCGCCGGTATCCTGAAACGTCGCAGTTGGGACAACTTGGCGCTGGAACGCGCGGCCGCGGAAGGTCGCCTGGCGGCCGACGTACCGGGCGGCCATTACCTGCGCGCAGCCGCATTCCTTGGCAGCCGCGCGCTCTATCGCTGGCTGGCGCAGATGCAGGCCGACGACGCAGGAGGCATCGACATGGCGGCTGCGTCTATCGTCAACCAACAGGATGGGGCGACGTCGGCGTTGGGGGCATTGCAGCGGCGCGGCGCGCGATGCTTCGTTAGCGGCGCGGCGGTCACGCCATTGGGTGCGGTATTGGCCGCCCCTGGGCAGGGCGACCTGCTGGCGGGCGACCATGGCGACGCGGACAGCTGCGGCGACGTGGCGGCCTTGGTGCGGGGGCTGCCGGATGCACGCATGATCGTCATGCTGCGCGCGGTGCACGACGGGCCACGCGGGCTCGAAAGCAGCATCACCTGGAACGCCGGTGACGTCCTTTTGCCGCAGCAAGCGCGGGATATCGTCGTCACCGAGTACGGCGTGGCCGATCTACGCGGCAAGAGCAACGGCGAATGCGTGGAAGCCTTGCTGTCCATCGCCGATGCCCGCTTCATCGACCGCTTGTGCGACCAGGCCAAGGCCCGTGGTTTGCTGGATGCCGACTTTGTCATCCCTGCGGCGTGGCGGCGGCATCGACCGCGGTATCTGCACGAAGCCTTGCAGCCGTTGGCGCGTCACGGGCATCTGCCACTGTTCCCCTTCGGCAGTGATCTCACCGAAGTGGAGCAGCGCCTGCTGGCCGCGCTCGGCTGGCTGCGTGCGCGCAAGCCGGGCGCGGTCGACACGCTGCGCCTGCTGTTGGCGAGTCTCCGGCCAAGTATTGCCGCAGACGAAGGCGATGCCCTGATCCGCATGGGGCTGGGCGCGGCAACCGGCTGGCGCGAGCACGTGCAGCGCCGGGTACTGCTGGCGGCGTTGCGGCATCAACGGCGTGTGGCGCGCCGCGACGTACCTGCCACGGCACTGACGCCCGCTGCCAGCCAGGCGGCACCTTGATCGACGCGCCGGTGCTGGATTCGCGGGGCGCCGCGTGTGCATCATGTGCCCATGAATATGCCGCTGCCGCCCGTGCATGACCCCGCCGCCATGGCCGACAATCGATTGGTGGTGGGCATTTCCTCGCGCGCCTTGTTTGACCTGGCCGACAGCCATGCCTTGTTCGAGCGCGACGGGCTGGACGCGTATCGCAAGTTCCAGATTGCGCACGAGGACGACATCCTGCCGCCGGGCGTGGCCTTTCCGCTGGTGCAGAAGCTGCTGGCCTTGAACAAGCTGGCCGGGGCGGTGCCGCCGGTGGAGGTCATCCTGCTGTCGCGCAATTCCGGTGACACGGGCCTGCGCATCTTCAACGCCATCCAGCACTACGGGCTGGAAATCACCCGCGCCGCATTCACCAGCGGCGCACCGACATCGACGTACATCGCGCCGTTCAAGGCTGACCTGTTCCTCTCGGCCAATGCCGAGGACGTGGCGCGGGCGTTGGCCGCTGGTGTTGCCGCCGCCACCATCCTGCCCAGCACGGCGCCGCCGCGGGCCAGCGAGCAGCTGCGCATTGCCTTTGACGGCGATGCCGTGTTGTTTGGCGATGAGGGCGAACGCGTAGCGCGCGACGAGGGCTTGCAGGCCTTTCATCGCAACGAGCGCGAGCACGCCGGCGAGCCATTGTCGGTCGGCCCGTTCCGCGGCTTTTTGACGGCGCTGCATCACCTGCAGACGGCATTCCCGGCCGAACACTCGCCTATCCGCACGGCGCTGGTGACGGCACGTTCGGCACCGGCGCACAAGCGCGTGATCCTGACCTTGCGCCGCTGGGGCGTGCGCATCGATGAGGCCTTGTTCCTCGGCGGCCGCGACAAGGGGCCGTTCCTGGACGCCTTTGGCGCCGACATCTTTTTCGACGACTCGCCGGCCAATGTCGAGTCCGCGCGCCAGCACGTGGCCACCGGCCATGTGCCGAGCGGTGTCAGCAACCGCTGAAACGTTGCCGGGTTCGTGAAGGGCCACGCGCGGCCTCCCCGCGTCCGGAAAGGGCATGACGGCGCGCTACAATGCCTGCCTTTGCATACCCCTATCTGGGCACATCCCTATCTGGAGCTGGCATGGCAAAGCGCCTCAACCCCCTTGACCTGTATGACATCCGCAGCCTGCTCAGCGACGAAGAGCGCATGGTGCATGACAGCGTGGCGCGTTTTGTCGATGAGCGGGTCCTGCCCATCATCGGCGATTGTTTCGACCAGGCCCGTTTCCCGCGCGAGCTGATCCCGGAAATGGCCGGCCTTGGCTTGCTTGGTGCCAGCATCCCGGAAGAGTACGGCGGCGCCGGCATGAGTGGCGTCAGCTACGGCTTGATCTGCCAGGAACTGGAGCGCGGCGATTCGGGCATGCGCAGCTTTGCCTCGGTGCAGACCTCGCTGTGCATGTATCCGATCTTTGCCTACGGCAGTGAAGAACAGAAGCGCCAGTATCTGCCGCGCATGGCCGCCGGCGAGGTCATCGGCTGCTTTGGCCTGACCGAGCCGCATGGCGGCTCCGACCCGGCCAACATGAAAACCCACGCCAAAAGGGATGGCGGCGACTGGGTGCTCAACGGCGCCAAGATGTGGATCACCAACGGCAACCTGGCGCACATCGCCATCGTCTGGGCGCAGACCGATGACGGCATCCGCGGCTTCATCGTGCCGACCGACAGTACCGGCTTCAAGGCGCAGGAAATCCACAAGAAGATGAGCCTGCGCGCGTCGGTCACCAGCGGCCTGTTCCTTGACGACGTGCGCGTACCGGCCAGTGCCATGCTGCCCAATGTGAAGGGACTCAAGGGGCCGCTGGGCTGTCTGACCCAAGCCCGCTACGGCATCACCTGGGGACCGATTGGCGCCGCCCAGGCCTGCCTCAAGGAGGCGCTGGAGTACACCGCCGAGCGCAGCCTGTTCGGACGTCCGCTGGCAGCCAACCAGGCCGTGCAGCTGAAGCTGGCCGACATGGCGCGGCGCATCACCACGGCGCAGTTGTTGTCGCTGCAGCTGGGGCGCATGAAGGACGCCGGCACGCTGCAGCCGTCGCATGTGTCGCTGGCCAAGTGGAACAACTGCCGCATGGCCATCGACATCGCCCGCCAGTGCCGCGACCTCCTGGGCGGCGCCGGCATCACCACCGAGCATTGCGCCATTCGTCACGCGCTCAACCTGGAGTCGGTCATCACCTATGAAGGCACGGAGACCGTGCACGAGCTGGTCATCGGCCGTGAGCTGACCGGCATCAACGCGTTCTGAAACGGGGTGTGGGGTGCATGGATTTCGATTCGCTGCGCATCGAAACCGATCGGCTGATCCTGCGTCCGCCACAGGTACAGGATTTCGACGCCTACGCCGCCAACATGGCCGATGCCGAGGCGGCGCGGTTCATTGGCGGCCAACAGGCACGGGCGGTGGCATGGCGCGGGTTCCTGTCGTCGGCAGGTGCGTGGATGATCCAGGGCTTTTCAATGTTCTCGGTGCTCGAAAAAAGCAGCGGCCAATGGATCGGTCGTCTTGGCCCATGGCACCCGGAAGGTTGGCCCGGCACGGAAGTGGGCTGGGGTCTGGCACGCAGCGCCTGGGGCAAGGGCTACGCGCAAGAAGGATGTATCGCGGCGATCGACTGGACCTTCGACCGGTTGGGTTGGGGCGAGATGATCCATTCGATCCACCCGGACAACCACGCCTCGCAGGCGCTGGCGCGGCGGCTCGGCTCGACCTGTCGCGGCCCGGGCCGGCTGCCTGCGCCGTACGAGGATGCGCCGGTCGAAATCTGGGCACAGACGCGCGAACAGTGGCGCCGGCACCGCGCATGAACCACCTCTCGCCCGCGCTGTACGCCACCCTGGCGGAAATCGTCCCGGACCTGCACGTGCAGTGTGCCGAGCCGTGGTGCCTGATCGGCAGTACGGCGGCATTGCTGCTGGGTGCGTCGGTCAGCCCGGCGGACGTGGACGTATTGACGTCGCGTGCCGATGCCGAGGCCTTGATGCGGTTGTGGGCGTCGCGGCGCGAGCCGGTTGCCGAAGATGCCGACATGCACTTTCGCTCGCACTTTGCCCGCTTCCGCTTTCCCGGCGTGCCAGTGGAGGTGATGGGCGATTTGGCGGTGAACACGCCCGACGGCTGGCAGGCGATACAGGCTGGCCGGTTGGTGCTGGTTGGCGTCAACGGCCTGGCCGTGCCGGTGCCGGCCATCGACGAGCAGCTACGCATCCTCGCCAGTTTCGGCCGCGACAAGGATCTGCGCCATGCCGCCGCGCTGCGTGCGCTGGCCACCCTCCGGATCCTGCCCGTGGTTCCTTCCTCTCCCTGACGGCTGCACTGCCGTCCCTCACACGAAGCACATCATGACTGCCACCACCGTTGCCATCAGCGCCCGCCACAAGGGCTTCAACCGCGCCGAGATCGTCGACCAGAACTTCATCGAATTCGTCCAGCAATGGCGCGGCACGTCCCATCCCGCGCCTGCCGATGACGCGGCGGTGATGGCTGGCAGCGCGCTCGATGTGCGCGGCTTTCGCGAGCTGTTCGAGTCGCAGCTGATCAGCCGGCACCTGGACCTGATGGCGCGCGTGCTGCGCAAGCAGGACAAGGTGTTCTACACCATCGGCTCGTCCGGCCACGAAGGCAACGCCATGGTCGCGCGGCTGACGCGACATACCGACCCGGCCTTCCTGCATTACCGTTCCGGCGCCTTCATGGCCGAGCGTTTCCGCAAATTGCCGGGTATGGACCCGGTCATGGACTCGGCATTGAGTTTTGCCGCCAGCAAGGAAGACCCGGCCTCTGGTGGCCGCCACAAGGTGTGGGGCAGCAAGCCGCTGTGGGTGCTGCCGCAAACCTCGACCATTGCCTCGCACCTGCCCAAGGCGCTGGGCACGGCGGTGGCCATCGAGCAGGCGCAGCGCCTGGGTCGGCCGCTGCCGGTGCCGGCGGACAGCATCGTGGTGTGCTCCTTTGGCGATGCCTCCAGCAATCACGCCACGGCGCAGACCGCTTTCAACGCTGCCGCATGGACGGCCTACCAGAAGCTTCCTGCGCCCGTGCTGTTTGTCTGCGAGGACAACGGCATCGGCATTTCCGTCAAGACGCCTTCCGGCTGGATTGCCGAGAACTACCAGCACCGTGCCGACCTCGATTATTTCTTTGCCGATGGACTGGATCTGGCCGGCGGCTACGCGCAGGTGCAAGCGGCGGTGGCGCACTGCCGACAGACGCGGCGACCGACCTTCCTGCACCTCAAGACCACGCGCCTGATGGGGCACGCCGGCAGCGATTTCGAGATCGAATGGCGCTCGCTGGAGGAGCTGGTGGCGCTGGAGGCCACCGATCCGCTGCTGCGCTCGGCGACGATTGCACTGGACGCCGGCATCTACGATCCGCAGGCGCTGCTGGATGTGTACGAGGCCACGCGCCGGCGTTGTTTCGCGGCGGCCGAGGCAGCCGACCAGCGCCCGCGCTTGACCACGCTGGCCGGGGTCATGCGACCGCTGGCGCCATATTCACCGGTTGAGGTCAAGGCCGAGGCCGAGCGCATGCCTGAAGTCGAAACGCGCCTGGCCGTGTTTGGCGGTGCCGATCAACTACCCGAGAACCTGCCGCCGCGGCATCTGGCCATCATCCTCAACCATGCGCTACATGACACGCTGGCCAAGTATCCCGAGGCGCTGGTGTTTGGCGAGGACGTGGCGCGCAAGGGTGGCGTCTACACCGTCACCAAGGGCCTGTACAAGGTGTTCAAGGGCGCGCGCGTATTCAACACGCTGCTTGACGAGACCATGATCCTGGGCCTGGCGCAGGGCTACGCCAACATGGGCCTGCTGCCGATCCCGGAAGTCCAGTACCTGGCGTATTTCCACAATGCCGGCGACCAGATTCGCGGCGAGGCGGCGTCGCTGCAATTTTTCTCCAATGGTCAATATCGCAACCCGCTGGTGCTGCGCATTGCCTCGCTCGGCTACCAGCGTGGCTTCGGCGGCCATTTCCACAACGACAATTCGATCACCGCGCTGCGCGACATCCCCGGCCTCGTCGTGGGCTGCGCCAGCCGCGGCGACGACGCCACGGACATGTTGCGCACGATGATGGCGCTGGCCAAGGTGGATGGTCGCGTGTGCGCGTTCCTCGAGCCGATTGCGCTGTACATGACCAAGGACCTGTACGCCGCCGGTGATGGCCAGTGGCAATTCAGCTATCCGGCGCCGGGCAGCGCGCTGACGCTGGGCGAGGGCCGCGTGTATGCGCCGCAGGCCGATGATCTGGTCGTCATCACCTTCGGCAACGGCGTGCCCATGGCCCTGCGTGCCGCGCGCAGCATCGAGGCCGAGCTGGGTTGGAAAGTGCGCGTGGTGGACTTGCGCTGGCTGGTGCCGCTCAACGATGCCTTCATTGCCGAACAGGCCCGCAGCGCCAAACGCATCATCGTGCTGGACGAAGGGCGCAAGAGTGCCGGTGTGGGCGAAGGCGTCATCACTGCCATCACCGAGGCCGGGCTGGGTTCCGTCCCGCTCAAGCGCGTGGTTGGCGCCGATACCTTCACGCCGCTGGCGGGCGCCGCCTTGCTGGTGTTGCCGGGTGATGCGGATGTGGTGGCTGCTGCCCACGCACTGGCCGGGCGCGGCCAGTAGGCCCTTACGACGCGTTGCTGCGCCGATCCAGTGCGCGCAAGCCAGGGTCGCGCACGCCTTGTGGCTGGTGGACGCTGACCTGGTTGCGGCCGCCGAGTTTGGCCGCGTACATAGCCTGGTCGGCGCACTCGACCAGCGCCTCCAACGTCTGCCCCGGCGTGTGCACGGCCACGCCGATGCTTACGGTAAGCATGGAGGTGTCGTCCCGTGCGGGGATTTCCAGCCGATGCACGCGCCGGCACAATCGGGTGGCAACCTCCAGTGCCGATGCCAGTGCACCGGCTTCCAGCAGCACCACGAACTCCTCGCCGCCATAGCGCCCCAGCAGGTCTTGCGGCCGCAGTTCGGTGCCCAGCGCCTGCGCCACGGCAATCAGTGCCTGGTCGCCGGCGTGGTGCCCCAAGCGGTCGTTGAGGGCTTTGAAGTAATCCAGATCCAGAAACAGCAGCGCCAGCGGCTGCGCAGGTGAACGTGCCAGCATCGTACTGGCACGCTCGCTCCAGGCGCGACGGTTGTAGGCGCCGGTGAGGGCATCGTGGTCGGCCAGTGCCCGCACCTGGTCGCGATCCTGGCGCAGCCCCAGCGCGCGATCGGACAAGCCGATGGACAGCACGATGGCTTCAAAGGCACCCACGACCAGTTCCGCCTCATGCAGCCAGGTCCAGCCGGCCAGGCTGCCTTCCAGCTGCATGTTGCCGGCGGTGGTCAAAAGCACCAGCGGTACCCAGCCGGCGAGGAAATACCAGGCCGCGCGTGAGCCGCGGATGGCGGCGGCGATGGACGTGACCAGCAACAGGAACGTGCCCAGGATCAACAGGGGCGTCAGCAGGACATTGGCGGTGTCGACCAGCGGCGCCACATGGCTGGCGCGCAGCAGCATGAGCTGGACCATGCCCGCGGCCAGCGCCAGTACCGGCACACGCAGCAGGGGGGCAAAACGTTCAAGCTGGCAGAAGCGGGCAATGAACAGCGCGGCAAACGTGATGGACAGGGCCACGGCGGAGGCGTGTACCAGCCCCGCGCTTTGCGCCAGCCATTGCCAGCCCAGCGGATGGAACACGAAGCCCGATTTGGTGCCGAGTATCAGGGCGTAGCT
Organism: uncultured Rhodanobacter sp.; assembly: GCA_964568445.1. Lineage (GTDB taxonomy): Bacteria > Pseudomonadota > Gammaproteobacteria > Xanthomonadales > Rhodanobacteraceae > Rhodanobacter. The sequence goes on along the minus strand of CAZMPZ010000001.1, from coordinate 150,863 downwards.
CAGGATGTAGCCGGCGTACCAGGCCTGCGCCGTATCGCGCAGCATCAGCGCAAAACACAAAGCGATCAGCACCATGGCCAGCATGATCGAGAAGCATGCCGTGGCCAGCACCAGCCACGCTGCGTCGCCTTGCAGATAGGCCGACATGGGTTCCAGGGCAAACTGCATCGGTGCGCTGCGTACCGTCGTCGGCCCCAGCTTGAGCAGCAGCGGGGCGGAGCCGGCCTGATCGGCGGGCAGGCGCCAGGCCAGGCGACCGTGTGCCGGGAGTTCCTGGTGCGTGTCGGTGATCGACAGGGGAGCCAAGGGGCGACCGTCGGCGGCGTAGGGCGTGACGTCGCTCCACGGCGGGGGGAAGATGGCCAGCACGCGATCGCGGTTGTCGAATGGTGGCTGCGGTGCCAGGACGATCCACGCACCCTCGCTGCCGGCAACAAACTGCGTGGGCAAGGCGGGGTCAAAGCCGGCGAGTTGTCCGGTGGAGAACTCCTGCACTACCTGTTGTGGCGTATCACCGGCCTGCGCAGGCCGCGAGCCGCCGTGCAGCGTGTCGGTCGCCCACACGACGCCGCTCATCGCCAGCAGCAATGCCGACAACAATGCCCACAGGAAATGGCGGGGGACGGTGGTTGCCGCTGGCTGCAAGTCGTGCGCCCTCCTGTGAAGGAATATCCCGGATGGGCATCGCCTGTGTGCACCGATACGCGAATTCACCCGCCACGGCGGTAGGTGGCGAGCCCATCTGGATTCGGGAAGCAAGGACCGGGCCACGCCCGCTACACTACGTCTTGTGCCCCCTACGCCGCTTTGGTGCGGGGCTTCGCCGCCGGCTGCGCACACAAGTGCCGCCAGTGGGCACCTCACAGCAAGTCATCGACGTGGAGAGTCACATGCAAAAAGATCGCAGGATCAAGGTTGCGGTGTTGGTTGGCAGTCTGCGCGAGACTTCCATCAACCGCCGTCTCGCCCGTGCCGTGGAGCGGCTGGCGCCTGACGACATTGCTTTCACGTCCATCGATATTGCGCACCTGCCGCTCTACAGCCAGGATTTCGATGCCGATTACCCGCCGGCCGGCCGTGAACTGAAGGCGCAGATCGAATCCGCCGATGGGCTGCTGTTTGTCACGCCTGAGTACAACCGCTCCATCCCCGGCGTGCTCAAGAACGCCATCGACCTGGCATCGCGGCCGTGGGGCACCAACTCATTTGCCGGCAAGCCCGGCGCAGTGATCGGCGCTTCCATCGGCGCCACCGGCACGGCGCTGGCGCAACAGCACCTGCGCAACGTGCTGGCGTATCTGGACGTCCATACGTTGGGGCAACCGGAGGTCTTCGTGCAGTTCAAGGACGACGCGCTGATCGACGCCGACGGTCACGTCAGCAATCCCGGGACACAGAAATTCCTGCAGGGTTTTGTCGACCGTTACGTGGCGTGGTTGCACACGCATCTGGCCTGACTTGGGCGCACGACTAGGCACCGAGGCGGCGGGCGACCGCCGCATCCGTTTACGGGGTGACCTTGGCCGAGTGCGCACTACCTGCTGTTTCAGTGCGTCGACGGGCATGGTCATCGAATGATTCCGCCACCTTCGCCCCAAGCACGCGCAACACCTCGCGGGCACTGCGCAGGCGGTCGGCCGGCAGGGGCAGGTCGAGCGTGACCTTGAGCTTGTCCGGGCCGTCCAGCTTGTAGACGCGTGGCAGTTTCTGGATCATCGCGATGATGGTGCGTGGATCGACGCTCGGGTTTTCGCGGAAGCTGATGCGGCCGCCGGCCATGCCGAAATCCAGCTTGCGGATGCCGAGCGGCGTTGCCAGCAAGCGCAACGAAGCGACGGCAAACAGTTGCCGCGCCGGCTCCGGCAGCAGGCCAAAACGGTCGATCATTTCAATTTGCAGGTCACGCAGGGCGCCCTCGTCGGTCGCGCTGGCGATGCGCTTGTATAGGGTCAGGCGCGTGTGCACGTCGCCCAGGTAGTCGCTGGGGATGAGGGCCGGGGTGTGCAGTTCCACCTCCGCCTCGTGTTCGCTGCCCAGCTCAAAGTCCGGCACCTTGCCGGACTTGAGCGCACGTACCGCGCGGTCGAGCAGCTCGGTGTACAGGCCAAAGCCGATGGATTGGATCTGGCCCGATTGCTCATCGCCCAGCAGCTCGCCAGCACCGCGAATTTCCAGGTCATGCGTGGCCAGCGTGAAGCCAGCGCCAAGTTCTTCCAGCGACGCCAGCGCCTCCAGGCGCTTTTGCGCGTCGGCAGTGATGCTCTTGCGATCAGGCACCACCAGATAGGCATAGGCGCGGTGATGCGAGCGCCCGACGCGGCCACGCAACTGGTGCAGCTGCGCCAGGCCAAAGTGGTCGGCGCGATCGATGATGATGGTGTTGGCGGTGGGAATGTCGATGCCGGTTTCAATGATGGTGGTGCATACCAGCACGTTGAAACGCTGGCGGTGGAAATCGGCCATGACGCTTTCCAGCTCACGCTCCGGCATCTGGCCGTGGGCCACGCCGATACGCGCCTCGGGCACCAGCGTGGCCAGCTCGCGCACCACACGCTCGATGCTTTGCACCTCGTTGTGCAGGAAATACACCTGGCCGCCGCGTGCCAACTCGCGCTGCAACGCCTCGCGGATGGTGGCCGGATCCCACGCGCTGATGAAGGTGCGCACGGCCGTGCGATGCTCTGGCGGCGTGGCGATCAGCGACAGGTCGCGCAGACCGCTCATGGCCATGTTGAGCGTGCGCGGGATCGGCGTGGCGGTCATGGTCAGCAGGTCCACTTCGGCGCGCAGCTTCTTCAGCTGTTCCTTTTGCCGTACGCCAAAGCGCTGCTCCTCGTCGACCACGACCAGGCCCAGGTTCTTGAATTTGACGTCGCCCATGAGCAGCTTGTGCGTGCCGATGATGACGTCGATCTCGCCCTCGGCCAGGCGCTTGAGCGCGTCGGCCACGTCTTTCTTCGAGCGAAAGCGTGAAAGCACGTCGACGCGCACCGGCCAGTCGGCAAAGCGGTCAGCAAAGTTGCTGTAGTGCTGCTGCGCCAGCAGCGTGGTCGGCACTAACACGGCCACCTGCTTGCCGGCGGTGGCGGCGGCAAAGGCGGCGCGCAGGGCCACTTCGGTCTTGCCGAAGCCGACGTCGCCACACACTACGCGATCCATCGCGCGCGGCGCCGCCAGATCATCCAGCACGGCATCGATGGCGATTTGCTGGTCTGGCGTTTCCTCGAACGGGAAGCTGCGGCCAAAGGCCTCCACCAGCGCACGGTCGACCGCCATGGCCTGGCCGCCGCGTGCCTGGCGCTGCGCATAAATGGCCAGCAGCTCGGCGGCAACGTCGCGTACCTGCTCAGCCGCCTTGCGCTTGGCGCGTTCCCACGCGTCGCCACCCAACGAATGCAGCGGCGCCAGCTCCGGCGCGGTGCCGCTGTAGCGGCTGACCAGGCCCAACTGCGCCACCGGCACGTACAACTTGTCGCCCTTGGCGTATTCGATGGTGACGAACTCGCCGGTCATGCCGCCGACATCCATCGTCACCAGGCCGCGATAACGGCCTACACCATGGTCGACATGCACGATAGGGGCGCCGGGCGTGAGCTCGGTAAGGTCGCGGATGATGCTTTCCGGATCACGCGCGGCGCCGCGACGGCGCTTGCGCTCGTGTTCGCTGCGCACGCGCTCGCCAAACAGCTCATGCTCGGTAAGCACCGTGAGCAGCGGTTGGTTCAGCGCAAAGCCACGTTCCAGTGCTGCCACGGTGATGGCGAAACGCGGCGGCGCGGCGTCGGCAGCGGCGCCGACAAAGGCCGGCCAGCCATCGACGCCCGTCGGGTGCAGGCCGGCCGCATCCAGCGTGTCCAGCAATGTTTCACGTCGCCCGGCGGAGTCGACCGCAATCAGCACGCGGCCGCGATAACTGTCCAGGAACTGCCGTAGCGCGGTAGCGGACGGCTCGCCCTTGCGCACCAGTGGCAGGTCCGGCGCATTCTGCGTGCCGGTGGCCACTGCATGCGGATGGTCGGCTTCAACCACCTCGATGCGCAGCCGCTGGTTGAGCTGCGCCCGCAGGTCGTCCGGCGGCAGATACAGCTCGGCCGGCGGCAGCACCGGACGTTCGATGTCGTGTGCGCGCTGGTCGTAGCGCTCGGCCGTCTGCGTCCAGAACTGGTCGGCGGCAGCGGCCGCGCCTTCGCAGGACACGAACAGCGCGTTGTCGGGCAGGTAATCGAACAGCGTGGCGGTCTGCGCGAAAAACAGCGGCAGGTAATACTCGATGCCGCCCGGCGTCACGCCCTCCTTCATGTCCTGATACAGCGGGCAGCGGCGCACGTCGATCGGGAAACGCTCGCGCAGGGCGCCGCGAAAGGCCTTGGCCGCTTCATCGGTCAGCGGGAATTCGTGCGCCGGCAGGAGCTGCACGCTTTCCACTTGCTGCTGCGAGCGCTGGGTCTCGGGATCGAAACTGCGGATGGACTCGATCTCGTCGTCCAGCAATTCCACCCGATACGGCGCATCGGCACCCATCGGGAAGATGTCCATCAGTGCCCCGCGCACGGCAAACTCGCCCGGCTCGGTGACCTGCGGCACATGGCGATAGCCGGCGCCTTCCAGCCGCCGCTGCTCGCTGGCGATGTCGAACTTCTGCGCCTTGTCCAGCATCAGGCCGGCGCCGGTGATGTGGCTGGGCGGGGCAATGCGCTGCATCAGCGTGGCTACCGGCACCACCAGCACGCCGCGCTGGATGGTGGGCAGCCGGTACAGCGTGGCAATGCGCTGCGAGATCACCGCCGGATGTGGGCTGAAGGCCTCATAGGGCAGTGTTTCCCAATCGGGGAAATGCAGCACCGGCAGTTGCCGGGTAAAAACCTGGACTTCCGATTCCAGTGCGCGGGCGCGCTGCGCGTCACGGGTGATGGCCACCAGCAGCCCATCGTGGGCATTGGCGGCCTCGGCGATCAACAGCGCGCGCGCCGAGCCGTTGGGCGGCGTCCAGTAACGGCGCTGCTTGGGCGTGGAGGGCAGGGCGGGCAATCGGATCGAAGAGGGCATAGACAACGCGGCAGCAACGCCGACGGCGGGGATCACGCCGCAGCAAGCCGGCAAGTGTAACCCGCGCGGGACCGTCGATCAGTCGGAAAGCTGCAGGGTGACGCGTGCCGTGCCCGGCTCGCCGGTCAACAAGTGCTGCTCGAAACCCAGGTCACGACACAGATCCAGCATTGGCTGGTTTTCCAGCAATACGCAGCCCCAGAGTTCGGCCAGCTTGCGCTTGCGGCAATCGGCAATCAGGCGTTGCATCAGCTGCGCACCAAGGCCGAGCCGCGACCACGCCTGCTCGACCAGCAGGGAAAACTCCGCGCTGTCGGTGGTCGCATCGACAAACACGCGGCCGACGCCGCGAATCTCGTACGGACTGACGGCATCATCCAGCAGCACCAACGCGCTTTCACGCGTGCCATCGATCTGGCACAGGCGCTGCGCCATCGGCTCAGGCAACTCGCTCATGGCGTGCAGGAAGCGTCGACGAATGTCCTGTGCCGACAGACGGCGAAAACAACGCTGCAGTGCCGCAACGTCATCCGGTGCGATGGTGCGCAGGCGCAACGGACGACCATCGGCGGTCATCAAAACCTCGCCGCCGCGATCCGCGCCAGGCGCGGCAAAACGTTGATAGCTGGGGCGAGGCAGCGGTGCGCGGGCAAGGGGTGCGGCGAAATCCATGCGGATGGCCATCGTTGAGATAACCATACTGTAGCGTATTGAGTGCGCCGCAGCATAAAGCCGTCTGCGCGCGGTTCACCCAGGGCACGTCTTGAAGGCTGGCATATGCGACGAAGAAGATGGCACGGTATGGCGCGCACGCCGGCTATCGGCCTGATTCAATCAATCCGATTCAATCGGCCTGGTCAGGCTCGAAGAAGCTCCAGCGTATGTCGTCAAACTGCGCCTTCATGGCGACTTCGACGGTGTTGATGGCTGCGACCAGCGCCGCAGTGTCGGCCACCGGCTGCATGCGCGCCTTGACCGCCACCATGACATCCGGGCCCATCTGCAGGGTGATCAGGTTCAACACCTCGGCGATTTCCGCGCGGCTGCGCAGGAACGCCAGCAGGGCATCGCGGCGTCGCGGCTCCACGCCTTGCCCAATCAGCAGCGCCTTGACCTCGATGGCCACCAGCACCGCGATGACGATCAGCAACACGCCAATGGCAATGGTGCCGGCGGCGTCAAACAGCATGTTGCCGGTCAACATGGTGGCGCCGACAGCCAGCGCCGCCAGGCACAGGCCGACCAATGCCGCCAGGTCCTCACCAAAGATCACCAGTAGCTCGCTGGAACGCGTTTGCCGGAACCACGTCCACAGGCCTTGTTCACCGCGGGCCTTGTTGACCTCCTTCATGCAACCGCGCATCGACACGCTTTCGGCGACGATGCCAAACAGCAGCACGCCCAGCGCCAACCATGGCATCCGCAGCGGCTCGGTGTGCGTGAGCTTGTGCACGCCCTCGTAGATCGAGAACATGCCGCCTACGCTGAACAACAGGATCGCCACCAGGAACGACCAGAAATACAACGCGCGCCCCCAGCCCAAGGGGTAGTCGTCCGATGGCGGCCGCTTGGCCTGGCGGATGCCAAACAGCAGCAGGCATTGATTGCCGCAATCGGCCAGCGAATGCACCGCCTCGGCCATCATTGCCCCGGAACCGGTGACCAATGCGGCTCCGAGTTTGGCCACGAAGATGGCAAAGTTGGCGCCAAGCGCCAGCAGGATGGCTTTGACGGGATTGGCGGCGTGGCCGGACATGCACGGTTCCAGTGTGATGCGGGGATGAGTCGCGGTGCGTGGCGATCAACGGATACCGACACCCACGCCCAGGCCGAAGTGCACGTTGTTGCGGCCCTTGCCCAGCTCGGCGGCGGTCCACACGTGCGCGCGGCTGACCTTGACCTGCGGGAACACGTAGTCGGCCGCGCCCACCTTGCCGGCGCGCGTGCCATCAAGTGTGCCCAGCACGGTAATCAACGCGCCGGCGGGATAATCCAGCGGTTCGGCGTAGCCGGACAGCCGGGCGACGAAGCGCCCGCTGCCGACATCATTGGCCTGTGGCCGCTGCGAGCGATCCAGTGCGTAGGCGAGGATCTCGATCTCGCTGCGGTCGGCCAGATTGCGCACCTGCACGATGCGTCCGCCCCAGACCACCTGCGCGTTGACGAATTGCCCGGGCGACTGTGCCACGGACGTGGGTGTGGCGGCCGTGGTCGGGCCGGTCGTGGTGTAGATCGGCGCGGGCGCACAGCCGCTCAGGGCAACGGCAAGCAATGCGCCAGCGGCGACGGTGGACCAACGGATGACTGGACGCATGATCTGACTCCGGCGTGGGCAAACGATGGATGGCACGCTAGCGCATTTGCCGTGCAGGCAGTGCATGACAGCCTTCAGCGGCGCTGCATGGCGCGCAGATGCGCCAGCCGCGAAGGCGGCAACGGGCTGGGCTCCGGTGGCTCGGCGCCCTCGGCGCGCAGCCAGTCCAGCACGCAGCGCGCGGGCGCGTCCTGCGTCAGCAGCTTGGCCAGCACGCGCAGCGGCTCACGCAGCACGTCATCCAGATTCCACGGCGCATTGAGCACCACCATGCCGGCGCCATTGAGTCGCTGCGGCGTGTCGTCGGGATGCAGCAGGATTTCGGCGCGCAACACGCGCTTGGTCGCGCTGCGTTGCAAGCCGTGCAGGAAGGGCTGTACCTGGCTGCGCAGCTTGATCGGATACCACACGGCGTAGATGCCGGTCGGCCAGCGCAGCAGCGCCGCCTTCAATGCGGCGGCGATGAGCTTGTACTCGGCTTCCTGCGCCTCGTAGGGTGGGTCGATCAATACCAAGCCGCGCCGCTCCGCCGGCGGCAACAGGGCCTTGAGCGCGGCATAGCCGTCGCGCTGATGCACGTGGATTTGATGATTTCCATGAAACAGCTGCCGCAACGCCGCCGCCTCGTCCACCTGCAGTTCGCACAATTGCGCGCTGTCACCTGCTCGCAACAAGTTGGCAACCTGCAGCGGCGAGCCGGGATAGACAGTGAGGCCTTCGTCATTGCCCGGCACGGCGGCAATCGCTTCGCGCCAGCGCTGAAGCAGGGCCGGCAATTTCGGCGCGGCATGGATGCGCTCGATGCCGTCCTTGAACTCATCCGTCTTGCCGGCCTCTGGCCCATGCAATGCATAGCTGCCACGCCCGGCATGCGTCTCGAGGTAGCAAAACGGCGTGGCCTTGGCCTCCAGTGCCTCGATCAGCGCCCGCAGCACGAGGTGCTTGAGGACGTCGGCAAAATTCCCGGCGTGGTAGGCGTGACGGTAGTTCATGGCGCTCTGGACGGGTTGGGCAGCCAAGTATAGGTGGGGCGGTTGCCGCACGCGGGTTGACGCACTGCATGGCAGCGGGCGTCGCAACCACTGCGACACGGCGGGGGCATCATCGCGGGGTAAAAACCACAGGAGGAACACCCATGACTGCATTGACCCGACGTTTCAGTGAGGCCGTCGATTACGCCCGCGTCGCCCACGCCGCGCAGGTGCGCAAGGGCTCGAGCGTTTCCTATATTTACCACCTGCTTGGCGTGGCCAGCCTGGTCATCGAATTCAACGGCAGCGAGGATCAGGCCATTGCCGGCCTGTTGCACGACACGCTGGAGGATTGCGGTGCTGCGCATGAGGCCATCATCCGCGCGCAGTTTGGCGACGCTGTGGCCGACATCGTCAAGGACTGCACCGACGGCAGCGCCGAAAGCAAGGCCAGCCACACTGACCCCGCGGACAAACGTCGTAACTGGTTGGAACGCAAGCACGCCTACATTGCGCACCTGAAAACCGCTACCGAGCAAACCCTGCTGGTTTCCGCCTGCGACAAGCTGCACAACGCCCGCGCCATCGTGCGCGACCTGGAAAACCCGGCCATCGGCAGCAAGGTGTTCGACCGCTTCACCGGCCGGCGCGATGGCACGCTCGGCTACTACCAGTCCCTGGCCGACATATTCACCGCCCGCAATGTGCCTGTAGCCCGCGTGCTCGACAACGCCGTGGCGCGGATGCATGCGTTGGCGGGGGTGGAAGTGCGGGTGGCACTTGGCGGAGCTTGATGCAGGGCGGGTAGTCGCGAAGCCAGGTTGGCAGCCTTCACCATGACTTTCCTGTTACCGAGACGCGCATCCTGACCGTCGGTTGCCACTCTGTATGCGATGGTTGGCTAAGCGTTCCTATTCTGTCCCGGCGGATGGAGGCAACGCCGCCGCCACTTCCCGAAACGATGCCAGCGCGGCTTCCAGATGCTCCACGATTTCCAGCGCCAGCACGTCCGGTGGCGGCAGGTCGTCGAGGTTGTCGAGGCTGTCGTCCTTGAGCCAGAAGATGTCGAGGCTGGCTTTGTCGCGGGCAGTCAGGGTCTTGTAGTCGAAGTATTTGAACCGTTCCGACTCCTTGCGCTTGTGGCGGTTGGTCGGGCGATAGCAGTCGATGAAGTCCTGCAGGTCGTCGCGTTTGAGCGGGCGGGTCTTCAGGGTGAAGTGCTTGTTGGTGCGCAGGTCGTAGATCCACACGCCCTTGGTGTGCACCTTGCCGTCCTTGGGCTTGGCGTCGAAGAACACCACGTTTGCCTTTACGCCCTGCGCGTAGAAGATGCCGGTAGGGAGGCGCAGCAAGGTGTGTACGTCGCAGGTTTCCAGCAGCTTGCGACGGATCTTTTCGCCGGCACCGCCCTCGAACAGCACGTTGTCGGGCAGCACCACGGCGGCCTGGCCGGTGGTCTTCAGCATCGACACGATGTGTTGCAGGAAGTTGAGCTGCTTGTTCGAGGTGGTCTGCCAGAAGTCCTGGCGCTCGTAGGTCAGCGCGTCGCGGTCTTCCTCGCCGTCCTCATTGGTGATGGTCATGCTGCTCTTTTTGCCGAAGGGCGGGTTGGCCAGCACGTAGTCGAAGGTCTTGATCGGTTGGGCGATCAGCGCATCGGCGCGCTCCACCATCGGCGCACCGTCGAGCGTGCCGATGTTGTGCAGGAACAGGTTCATCAGGCACATGCGCCGCGTACCCGGCACGATCTCGTTGCCGTGGAACGTGTCGTGGCGCAAGAACTTTGCCTGCGTCGGATTGAGTCGGTTTCCCGGCCGGGTCAGCCACTCGTGCACACCCAGGAAAAAGCCGCCGGTACCGCAGGCAGGGTCCGCCACGGTCTTCTTCGGTTCCGGCTGCACGCATTCCACCATCGCCTGGATCAACGGGCGCGGGGTGAAGTACTGGCCGGCGCCGCTCTTGGTGTCTTCGGCGTTCTTCTGCAGCAGGCCTTCGTACAGGTCGCCCTTGACGTCGGTTTCCAGGCTCAGCCAGCTCTCCGCGTCGATCATCTGCACCAGCCGGGCTAGCTTGGCCGGGTCCTGGATCTTGTTCTGCGCCTTGAAGAAGATCGCACCCAGCATGCCCATCTCTTCGCCGAGCTTGCGCAGCGTCTTCACGTAATGCGACTCCAGCGGCTCGCCGGTCTTCGTCTTCAGGCTGTTCCAGTCGTAGCTGCGCGGGATGTGCGTGTCGCGTTTGTACGGCGGCTGCGCGTACTCGTGCGCCAGTTTCAGGAACAGCAGGTAGGTCAGCTGTTCCAGATAGTCGCCATAGCCGACGCCGTCGTCGCGCAGGGTGTTGCAGAAATTCCAGAGCTTCTGGACGAGGGTGTGGCTGTTCATGGCTTCTTCGGGCCTTTGGTTTTCTTGTGGGGTGCGAGTCTGGCCGCGGCGGATTCCAGCTGCGCCAGATCGTCACTGGCTTCCTGCTCGGAGATCAGTCGCTCTTGTTCTCGGCGGCGTGCGTCGAACTCGGCGAAGCGTTCGTTGAGGATGCTTTCCATCCGGTCGTGTGAGACGCGGCCCGCGCCGCTCAGGGTCGAGCGTTCGTTGAAGGTCAGGAAACGGTCGGTCTGCGCAATCCATTCGCTCATGCGGGTTTCGATGCGGCGTGTCGCGCGATCCTCGGCAAAGTCGAGGAACATCGTCACCAGGCGATTGAGCTGGTCGAGTTCGTCGGCAAGCAGGTAATTCTTGGACACCACCACATCGGCCTTGCGGATGCGCGTGCCGGGCCAGTTGGTCAGCGCCATGTTGTCGGCGGTAGGGTCGGCCCGCGCCACGATCAGCTCGGAGGCCGTCTGGCCGGTGATGGCGAACACCAGCTTGTTCTGGATCGTGGCGAAAAACGTCTTGGCCGTTTGCGCGGTGCCGTCGTAATCGCTGCTGCTGGCTTTGAACAGGTCGCGCAGCTTCTGGTAGAAACGCTTCTCCGAACTGCGGATGTCGCGGATGCGCGCCAGCAATTCCTCGAAGTAATCGACCCGCTCGGCATCCTTGAGCCGGGCGTCGTTCATGGCGAAGCCCTTGACCAGATACTCGGCCAGCACGGTGCCGGCCCAGCGGCGGAACTGGTTGCCGCGCGGCGAGCGCACGCGGAAACCGACGGCCAGGATCATTTCCAGCCGGTAGTTCTTCAGGTTGCGGCGAACCTCGCGGCCACCCTCGGTTTGAACTTGTAAGTAATCCTTACAAGTTGCCGCCTCATCCAGTTCACCCTCGGCATATACGGCGCGGATGTGCTGTGTGATGTTCTGCGGCGTGGTATCGAACAGATCCGCCATCTCGGCCTGACTCAGCCACACCGTGCCGTCCACCGCACGCAGCTGGATATCCGCACGGCCGTCCTCGGTGCGATACAGGATCAAACCACCCTTGTCGTCGCTCATGCTTTTTTCCTGGCCTTGAGTCCAGTTTTGCCTGAACGCTTCGCAGCGCTTGAGACGCGCTCGGCGCGGATGCGTTCCAGCAGCACGCTGGCCGGTTCGTCGTTGGGGTCTTGCGGCACCAGTTGGCCGGCGAAGGCGGCTTTGAGGATGCTTTTGCGTTGGGCGGCAGATTGGTTAAGAGTGTGTGCAATAGATGCTTCTTGCATTGTCGCGGCATCGATAGCTGAGACAATCGCACTCAGAAGTTTTGGTAATTCACGTGGACTCGGCAATGGAATCACAACAGACAAAACCTGTTGGAGATTGAGTCCAGGTTTGCCCGCGCCGTATGCCTCATTATCGAGTTGCCCTCTGCCACCTGCGTTGCAAGTCAGGTATAGGTGTAGATAGGCGCTGAGACCTGATTCCACAGGGCGGATTAATGCCACGTGTTGGCTTACGTAGGCTTCTTCCAGTTCAACGTTTACTCGTGCGGTCTTGCCCACATTAGCGCCAGTAATCGTTAACAGGAGATCATCTCGTTGTACCCGCGTGCGCGCACCTTCGCTGTTTCGGGGTGGGTTGACGAACGCAATATCTGAAAGGTCGAGCCAGTCCTTGTTGATGTTTTGCGAGCGGATGAATGTTGCGCCGCGATCTGCATAGTAGGTGGCCCATCCACGTGAGCCGCTCGTTACGAGTTCAGTCAGCTGATCCAGGCACGTCCACACCCAACCTTCTGGCAGTGTGGGCAGGTCGGTGGTATCGGGCTTGATCGGTTCTGGATATTTGGATCCCCAATCTTTCGGTGGTGTCTTACCTTGCTCGGCGAACTTGGAGAGTTGTTTGGCTTCCCAGCGGGTGCGGCGTTCGGTGAGGATGCGTTGCAGCAGTTCGGCGCCGGTTTCCTGGGGCTCGCTGCTTTGGGCGCGGGCGGCGCGCCAGTCGGCGGTGAGGGCGCCTTCTACCGCGGCTTTCAGCAGCGACTGGTGGTACTGGGCCAGCTTGCGCTGCGCGGCCTTCAGCTCGGCTACGCCGGCATCGAGGTCGGACAGCAGCTCTTCGAGCTTTTCGACGATGCGGGTTTGTTCAGCGATTGGTGGAAGCAAGACTATGAAACTTCCAAGTTGGTCGAACTTGACTCTCGGCCTGTCTCCTTCGTACTGGCTGCATGCGAACTCTATAAAGTCGCTGGACGAAAGACGCCGCAGTAAGAAACGGCTTTCGATCACATCACTTCTCGGAAACACAATGAATTCCGCAGATGCAAGGCCGTCGAGGTGTGGTGACACCACCTTGTTCAAGTAGGGGCGCATCCGTCCGTAAAGGATGTCCCCTTCATAAAAGCGAGCGGCACTGCTCACCACCGTGGCCGCCGCAACAGTTTTCAGAATCCGGTTGGTATGCGGCTCGACATGCTCCATGCCAATGAATTGTGCATCGGGGAGCAATTGAGGTGCTACACGCTCGCTTCTAGGGACAACAATTTCGCTCAGCGGGACTTTGGCCCAACCGTGCGGAAGGTTACTACTCAAGCCACCAACTCCTCATTCATTTCCACGAGCAACCCATCAAGCTGCTCGCCAAACACCTGCCATGCCTTCTGCAGCCCGCCCTTGTCAGCCAGCTGCGCGTAGTCGAAATCCTCGCGGCTGATCGCGCAGCTTGAGGCGATGTGATCCTTGATCAGGCGCAACCACTGCGTCTGTTCGTCAGTGAACGCCGTGGCGCGCTGCGCATTGTGGCGGAAGATCCACGCCTGAAAGCGTTTGTCGACGCGGTCGGCGAACGGACGCAGCTCCTCGTCCAGCCCCAGTGCGAAACGCACCAGCGCGACCAGATCGGTGAGCTGGCGGCGGGTGTCGGCGCCGGCCACCTTGCTGGCCTGCACGCGGGCGTAGGCGGACCACAGCCGTTCGGTGGTGAGCACCAACGGCGGCCGTGCCAGCGCGTCGTGCAGCTCTTCGATCATGGCGAAGGTCAGCGGTCGGCGCTGGTAGGGCTGCTGGTAGAAGAAGTCCAGCGCGGCGATTTCGTCGCGATGGGCGGCGAGGTAGTCGACGAACTTCTGCACGGTGGCCTGCGCCTCGGCTTCGGCCTGCGCGCTGTAGCCGCTGAAGGTGACTTGATCCGGGTTGACGTGGTCGATGAGTTGTTCGTGCTCGCGTTGGGCCGATTCGATCAGGTCGCGCAGTTTGGGATCATCGAACGGCTGGCAGGCGGTGGACACACGCCGTTGCCGGGCGGTGGCCAGCTCGTCGGCGGTGAGCGTGTCGGCGCTGCGGGTAATGCCGGCCGCTTTGGCGGTATCCAATGCATCGGCAGCGATGCGGTCGGGATCGACCGCCTGCACCAGTTCACGGGCAAGGTCGTTGAGTGCCAAACCACCGGCGGTTTGCTTGATCCGCGCCAGCGCCTTGTCGTCGAGCTGCTTGGCCAGCCGCACCAGGCGGCTGCCCAGGCTGAGCACGGTGTCATCGTCGCGGCTGCCGATGGCGATGCCCTTGAGCAGGCTGTCGAGGCTCACACTGGGCTTCTTCTCCAGCGGGCGGCTCTCGGTTTTCAGCGATTTCTCTACGCCGACGGCGTCGATCAGCACAAAGTGGGTCTTGGCGCCAGCGGCGCTGTTGCTGACTTTCTTCAGCGATTCGCCATCGAGGCTGCGCACGCCGCGGCCTTTCATCTGTTCGTAGTAGCCGCGGCTGCGCACGTCGCGCATGAACAGCAGCACTTCCAGCGGCTTCACGTCGGTGCCGGTGGCGATCATGTCGACGGTGACGGCGATGCGCGGGTAGTACTCGTTGCGGAAGTTGGACAGGATGGTGTCCGGATCCTCGTCGGCCTTGTAGGTAACCTTCTTGCAGAACGCATTGCCTTCGCCATAGACCTCGCGCACGGTCTGGATGATGTCGTCGGCGTGGCTGTCGGTCTTGGCGAAGATCAGGGTCTTGGGCACTTCCTTGCGTTGCGGGTAGATGGTGGTTTCCACCGCGGTCTTCATCGCCTGGATCACCTGGCGGATCTGGTCAGGGTTGACTACCGAGCGGTCCAGCTCCTTGCCGCTGTAAGCGGTGTCCTCCTCGATTTCGGCCCAACGTTTGGCGCGGGTCTGGCGCTCGCGGTGATCCACCCATTCGGTCGCCTTCAGCTCGGCACCGGCGCGGGTGATCTGGGTTTCAATCTCGTAGACGTCGTACATCACGTTGACGCCGTCAACCACGGACTGCTCGTAGCTGTATTCGGCGACGACGTTTTGATTGAAGAAGCCGTAGGTACGGTTGTCCGGCGTGGCGGTAAGGCCGATGAGGAAAGCGTCGAAGTAATCCAGCACCTGTTTCCACAGGTTGTAGATGCTGCGGTGGCACTCGTCGATGACAATGAAGTCGAACTCCTCGATCGGCACGGCCGGGTTGTAGTGCACCAGCCGGGCCTTCTGGTTGGCCTGAGGCAGGTCGCCCGGCTCGATGTCTTCGGCGGACTCGTCGATATCCTCGCCACTCAGGATCGAGTACATGCGCTGGATGGTGCTGATGCACACCTGCGCATGCGGGTCGATATGACTGCTAGAAAGACGCTGCACGTTGTACAGCTCAGTGAACTTGCGGCCGTCGTCCGGCGGCGAATAGGCCATGAACTCCTGATGCGCCTGCTTGCCGAGGTTGCGCGTATCGACCAGGAACAGGATGCGTTTGGCGTCGGCGAACTTGAGCAGACGATAGATCGCGGTGATGGCGGTGAAGGTCTTGCCGGCACCGGTGGCCATGTGGATCAATGCGCGTGGCTTGGCCATCACCAGCGACCGCTCCAGGCCGTTGACGGCGCTGATCTGGCACTCGCGCAGGTTGCGGGTGGGTAGTGGCGGCATCCGTTCGGCCAGCCGGCCACGCAGGGTATCCGGCTGTGCCGCCCACGCGGCCAACGTCTGTGGCTGGAAGAAATGGAACAGCTCGCGGGCCCGCGGGCGTGGGTCGCCGGCATCGGTGAAATGAATGATCCGGCCGGTTGCCTCGTACAGAAAGCGCAGCGGCACGCTGTCCTTGCGCCATTTCAGTTGGGCGCCGGCGTAGCGTTCGGTCTGCGCCTCATGCGCGGTGAGGTTCTCGCCAGCCTCGTCGCGCTTGGCCTCGATCACGCCGACGGGCCGGCGATCCACAAACAACAGGTAGTCTGCCGGACCTGTGTCGGTAGGGTACTCACGCACGGCAACGCCACTGGCTGCGCCGAGGTTGATCTGTTTTGTGTCTTGCACGACCCAGCCGGCGGCTTCCAGCTTGGCGTCGATCAGTTCGCGGGCTTTCGCTTCCGGTGTCATCCGTTCCCCCGTCGGGATGTCTGCCCGGAGCATAGCAAGCGGCCCCACATGGCGGAGCCGCTTGCTGTCGTGTCAGCGTGGATGAACCGCCTTACGCCTCGACTTCATCCTTGTACGCATCCACCGGAATGCAGGCGCACATGACGTGCTTGTCGCCGTAGATGTTGTCGACGCGGCTGACTGGCGGCCAGTACTTTTGTTGCTTGAGGCTGGACAGCGGGAAGACGGCCAGCTCGCGCGGGTAGGCGTGCGTCCATTCGCTGGCGGACACCATGGCAGCGGTGTGCGGGGCGTTTTTCAGCGGGTTGTCCTCGCGGTCGAGCCGGCCTCCCTCCACGGCGCGGATTTCCTCGCGGATCTGGATCATGGCGTCGATGAAGCGATCCAGTTCTGCCTTGGGCTCGCTTTCGGTCGGCTCGACCATCAGCGTGCCGGCAACCGGGAAGCTCAGCGTCGGCGCGTGGAAGCCAAAGTCGATCAGGCGCTTGGCGACGTCCTCGGCCTCGATGCCGCTGGTCTCTTTGAGCGGGCGCAGGTCGAGGATGCACTCGTGCGCCACCAGGCCGTTGCGGCCGGTGTAGAGAGTGGGGTAGTGCGGTGCCAGACGCTTGGCAATGTAGTTGGCGTTGAGCAGCGCGACCTGCGTGGCCTTGCGCAGGCCTTGCTGACCCATCAGCGTGATGTACATCCAGCTGATCGGCAGGATCGACGCCGAACCGTAGCTGGCCGCGCTGACCATGCCGACTGCGCCGTCCTCGCCCAGCTTGCGTGGCAGGAACGGTGCCAGGTGCGACTTCACCGCACACGGGCCGACGCCGGGGCCGCCACCGCCGTGCGGGATGCAGAAGGTTTTGTGCAGGTTGAGATGCGAGACGTCCGAGCCCCACTTGCCGGGCTTGGCCACGCCGACCAGCGCGTTCATGTTGGCGCCATCGGTGTACACCTGCCCACCGTTGGCGTGCACGATGTCGCAGATGGCGACGATGTCTTCCTCGAACACGCCGTGGGTGGACGGGTAGGTAATCATCAACGCGGCGAGCCGGTCAGAATACTTCTCGGCTTGCGCGCGAATGTCGTCGACGTCGACGTTGCCATGCGCGTCGCACTTGGTAACCACCACGGTCATGCCGCACATGGTGGCCGACGCCGGGTTGGTGCCATGCGCCGATTCCGGGATCAGGCAGATGTCGCGATGGCCTTCGCCGCGCGAGCGATGCCAGGCGCGGATGGCCAGCAGGCCGGAGTATTCGCCCTGCGCGCCGGCGTTGGGCTGCAGGCTGACTGCGTCGTAGCCGGTAAGCTCGGCCAGCATCGCTTCCAGCGAATCGGTCAGTGCCTTGTAACCGGTGGTCTGCGCGGCCGGAGCCAGTGGATGGATGGCGCCAAACTGCGGCCAGGTCACCGGGATCATCTCGGCGGTGGCGTTGAGCTTCATGGTGCAGCTGCCAAGCGGGATCATGCTGCGATCCATGGCCAGGTCCTTGTCGGACAGGCGCCGCAGGTAGCGCAGCATTTCATGCTCGCTGTGGTAAGTGTTGAACACCGGATGGGTGAGGAACGGCGTGGTGCGCGCGAGTCCCGCCGGGATCAGCGACGGCGCGCTGGCGTCCAGCGCGTCGATCGACGGCAGCGTGACGGTGTCGCCGGCAAAGATGCGCCACAGCAGCTCGACATCGGCGCGCGTGGTGGTCTCATCCAGCGAGATGCAGATGTAGACGTCCCACGCCTTGCGCAGGTTGACGCCGAGCGACCGCGCGCGCGCCAGTAGCGCATCGGTCTTGTCGTCGGTCTTCAAGCTGATGGTGTCGAACGCGCTGCCGTGGTGATCGTGGCTGTAGCCAAGCTGCGCCAGGCCGGCCTTGAGGATCGCGGTCAGCCGCGCCACGCGCTGGGCGATGCGCTTGAGGCCATCCGGGCCGTGGTACACCGCGTACATGGCGGCCATCACCGCCAGCAGCACTTGCGCGGTGCAGATGTTGGACGTGGCCTTTTCGCGGCGGATGTGCTGCTCGCGCGTCTGCAAGGTAAGGCGGTAGGCGGGATGGCCCTGGGTATCGACCGATACGCCGATCAACCGGCCGGGCATCGAGCGCTTGTATGCATCGCGGCAGGCCATGAAGCCGGCGTGCGGACCGCCAAAACCCAGCGGCACGCCAAAACGCTGCGTGTTGCCGACGACGATGTCCGCGCCCATCTCGCCCGGCGACTTGAGCAGGGTCAGGGCCAGCAGATCAGTGGCGACCACGAACAAGGCGTGATGGCTGTGGATCGTCTCCACGTCGCCGGACCAGTCTGCCAGCCAGCCGCTGGATGCCGGGTACTGCACCAGCAGGGCGAAGTAATCGCCCTTGGTCAAGGCCGCGCGGTATTCCGCCTCGGAATTGGCAACTTCGATCACCAACCCCAACGGCTCGGCGCGCGTGCGCAGCACTTCCAGCGTTTGCGGATGGATATCGCCGGCGACGAGGAACGTGCTGGACTTGGATTTGGCCGAGCGCCGCGCCAGCGTCATCGCCTCGGCTGCCGCGGTGGCTTCATCCAGCAACGAGGAGTTGGCGATGGCCATGCCGGTGAGGTCGGTCACCATGGTCTGGAAATTGATCAACGCTTCCATGCGCCCTTGCGAGATTTCCGCCTGATACGGCGTGTAGGCCGTGTACCAGGCCGGGTTTTCCAGGATGTTGCGCAGGATCACGTTGGGCGTGTACGTGCCGTAGTAGCCCTGACCGATGAAGCTGCGCAGCACCTGGTTCTTGTCGGCGATGATGCGGATTTGCGCCAGTGCATCGACTTCGGTGACGGCTTGCGGCAAGTCCAATGGCGCGGTCGACTTGATCGACGCTGGCACGATGGCATCGGTCAGCGATTCCAGCGAATCCTGGCCGAGCACCGCCAGCATCTGGGCAACCTCGGTATCGGTGGGGCCAATGTGGCGGGCGATGAACTCGTCGTGATGCTCAAGCTCGCGCAGCGAGGGAGTAGGGGTCTGGCTCATGATCGCTCATCCAAAGGCTTGCGTGCCGTGCCGCACGTGGGCGCCCCTCTGTCCTTTGGCCTGAGAGTTTGGAAGCGCTGCAGCCGCTTCGTGCCCCTTCGGCGCCGGATTGAACCGGTCTCTCCAGAGTTTTTCGCGCGCGGTGGTACGGGGCCTGAGCGATTACGGGCGTTGCGTCTTCGGCAGCGGCGCGCACCGGTATCGGTCCGCCCGCTTCTCCCACCGCGCGTTCAAGCGCGCAAGTATACAAGGCGCGCCCATGTCCCGCCGCGACCGGCCAGGGCAGCATGACGAGGCGCCGTCATTGTGGGCGGATGGCCGAAAAACAGCGCGGCTGGAAAGACGAAGGCCGCCTGAGCGGCGGCCTTCGTCTACAATTGGTGCCCGGGAGAGGACTCGAACCTCCACGGAGTTGCCCCCGCTAGCACCTGAAGCTAGTGCGTCTACCAATTCCGCCACCCGGGCAGGCATCACAGCGCTGTACCAGCGATATGAGCCGCGTAATGTAGGCATCCCATTGCGGGTTGTCAACACTCCCATCCGTCGTATTGCCTGTCGTGACATGCTTGTCGCGGCATATCGAAGCTCAAGGATATTTCGTGACCAGAAAACGCCCGACCCGCACTGGCGATGATGCCGGTGGCCCGTCCCGCCCACGGGCAAACCCGCCCGGCGCGCGTCGCCATCGCCACGCCAACGCCGCGGCGCAGCCGCCATCGGCCCCGCCGAACCTGCATGATCCGCAAGCCGCGCGCGAAGCCCGTCGTTATGAACGGCCGATCCCCAGCCGCGAGGCTATCCTGGCCCTGCTGGAAACCCGCGGCGAGCTGCTGACCGAAGCGCGCATCGCACAGGCGCTGGCGCTGGACGAGGCGGTCGACCTGGAGGCGCTGCGCAAGCGGCTGGCGGCGATGGTGCGCGACGGCCAGTTGCTGCTGGGCCGGCGCGGCGGCTACGCGCCGGTGCAAAAACTGGACCTGATTGCTGGCGTCGTGCTGGCCAATGCCGAAGGCTATGGCTTCCTGCGCCCGGATGAAGGTGGCGACGATTTGTACCTGTCGCCACAGCAGATGCGCGCCGTGATGCATGGCGATCGCGTGCTGGCCAGCGTCGTCGGCCTGGATCGACGCGGCCGCCGCCAGGGTGCGATTGCCGAGGTACTGCAACGGCGCTCGCCACGGCTGGTTGGCCGGGTGGTCGTGGAAAACGGCGTGACCCTGGTGACGCCGGACGACCGGCGCCTGCACCTGGACGTGATGATTACGCCGGGACAGGAGCAAGGCGCGCATTCCGGGCAGATTGTCGTGGTGGAAATCACCGATCCGCCGACAGCCAAACGCGGCCCGCTGGGTGCCATCCGCGCGGTGCTGGGCGAGCGCCTGCAACCTTCGCTGGTGGTGGAAATGGCCATCGCCAGCCATGACTTGCCGCATGAATGGCCGGCCGAAGTGCTGCGCGACGCGGCGCAAGTCGCGGCCGAAGTCAGCGCCGCCGAGTGCGAAGGCCGCACCGACATTCGCAAGTTGCCGCTGGTCACCATCGATGGCGCCGATGCGCGCGACTTTGACGACGCCGTGTACGCCGAGCCGCGGCGCGGTGGCGGCTGGCGGCTGATCGTGGCCATTGCCGACGTGTCGCACTACGTGCAGGTTGGCAGCGCGTTGGACCGCGAAGCGCATGAGCGCAGCACGTCGACCTATTTCCCCGGCTTCGTGGTGCCGATGCTGCCGGAGACGCTATCCAACGGTATCTGCTCGCTCAATCCCAAGGTCGACCGCCTGTGCATGGTATGCGACATGACGGTCGATGCTGCCGGTGCGGTGACGCGCTCACGGTTTTACGCAGGCGTGATGCGCTCGCATGCGCGGCTGACCTACGACCAGGTGTGGCAGGCGGTGGGGCTGCACGACGCCGATGCGCTGGCGACGGTCAGCGATGTACTGCCGCAGCTGGAACACTTGCATGCGCTGTATCAGGCAATGGTGGCGCAGCGCAAACAGCGCGGGGCCATCGACTTCGAGACGCCGGAAGTGAAGTTCCGCCTGGATCAAACCGGTGGTGTCGAGGCCATGGGCGCTACCGAACGCAACGACGCGCACAAGCTGATCGAGGAATGCATGATCGCCGCCAATGTGCAGGCGGCGCTGTTCCTCGAGAAGAAGAAAATCCCGGCCCTGTTCCGTGCCCATGAGCCGCCGCCGGCCGACAAGTACGAGGACCTGCAGCAGTTCCTGCGTGAGTTCAAGCTGCGCATGCCGCCGGTGGATGAAGTCACTCCGGCGGATTTCTCCGAGATCCTGCGCATGGTCCGTGAGCGTCCCGAGCGCGAACTGATCCAGTCGGTGCTGCTGCGCGCGCAAAGCATGGCGGCCTACCAGCCGGACAACCGTGGCCACTTTGGCCTGGCACTGGCGGCCTATGCGCATTTCACTTCGCCCATCCGGCGCTATCCCGACCTGCTGGTCCATCGCGCCATTCGCTACGCGCTCACCGGCGGCAAACCCCGCGAATACACCTACAGCGCCACCGACATGGCCGCGCTGGCGGTGCACTGCTCGCAGCGCGAGCGGCGGGCCGAGGAGGCCGAGCGCGATGTCGACGAGCGCTTCAAGTGCGCGTGGATGTCCAAGCACATCGGCAGCGAGTTCGATGGCGTGGTGACGGGCGTCACCTCGTTCGGCTTGTTTGTCGAACTGGACGAATCGCGGGTATCCGGCCTGGTGCACATCAGCCAGCTGGCCAACGATTACTACCACTTTGACGCCACGCGCAAACTGCTCAAGGGCGAACACACGGGCGCACAATTCCGCCTTGGCGACCACGTCCGCATCCAGGTACTGCGCGCCAGCCTGGAAGATCGCAAGATTGATTTCCGGCTGGTGGCACCTCGGCCTGGGATCCCGGCCGGTCCCGGCGGCAAGGCGTACGACTATGCCGGCACCGGCGAGCGTTACTCGCTGCCGGGCAAGGCGTCGACATCCAAGCCGTCCACCAGCTTGTTTGGCCGCGCCGCGCGGGCGCTGGGTCGCGTGTTTGCGCATGGCGACAAAGCATTGCCGGCGCCCGTGGTCGACCGCCAGCCGTCCGCCAGCACGCGGCCTGCCACGCAGGTCACGGACAAGCCGCCACGTCAGCGTCGCAAGCCGACCACCGCGCCGCGTCCCGCCAAGGCTGCGCCGGCCAGTTCGCGCAAGGCCGCGACACGCAAGCTCAACTCGAACGCCGCCAACCATGATGCTGGCGCCAACAAGAACGCCGGTGGCCACGGCAAGCCACATGGTCGGCGCGGACATAAACCAAAGGGGCAGGCATGAGCGAGAGTTTCATCGCCGGTATCAATGCCGTCGACGGCGCACTGCGCAACGACGTCGAGCATGTGCGCGAGCTGCTGGTGGAAACTGGCCAGCGCAACAGCCGCGTGCTGGAACTGGTCGAGCGTGGCAAGGCCTTGCATATTCCAGTGCAGCATGTGGCGCGCGACGCGCTGGAACGTCACGCCGGCGGTGCGCGGCACCAGGGCATCGTCGCGCGCTATGCCGCCGCACCGGCAGCGCGGGAAAGCGACCTGGCCGAGCTGCTCGCGCGCGATGGCGCACGGGCGCTGCTGCTGGTGCTTGATGGCGTGACCGATCCGCACAACCTGGGCGCCTGCCTGCGCAGTGCGGCGGCGGCGGGCGTGACCGCCGTCATCGTGCCCAAGGATCGCGCGGTCGGCTTGACGCCGGTCGTGCGTCGTGCCGCTGCCGGTGGTGCCGAGCGCGTACCGCTGATCGTGGTCACCAACCTGGCGCGCAGCCTGCGCGAGTTGAAAGACGCCGGAGTCTGGATCACCGGCCTGGCCGGTGGAACGCAGCAATCGCTGTACACCACGGACCTGACCGGCCCGCTGGCCATCGTGCTGGGCGGTGAAGGCGAGGGCATGCGCCGGCTGACGCGTGAGTTGTGCGATTACGTTGTCGCCATCCCGATGCCGGGCGGCATGGAGAGTCTCAACGTCTCGGTAGCCACCGGCGTGGCCTTGTTCGAGGCACTGCGTCAACGGAGCGCAAAAGCATGAGTACATTGCTGTGGCACGACTGGGCCGGCTATGTCGGCGTGCTGTTGGTACTGGCCGCGTTTTTCCTGCTGCAGGCCGGCAAGCTGCATGGCAACGGCTTGGTCTTCCAACTGATGAATGCGTTCGGTTCATTCGGCGTGCTGCTGTCGCTGACTTTCGGCAGCCACAACGCACCGGCCTTCATCATGGAAGCAGCGTGGCTGGCGGTGAGCATCTACGGCATCGTTCGTGCCCGGCGGCATGCGGCGGCGCCATGAGCGGGCGCCCGGCCACTACACTGCAGCCTTGTCTTGATGAGCATTCGCGATGACTGACGCGGCACCCGGCAACGCCCTGGCGACACCTTTCCATTGCGGCATGGTGGCCCTGACCGGGCGGCCCAACGTTGGCAAATCGACCCTGCTCAACGCCTTGATCGGCTTTCGCCTGTCCATCGTCAGCCCGCGGCCGCAGACCACGCGCCACCGCATCCTGGGCATTGCCAATGCACCGTCCTGGCAGATTTTGTACGTCGATACGCCAGGCCTGCATCGTGGCGCCAAGCACGCCATGAATCGCAGCCTGAACCGTGCCGCGCGCGCTGCCATCAGTGATGTCGACGTGGTTGTGCAGGTGATCGAGGCGGGCCGCTACACTGACGAGGATGAGGCCCTGTATGCGGCGCTGACCGAGCAATCCGTACCGCGCCTGCTGGTGATCAACAAGGTGGACCTGGCCAAGGACAAGACCGCCATGCTGCCCTTTGTCGCCAAATTGTCGGCGGCGCACAGCTACGACGAAATCCATTACGTCAGCGCGCTCAAGCGGCGTGGGCTGGACACGTTGCAAGCAGCCATTGCCCGGCGCCTGCCGGTGCAGCCGGCGGTGTATGGCGAGGACGAAATCACCGATCGCAGCGAACGCTTCCTGGCGGCGGAAATGGTGCGCGAGCAGCTCATGCTGAGACTGGATCAGGAGCTGCCGTACGCCACCACGGTGGAGATCGAACAGTTCCAGGATCGCCCTGATGGCATTGCGGAAATCCACGCCACGATCTGGGTCGAGCGTGCCGGGCAAAAATCCATCGTCATCGGTGCCGGCGGCGCGCAGCTCAAGGCCATCGGCTCGGCGGCGCGGCGCAACATGGAGCGGTTGTTCGAGCGCAAGGTGTTTTTGCGCCTGTGGGTCAAGGTGCGCGAAGGCTGGACCGACGATGACGCGATGCTGCGCAACTTCGGCTATGAGTGAGGCCGCGTCAACGCGGAGCTTGCTTGCCGTGGGTGCCTGACGGTCCGGCGCCGGCGCCATGCGTTTGCAACAACAACCTGCCTACGTGCTGCACTCGCGGCCATATCGCGAGACGTCCCTGCTGCTGGAATGCCTGACCTGCGATCATGGCCGCATTGGCGTGGTTGCCCGCGGCGTGCGCGGGACGCGCGCGCGCCTGCGACGCGCCGAGCTGGAGCCGTTCCAACCGCTGCTGCTGGATTTGTTCCAGCGTGGCGAGCTGGCGACCCTGGCTGGCGTCGAGCCAGCCGGTCTGGCGCACACATTGCGCGGGGACGCGGCGCTTGCCGGCTTGTATCTCAACGAGCTGGTGGTGCGGCTAACTGGACGCGACGATCCTTTCCCGCGACTGTACGCGGCTTATGCGCAGACGCTTGAGCGGCTGGCCGCCGGTGAGCCGCTGGCCTGGACGCTGCGCCGCTTCGAGCGTGATCTGCTGGACGCCATCGGTTATGCCTTGCCGCTGCGCGAGGATGCACACAGCGGTGCTGGCCTGGATCCGCAGGGCAGCTACCAATACCAGGCTGGCGATGGCGCCGTGCCGTGCCTGCCGGGCAGCGCGTGCTGCCTGCGTGGTGCCGATCTGCTGGCCCTGGCGGATGACTGCATGCCCGATGCCCGTGGCCTGCGTGCGCTGCGCGACATGATGCGTGAGGTCATCCGCTTTCATCTCGGCGGCGGCGAGCTGCGCGCCTGGCGTGTGCTGGCCATGGCCGGTACGCGGTCATGACCACACGCGGGGTCTAGTCGGCTTGCAGTGCCTGTTGGGTCGCGTGCAGCACCTCGCGGAAACAAGTCACCGCGTTGGCCGGTGGCGCGCACTCACGGGCTTCGTCCTGCAGCGCGGCGGCGGCACGGGACAACGCCGGTGCACCGCAGAATCCGCAGGAAGCACGCAGGCGATGCAAGCGCTCGACCAGTTCCGTGTGCCTGCCCGCCAGGGTCGCCAGTTGCGCATCGAGCACTTCAAGTTCGTCGCGCAGCAATTGCCGCAATGCCTGCAGCGTGTGCTGGTCGCCGCTGCTGCTCAGCCCGGCGGCATCGTCCAATGCGGCAGCGGGTCCACGCCAGCCTGGCACCAGCCCCAGTATCCGCTCCAGGTCGGCCAGGGCACAGGGTTTGGACAGGACGCCGTTGAACCCCATCGCGGCAAGTGGCGGGCTCAGCTGCGCGCAACCTTCGGCGCTGCTGGCCACGGCCATGGCGGCGGCGGATGCGGCATCGGTGCGGCTGCGTAACGCAGTCAGGATGTCCGGCCCGTCAAGATCCGGCATGCGGCAATCGAGCAGCAACAAGTCGTAGACCTCGGTGCAGGCGCGCACCAGTGCCTGCTGCCCGCTGTGGCACAACGTCACCTGTGCACCCAGCGCCTGCAGGCCATCACCAAGGAAGCGGCAACTGGCCGGATCGTCATCCACCACCAGTACGCGCGGAACGGACACGGTGCGGGTCTGCATGATCGGGGCAGGGCGCTGGCGCATGCGGGATTCCGTATTGTTCATCCGGCTTTGGCAGAATGGCCGCAGCATGGGTATCACATTACGCCGCGTCTTGTTGTGCTGCAGCCTGATCCTCGGGATGGGCGTGGCCGTGCCTGCGCTGGCCGATGCGGTGGTGACGGTCAAGGCAGTCCACGTCCCCGGCGTCAGCCTGGAGGCGGTTTCTGCCAACCTGCAGGACGCTGTCGATGGCGGAGTGATGCTGCAGCTGCATGCGGCGCGGGCCAGCGTGCCGGCATTGGGCTGGCGCCGCGTCGGCCTGGATATGGAAGGCCGGCTGCATCGCGATGAGCGCCTGCGCTGGGTGTTTGATGGCGGCATCCGGCTTGCAGGCGCGCCGGGCGGGGCCATGAGCAAGGCCGATGTGAACATCGTCATCAGCCCGTCGGCCAACATGCTGCAAATCGATCTTGCACAAGGCGCGGCACGCGCCGATGCGGCCTTGCCGCTGGATCAGCCCACCCATGCGCGGATCAATCTGGAAAAGCTGCCTGCGGCCTGGTTCCAGGGATTGCTGGGTACGTTGTGGTCGGGCCAGGTCAGCACCGGCCAGGTGCAGGCCAGCCTGGCGCTGGATGTACGCGACGAGGGCGTACTGTCGTCCGGCGAATTTGTGTTGCGCGGTATCGGCATGGACTCCAGCACGGGCACGCTGGCGGCGCAGGCGCTTGACGCCAATGGGCGATTTGATCTGGACAGCACGCGCGGGCCGGCGCAAGTCGACATCGACGTCAGCCTTGGTGGCGGTGAGCTGCTGCTGGGGCCGATCTACGCGCAGCTGCCGCCGCACCCGGTGCAACTTGGATTGCGCATGCGCAGCCAACGCGGCGCAGTGTCGATTTCGCGCTTGCGGGTCAACGATCCGGATGCCTTGCAGCTGGAAGGCGCGCTGGCGTTCGACGGCAATGGCGCACTGCAAAGTCTGAAGTTGTCCAGCCTGCACGCCGAGTTTCCGGCGGCCAGCCAGCGTTACGGACAAAGTTGGCTGGCTGGCCTGGGGCTGACCGAGGCACAACTGGCCGGCGCGATCGACGCCAGCGTGGATATCGGCAGCGATGGCGCCCGCGCTTTCGCCTTCAACACGTCGGGGATGGATTTGCTGGCGGCCGGTGGCCGTCTAGCCGTCCATGGCTTGCGCGGTGGCCTGGACTGGAACGTGCGCGGCGACCGTGCCGCCACCACGCTGGCGTGGGATGCACTGCAGTTTCATCGCGTGAGCCTGGGTGCCGCGCAATCGCATTGGCGCAGTCACGATGGCGTGCTGGGGCTGGAGCAGGTCCTGGCCGTGCCGGTGCTCGGCGGACAGCTGCGGGTTGACCGGCTCAACTGGCGGCCGGCGGCAGCCCGCGGCCAGCGGCTCGACACTGGTCTGGCTGTCACCGGCGTGGATCTGTCTGCCCTCAGTCGCGCCCTCGGCTGGCCGGCGTTTCCCGGTACATTGGCCGGCGCCGTGCCTTCCTTGCGCTGGGTCGATGATCGCGTGGAATTTGCCGGTGGCTTGTCGGCCAATTTGTTTGACGGCTTTGTCGAGATCACCGGGCTGTCCCTGCGCGACCCGTTTGGCACCAGTCCGACGCTGGCCGCCGACATCAGCCTGCGCCAGCTCGATCTGGCGGCCATCACCAGTGTGTTCGATTTCGGCAGCATTACCGGCCGGCTGGATGGCGCCATCGAAGGCCTGCGCCTGGTCGCATGGAGTCCGGTGGCGTTCCAGGGCCAGTTGCTGGCGGGCAGTGGCGGGCGCATCAGTCAACGCGCGGTGAACAACCTGGCATCGGTTGGCGGTGGCGGAGTGGCGGCTGGCCTGCAGGGCGCGGTGCTGAAGCTCTTCAAGACCTTCGGCTACAAACGCATCGGCCTCAACTGCACGCTGCGTGGCGCCGTGTGCCAGATGAGCGGGCTGGAGCCGGCGGCCGACGGCTACACTATCGTCGAAGGCTCGGGACTGCCGCATCTGCACGTTGTCGGGCATCAGTCCCGTGTCGACTGGCCGACATTGGTGCGCCGCCTGCGCGACGCCATCCACGGCGCACCGCCGCAAGTGCGTTGAATGGTCCTTTAGATCCCGCCCGGAGTCCCCCATGCACAAACTCACCGCCTTGATCCTGACGGCCGCCTTCGTGGCACTGGCCGGCTGCGTGACCATCAACGTGTACTTCCCGGAAGCCGCGGCGCAGAAGGCGGCCGGCCAGTTCATCGACAACGTACTGGGTGAGCCGGCGCGTACCACCCCGCCCATGGACAAACCGGTACCGGCCAGCCCGCAGGCTGACCACCAGCCATCGGCCATGCTGCTGGATCTCATCATCCCCGCCGCGCACGCTGCCGACGTACCCGACCTGCGCGTGGAAACACCGGCCACAGCGGCCATCCGGGCGCGCATGCAGACGCGGTTCCGTGGCGCGCTGGGCACCTTGCTGGACAGCGGCGCGGTCGGCTTTACCCGTGACGGCATGGTGGCCATGCATGACGCGGCGAAGTTGCCGCTCAGTCAACGCGCGCAGGCTGCCGGCGTCATTGCCGACGAAAACCGCGACCGCGCGCAGTTGTATCGCGAGATCGCCAGCGCCAACGGCCACCCGGAATGGGAAGCGCAGATTCGCACCACCTTTGCGCAGACGTGGGTCGACAAGGCGCGTGCCGGTTGGTACTACCAGGATGCGTCCGGCGCCTGGCAGAAGAAATAACCTCTGCCGCGCCGGTCAGAGCCGGCTGATTGCCGCGCGGTAGCCGGCGCGGTTATGGGCCAGCGCGGTTATGGACGATAATCGACGGTCTGCCTCAGCGTCGAAGCCACGAGCCACCATGCCCCGATCCAGAAATGTTCCGTCAGCCGTCTTTGAGGCGGCCATTGTCGAGTTGGGGCATGACGGACGCGGCGTGGCACGGGTCGACGGCAAGACGGTTTTCGTCACCGGCGCCTTGCCGGGCGAGACCGCCAAGCTGCGCTTGACCAGGCGCCATCGCAACTATGACGAGGCACAAATCGTCGAGCTGCTGGTGGCTTCGCCCAATCGCGTCGAGCCACGCTGCGCGCACTACGCGCAGTGCAGCGGCTGCTCGCTGCAGCATGTGAGCGAAGACGCGCAAGTGGCCAGCAAGCAGCGCGCGCTGGCCGACAATTTCTCCCGCATCGGCAAGGTGGCGCCGGAAACCTGGTTGCCGCCGCTGCGCGATCAAGCTTGGGCATACCGTCGGCGCGGGCGGTTGTCGGTGCGCAATGTGGCGCAAAAGGGCCGGGTGCTGGTGGGCTTCCGCGAGCGAGACAACCCGCGTTTTGTCGCCGAGATCCGCCAATGTGAAACCATGCACCCAGCGCTCGGCCCCAAGGTTGGCGTACTGGCCGACATGGTCGGCACGCTGGATGCCGTCGACGCCATCGCGCAAATTGAATTTGCTGCCGGTGACGACACGGTGGCCTTGGTGTTCCGGCATCTGCAACCGCTGGGTGAGCACGATCTGGCGACGTTGACGGCGTTTGGCCAGCAACATCATCTGGCCATCTATTTGCAACCCGGCAGCAATACCAGCGTGCATCCGTTGTGGCCTGGGCAGCCGCGCCTGGCCTATACCCTCCATAGCGACGACGCGCGCTACGCCGACGTCACGTTGGAATTCGAGCCGCTGGATTTCATCCAGGTCAATGCCGGCATGAACCAGCGCATGGTGACGCAGGCCCTGCAGCTGCTGGACGTGCAGCCGCAGGATCGCGTGCTGGATTTGTTTTGCGGCTTGGGCAATTTCACCTTGCCACTGGCGCGGCGGGTGGCCAGCGTTACCGGCGTGGAGGGCGAGGGCGCGCTGGTGGCACGCGCGCAGGCCAACGCCACGCGCAACGGCATCGACAACGCCCAGTTTCAGGTGGCCAATTTGTTTGAGGATCAACACGCTGCCGCCTGGGCGCGTGCATCGTGGGACAAGATCCTGCTCGACCCGCCACGTGCCGGCGCCGACCAGTTACTGGCCTGGTTGCCACGGGCGGAGACGCGACGCGTGGTGTACGTGTCGTGCCATCCCGCGTCGCTGGCGCGCGATGCCGGCTTGCTGGTGCACCAGCATGGTTTCAAGCTGCGGGCGGCCGGGGTGATGGACATGTTTCCGCACACCTCGCATGTGGAGTCCATTGCCGTGTTCGAGCGCGCCTGACATGGCCCTGGAAATCGAGCGCAAGTTCCTGCTGGCCAGCAACCAGTGGCGTGCGCATATCGAGCGCAGCACGCCGATGCGACAGGGCTACCTGCGCCAGGCCGATGCGGCGCAGATGGCGCAAGGCCAGGCCTCGGTGCGCGTGCGCCTTGCCGGCGAGCGGGCGTGGCTCAACATCAAGGCGGCCACCGTCGGCATCGCGCGGGCGGAATTCGAATATCCCATCCCGGTTGATGACGCCCGCAGCCTGCTGGCGGACCTGTGCCACGGCGTCGTAACCAAGACCCGCCATGAGGTGCATATTGACGGCGTGCTGTTCGAGATTGACGAGTTTGCCGATGACAACGCCGGCCTGATCGTCGTCGAAGTGGAGCTGCCGCATGTCGATGCGCCGTTTCCGCACCCGACCTGGCTGGGTCGCGAGGTCAGCACGCTCACGCGCTATTACAACGTCAACCTGATTACCCATCCGTGGCGGCAATGGTCCGCCGCCGAGCGTGCCGCGGAGGATGCGCCATGCTGATGATCGGCGTGGCCGGCCTTGCGCTCAGCGCCGATGAACGACGTTGGTTGGCGCATCCGGGCGTGGCGGGCGTGTTGTTGTTCGCACGCAACTACGCTTCGCCGGCGCAGCTGCGCGATCTGTGCGACGCCGTCCGCGCGGACGGGCGCGAACACCTGCTGATTGCCGTGGACCAGGAGGGCGGTCCGGTGCAGCGTTTCCGCGAGGGCTTCACGCCGTTGCCGGCATTGGCCAGCATTGGCGCGCTGCATGACCGCGATCCGGATCGCGCCGTGGCGCTGGCCGAGGAACATGCCTGGGTCATGGCCAGCGAATTGCGCGCGTGCGGCGTCGATTTCAGCCTGGCGCCCGTGGCCGACCTGGCGCGCGGCAATGCCGCCATTGGCGCGCGCGCATTCCATCGTGACCCTGCCGTCGTCGGCACGCTGGCGCAGGCTTACGTGCGCGGCATGCATCTGGCCGGCATGGCTGCGGTGCTCAAGCATTTTCCCGGCCACGGTTCGGTGCCTACCGACACGCACAAGGCACAGGCGATCGATCCACGCGGCATGGACCTCATTCGCCGCGACGACCTGCAGCCTTTTGCCGACGGGATCAGCGCCCACGTCGAGGCGGTGATGATGGCGCACGTCATCTATCCGGCGGTGGACAGCCAGCCGGCGGGCTATTCGCCGCACTGGATTGCCGATGTGCTGCGCGGTGAGCTGGGTTTTGCCGGCGCCGTCATCAGTGACGACATCAGCATGGCGGCGGCCGACACCGCCGGCGGCGTGGCGGCACGGGTGCGCGCTCATCTGACGGCCGGCTGCGATCTGGTGTTGGCGTGCTTTCCGGCCGTGGTGCCCGAGGCACTGGACGCCATGTCGCCCGACCTTGTTGTCAGCCCTTTGTCGCCGCGCTTGGCGGCGTTGCGCGGCGAGGTCAGCGCCACTTGGGACGACCTGCATGCCAATCCGCAACGCCAGCAATTCCTCACCCATCTCATCGCGCTGGATGGCGCAAGGTAACGCATGAACACACAGGTTCCGACGCTGGCCGCGGCATTGGCCCATGCCGAATTGCTGCATGATCGCGATCAATTGCTCGGCTGTATCAGCGCCATGGGCAAGCGCATCGACATCGCGCTGCAAGGCGAGCGGCCGGTGTTCCTCACCGTAATGAATGGCGCCCTGGTGTTTGCCGGCCATCTGGCGCTGGCCATCCACACGGATCTTGAGCTCGACTACGTACATGCCACGCGCTACCAGGGTGAAACCCACGGCAGCGACCTCAAATGGTTGCGCGCACCGGCGGCCGATCTGCGACAGCGTGTCGTGCTGCTGGTGGACGATATCCTCGACGAAGGCCACACCCTGAAAGCCGTGCGCGAGGATTGCTATCACCGTGGTGCGGCGCGCGTGCTGATTGCCACGCTGTGCACCAAGGATCATGACCGCGTGGTCGAAGGCATCGCCTCGGACTTCAATGGCGTGGTGTTGCCTGATCGCTACGTATTCGGCTTTGGCATGGATTATCACGAGCAGGGCCGCAACCTGCCGGCCATCTACGCATTGCGCGCCGACGCGCCACAAGCCTGATCAGCTGTCGCCGCGCCGCCGGGTTCGGGGCAGGGTGCGGCAGACGGGGCCTTAGCCGGTATTCATGGCATCCCGCAGGCCACGCATCTGGTCGTGGCCACTGCGCACGGAGCCATAGGCCTGCGTAATCACGGCCAGGGTGTCGGGCGCCAGCTCATGGTCCTGCAGCGCCTGGTCAAACTTGCGCTTGAGATAATCCTCGCCGCGCTCGATCTCGTCGACCAGCGTCTTGTCCTCGGCCTTGGCCACCCCGGCACACAGGTTGATGAACATGCGATGGGCTGATGCCAGCACCGTGCCGCCATCCTTGGGTTCGCCGCCCAAGGCGGTCACGCGCGCCTGCATTGCGGTAACGGCAGCCCGCCGCTCGGCGGCACGGGCCCGAAACAGGGCGCCGAGCGAACTGACCTCGGCGTATCCGGCGGCCTCGGCATAGCCATCCGCGCTGTCCTGCGTGGTGGCAATCAAGCTGTTGAGTGTCTTGATGTCGCGATCATTGCTCATGGATATTCCCGACGGGAAGGGCAGTCGATGCCAAGGCAGTACAGCGCCAGCATCATGATGGCTGCGGCATGGAGGGGTTTCATCACCATCCACAGGCACACTCACACTCACACACCACTCACCACCGCACGGAAAGAATGGTTGCGCCCGTCGAAGGACAGCGACATGGGCTGCGCCGCATATTCCATATGGAAGCCCGGACGGCATTGTGGCTGGCCCATGGCACCCGGTCACGAGCAACATACAGGCGTTGCGACGAGCTTGCTGACGCCTCTTGCCTGGGCAGGGTGACACGCCTTCGTCACGACGTCATTCATCACCGGAGGTCGCCATGCAAATCGACCACGATCAAGAGCAATGCCACCATCGCGGCTGCACCTGCGTCGTGCCCAATGGCCAGGATTTTTGCAGTGAGTATTGCCGTATCGCCGAGCAGGCGGCGCTCGACCATGGCGAAAACCACAAGGCCTGTGCCTGCGGTCACGCACCGTGCCATGGCGACTTGCAACCGCACGGCGACAACGTCTGAGCGGCACGGGCCACATGTGGAAGAACGTGCGTGGTCTTTCAGTCAGTCGACGTCAGCCTGCATCACGCACGTACCGCACGATCGGCAACGTGATGCGACCGGCGAGGGCCGTCGCCACGGCCACCAGCAACGCATCACGTCCATAAGGCTTGTGCAGGAAAGCGGCGCCGGCACCCAGCGTCATGCATTGCGCGTCGGGGTCGCTGGAGGTCACGACAATGGGCGCGGTCGATCCCAGGCGCCGCACGTTTTCGGCCATGCACGAGCCGCTGCTGCCGCCGTCGTAACAGACGTCGGTAATGATGACGTCGACTCGCGCATGGGCCGCCAGCTGTGCCAGGGCGGCTTCTTCGTGAGCAGCGGTGAGTACGTCGTAGCCCGCGTCACGCAAAACAGCCGTCATGACGTCAAGCGTCTCCGGATCGTCCTCGACCAACAGAACGACGTGATTGGGCATGTTGTTGCCTGTCGTGGAGCGTGAACGGCACGGACCATCCCGGACAGTCGATGCCAGCGTGCCGGCCATTGTGCGCCACCAGCCGGGATGCGGCAATCAAGGTTCCGTGACCCAGTGCAAATCCTGTCAAGTACAAGCTGCAGCATGCGCAATCCGTCCAGCCGACCATGGGGCGGCCCGACTGCAGCGTTTCACTACAACAATTTGCCCAGAACTAGTTATTTTACATAATATACATTATGCGCAATCACGAAGGCCCCGTTGAGGCGCCAGACGCCCCCGGGAAAGTACTCCTGTGGGCTCGGCGTGTCTCTCACTCAGCCCGTGTGGCCGCAGCCTTGGCCAGTGTGGCTGGGTCGACGGCTTCGACGGTGAGGTGGACTTTCACCGCGTCGCTGACCAGTGGCACATACACGCCCAGTCCGAACTCGGATCGGTTCAAGGTGACTGTGGCGTCAAAGCCAATGGCCGGCGCCTTGAGCATCGGATGCTCACCTTTTTTGTTGAGGACGGCATCGAGCGTCACGGGCTTGGTGATGCCGTGAACGGTGAGCCGCCCCTTGATCCGGTAATGGTTGGGCCGGGCGCCCCGCTCCACGCCGATGCTTTTGAAGGTGATGGCCGGATACTTGGCGACATCGAAGTATTGCGTCTTGAATGCGTCGTCCAGCGCGGGTACCCGGGTATCGACACTCTTGACCGGGATAGTCACGGTGACGGAGGACCGGCTGGGATCATCGTCGTCCCACATCAGCGTGCCGTCGCCGATGTCGAACGTCGCGCCCGGATTCGAGAAGCCGGCGTGGTTCCAGGTAACGCGTATCTGCGTGTGCTCGGGATCAAGCGTGAATTTTTGCGCCGCACCGAGCGCCGGCAAACTCAGCGCGCCGAGCAGCAAGGCGATCAATGACGCCACCAGCGGTTGGTTGAACGATTTCATCGTGGTATTCCCATGAAGTTGAATCGGGATGGGCCGGGGCAGCCGCCGCATCACCTCATCGACCGCCCCACGCGGCTGGCAACCAAGATACAACCCCTCGGTGGCGCTGCCGTCGGTGCGCGTGCTTATCGATCATCTGGCCAAGGCGTTTGCCACACTTGACGAAGAGCAATCGTTTGAGGCTTGCCTTGCGCAGTCGGCTGCGGCGCCGGTCCTGTCACCGCCGGCGCCATGGGACGCGGCGCTCGTCGCTCCGCGACGGTCGATTCAATTACCGCCGCGCAGGCGCAGGGTCAGGCCCTTGAGGAAATGCCGCAGCAGCTGGTCGCCGCAGGGGCGGAAATTCTTGTGGTCGCGCTGACGAAACAGGGCGCTGAGTTCCGGCTTGGACAAGGGAAACCCAGCCAGTGCCAGCGTCTCGTGCATGTCCACGTCCTTGAGCGCAAAGGCCACGCGCAGTTTCTTCAGCACCAGGTTATTGGTGACGCGCTCAGCCGGCGGTCGCGCCTCGCGCGTCTCGTCGCGCCCGCGCCGATACACGATCAGCCCGTCCAGGAAACGCGCCAGCAGCGCATCGCTGCACTCGGCGTGCCCGGGCTCGTCTTCCCTGAGCAGCAAGGCGCGCATTTCGTCGCGACTGACCTGGCAGGCGGCATCGGCAAGCTGGATCAGTTCCACCACCTTGCCGTCACTCAGGTCGAGCATGTAGCGCACGGCGCGCAGGACATCATTGTTGATCATGGGTTTTGCAACTCCCGGCAAAGGTCGGTCATGCTAGCGCACCAGCGCCCGGCGAACGGGACGGCGGGATCACGCCATACACCGCGACATGGCCCCGGCTGCGATACTGACCCGCCATGCGGCCATCGCGCGCTCGCCGATCTTCGCCGCCTGCTCCCCATCGCCCGCGAGAATGCATGAACGCACCTGCCGCTGAAAACCTTCGTCCTGCGCGCCGGCTTGGCGCCTTGCTGCAGTTGTGGCCGTTCATCAAGCCACACGGTCGATTGGCGGCCGGCTGGCTGTTGTTCCTCAGCCTGTCCTCGGGCGCCACGTTGGTGTTGCCGCTGGCGGTGCGGCACATGATCGACCAGGGTTTCAAAAGTGCCAACAGCGCCGCCATCAACAACACGTTCCTGGCCCTGTTCGGCGTGGCGCTGGTGCTCGCCTTTGCCACGGCCGCGCGCTATTTCTGCATCACCCTGCTGGGGGAGCGGGCGCTGGCGGCGTTGCGCGCCAAGCTCTACGCACACGTCGTGCGCCTGGATGTGGGTTTCTTCGAACGCAGCCGCGTCGGCGAGCTCATTTCGCGATTGGGCACGGATACCGAAGTGGTGCAGGCCCTGATCGGCTCGGGCATTTCGGTGGCGCTGCGCAGCGCGGTGATGTTGATCGGCGCCAGCGCCATGATGGTGTGGACCAGCCCGCGCCTGGCCGGACTGACGGCGCTGGTGATCCCGGCGGTGATGGTGCCGATCCTGCTGTTTGGCCGGCGGGTGCAGAAGCTTTCGCGGGACAGCCAGGACCGCCTGGCGGATGCCGCCGCACTGGCCAATGAAACCTTGAACGCAGCGCCGGCGGTCAAGGCCTATGCGCGTGAGGGTGTGGAAAGCGACCGCTATGCACTGGCCATCCGCCGTGCCCTCGACAGCGCCCGCGCGCGCATCGGTATGCGCGCGTGGCTCACGGCCGCGGTCATCGTGCTGTTTTTTGGCGCCATCACGCTGGTGTTGTGGGCCGGTGCGCGCGATGTGCTGGCGCACACGCTGGAGGCCGGCGTCCTTGGTCAATTCGTGCTGTATGCCATCTTCGCCGCCGGTTCGGTGGCGGGCCTGAGTGAAGTGTGGGGCGACGTACTGCGCGCCGCCGGCGCGATGGAGCGCATCGGCGAGCTGTTTGCCGAGCGTGCACGGATCACCAGCCCGCCCCAGCCGGTGGCGCTGCCGCGGCCGATTCGTGGCGCGCTGCATTTCGAGCAGCTGGATTTCCACTACCCCACCCGCCCCGACGCGCCGGCACTGCAAGGCTTCGAGCTGTCCATCCGCCCCGGCGAAACGGTAGCCCTGGTTGGCCCGTCGGGCGCCGGCAAGAGCACCGTGCTGGCGCTACTGCTGCGCTTTTACGATCCGCAGGCCGGCCGCATCACGCTGGACGGGATCGATCTGCGCGCCATGGCGTTGCCGGCGCTGCGCGGGGCCATTGCCCTGGTGCCACAGGAGACGGTCATCTTTGCCGGTTCGGCCGCGGACAACATCCGCTTTGGCCGCCAGGATGCCGGCGATGACGAGGTGCGCGCCGCCGCGCATGCCGCCGAGGCGCACGAGTTCATCAGTGCGCTATCAGGGGGTTACGACGCCGAGTTGGGCGAACGCGGCGTACGTCTGTCCGGCGGCCAGCGCCAGCGCATCGCCATTGCCCGCGCGATCCTGCGTGACGCGCCGCTGCTGTTGCTGGACGAGGCCACCTCGGCGCTGGATGCGCAGTCGGAAGCAGCCATCCAGCAGGCGTTGGTACGGCTGGAAAAAGACCGCACCACGCTGG
Organism: uncultured Rhodanobacter sp.; assembly: GCA_964568445.1. GTDB lineage: Bacteria > Pseudomonadota > Gammaproteobacteria > Xanthomonadales > Rhodanobacteraceae > Rhodanobacter. Next base: position 113,777 of record CAZMPZ010000001.1, on the reverse strand, counting down.
TCATCGCCCATCGCCTGGCTACCGTGCAGCGTGCCGACCGCATCGTGGTGCTGGACGCCGGCCGCATCGTCGCCCAGGGTACGCACGACAGCTTGCTGGCCGAAGGCGGCCTGTATGCGGAGCTGGCGCGGTTGCAGTTTGTCGCCTGAGGCACACGCTCACACGGCCAGGACAATCAGTGCCCGGGCTTCACCGAAGGGCGAGGTATGACCGGCGAGGCATCCACTGCGCGCTTGACCGCCGCGACAAAGGCGCGGCGTCCGGCCACCAGTTCTTTCGACGTTGCCGCCGGCCACGACGCCACCTGGGCAATCACCAGTGAGCGCGCGGGGTCGATGTAGACCATCTGGCCAAAGATGCCGATGGCCGCATAGCTGCCGTCGGTGTCGGTCCACCACAGGTAGCCGTAGCCGCGCTGGGGCGCATCGACGCTGGCGTGTTCGCGCACGGCACCGTCGAGCCAGGCCTTGGCGATGATCGGTTTGCCCGCAATGCGGCCGCCGTCCAGCATGAATTGCCCCAGTCGCGCATAGTCGGCCAGTGTTGCCGACAAGCCGCTGCCACCGGTATCGCTGCCATCGCATTCGTCCTTGATCCAGAACGCATCCGCGGCCATGCCATAGGGTTTCCAGATCGTCTCGGACAAATACTGCGCCAGCGAGCGATGTGTGGCCCGCTGCACCAGGATGCCCAGCAAGTCGGTTTCCGCCGTGTTGTAGTTCCAATGCGTGCCGGCCGGCCACTGCCGCGGCTGCTTTTTCAGGTACGTCAGCACGTGCGCCTCGCCGTCGACGCAGGCGCCCAGATACATCTGCGCCACGTCGGATTTGGCATCGGCATAGTCCTCGTTCCAGTGCACGCCTGAGGTCATGGTCAGCAGTTGTTCCACGGTGACGTCCGCGTAGGCGCTGCCGCGCAGTTCCGGGATGTAACGCGCCAGCGGATCGTCCATGCTGCGGATGTGGCCCTGCTGCAACGCGATGCCGAGCAAGGTGGAAGTGACCGACTTGGCCACCGAAAACGACGTCCAGCGCTGCTCCGGCGTGAAGTCCAGCGCGTAGCGCGCCAGTCGCACGCGGCCCGCCTGTAGCACCATCACGCCGGCGACGTGGTACTTGGCCATGTAGTCATCCACTGCCGCCGATGCCATACCGCCATCCCACGTCAGGGGCTCGCCTGCCGGCAGCGTGCGTACGTGCGTGCCGGGTACGGCGCGGTCGCTCGGGAAGCGCTCGTACATCCGGCGGAATTGCGCATCACGTTGCGCCTGCGGCCAGAACAGCACGGCCTCGCGCTGCTGGCCAATCGTCTGCGTGGTTGGCGTATCGGCAAACGCCGGCAACGCACTTGCCACGCACAGCGCGGCGCTCAGCAGCTGGACACAAAAACGTGGATGCATGGCCATGGTTCGATCAATCGGTGGAAGCCACCACTGTACGACGCCGACGCCATCAAAGCAGCGCCACCTTCGGAACGATCCTGCCGCTGTCTATACTGGCGGGCTTGGAGGCAAGCACGATGTCGAATCTGGATGCCGCACGCAGCGGCCAATTTTTGCTGGGTGGCACGCTGCCCATTCATCGCCTGGGCTATGGCGCGATGCGCATCACCGGGCCGGGTGTATGGGGCGAACCGGCCGATCGCACCGAGGCGCTGCGCACCTTGCGCCGCCTGCCGGATCTGGGCATCAATTTCATCGATACCGCCGATGCCTATGGCCCCGGCATCTCCGAGCCGTTGCTGCGCGAGGCGCTGCATCCTTATGCGGGGCTGACCATCGCCACCAAGGCCGGCCAGATCCGTCCCGGCCCCAAGGAGTGGATGCCGCTGGGGCGGCCGGACTATCTGCTGCAGCAGGTCAAGCTGAGTTTGCGCACGCTGGGCGTGGAGCAGATCACCTTGTGGCAGCTGCACCGCATTGATCCACAGGTGCCGCGCGATGAGCAATTTGGCGCCATCAAGTCATTCATCGATCAAGGCCTGATCCGCTTTGCCGGGTTGAGCGAGGTGACAGTCGAGGAGATCGAGGCTGCGGCCAAGGTGTTTCCCGTCGCCACCGTGCAAAACCACTACAGCGCCACCAGCCGCATGCGCGAGGATGTGCTGGATTACTGCCAGGCCCACGGCATTGGTTTCATTCCGTGGTACCCGCTTTCCGGCGGTGCCTTGGCGCGTGCAGATTCTCCGCTGCAGGCCATTGCCCAGGCCCACGGCGCCACGCCCAGCCAGATCGCTTTGGCCTGGCTGCTCAAGCGCAGCCCGGTGATGTTGCCCATTCCCGGCACGTCCAAGGTGGCGCATCTGGAACAGAACGTCGGTGCGGCCGACATCACGTTGAGCGATGCCGAGTTCGCCGCGCTTACCCGGCTGCCGCACGTGCACCTGCGCAAGTAGTCGCGCGGCGGTTGGGCTGCGCGGTGCCGGTCAACTCCATGGTTCGGAGGACGCCAGCAGGGCACGCAGCTGGGCGGTGTCCATGTCCAGCAATTGTCGTTCGGCCAGCCGCATGTTTTCAGCGTTCAACTCGGCCTTGCGCACGCCGTCATCGCCCAGCCGCGAAAACACCACCCACGTGCTGCCGTAGGAACCGTCCAGCAATGCGGCCTGCCAATGCCGGCCTTGCTCGTCGTCGAAATTGCGCATGTATTTGCCCTGCCCGACTGCCATCGATGCATTGTATCGACGCGGCGCAGCGCGACCGAGGCCAAGGCGCGCGCCGGCCGATCAAGGAATCACCCAGGTGTTGTTCGCGCGGTCGGCGTCGGGCAAGGCCAGCGCCGGATCGAGCGTGACCGACTTCAGCTCGCGCGTGCTGTCGACATGCACGGTGTAGCTGCGATGCTGCAGCCAGGTCTCCCACGGGATGCGCACGTCTTGCCGGCTGCCGTCGGTGTGGGTCAGCTGCAGCGTGACCGGCAGCACCAGCCGGTCGAGATTGGCCAGCGTAACGTCCACGCCCTTGCGGTAGTCGCCATCAGTGTAGGCGGCTTTTTGCACCGCCATGTCGAACTGCCAATTGTGTTCGAACCAGCCGCGCCAGAACCAGCCGAGATCCTCGCCGGTATCGCTTTCCATGAAACGGAAGAAGTCCGACGGGCTGGGGTGCTTGTATGCCCAAGCGGCGACGTAGCGACGAAATGCCGGGTCGAAACGTTCCGGCCCGATGATCTGCTCGCGCAGCAGGACCAGGCCGAAGGCGGCCTTGAAATAGGTAATCGGGTGGCGATATTTCTCCGGGATCGCATCGGCCAGCGTCATCGGCGGCGGCGCGGCAGTGTCCTTGAGGATCGCGGCGATTTGTTCGGCCGGCGTGCCCTTGCCCGGTGCGTATTCGCTGTCGCGCTTGGGCGCGAAGGCGCCGCCATCGAAAGCCTCGGCCTCGTACACGTCGGCGAAGGTGTTGAAGCCCTCGTCCATCCAGGCATCGCGACGCTCGTTGCTGCCGACGATCATGGGGAACCAGGTGTGGCCGATCTCGTGCGCAATCAGCATGCGCAGTCCGGCGCCGGCAGCTTTCTTGTGGTCAAAGGTGATGCCGGGATATTCCATGCCACCGGCCGTGCCCGCCTCGTTGATCGCCACCGGATACGGGTACGGGTAATAGGTCCGCGAGAAAAACTCGACAGACTTCTTGAGATTTTGCGTGGCCACGCCCCAGGCCTTGTCGCCCGCGCTTTCCCGCGGATACGCCGACATGGCCAGTGCGCTCTTGCCGTCCGGCAGGTTGATGCGGGCCGCGTCCCAGATATAGGCCCTGGATGCGCCGAAGGCCACGTCGCGGGTATTTTTCATCGCGAAGTGCCAGGTCATCGTGCCGCCCTGCCTGGGCCGGCTGGCCGGATCGCCGACTTCGGCAGCCGTGCGGATCATCACCGTGGTATCGCTGCGGCGAGCCCGTTGCAGGCGCTGGCGCTGCGTGGCGGTCAGCACTTCCTGCGGATTGAGCAACTCGCCGGAGCCGACCACGAGCATGTCCGACGGCACGGTGATGCGATAGTCGAAATCGCCGTATTCCAGATAAAACTCGCTGTTGAGATAGGGTTGGGTATCCCAGCCGCGCAGGTCGTCGTAGACGGCCAGACGTGGATACCACTGCGCCATTTCGAAGATGTCGCCTTGCGCGTTGGCATTGACGTCGGTGCGCCCGCCAAACTCGCCGGGCACGGTGTAATCCCAGGCGATATGCAACTTGACCTGGCCGCCATGGCCCTTGAGCGCGCTGGGCAAGGTGACCTGCATGCGGGTGTCGCTGATCGTCCACGCCGCCTTGTGCCGCCGACCGGCGTCGTCTTCCACCTCGACGGTACGGATGTGTTCGCCACGGGTGAACTCGGTGGGAAACTTGCCGCCGCCAAAGGCGCCGCGCGCGTCCGGGCGATAGCGGTTCTGCTCGATGTGCAGCCACAGTATCGGCAGCGTGTCCGGACTGTGGTTGGTATAGGTGATGACCTCGCTGCCGGTGAGCTTGCGCGTGGCCGGATCGAGCGTGGCCTGGATCGCATAGTCGGCGCGGTTTTGCCAGAACTGCGGGCCGGGCACGCCGCTGGCGGAACGATAGGCATTGGCCGGCTGCGGGTAGTCGTATGGCGCAAAGGTCTCGAGCGGATCAAAGCGCGGCGCCGCGACGTCGGCGGCCAAGGCCGGGGCAATCATCAACATGGCCAGCATGGCGGAGGCTGCGAGGTTCAACTTGTTCATGCCAATCCTTGCGGTTGCGACGAAGACAGGTTGGATCGGGGGCGAATACTCACCGTGGCTTCGTTCCCCCGTAGCTACCGCTGCATCGTCCCACGTCCTGGCATGGCGGCACCTGTCCCACTGGTCACATCTCCCGTCCGTCGCGTCGGGGCATAACCGGAAAACGGCGGTACGACAGCCGACACAACGTGGGTACACTACCCTGCGGCAACGACGCTGCACCCCCCACTCGCCACCTGGAGATTGCATCATGGCCAACCCGGCATCGTTCTGGACCAAGGCATCGCCGTACCTGCTCAGTGTGTTGCGCATCGTCGCCGCACTGCTTTTCATGCAACACGGTGCGCAGAAGCTGTTTGGATTTGGTGGTGGCGAAGGCGTGGAGCTGATGTCGCTGATGGGCCTGGCCGGCGTGCTGGAGTTCTTCGGTGGGCTGCTGCTGGCGCTTGGCCTGTTGACGCGGCCGGTGGCTTTTATCCTGTCCGGCCAGATGGCGTTTGCCTATTTCATGGCACACGCGCCGGCCTCCGCCTATCCGGTGCTCAACCACGGTGACCTGGCAGTGTTGTTCTGCTTCACGTTCCTGTATCTGTCCTCGGCCGGCGGCGGTGCGTGGAGCCTCGATCGCCTGCTGCGGCGCAAGTAGCAAGCACATCGCGCCCACCGGCCAGTGCCATCAGCCGGTGGGCCGTGCGTTTCAGCGCTGGCGCTTGCCAGTGGCGAGGGCTGCGATTGCGCGTGCCACGCCTGCACCGTAGGCCGGATCGGCCTTGCTGCAATGGTCGATGTGACGCTGCTGGATTTCTGCCGGCACACCGGCCATGGCGCGGGCGGTATTGTCAAACAATGCGCGCTTCTGCCTCGCGTTCATCAAGCGGAACAACGCACCGGGCTGGCTGTAATAGTCGTCGTCGACGCGATGGTTCCAGTGGTCGGCAGCGCCTTCCAGGCTGAGCGGCGGCTCGCGGAAATCCGGCTGCTCGCGCCACTGGCCATAGCTGTTGGGCTCGTAGGCCAGCGTGCTGCCGTGATTGCCGTCCATGCGCATGGCACCGTCGCGATGGAAGCTGTGCACCGGGCAACGCGGTGCGTTGACGGGGATCTGGTGCAGGTTGACGCCCAGCCGGTAACGCTGCGCGTCGCCGTAGGACAGCAATCGCGCCTGCAGCATGCGATCGGGCGAAAAGCCGATACCCGGCACGACCTGCGCAGGATTGAACGCACTCTGCTCAACTTCGGCAAAGAAATTTTCCGGATTGCGGTTGAGCTGCCACTCGCCCACCTCGATCAGCGGGTAATCGCCGTGCGGCCACACCTTGGTGAGGTCGAATGGGTTGTACGGCACCTTGCCGGCGTCGCTCTCGGGCATGATCTGCACGCACAGTTTCCACTTGGGAAACTCGCCACGTTCGATGGCATCGTAGAGATCGCGTTGGTGCGATTCGCGATCCTTGGCGATGATGGCTTCAGCCTGGGCATCGGTAAGGTTCTCGATGCCTTGCTGGCAGACGTGGTGGAACTTCACCCAGAAACGCTGCTGCCGGGCATTGATGAAACTGAAGGTGTGCGAGCCGAAACCGTGCATGTGGCGATAACTGGCGGGAATACCGCGATCGCTCATGACGATGGTGACCTGGTGCAGCGCCTCGGGTAGCGAGGTCCAGAAATCCCAGTTGCTGGTGGCACTGCGCAGGTTGGTACGTGGATCGCGCTTGACCGCGTGGTTCAAGTCCGGGAACTTCAGCGGATCGCGAAAAAAGAACACCGGCGTGTTGTTGCCGACCAGGTCCCAGTTGCCTTCCTCGGTGTAGAACTTCAATGCAAAGCCGCGGATATCGCGCTCGGCATCGGCCGCGCCGCGTTCGCCGGCAACGGTGGTGAAACGTGCAAACAGCTCGGTCTTCTTGCCCACCTTGGAAAAAATCTTCGCGCGCGTGTACCGGCTGATGTCATGCGTCACGGTAAATGTGCCGTAGGCACCGGAGCCCTTGGCGTGCATGCGCCGCTCGGGAATGACCTCGCGGTCGAAGTGCGCGATCTTTTCCAGCAGCCAGACATCCTGCAGCAGCGCCGGACCGCGCAGGCCGGCAGTCAGGATGTTCTGGTTATCGGGCACCGGCGCGCCAGCAGCGGTGGTCAGGTGCGGCTTGCGCGATCGGGCGGGCTTCGTGGGCTTGGTTGGTTTGGCCATGGCAACATCTCCGCGTGAGTCATGGAGTCGCCACCATAGGACAATCGCGGCTGCGGCGTGGCACGTGCCGTGGCCACGCCACACCGGCTGACTCCATCGCGTGCGTCAAGCCGGCCGGGTGACGATCTGCACTTCCGATTGCAGCGTGCGGTGCACGGGGCAGCGGTCGGCGATTTCCATGAGACGCTGACGCTGCGTTTCGTCCAGTTGGCCATCGATATGGATGGCACGCTCGATGCGGTCGATGTAGCCGGAATCGGTCTCGCACTCGGCGCAGTCGGCCGCGTGGATCTTCGCATGGGTCAGCGTCACGCCGACCTTGTCCAACGACCAGCCCTTGCGATTGGCGTACATGCGCAGGGTCATTGTGGTGCATGCGCCCAGCGCCGCGGTCAGCAGCTGATATGGATTGGGTCCCGCGTCGTCGCCCCCCACTGCCATCGGCTCATCGCCCAGCCAGTGGTGACGACCGGCGCTGATGGCCACCGCATAGGTGCCGGTGCCACGCTCGACAACCTGCACGTCCCCTTCCGGGGCCGCGGAGTCGACCGTCGTGATAGGCGCCGCATCGCGTATGTAGCGACCGGCCCACGCGGCGATGACGCCAGCCGCGAAGCGCGCATCGGCCGGCCGCGCCAGCAGGTGATCGGCATCATCCAGTGAAACAAAGGACTTGGGGTGCAGCGCCGCCTGGAAAATCGCGCTGGCATTGTCGATGGGCACCACGGTATCGCCCGGTGCATGCAGGGCCATCAGCGGCCGGCGCAGTGCACGGATACGCTCGGCCTGACGTTGACTGTGCACGTCCTGCAGGAACGCGCGCTTGACCGTGAACTCGCGCCCGCCCAGGGACACCTGCGCCTCGCCGTCAGCCTCGATGGCCGCAAGCTGTGCGCCAAATTGTCGGGTGACATGCGCCGGATCAAACGGCGCGCCGATAGTGGCCACCGCCACGGCGTCGGCAATGCGTCCGGCCGCGGCCAGCACCGCCGCACCACCCAGCGAGTGGCCGACGAGCAACGCCGGCACGCCATGCTCGGCGCGCAGCCAATCGGCGGCGGCCACCAGGTCATCGACGTTGGAGGAAAAGTCCGTATTGGCGAAATCCCCGCCACTGCCACCCAGTCCGGTGAAGTCGAAGCGCAACACGCCAAACCCCGCCTCGACCAGCGCCCGCGAGATATGCACCGCCGCCTTGCTGTCCTTGGAGCAGGTAAAGCAGTGCGCAAACAGCGCCCAGCCTCGCGGCGGCGCCTGTGGCCGATCCAATCGGCCGGCCAGCATCACGCCGTGGCTGCCGGGAAATTCAACACGTTCACTGCTCATGCGACGCTCCTTGGAGGGTGGTCGATGCGGATGATGGGCGTGATTGATTGAAGGAAGCCGTGGCGGGCGAGGCTTCCCCAGCGTCTGCAAGGACGCCGCATGGCGATGCTGGGCCGACGGTTCAGCCTTCCACGCAATCAAACCGCCGATCGGCCTCTACCTCAACCTCATAGTCCACATCCGTCCGGTCGAAGCCAAACAGTTGCAGGAACTCGTGCTTGTAGCCGGCGTAGTCGGTGATGTCGCGCAGGTTCTCGGTGGTCACGGTCGGCCACACGGTCTTGCAGGCGGTCTGCACGTCGTCGCGCAGTTCCCAATCGTCCAGGCGCAGGCGACCTTGATCGTCGGTCGCCGGTGCAGCGCCATCGGCGCGGTACAGGCGGTCACGGAACAGGCGGTTGGCCTGCTCGATCGGGCCTTCGTGAATGCCCTTTTCCTTCATCACCTTGAAGGCGATGGACACGTACAGCGGGATCACCGGGATGGCGGCGCTGGCCTGGGTGACGACGGATTTCATCACGCTGACGTGGGCGTCCAGATGCCGCGCAGCGTGACGCTGGCGCAGCGCATGGGCGGTGTCATCCAGGTGCTGCTTGGCCTGTCCCAGTGTGCCGTGCCAATACATCGGCCAGGTGATTTCGGTGCCGATGTAGCTATAGGCAATGGTCTTGGCGTGGTCGGCCAGCACGCCGGCGGCAGCCAGCGCGTCAATCCACAACGCCCAGTCCTCGCCGCCCATCACGGTGACGGTGTCCTTGATTTCCTGTTCGGTGGCCGGCTCGACGCTGGCCTCGATCACCGTGTCCTTGTTGGTGTCGACCGAGGTGGCAGTGAAAGTCTCGCCAATGGTCTTGAGCGCGGAGCGCACCACTTCGCCGGTATCCGGCAGTTTGCGCACCGGCGAGGCCAGTGAATAGACGACCAGGTCGATCGGGCCGCCCATGTCGTGCTTGATGATGTCGATGGCGCGCGCGCGTGTTTCATTGGCAAACGCGTCGCCGTTGATCGATTTGCTGTACAGGCCGGCGGCCTTGGCCGCCGTGTCGAAGGCGGCGGCGTTGTACCAGCCGGCCGTGCCGGTCTTGTCGTGACTGCTGGGCTTTTCAAAGAACACGCCCAGCGTCGCCGCGCCGTAGCCGAAGGCGGCGGTGATGCGCGAGGCCAGGCCGTAGCCGGTGGAGGCACCGATGACCAGCACGCGCTTGGGGCCCTTGTCTGCGGCATGGCCGGCGGCACGCGTCACTGCGATCTGGTCGCGCACATTGTGCTCACAACCCACGGGATGGGCCGTGACACAAATGAATCCACGCACTTTGGGCTTGATGATCACGCGTTGGCTCCGCAGCAAGTTAGGTCAGTTGGCCATCTTAACCAAGGTGGTGCGCCATACGCTGCCGCCCGGACACCGTGGCGGTGAAAACCCGGCCGCCACAAACGCAAACCCCGCCATTGCGGCGGGGTTTGCGGCCTGACGATGGACTGCGGTCAGGCGATTTCCACGGCAGACGCCTGCGCGCCCTTGGGGCCCTGCGTCACCTCGAACTTTACCCGCTGGCCTTCCTGCAGGCTGCGAAATCCCTTGGTGTTGATGGCGGAAAAATGTACGAACACGTCCGCGCCGCCGTCTTCCGGCGTGATGAAGCCAAACCCCTTGGCATCGTTGAACCACTTGACTGAACCAAAAGCCATTGCTTGAACCCCTATCGTGGAAAGTTGCCGCTGGGGCACGCCCTCTCCCGGCGCCCAGCCGTGGAAAAGTAGCAACAGCGTGGTGCACGGCGCAACTGCCGCCACGATGGCGCCGACCTATCACGCCAGCGCGGCCAGCAAACGCGGCACTTCGGCGGTGGCTGCAGCCAGGTGCGCGAAGATGTCATCGACGCTGATCTCCGCCGTATCGCCACAACCGGCGGCGTAATTGGCCACCAGCGCCAGGCAGGCGTAATCCAGCCACAGCTCCCGTGCCAAGGCTGCCTCGGGCATGCCGGTCATGCCGACCAGGTCGCAGCCATCGCGGCGCATGCGGGCAATCTCGGCACGCGTTTCCAGCCGCGGCCCCTGTGTCACGCCATAGCAACCGCCATCCACCACGGCAATGCCGGCGGTACGCGCTGCGGCCAGCAGCTGCTCGCGCAACCGCGCGGTGTATGGCGCGCTGAAGTCCACATGCACCACTGGTGCGGCTTCCGCATCGCAAAAGCTGGACAGGCGGCCACTGGTGTAATCGATCAACTGATCCGGCACGACGACACTGCGCGGTCCCAGGTCGGCACGGATGCCGCCGACGGCATTGACGCCAATCACGCGCCGTGCGCCCAGGTGATGCAGCGCCCAGATATTGGCCCGATAGTTGACCCGATGCGGCGCCAATGTGTGGCCTTCGCCGTGACGGGCGATAAAAGCCATGCGCCGGCCCGCAAAATCACCGACGACAATCGGCCCGGAAGGCGCGCCAAACGGCGTCTCCACGCTCCGCTGCTGCGCGTGTGCCAACTCCGCCAGCGCGTACAACCCGCTGCCACCGATGATTGCCACGTCGATGGGGGGCGCTTGTTCCGGCATGTTGATGACCCTGTGATGGAAGGAGTGCCGTCGGCAAGCCGCGCCGACGACACATCATTTTGCCGTCTCACCGGTGCCACGCAAAGCACCCGGTTCTATCGATGGCCGGCGCCGCGCACCAGCAGTGCGCGGGCGATGGCACCGTGCATGTGTCCCAGGGCACGCACCAGATGCAGCGTGGCAAACAGCAGCATGACGCCGATCACGAGCATGGCAGTGAGCTCGCCCCAGCCCGGCGCATGCGGGCCGAATCCCCAGTCCACTGAAACCTGGTGGTCGACATACCAGCTGGCCAGCCCGTCGACATGGATGAGCATGGCCGCCGGCAGTGCTAGCAGGCCGAGTGCGACAGCAAGCAGGCTCACCGTCAGCGCAAAATAAGTCGTACCCAGCGGCAACATCAGCACCATGTACAGCAGTGTGCCCCAGGTGCGTGTGTCGGTGAACATGGCCCCGATGCGTTTGAGCAGCGGCAGCCGTGACGGCGGATACGGTGGGCGCCGCGGCATGCGCGCGCCCAGCATGGCTTCGACCATGCGCCCTTCCACCAGGGCCAACGCCCGCACCGAACCGATGAACAGCACGATGAACGGCAGGCCGATGATGAGGATCGACAGCCCCGCCGACAGCGCCACGCCCGTGACCGCCCAGGTGAAGTAAAAGATGCCCGTGGCCAGTGCCAGTAACAGGTAAAACAACGCACCGTAGGTGTGCGGATCAGCGGCGACGCCAAAGAAACGGCCTGCCACCGAGCGGCGCGGTGGCCGTGGCGGCGGCCGGATCGCACGCTGGATCTTGATCTCCTGCTCGCGGTAGATGTCCGCCACTTCATCCGGCGCGCCATAGCTGCCGACCACCTGCGCCAGCATGGAGGCCTCATCACGTCCGGGCTGCTCGGCAAGTTCCGCGCGCAGATGTTCCTCGGCGTCATACAAGGCGTCCTGGATCAAGGCCGGGTCGGCACCCCGCAGCGCGGCGCGCAGCTGCTGCAGATACTCGGCAATCGTACGGGGTGCGGCGGCCACGTCCGCCGGCGACGATGGGTTCATGACACTCCTCCTTGCAAGACGTTGTCGACACAATTGCGGGTCGCCGTCCATGCGGTGGTCCAGGCGCGCAAGGCTTCGCGCCCGACACGGGTGATGCGGTAGTAGCGCCGGGGTGGTCCGCTGACTGACGGCTCGACCTTGCTGGTCAGCAGTGCGGCTGTTTCCAGGTTGCGCAGCACCGGATACAACGCGCTTTGCTTGCCGGCCAGCACACCCTCGCCCACGCCCTCCAGATGCTTGGCAATCTGGTAGCCGTACATGGCCTGCGACGATTGCGCCAGCACCGCCAGCAACACGAGCGCCACGGTGCCGGTGGAAAGCTCCTTCTGGAACTTGCGCAGCAGATTGTCGTCATCATCCATTGGCTTGCCATCAGTTCGACCTGCTACGAAGTGCACATTAGTGATCAATTGTCATTAGTGAATGGGCCGGAAGTCATGATCGCCGTCGACACGCATGCAGCTCTGCTAAGTTGCACGGGCACCGGACTTCACGTTGGGGGAACGCCATGTCGCATTACTGCCTTGCTGCCGCTCTGGCGTTGACTGCCAGCCTGCTGACGTTGCCAGTACCGGCTGCCGAGCAGGACAAAACCACGCCCAGCGCCAAAGAGCTGTTGGCACAGTCGCAGCCAGCCGAGTGGCGCCGGCCGGCCCCGGAAAACCTGCTGGTGATGGATCTGGCCACCGGCCGCGTGGTGATCGAACTGGCGCCGGATTTCACGCCGCTGCACGCCGCCAACATCCGCACCCTGACGCGCGAGCATTACTTCGACGGCCTGGCGGTGCTGCGCGTGCAGGACAATTTTGTTACCCAATGGGGCGATCCGGCGGACGAAGACGACGATGCCGGGACCAAAGCACGGGCGCTGGGCACGGCCAAGGCTACGCTGCCACCCGAATACACGCGCGTCATCGATCCCAAGCTGCCGTGGACTGCCCTGCCCGACGGCGATGTCTATGCGCCGCAGGTGGGTTTCAGTGAAGGCTTCCCGGTGGCACGCGACCCGGCCAGTGGCCGGCAATGGCTGACGCACTGCTACGGCATGGTCGGCGTTGCGCGTGACGTTGGCCCGGAGACGGGCAACGGCAGTTCGCTGTACGCCGTGATCGGCCAGGCCCCGCGTCGGCTGGATCGCAACCTTGCCGTGGCCGGGCGCGTGCTGTCGGGCATGCCACTGCTTTCCGCGCTACCGCGCGGTCCGGAGCCGATGGGGTTCTACACCCAGCCCGGGCAGCGCATCGCGATCAAGTCCGCGCACATTGACGCCGACCTGCCCGCTGCCCAGCGCGTGAACCTGGAAGTGTTGCGCACCGACAGCGCGACCTTTGCCAAACTGATCGAGGCCCAGCGCAACCGCCACGACGCGTTCTACACCGTGCCAGCTGGAAAGATCGACCTGTGCAGCATCAACGTGCCGGTACGCGAAGGCTCCAGCGCCACACCTTGACCCGATGTAGGCGTAGCAACGTGCGGCAGCCCGCTGGTTGACCTGCCGCGTTCCGGGTATCTCGGCGACATGCCAAGCGCGCGATGGCACGCCTACAATGGATGCTTTCGTCCTCACGCAGCAGCCCATGCAAGCGATCAACCGCGCCCGTTTGCAAATCCATTTCTGCGTGCTGCTGTGGGGCTTCACTGCCATTCTCGGCAAGCTGATCAGCCTGTCCGCGCTGCAACTGGTGTGGTGGCGCGTGGTGCTGGTGGCGGCGGCGTTGTTGTTCATGCCGCGCGTGTGGCGCGGGCTGCGAGCCATGCCGTCGCGGCTGCGCTGGGCTTATGCCGGCATCGGCGTGCTGGTGTCGCTGCATTGGCTGAGTTTCTATTCGGCCATCAAGCTGTCCAACGCCTCGGTGGTCGCCACCTCCATTACACTAAATCCGGTGTTCCTGGCTTTTGTCGAGCCCTGGCTGGCGCGGCGCAAGTTTGATCCGCGGGAGTTGTTCATCGGCGCGGCGGTCGTGCCTGGTGTGTTGATGGTGGTGGGCGGCGTGCCGGCGGACATGCGCGTGGGCATTGCCGTGGGCGTGTTGTCGGCATTGTTCGTGGCCTTGTTTGGCGCGCTCAACAAGCGCCTGGTGGAACAAGGCGATCCGCTGACCGTCACTTTCCTGGAGCTTGGCACCGGTGCGATTTTCCTGAGCGTACTGGCGCCGCTGCTGCCGCATGCCGGCCCGGCCTTTGTCCTGCCCGGCGCACGTGACCTATGGCTGCTGGCAGCGCTGGCATTTGCCTGCACGCTGCTGCCTTTTGCCCTGGCGCTGGTGGCGTTGCGGCACATGAGCGCCTTCGGCACGCAAATGGTGACCAATCTGGAGCCGGTGTACGCCATCGTGCTGGCCATCGTGCTGCTGGGCGAGCAGCGGCAACTCGATCCGTGGTTCTACGCCGGCGTGCTGGTGATCCTCGGCGCGGTGTTCATGCATCCTTGGCTCAAGCACCTGCAGCGTGTACCCAAGCGACCGGAGATCATCGTCACCACGGAAAGCCACAACGTTGTGGATTGACCAACCGCGAAAGTCCGATCGCGTGCAGCCAGGCAACACGCCCCGCGCCAGCGTCATGCCCCGCCGTCAGCGGCCATTGCGGCCGACGTCGACGTCGACGGGCGTTTGGGTCGTGGCGGCCATGGCGCCGCCCGCCAGCAGGCGTAATAGAACACCTTCAACTGCGGGTGCACCGGATGCAGCGGCATGCTGAAGCCATCGCGGAACGCAGCGCTGCGCCCGGTGACCCAGGCGCCGAAGCGCCAGGCTGACACCAGGTCCACCAGGTCCGCCGGCGGATAGTCGCGACGGATCATCACCGCGTTGTCGTCCACCTTGACGTTGCCGCGCGGCTCGCGCAGCACCTTGCGCGTGCCCACCTCGAAGTACGACTCGGCACCACGCTGCACGACCTGCCGCGCGCGTTCGACGCCAACCTCGTCGTAGGCGGTGACCGTGGTTTTGCCCGGCTGGCACTGGATGGTCAGCCGATGCGTGCCCTTGCGGTCGCTTTGGCGCAGCTCGATCGTTGGCGCTGGCGATGTCAGCTGGTAGCTGGCAGTGGTCGGCAGCTCACCGTTGTTGGCCAGGCCCCGCGCCAGCATCCGCTCGCTGGCCAGCCACAGCGCGCCATCGGCGGACGGCTTGCCGGCAGTGGCCAATACGGCCGGATTGATCGCCATGTCGCGTAGATAGGCCGTCACGGCCGGTGTGTCATTGCCGTCGCGTGCCTGGCGCGAGCTGAAGCCGATGCGATCGCGACCGCTCGGTGCCCAGCGATACAGGCCGCCAAGCCAGGCGTCCACGCAGGCATCGACGCAGACCGCGGTCTTCGTGGCGAGGCCAGATCGACGCGGCTTGCGCGGCGTGCCCAGATGCGTGGCCATGCCGGCAGTACGAAACATCCGCCCCAACGCCATGGCGGCCACGCGGTCGCCGCCAGACACATTGAGATAGACGTCCGAGCCTGGCGTGATGCGGCCGGCTGCCAGCAGCCGGGCAAAACGTTGCGGCGCATCAGCATCCAGCTCGCCGTACAGGTAGACCTGCGGGTGATGGGTCAGCGCCAGCGTCATGCGATCGCGGATCACGTCGATCTTGAGCGACGCCTTGGTGGCACTTGCGGCCATGCCCAGCAGCGGCACCGCCACCAGCGCCGACAGCAAGGCGTCGCGAAACGCGTGCGACAGGCTGCCAGAGGGTGTCGCCAGTTGGTCGGCATACCCCGGATCCACGCGTGCTCCCGACAGTCAAAAACCAAAGTGTGTGGCGCGGCGCATGTCCTGCAAATGAACGTCGCCATGCCAGGCAATTTGCGCGCGATGGCCCCTGCCTTTAGCCTCGGGCGTCCCATGCCGGCAAATTGCCGGTGCCGCATCTTGTCCAGCATTCATCAACTCGAGGTTCCCATGCAAATTGCCGACGGCAGCGTCGCGTCCTTCCATTACACCCTGACCGGCCCGGACGGCACGGTGATCGACCACTCCACCGGGCGCGAGCCGATGACCTACATGCACGGCGCCGGCTACATCGTGCAAGGGCTGGAGAAAGCCATGGTCGGGCATCAGGCCGGCGACAGCTTCCACGTCACCGTGACGCCGGAGGAAGGCTATGGCCCGCACCACCAGGAGTTGCTGCAGACTGTGCCCAAGAGCGCCTTTCAGGGTACCGAGCCGCAGCCCGGCATGCAGTTCCAGGCCAGCGGCCCGCAAGGCAGCACCACCGTGACGGTGACCGCTGTCGATGGCGACAAGGTGACGGTGGACGGCAATCATCCACTGGCCGGACAGACGCTCGACTTCGACATCCAGGTGCTGACCGTGCGCGAGGCGACTGCTGAAGAAACGCAGCACGGCCATGTGCACGGCGAGGACGGCCACAACCACGCCTGATCGGCGTCACAGTCTGGTCCGCGAAAGCCGCTCTCCTGCCGGACGCCGAAAGGAGAGTGACACGTCCGGATGAAGATCAGTCCGCACGCGCTGGGCCCATGGGTACCATGACCGGCTGTACAAGCCGGCCGACTGTACGATGACGGCCGCCGGCCTGGCGCCCGTATACTGCACACGCCACTGCACCGCGCCGTATCACGCCCATGTACCGTTCACGTCTTGCCGAGCCGCTCGTGATGCTGGCGACGGTGCTGCAATGGCTGGTGCTGTCGATCGTGACCGGCGCCATCATCGGCGTCGGCTGCAGCATTTTCCTGCGTGTGCTGTTTGCCACCGAAGGCCGCGTGTACGCGGTGCCATGGTGGCTGCAGCTGAGCCTGCTGGTTGGCGGTGGTTTTGCCAATGGCTTGCTGCTGCACTACGGCTATCGATTGCGCCGCAGCGGCTTGAGCGATTCGCCGATCGTGGCGGTCAACCAGCAGCACGGCAAGATGCCGTTTCGCACCTTGTGGATCAAGCCGCTGGCGGCACTCATCACGCTTGGCTGCGGTGGCTCGGCCGGCAAGGAAGGCCCGTGTTCGCACATCGGCGCCAGCTTTGCCGCCGGCATCGGCCGCACGCTGCACCTCAACCAGGAGTTGCGCAAGCGCTTGCTCGCCTGTGGCGTCAGTGCCGGATTTGCCAGCGTGTTCGGCACGCCCATCGCCGGCGCGATCTACGGCGTGGAAATGCTGGCCATTGGCCGCATCCGCCATGACTTTCTGTTTCCCGGCATCGTCGCCGGCGTGACCGCGTTTCAGGTCAGCAAGTATCTGGGCGTGCCCTACCCGGCCTATCACCTTGGTTTTGCCGGCGATTTCACCGAGCTCTTGTTCCTCAAGACGCTGCTGATCGGCATCCTGTGCGGCGCCGCGGCCTGGGTGTTTGTCGAACTGTTGCAGGCACTACGGCGACTGTTTACCCGCGCGCGCGAACACTTTGGCCTGTGGCCGCCGCTGATGCCGGCCATCGGCGGCGTGGTATTGGCGCTGCTGGTGCTGGTGGCGCCGACGGATTATCTCGGCTTGAGCTTGCCGGTGATGGAGCAGGCCTTGCACGGACAAGCCGTGCCCTATGCGGGCTTTTTGTGGAAGGCGCTGCTGGTGGCGATCACGCTGGGTTCGGGGTTCTACGGCGGCATCGTGACGCCGCAGTTCGTGATTGGCGCGGTACTGGGTGGCGCGTTTGCGCCCTTGTTCGGGCTGGCGCCGGCCTTGGGCGCCGCCGTGGGGCTGGTGGCGGTCGTCGCCTCGGCCTCCAATGCGCCGATTGCCGCCATCCTGATGGGCATCGAGTTGTTTGGCGCCGACGCCACGCTGTATGTGGCGGGTGCCTGCGTCGCTGCGTACCTCATTATCGGCCATCGCAGCGTGTACCCGGCGCAGCAAGTGGCCTTCAGCAAATCCTCGTGGCTGTTCGCCCGCGCCGGGCTGCCGGTCGGCCAGGAAAAGATTCGCCTGTCCTACGGCCTGCTGCGCTGGTGGAGTGCACGCCGGCGCGCCGCGCAGCGCACACGGCCGCAAGACGACGACAGGCCGTAATCCCGCAGCCAGCAGCGTACCTCAGCTTGGCTTGCCGGCATCAAGCCGCGCCCGGCACACACCGGGCGCGTACTTTCATGCCGCCGGGGCGATCTTGGCCTGCGCCGCCATGGCCCGCTCCAGTCGCTCGACCTTGGCCGTGATTTCACCCGTATGGCCGGGGCGGATATCCGCCTTGATCACCAGGCTGACGCGGCTGCCAAACCGGCTGACGGCATCGACAGTTCGTTGAATCACGCCAAACACCTCATCCCACTCGCCTTCGATCGTGGTGAACATGGCATCGGTGTGATTGGGCAGGCCTGAATCGCGCACGATCTTCACCGCCGCGGCAACCGCATCGTGCACGGAATCGTCACTGCGCCCGCCACTGGGCGCCACGGAAAATGCTGCCAGCATGGTCTGCTCCTGCATCAAGAAGAGGGGCCGATCATGGTAGCAAGGTGTCATGACACGATGCGCCGCCGCGGGTTCTTCGTAATCATTCCGGCAAGTCGACCACCGACGCGAAGCCGCCGAAGATCATGCGCTTGCCATCGAACGGCATGTTGCCGGCGGCCTCCATGCGCGGATCCTTCATGAACTTCTCGATGCCGGCATCGCGGGTGGCCTTGTCGGGCCATTCGACCCATGAAAACACCACGGCTTCGTCTTCCTTGGCCTGCACGGCACGGTAAAAGTCGGTGAGCTTGCCATGCGGCACGTCGTCGCCCCAGCACTCCATCACGCGCGTGGCGCCAAACTCCAGAAAGATGACATCGAAAGTGCGGGCGTGGGTGATGAATTCCTGGCGTTTGGCAACGGGGACAGCGATCATGAAACCGTCGACATAGGACATGGGTGTTCTCCTCGGTGCTCGAGGCGCCAGTATGGCGTCCCTCACCCATGCGACGAACGAACGCGTACGGCATCGACATCCAGCCACGGGCAGCGAAGTCGATGCCGTTTGCGTGTCGATTCGCGTGCCCGTCGCTCGTCGCCATGGATGAAGGGCATTCCCCCTGCCCTTGACCCGGAGAACCCCATGCCCAGCAAGAACACGATTTGCCTTTGGTACGATGGCACCGCGCTGGATGCGGCCACGTTCTACGCCAGGACGTTTCCGGATAGCGCCGTAGGGGCCATTCATCGCGCACCGGGGGATTACCCCGCCGGCAAGCAAGGCGATGTGCTGACTGTCGAGTTCACGGTGATGGGCATTCCGTGCCTGGGCTTGAACGGCGGCCCCGCACACCCGCACAGCGAAGCGTTCTCGTTCCAGGTGGCGACGGACGACCAAGCTGAAACCGATCGCCTGTGGAACGCGATCATCGATCACGGCGGTCAGGCCAGCGTCTGCGGCTGGTGCAAAGACCGATGGGGCTTGTCATGGCAGATCACCCCGCGTGCCCTGATCGCCGCAGTCACCGCCCCAGACCACGCCATCGCCAGGCGCGCATTCGACGCCATGATGGGGATGGCAAAAATCGACATCGCCACGATCGAGGCCGCCCGACGTGGCTGACGTCGACAAAGGCCCGCGGTGTTTATTCCGCTGGTGCGCAAACCGCGGCTGCCTTCAGTGCGCTTGCGGGCCTTCGCCGCGTTCCGGCTCCCAGCGCAGCAGATCACCGGGCTGACAGTCCAAGGCGTCGCACAAGGCGGCGAGCGTTGCAAAGCGGACGGCTTTGGCGCGACCGTTCTTGAGCACGGACAGGTTGGCGGGCGTGATGCCGATACGGTCGGCCAGCGTGCCGACTGCCATCTTGCGCCGGGCGAGCATGACGTCGATGTCCACCACGATCGCCATCAGATCACCTCGTCCAGTTCGGACTGGAGATGCCTTGTTTGGGCATCCAGGGCAACTGCCTGGGCCAGCAGCATTCTGAGCACCAGCACGATCAGCGCCACGCCGGCAATCACCAGCGACGCACCACAGATCATGGCGATCAATCCGGGAGCAACTTCATCGCCGGGAGTCGTCCTGTTGGCGTGCGCAGCCACCACTGCGATGGCGAAGGTCAGCACCGAGGCCGCCGCGATCGCGCCGATCACGATGTCGACATAACGGAAAGCCGCGAGGGAAAACACCGTGCCGCGCCGGACCATGGTCAGCAGCCGCCAGATGCACACTGCGGTCACCTGCATCGTCACGACGCCCAGGACGACAATCACGACCAGTGGAATACGTATGTCCGCGCGCGCGGCTTCCAGGTCCTGCCACAACAGCGGCGCAATCACGCCCTGCACCAGCACGGACCCCGCCAGCGCGACCACGATCACGATCCGCAACGCCAACACGGCAAGATTTCCCATTGCCTTACCTCATATCGTATCATGGTTGGATAACATCGTTTTACGATGTATACAACATGACAAACGATATGTCCATCATCGAAGCAAACCCTCCGCCGTGAGCGCAAACCTCCAGGTATTGCGGGAAGAGCACCTTGGCCTGGGACTCGCGCCGCAGCGGTTGGTCGGACTCAATATCCGGCGAATTCCTCGGTGCGAATGTTGTCCTCGTTGGCGTGCATTTCCACCAGCAGCTTGCGCATGGCCTTGACCATGCCTTCCGGGCCGGACAGGTAAAAGATCGGCTTGGCCAGATCGGGGACGTATTTGCCGATCAGCGCGGCGTCCACGCGACCGCGTGCGCCCTGCCAGTCATCCGGCGCCTGGCCGGTAGCGACGGCGACGTAGGTGAAGTTGGTGTTGTCGCGGGCCAGCTTTTCAAAATCACTGCGGAACGGCAGCTGGGCCGGCGTACGGCTGGCGTGCAGCAAGGTGATCTGATGGCCGGTGTGGTCGTGGCAGGCTTGCGCAATCATGCTGCGTACCGGTGTCGCGCCAATGCCACCGATGATGAACACCGCCGGCGTGGTCGCCGTCTTGTGCATGGTGAAGTCGCCGTAGGGAGCGTCAAGCTTGAGTTCGCTGCCGATTGGCAACGCCTTCAGCACACGCTTGAACGCGGTGTCGCGCATGCGCGTGGCGACGACCAGGTTCGGCTCGAACGGCGCCTGCACCAGCGAAAACCCGCGGACGTTGCCCTCGGCATCGGTTTCCGGCGGATCGATCAGGGTCAGGTCGGCAAACTGCCCGGCACGAAATTCAAAGCCTTCCGGCCGCGAGAAATGGAAGGCCATGGTGCCTTCGGCGATGACTTCCTTTTTCAGCAGCTTGACGTTTGCCAACATGATCCACCTCGCGTAGTGATGACTTCCTGCAAATCCGGCCTTCCAGTATAGGTACTGGATACGGACCCGGCAGTGCGCCGAGTCGAGTTGCCATGACATCGTGTCGGGCACAGCAACCTTGTGTGCAGGCACGATGAAACGGTGCCCGCCGCGCAGGACAAGCCATTTCCACTGCAAGCCGATTGCCGGTTACGCGTCGACACCATTGTGGTCGAGGGCCGTGTGCAAGCGCTGGTCGTAGCCAGTGGCCAGCGCACATAACGCCTGGGCGCCATCGCCGACAAATGCCGGTCCGTGCATCAGGCCAAGCATTGCCGGACGCAGCGCCGCGAGACGGCGAAGCGTGGGCGCGGTGGCTGGCGTGAGCGCCGTGCCGTGATGGCGGTCTTCCAGCGCAAATGCCGGTGCAACGATGTCGTCCGTGGTGATCGCCGGGCCGTTGCCGGCCTGCGTAAACAAGTCGCCACACAGCAAAGTGCCGGTGGTTTCCTCGTACAGCAATCCGGCGTCCCAGCAATGCGGCACATGTGGCGTGGCCAGGTAGCGCACACGCTTGCCGCCCAGGTCCATCACCCCGTCATCAGCCAGCGCCCGTGGCTGGCGGATCGCCAGATCGTTGGCTGACAACAGGCAGCCCATCGTGCCCACGACGACAGTCGCTGCCGGCGCGGCGGCCAGCCAGTCATTCATGGCACCGGATTCATCCGCTTCCGCGTGTCCATACGAAATCCAGCGCAAGCGATCGAGGGCCATCACGCGGCCAAGCGCCGCGCGTACCGACGCAAACAACTGACGCTGGCCGCAGTGGAACAGCAGCGGCTCGTCGGCGACGATCAGATACTGGTTGAAGCGCAGATCGGCCGGCGCAACGTAAGTCGACAGCTGGTAGATCCGATCCGCGATTTCAGTGACCACGGTGTCCATCGTCGCCTCGCCCATGTCGTTGGCAGTTGCCACGCCGTCAGCAGGCAGTCTATCGCCGTCGCCGATCACGCTTCAAAAGCAACGGCCGACGGCCGGGCCTTGCTCATCCGCCC
Organism: uncultured Rhodanobacter sp.; assembly: GCA_964568445.1. GTDB lineage: Bacteria > Pseudomonadota > Gammaproteobacteria > Xanthomonadales > Rhodanobacteraceae > Rhodanobacter. The sequence goes on along the minus strand of CAZMPZ010000001.1, from coordinate 91,777 downwards.
AGAATATTTCGACAGCGTCCCCGCTGAGCAGTCCCCACCAGTAGCTGCCCACCCGCAGCCAGCCTCGGCGCATGCGGCGCAGTTCCACGTCGTAAACGCGCACCCTGACGATGGCTTGGCCTCGACTGGTCTTGAACACCATCATGGCCGGTGGATACGGCGGCAGTGGCAACACGCTGTAGCTCACCAGCCTCATGCCGCTTTGGGCAGCCCAACGCCTGACCATGCTGCCGATGCGATAAAACCACCATGTGGTGTAGGCGATGACCGCAACGATCACCCCGAGCCAAATCAGCACATCCATAGCCGCCCCGTCGTTGCGCGGCCACCGCGATCGTGGCCACCCCGATTGTCATTGGCACCAGCATAACCAGCGTTTCGACAGCGTGAAACGCCGCGACCTGCGCCGGGGTGGCACGCCATTCAGCGCACTGCAAGGCCGGAACCATCGACGCCGCCGGGCTGGCTGTACATCACACCATCGGCAACTTCAGCCCCTGCTCCTTGGCGCAGGCGATGGCCTCGGGATAGCCGGCGTCGGCGTGGCGCATGACGCCGGTGCCGGGATCGTTCCACAGCACGCGCGCGATGCGGCGGTCGGCAGCTTCCGTGCCGTCGCAGACAATGACCAGGCCGCTGTGCTGCGAGTAGCCCATGCCCACGCCGCCGCCGTGATGCAGCGACACCCAAGTTGCACCGCTGGCGACGTTGAGCATGGCGTTGAGCAGGGGCCAGTCGGAGACAGCGTCGCTGCCGTCCTTCATCGATTCGGTTTCGCGGTTTGGTGAGGCGACGCTGCCGGAGTCGAGGTGATCACGGCCGATCACCACCGGCGCCTTCAGCTCGCCATTGCGCACCATCTCATTGAACGCAAGGCCGAGTTTGTCGCGCTGGCCAAGGCCAACCCAGCAAATGCGCGCCGGCAAGCCCTGGAACGCGATGCGTTCGCGTGCCATGTCCAGCCAGTGATGCAGGTGCGCGTCGTCGGGGATCAGCTCCTTTACTTTTTGGTCGGTCTTGTAGATGTCTTCCGGATCGCCCGACAGCGCCGCCCAGCGGAACGGACCAATGCCGCGGCAGAACAGTGGGCGCACGAACGCCGGCACGAAGCCGGGGAACGCGAATGCGTTGTCGCAACCGACATCCTTGGCCATCTGGCGGATATTGTTGCCGTAGTCGAACGTCGGGATGCCTTGCGCGTGAAACGCCAGCATCGCCTCGACGTGGGTTTTCATCGACAGCTTGGCCGCGCGTGCGGTGCCGACCGGGTCGGCCTTGCGCCGCTCAAACCACTGGTCCAGCGTCCAGCCTTGCGGCAGGTAGCCATTGACCGGATCGTGCGCACTGGTCTGGTCGGTGACGGCATCCGGCTTGACGCCACGCTTGACCAGCTCGGGCAGTATGTCGGCGGCATTGCCGAGCAAGGCGATGGACTTGGCTGCGCCGGCGGCGGTGTATTTCCTGATGCGGACCAGTGCGTCATCCAGATCGGTGGCCTGTTCATCGACGTAGCGCGTCTTCAGGCGCATGTCGATGCGGCTTTGCTGGCATTCGATGCACAGGCTGCAGGCACCGGCCAGCGACGCCGCCAGCGGTTGTGCCGCGCCCATGCCGCCAAGGCCGGCGGTGAGGATCCAGCGGCCCTTCAAGTCGCCGTGATAATGCTGACGCGCCATCTCCACGAACGTCTCGTACGTGCCCTGGATGATGCCTTGCGAGCCGATGTAGATCCACGAACCGGCAGTCATCTGGCCGTACATCATCAGGCCCTTGCGATCGAGCTCGTTGAAGTGTTCCCAGTTTGCCCACGCCGGCACCAGGTTGGAGTTGGCGATCAACACGCGTGGCGCATCGACGTGTGTACGAAACACGCCAACCGGCTTGCCCGATTGCACCAGCAACGTCTCGTCGTCGTTCAATTCGCGCAAGGCCTTGATGATGGCGTCGTAGCATTCCCAGTTGCGCGCCGCACGGCCGATGCCGCCGTAGACCACCAGCTCGGCCGGGTTCTCGGCCACGTCAGCATCGAGGTTGTTCTGCAACATGCGGAACGGGGCTTCGCTCAGCCAGCTCTTGCACGTCAGCTGGTCGCCTCGTGGCGCGCGGATGTGGCGGTTGTGATCGATGCGGGTGGGTGCGGTCATCACGGGATCCTTCGAAAACGGCAAGACACGAAGGCTTGATTATGCGTTCCCCACGCACGCGCCGCCATGGCACGCCGCCAATCGACGACGAACTGGCGATACGTTCGTCGCGGATCGCCGGCTTGCCGCCACATGCCGCCGCCGGCACCGTCGACGCGCCATTCCGAGGCGCCTGGAGTGGGTTTTGCGGCGTGTCGGTGGTCGGCGACCGACGGAGCCCACAGGCACTTGTTCCCGCGTGATCGGGAGCACAGACTCGCCACGGGAATCCAGGACAGGCCGCCATCTGTCACTGCGAGGAGGCTGTCATGCCTACACCCAACGCGATGTTTCGATTCACGGTCGCCGCCACGCTGTTGGTCGCCGCAGGCGGCGTGCAAGCGGCGAACAAGGCGACGCCGAGCGACGCGCAAATGATTGCCAGTGCGATGCGCGCCGCACCGGCCTCGATCGCGAAACGCGCCACGATCGTGGCCATGGATGCGACCGGAAAGCTGCGCACGTTGCGCAAGGGCAGCAATGCGTTCACCTGCATGCCGGATAGCCCCGCGACGCCCGGACCAGACCCGATGTGCATGGACAAGAACGCGATGGCCTGGGCGCAGGCATGGATGGCGCACCAGCCACCGCCCGGCAAACTTGGCTTGATGTACATGCTGGAAGGCGGCACCGACGCGAGCAACACCGACCCGTTCGCGGCAAAACCGGAGGCAGGTAATCACTGGGTCAAGACCGGGCCGCATCTCATGCTCGTGGGCGCGGACGATGCGTTTTACGCCGACTATCCACGGGACGCGAATCCGAACACCAATGAGCCGTACGTGATGTGGGCGGGAACGCCTTATCAACACTTGATGACACCGATCAAGTAAGCCACGCGCGGGTCACGTGCCATGCCGCCTGCTGCCGTCCGCGCAGCATGGTTTGCGCGTGCCTGAGCGCTCCAGAGCCGTGTCCGAAAACGGCGAGTCCGTGCCGCCGTGCGGTGCTAGCCTGTGTCCATGGCCACGCAACACTCCAGCACCCTGCCCGATCCGCGTATCTGCGAGCGTGCGCGCCGGAGTCGCGACGCGCGCTTTGATGGCCTGTTCTTTACGGCCGTCAGCAGCACCGGTATCTATTGTCGCCCGGTATGTCCGGCGCCAGCCGCGAAACGCGGCAATGTGCAGTACTACGCAAACGCGGCTGCAGCGGAAGCGGCCGGATTCCGGCCATGCCTGCGCTGCCGGCCGGAGCTCGCGCCGGGCAATGCGCTGTGGCAACACAGCGACCATGTCGTCGCGACCGTGCTGAAACTGATGGCGGACGGCGGGCTTGCCGAGCAATCGATCACGCAGCTCGCGGCCAGCGTCGGGGTCGGCGCGCGACAGTTGCGCCGCTTGTTCGTGGCTCGCGTCGGCGTACCGCCGCGCAACGTCTACGCCACGCAGCGATTGTTGTTTGCAAAGCAATTGCTGACGGAGACCGCGCTGCCGGTAACGGAAGTCGCGCTCGCGTCCGGCTACCGCAGTCTGCGCCGGTTCAATGCGGCATTTGCGCAGGCGAATCGCATCGAGCCGCGCCAATTGCGGCGTACGCCGCGCGCCGCGCGCGATGCGCCGTTGGTGTTGCGCCTTGGTTATCGCCCGCCGTATGCGTTCGATGCAATGCTGGATTTCATGCGCACGCGCGCCCTGCCCGGCGTGGAAGCGGTCGATGCACACAGCTACGCCCGCACATTTGGCACACCGGATGCGCCAGGCTGGCTGCGTCTGGATGCGTGGCCGGGACAGGCGCACGCGCTGCGATTGCAACTGCATTGCCCGCGCCCCGCGCAATTGCTTGGCGTCGTGACCCGCTTGCGGCGCATGTTCGACCTGGACGCGAATCCTGCGTTGATCGCGCAGGCGTTTGCGTCCGATCCGCTGCTTGGCCCGTTGTGCGCACGCCGTCCCGGCCTGCGCGTACCGGGCAGCTGGGACGGGTTTGAAATCGCCGTGCGGGCGGTGTTGGGTCAGCAGATCAGCGTGGCTGCGGCGCGCACGCTCGCGACGCGGATCGTGCAGCGTTACGGCGCACCATTGCCGGCATCGCCACTGCCGGGGCTGGAACGCCTGTTCCCGACACCCGCGGCACTAGCGGATGCGGATTTGCGCGCGCTGGGCCTGACCACGACCCGCGCCGCGACGATCCGCGGCATGGCGCAGGCGTTGTTGGACGGGCGAGTGGATTTTCATGCCGGGCAATCGCTGGAAGCGTTCGTGACACGCTGGACAGCCTTGCCCGGCATCGGCGCATGGACCGCGCATTACATTGCCCTGCGTGCGCATGGCGATCCGGATGCGTTTCCCGCCGCCGACCTGATCTTGCGCCGCGTAGCCGCGCCCAACGACACACCCCTGACCGAGCGCGCCATGCTGGCACGGGCCGTGCCATGGCGGCCATGGCGGGCCTACGCCGTCATGCACCTGTGGCGCGCATCCGGCGATCCACCTGCCCTGGCATAGGGCCGCAAATGACCCCATCCGCAACTGCCATACGGCAACCGCATTCCCGATCAACCAACCACGCCAAGGCCGCCGCCATGACCACGACCGACACCATCTATTACGACCAGATCGACAGCCCGGTCGGTCCGCTGCGCCTGATTGCCGATGCCGGCGGCCTGCGCGAAATGCTGTTTGAAGTGGAGAGCCATCCAACCGTGATGCAGCCGCAATGGGTGCGTGCGAGCCAGCCGCTGGCGCGCACCCACCAGCAACTGGACGAATATTTTGCCGGCAAGCGGCAAACGTTCGACTTGGCGCTGCACCCGCACGGCACGCCATTCCAGCTTGCCGTGTGGATGCAATTGCGCAGCATTCCCTATGGCCACACCATCAGCTATGGCGAGCTGGCGCGGCGTATCGGCCAACCCACCGCTTCGCGTGCGGTGGGCGCAGCCAACGGGCGCAATCCACTATCGATCATCGTGCCGTGTCACCGTGTCATCGGTGCAAGCGGCAAGTTGACCGGCTACGGCGGCGGATTGCCGATCAAGGAATTCCTGCTGGACCTGGAACAGCGCGTACTGTGCGCGGCCTGATCGAAGTCCGGCGTCAGCGCGGGCGCGTGGTGGCCGGCGCAGGAACCGCCTGGGCATCCGGCGACAGGGTGGCGGCTTGGCGCTTGAGCAAGTCCTGTTGCGCGGCGCGTTCGCGATCCCGTCGTGCCTGGTCGGCTTGCTCGTGCTGGATGCGCGTCAACGCGTCATCTGCCTGGCCACGCCACGATTGATCACTGACGGCCTGGTGCAGGCTGCTTTCCAGCTGGCGCTTTTGCAACTGGTCGCGCACTTGCTGTTGCTGCATCTGCTGCTGGAATTGCACCGCAGGCGGCGGCGTGGCTACCCATACCGGCGGGCGCGGCGCGGGTGCGCCGACTTGCTGTGCGGCCGCGATGCCGGACCATGCCAGCACGACGCCGCCAAGCAACCAGGTAGCGATGCCGCGAACGTGCCACTTGTCACATGCCATGCGCATCGGCGACGGGCCATGATGAACAGGGATCCATCTTGCCGAGGCTGACATGAACAAAGCGTTGCGCTGGCTTGCTGCCGCCGTACTGGTTGTGGTTGCCGGGTGTGCATCAACGCCGTTGCCACGCGCCGTACCGCCGTCGACCACGCCCTTGTTGCTGGTATCGATCGACGCCTATCGCCATGACTATCTCGAACGCGGACGCAGCCCCACGCTGGCCATGCTGGCGCGTACCGGCGTGCGTGCCGATTCGATGCAGCCGGCGTTTCCATCGCTGACGTTCCCCAACCATTACACGTTGGTCACCGGCCTGACGCCCGATCACCACGGCATCGTCAACAACACCATGCACGACGCCAAGCTTGGCAAGTTTGCCCTGCGCGACCGCGCGGCCACCAGCGACGGACGCTGGTGGGCCCAGGGCACGCCGCTGTGGGAAACCGCCGACCGCCACGGGCTGCGCACGGCAACCATGTTCTGGCCCGGCTCCGAAGCCGAGATTCACGGCTACCGCCCCGACTACTGGTTTCCATTCGACGACGCCGTCACCTCTGTCCAGCGCGTCGACCAGGTGCTGGCGTGGCTCGACCTGCCCGCCGCGCAGCGACCGAGCTTTATCACGTTGTACTTCGACGCGGTGGATCATGCCGGCCACCAGGCCGGCCCGGATTCGGTGCAGGTCGACCAGGCATTGGACGAAGTCGATGCAGCCATGGCACGGTTGGTTGCCGGATTGCGTGCGCGGGCACTGTTCGATCACATCAACATCGTGGTCGTCTCCGATCATGGCATGGCGTCCGTACCGGCAGCCAACAGCATCCTCATGGATCAGCTGGTGGACTTGTCGCAGGTACGCACGGTGAGCATGGGCATCCTTGCCGGCTTCAATCCGAAAGGTGCCAATGCCACCGAGCGCGCCGCCTTTGCCAACGTCGAAGCCACCTTGCAGCGCCCGCACGCGCACATGCGTTGCTGGGACAAGACCAAGGTGCCGGCACGCTTCGCCTACGGGCACAACCCGCGCGTGCCGCAGCTGCTGTGCCTGGCCAACACCGGTTGGCGCATCACCACCAGCGACTACCTGGCGCGCCGCGGCCAGCATCTGCCGCTGGGCGAGCACGGCTACGACAACGCCGACCCCGAAATGCAGGCCATCTTCATTGCCCACGGACCGGCGTTCCGCACCGGCGCCCGCATCCGTGCCTTTCCCAATGTGGACGTCTATCCGCTGCTGGCACACTTGCTGGAACTGCCGCCCGTCGCCAACGATGGCGATGCCGAATTGATCAGGGACACGCTCAAGCCAGCGTCGCCATAGAACGGACACCGCTGGCTGGCCGCGTTCACCTCAAGGCAAGGCCGGCTCGGTGCCCGGCGATGGCGCGCCGGCCAACGGCGGCAGCCGGTACAGGCGCCATGCAATCAGCAGCGCCCCCAACACGAGGGCCGCGACAAACCAACCCACGCCGTTCCAGCCATGGCGTGCGTAGAACAATCCACCCGCCCAGCCAGCCACACTCGAACCGGTGTAGTAACTGAACAGGTACAACGACGCCGCCTGTGCCTTGGCAGCGCCGGCGCGGCGGCCGACCCAGCTGCTGACGATCGAATGGCCGCCAAAGAAGCCGAACGTCAACGCCACTACACCCAGCAGCACCAGCACCAGCGGTTGCAGCAGCGTCAGCAGCACGCCGGCCAGCAGTAGCGCGACGGCCACCCACAGCACCTTGCGCCGCCCCAGCTTGCCGGCCAGATGTCCCATCCATGGCGAGCTGAACATACCCACCACGTAGATGCCGAACACCAGCCCGACCACGGTCTGGCTCAAGTTGTACGGCGGCGCCAGCAGTCGGTAACCCAGATAGTTGTAGACGGTGACAAAGGCGCCCAGCAGCAGGCAGCCTTCGACAAACATCCACGGCAGGCCGCGGTCGTGGAACACCGCGGCAAAGCGCCCGCGCAACGCCCGCAACCGCAACGGCTGGCGCACGAAGTGACGTGACGGCGGCAGGCTGCGCGCAAAGATCCAGCCGGAAAACAGCGCGATCGCTGCCACCACGGCAACGCCGATGCGCCAGCTCACGAAGTCGGTGAGTACACCGGTGATCAAGCGCCCACCCAGGCCGCCCACCGCGCTGCCGCTGATGTACAGGCCCATGCCCAGGCCGATGGACTCGTTGTCCATCTCCTCGCTCAGGTAAGTCATGGCCACTGCCGGCAAGCCGCTCAAGGTCACGCCCAACAGCGTGCGCAATACCAGCAAGGTGTTCCAGTCCGGTGCCAGCGCGGTCAGCAACAGCAACACGGCCGAGGCCAGGATGGAAACCGACATCACGTGCTTGCGTCCGTAGCCATCGGACAGCGCGCCAGCAAAGAGCAGCGCCACCGCCAGCACACCGGTGCTGAGCGACAGCGACAGCGCACTGGTCGCCGCGCTCACGCCGTAGTCGGCACTGAATTGCGGCATCAACGGCTGCACGCAATACAACACGCCAAACGTGGCAAAGCCGGCGGCAAACAGCGCGCGATTGGTCTGATGGAAGGCGTGCGTGCCGCGATGGATATAGACGTCCGCCGTTGCGGCTGACAAAGGGGGAGCAACCGGGCTTTCGATCATCCTGCACGTCTCATGCGACTCTCCCCATGGACGCCAAGAATAATCCGCCGCGTGTGAACCCACGGCATGGCCTGCGGCCGGTCGTCAGTCGTTGGCCGCCGCCAGGCGCGTGACGACCTGCCGGTAACGCGCCGCAATACGCTCCTCGTCGCGATGATGAAAATCGCGCACCTGCCATCGCCCACCAACCATGACGTCGCGCACCAACGGCGCGTTGCCGGCGAACAGGAAGCTGTCCAGCAGCGAGGCCTCATCACGCGCGGCAAGCAGCGGCGCGCGGTCATCCAGCACGATCCAATCCGCGCGGGCGCCCGCCTGTAATGCGCCAATCGGCAAACCGCTGGCCTGCGTCCCGCCGCACAGCGCCGCACGCCACAGCGTTTCACCGACGCTGGCACCGTGGCTGCGGGCGGCGATATTGCGGTGATGCGTGTGCAGGCGCTGGCCGTATTCCAGCCAGCGCAGTTCTTCCACCGGTGACACGGAAATATGCGAATCCGAGCCAATGCCGAAGCTGCCGCCCGCATCCATGTACGCGGCCAGCGGAAACAACCCGTCACCCAGGTTGCCTTCGGTGGTCGGACACAGGCCGGCGACGGCTCCGCGCCGTGCCAGGGCCACGGTCTCCGTGTCGATCATGTGCGTGGCATGCACCAGGCACCAGTGCGGATTGACGTCGGCGTGATCGAGCAACCACTGCACCGGGCGCGCGCCGCGCAGCGCCAGGCAGTCCTGCACCTCGCCCAGTTGCTCGGCAATGTGGATATGCAATGGGCAATCGCGTGCCAGATCGCTTGCCAGCACCTCGCGTAGCGCCAGCTCCGGCACCGCGCGCAGCGAATGCAGGGCCAAGCCGACGCGCACATCGGCGCTCTCGTGGCGGCGCAACGCATCCACCAGCTTGAGCCAGGCGTCCACGTCATGACCGAAGCGCTGCTGGCGCGGCCCCAGCGCGCGGCCATCGAAGCCGCCGGTCATGTACAGCACCGGCAACAACGTCAACGCGATGCCGGCCTCCGCCGCTGCCTCGATCAGCGCCAGCGACATCGCTTCCGGCGGCACGTACGGCGCGCCTGCTGGCGCGTGATGCAGGTAATGGAACTCGCACACTTGCGTGTAGCCGGCCTTGAGCATCTCCACATAAAGTTGCGCGGCGATGGCCTTGAGCGCAGCCGGATCGATGGCCGCAGCAAAGCGATACATGGTTTCGCGCCAGCTCCAGAAGCTGTCCTCGCCGCGCTGTGCTGCCGCCTGCGCGGCACCGCCGGTGGCCACGCCCTTGCGCTCGGCCAGCCCGGCCATCGCGCGCTGGAACGCATGCGAGTGCAGGTTGGGCATGCCCGGCAACACCCATTCACCCATGTGCTCGCCATCGCGTACATTGTGGCCATCCGCTGCCGCCTGGATACGGCCGCCCACGTCCACGGCCAAGGCGCGTTGCGCCTGCCAGCGGTCATCTACCCACATGTGTGTCGCGCGATAGTGCGCGGCGGTTGCCTTGTCATCCATTGCCCGCTCCCATCTCAAGCGCTGCAGTGTAGCGGCCCGGCGTCCGGGACCGGCATGTGTCGGCGCAGGCATAATGTCTGGACGGCAAAGCACCTGACGAACGCACGCCAGGTTGCTGCCGCATCCGGCGCGCCACGTCGCGGCTTGTCCCAATGACAGGCGCCCTGAACTTTCCCAAGCCCCACTCAAAGCACACCATGACCGAACCACGCTGGGACCATCTGCTGCTCAATGCCACGCTGGCGACGTTCGATGCGGCGACGCCTTATGGGCTGATCGAGCACGGCGCGCTGGCCATGCATCGCGGCCGCATCACCTGGGTCGGCGCCATGGACACGCTGCCGGATGCGCCCGAAGCCCTGGCCGCCAGCCATGAAACGTTGAACGGCGCGCTGGTCACGCCGGGTCTGATCGACTGCCACACCCACACGGTGTTTGGCGGCGACCGCGCCGGCGAGTTCGAGCAACGTCTCAACGGCGCCAGCTACGAAGCCATTGCCCGCGCCGGCGGGGGCATCGTCTCCAGCGTCCGTGCCACGCGCGCCGCCAGCGAAGAGCAGCTCTACGCCCAATCGCTGCCGCGTGCGCGCGCCTTGCGTGCCGACGGCGTGACCACGCTGGAGATCAAGTCCGGCTATGGCCTGGAGCTTGACGCGGAGCGGCGCATGTTGCGTGTCGCGCGCCGTCTCGGCCGCGAACTGGGCATCAGCGTACGCACGAGCTTTCTCGGCCTGCATGCGCTGCCGCCGGAGTTTCACGACCGTCGCGACGACTACGTCACGGCGGTGTGCGACCACATGCTGCCGACGTTGGCTGGCGAAGGCCTGATCGACGCGGTGGACGCGTTTTGCGAAACCATCGGTTTCACCCACGCCGAAACACAGCGCCTGTTTGCGCGCGCGCAAAGCCTCGGCCTGCCGGTCAAGCTGCATGCCGAGCAGCTGTCGGATCAGGGTGGCGCCGCGCTGGTGGCGCAGTGCGGCGGCCTGTCGGCGGATCATCTGGAACACCTGGGCGCCGCCGGCGTCGCCGCCATGGCGCAGGCCGGTACCGTCGCCGTGCTTCTGCCCGGCGCGTATTACGCCCTGCGCGAAACCCAGGCACCGCCGATCGCCGCGCTGCGCACGCATGGCGTACCGATGGCCATTGCCACCGACTGCAACCCCGGCACCTCGCCCCTGCTGTCGCTGCGGCTGGCGGCCAACATGGCCTGCACGCTGTTCCGGCTGACACCAGCCGAGGCGCTGCGCGGCATCACGGTCAACGCCGCCCGCGCACTCGGCCTCACCGATCGCGGCACGCTCGCCGTTGGCCAGCGCGCGGATGTGCTGGTGTGGCAAGCCGGTACGCCTGCCGAGTTGTGCTACTGGATCGGCGGGCAGCTGTTGCGGCAGACGTGGGTTGAAGGCGAGCGCCTGGCCACGACCTGAGACGTTGCAGCGCGCAAGGCGTTCAGGCCGGCGACGGCGGCAGCAGCGCGAATAGCGCTGAATAAAACGCTTCCGGCAATTGCGCATCAATGGGCACGCGCCACCAGTTCGCTGCGGCAAACGCCGCGCACTTGATGGCGTCCTTGTCGGTCATGAGTACCGGCAGATCGTCGGCAAAATCCAGGTCCGCCGCGACGAAGGCATGGTGATCGGCAAACGCGTGCGCAATGACGTCGATACCAAGCACCCCCAGGCTGGCAAAAAACCGTGGCGGATTGCCGATGGCGGCCACGGCATGCACACGCTGGCCGGCAAAGCTTGCCAACGGACACGCGTGCCCGTCGACCAGGGCTACCGCGTCACCTGCGTGCAAGGTCATGGCATGCTCGCCGGGTGCCGCGTTACCGCCATTGCACACGCGCAAGTCCACCTGTGCCAGGCGTGAAAGCGGCTCGCGCAGCGGCCCGGCGGGCAGCAGACGGCCATTGCCGAAGCGGCGTTGACCGTCGATCACGCAAATTTCCACGTCACGGCCCAGCGCCAGATGCTGCAAGCCGTCGTCGGCCAGGATCAGGTTGCAACCGGCGGCAATCAGCAATCGCGCTGCCGCCGCGCGCTCACGCCCTACCGCCACCGCGATGCCGCTGGCACGGATCAATGCCGGCTCATCGCCGACTTGTGCCGGGTCAGGTGCCGCGCCCAGCAACACGGGCTCGCGCTGGCGTGCGCCATAGCCGCGGCTGACCACGCCTGGCCGCCAGCCACGCTGCTGTGCCGCCTGCGCCAAGGCAATGGTCAACGGCGTCTTGCCGGTGCCACCCGCCACGATGTTGCCGACGACGACAACGGGCACCGGCAGGCGCTGCGTACGCAACCCGCCGCGTCGATACAGCATCTGTCGACCATGCACCACGGCGCCGTACAACGCGGCCAGTGGCCGGGTCCATGCCGGTACGGGACCACCGGCATACCAGGCACGCAGCAGTGTGTCGCGCAATGCCACGGCAATCAGCCGGCCGTCGTCGCCGGCGTACGCTTGCTGAACTGCAGGCGATGCAGCATGGCGTAATGCCCATCCAGCGCCACCAATTCGGCATGCGTGCCGCGCTCGACGATCCGCCCTTGATCCATCACCACGATCTGGTCGGCACCCTCGATGGTGGACAGGCGATGGGCGATGACCAGTGTGGTGCGATCCCGCATCAGGCGCTGCAAGGCTTGCTGGATCAGCCGTTCGGACTGGGTGTCGAGCGCGCTGGTGGCTTCGTCCAGCACCAGGATCGGCGCGTTCTTGAGAATGGCGCGGGCAATGGCGATGCGTTGGCGTTGCCCGCCAGAAAGCATGTTCCCGCTTTGTCCCACCTGGGTCTGCAAGCCCTGCGGCAGGCCGGCGATGAACTCCATGGCATTGGCCGCCTCGGCCGCCGCCGTGATCTGCGCCTTGCTGGCGCCGGCCAATTCGCCATAGGCAATGTTGTTGGCCACCGTGTCGTCAAACAGCACCACGCTTTGCCCGACCCAGGCAATCTGCCGGCGCAGCGAAGCCAGCGTGTACTGGCGGTAGTCCTCGCCGTCCAGCACGATGCGGCCGCTGCTGGGCGCGTACAACCGCGGCAGCAGTCCGGCCAGGCTGCTTTTGCCGCTGCCGGAACGCCCAACCAAGGCTGTGACGCTGCCCGGCGCGCAATGCAGGTCGATCCCGCGCAAGGCCTCGAACGCATTGCGCGGATAGACCAGGCGCACTGCCTCGAAGCGCAGGTCGCCATGCGTCCGCTTGAGCTCCAGCGTGCCGGCATCGGGTTCGGCGCTTTGGTCGATGACGCCAAACAAATCCTCGGCCGCCGACAGCCCGCGCTGGATGTTGGCTTGCACATTGGTCAGGCGCTTCATCGACGGCAACATGGCGCCCATCGCCGTCAACACGGCAAAGAACACGCCTGGCGACATGTGCTGCAAGACCTGCGGACGCGTGCCAAGGAAGACCAGCGCAGCCAGCGCGAATGCCGCAGCCAGCTGCACGGTGGAACTGGCTGCCGCATTGGTGGCGGCAATCTTGAGATTGAGCCGCCGGGTGTTGCGCGTGACAACGTCGAAGCGCTGGGCTTCGCGCGCCTGCCCGCCATAGATGCGTACCTCGCGATGGGCGCCGACCGACTCCTCCACCGTACCGGCCACCGAGCCCATGGTGCCCTGGATGCGTCGGCTGATCTGCCGGTAGCGACGGCTGACGACCGTGGCGATCAGTGCGATGGCCGGCACCATCACCACCAACGCCAGCGTCAGGTACGGGCTGTAATAAAGCATCACCGCCAGCATCGCCAACACGGTGCAGCCATCGGTGATGGCGATCTTCACCGCATCGGTCGAAGCCGAGGCTACCTGTTCGCTGGTGTAGGTGATGCGCGAAATCTGCTGGCCGGACGGCTCACGCCCGAAGAATGTCGCCGGCAGCCGCAGGTAGGCGGCAAACACGTCGTTCTGCATGACTTGCACGACGTGGCGGCCGATATACGCCACCCCATAGTTGCTGACGAAAGTCGCCAGCGAGCGCACCAGGAAAATGCCGATGATCCAGATCGGCATCCAGAAAATGAGGTGCGGGTCCTTGCGCACGAACAAGTCGTCGATCATCGGCTTGAGCAAGCCGGTGAACAGCGCCAGGCCACCGGCATCGGCGGCCATGCCAAGCACGGCCACCAGGCCGACTGCCCAATAAGCGCGGGTGTAGCCCAGCAGGCGCTTGTAGATGGCCCAGCTTTCCGCGCCCCACAAACGGCGCGTGCCGACGCTCATTGCGCCGCTTCCGGTGGGCTGGGCGTAGTGGCGATGGACAGGCGGTTGAAGCCCAGTTGTCCCAGCGCATCCATGGCGGTGACCACGGCCTGGTGCGAACTCTGCGCATCGGCGCGTATCGTCACCGGACGGGCGTGATCGTCCCCGACGACGCGCGTGATGAATTGCTTGAGCACGGCAATGTCCGTCCCCGGCACTTCATCGCTGCCGACATAAAACTTGCCATTGCGGTCGATCATGATGGTCAGCGCCGGCTGGTTGACATCGTGATCCTGCGTGCTGGCCTGCGGCAGCGTCACCTGCATGCGCGTGTGCTGCACGAAGGTGCTGGTCAGCACGAAGAACATCAGCAGCGTAAGCAGCACGTCGATCAATGGAATGACATTGATCTCGAACTCGTCGCCGCGGTGGCTGTCGCCGATGCGCATGGGCGTCAGGCCACGCCGGATGCCGCGCCGGCACGCCGCACGCGCGGCGCCACCGGCGGCGGCAAGGTCAAGTCATCCAGCAGCGCGGTCGCCTGTTTTTCCATGTCCACGCAATAGCCGGCGACGCGCGAACGGAAATAGCGATGCAGTACATAGGCTGGAATGGCCACGGTCAGGCCGGAAGCAGTGCAGATCAACGCTTCGCCGATACCGCCAGCCATCTTGGCCGGATCGCCAATGCCGCCGGCCATCACTGCCATGAACATGCGGATCAGGCCGATCACGGTGCCAAACAGGCCAAGCAGCGGCCCGATCAGCGCAATGGTTCCCAGTGAGCTCAAGTAACGCTCCATGCGATGCACGACATGGCGGCCGGTATCTTCGATACGCTCCTTGATCAGCTCGCGCGGGCGATGGCGTATCGCCAGCGCCGAGGCCAGCAGCTCGCCCAGCGGCGAACCCGCCGCCAGGGCCTGCAGGTGCTGTGCATCAAGCTTGTCGGTGCGCGACCAGTCACGGATTTGCGTGATCAGGCCTGGCGGCAGCACGGCCGTGCGGCGCAAGGTCCAGAACCGCTCCAGCACGATGGCCAGCGCCGCCAACGAGCAGATCAGGATAGGCACCATGGCCCAACCGCCAGCCATCAGGATTTCAAGCACGTTGTGTCCCCACCAATGCATTTGGCGAGCGCGCATGATACCAGCCTGCCCCACGCGGACCGTGGCGCATTGCGCAATCGTGCCACGGTGACCGGCGCCGCCTGCCGTCATGTCAGCGCGGCATCATTCCCGCCAATAACGTCGACGTTGCGCCCGCCAGCCCGGCTCGACCACCGGATCGGCATCGGGCGGAAAATCCAATGCGATGGCGCCTTCCACGGCCGTATTGCGCACGCTCACGCCCGCAGCGGCATAGCGCGCAAGCGTCTCCGGCCGCGGGTGGCCAAAGCGGTTGCGCCACCCGGCCGAGACCACCGCCAGGCGCGGCTGCAGGGTATGGATGAACGGCGCGCTGGAAGCACCGTTGCTGCCATGGTGCGGTACCAGCAACACCAGCGGGGTGTCGCCGTCCACGCGGGCGGCAATCTGCGCATCGATGCGCCGCTCGATGTCGCCGGTAAGCAGCATGCGGCCATGGCCGCCACGGATCAGCAGCACGCACGAGCGGTCATTGCCCTTGTGCAGCGCCGCGGTCGGGTCAGGGTTGAGTACGCGAAAATCCACGCCATCCCAACGCCAGGCCTGGCCAGTCACGCACGGCTGCATCGGTACCGGCATGCGTTGTGGCTCGCCTGACCACCGCCGCGCCGACGGGAACGCCGCAGCGACTGCCGCCGTGCCGCCAGCGTGATCGTTGTCCGCATGTGACACCATCACGCCATCCACGCGGTCGACGCCCAACGCATGAATTGCTGGCACCACCACAGCGGCGCCCACGTCGAAACCAGACGGATAACGCGCCCCGGTGTCATAGACCAGCGTGTGCGTAGCCGTGTGCACCACCACCGCCAACCCTTGGCCGACATCCAGCACCCACACTTGAAACCCACCCGGCGCGGGCGCCGGTCGGGGCGGCAACAACAACGGCAGCAGCAGTACCGCCCCCAGCCAGCGCAAGGGAATGCCGCGTGGCAGGAACATCCATAACGCCCCTGATACAGCCAGCACCAGCGCCAACGGCCGCATCGTGGGCAGATACCAATGTGCGCCGGGCCACGACGCCATGTGCGCCAGCAGCCACCATTGCCAATGCATGCCCTGTGCCGCCAGCCACCACAACGGTGTCGCCAGCGGTGCGGCGACGAGCCAGCCCAACGCCCCCAGCAGCGTGCATGGCACGATCACGAAGCTGACGAACGGCACCGCGATGAGGTTGGCCAGTGCCCCCACCAGCGAGGCCTGGCCGAAAAACCACAGGGTCAGCGGCAGCAGCGACACGGTCATCACCCACTGCGCACTGGTCAGCTCGCGCACGAAGCCGCGCCAGCCGCGCGCAGGTGATTGCAGGCACACCATGAGGAAACCGACGCCGACGAAAGACAGCCAGAACCCCGCCGACAATACTGCCAGCGGGTCGACCAGCAGCATCGCAAGCAAGGCCAGCATCAACCCGTGCCAAAGACCGCTGCGGCGCCGGGTACAGCGCGCGAGCGTCACCACGCCAATCATCAACAGCGTGCGCACGGTGGGCAAGCCAAACCCGGCCAGTGCGCTGTAGGCACAGGCCACGGCAAACGCCGCGGCAGCAGACAGCTGCAGGCGCGGCAGATACAGGCCCAGCGCCGGCCAGCCGGCGTAAAGCAGCCAGACCACGCCTACGCCGAATATCGCTGCCACGCCGACATGAAAACCGGAGATGGCGATCAAGTGCGACACGCCGTTGGCACGCGCCACTTCCCAATCTGTCGGACGCAACCCACGCGTGTCGCCTACGGCCAGCGCCTGCAGCAACGCGGCATCATGGGCATTCGCCACTTGCCGGGAAATGGCGCGCGCAATGTCTGCGCGCAGGCCATCGACACACCACGCCGCGCCGGGCAGTGGTGTGTTGTCTGCCGCATTGCGCACATAGCCGGTGGCATGGATGCCGCGTTCCAGTGCCGAGCGTTCGGCAT
The DNA here is from genome assembly GCA_964568445.1 of uncultured Rhodanobacter sp. Taxonomy (GTDB): domain Bacteria; phylum Pseudomonadota; class Gammaproteobacteria; order Xanthomonadales; family Rhodanobacteraceae; genus Rhodanobacter. The sequence goes on along the minus strand of CAZMPZ010000001.1, from coordinate 74,745 downwards.
CGGTGCTGCCAGGGTTGAGCATGCCGCGCGGTCGTTTCAGGCGCAGTGTCAGTCGCCAGCGGCTGCACGCGGCAATGTGCGGCGGTTGCTGATACCACGCTACGCGGACATGGCCACGCAGTGGCACGTCCTGGCCGTCAAGCCGCGCGGCGTCGACGTCCAGCATGAAACGCGTTGCGTCCGGTCGCCATTGCGGCAAGTCCGACACCGTGCCGGTGACGACCAGATCCTGGCCTTCCAGTGCGCGCGGCAGGCGCGCATCCATCGCCAGCGTGCCACGCCATATTGCCCACGCCATGCCAAACAAGGCCCAGGTCAGCCAGCGCCAACGCGGCCAATGCCACGCGCACAATGCCGGCAGGGCGAGTACGCCCGCCATGAGGCCAGGCGGCGGCAGGCGTGGCAGCCATTGCACGACCAGCACGCCGGCAAGCAAGCACGCAGCGGCAACGCTGACGGCGGTCGGCCCGGTTCCCTGTCGCATCCTGCGCCCCGTCGGTGACATACCCGTCGAGGTTAGCGCGCCGTGTCCGTGCGCAAGGCTGAAACCCGTGTAGGCGTATCTCCCGGGCCGGGCGCCGGCCACGGCGACACGTCCGCAGGCGGATCAGGCCGCCGATTGCTCGCGCAACACGCCGTTATGCAACGCCAGGGTACGATCCATGCGCGCCGCCAGCCGCGTGTCATGCGTGACCAGGATGAAGCTGGTGCCGATCTCACGATTGAGCTCAAGCATCAAGGCGTAGACCTGTGCCGCGTTGCCCTCATCGAGATTGCCGGTCGGCTCGTCACCCAGCACGCAGGCCGGCCGTGTCACCAGCGCTCGCGCCACGGCACAGCGCTGGCGTTCACCACCGGACAACTCCGACGGCTTGTGGCCAAGTCGCGCACCCAGCCCAACGCGATCGAGCAGCGTCGAGGCGCGCTGCTGTGCCTCGGAAATCGACGTGCCGCGAATCAGCAACGGCATGCACACATTTTCCAGCGCGGTGAATTCCGGCAATAGATGATGAAACTGGTAGATGAAACCCAGCGAGCGGTTGCGCACGCGTCCGCGCTCGGCATCGGACAAGCGCGACAACACGCGCCCGTCCACTTCCACTTCGCCGGCGCTGAGCGTATCCAGGCCGCCGATGATGTGCAGCAAGGTGCTTTTGCCCGAGCCCGAGGCGCCGACGATGGCCATCGTCTGGCCACGCTTGAGGGTAAAGCTCACGTCCACCAGCACCTGCGTGTGGAGCGTGCCATCGCTGTAGGTCTTGGCCACGCCGGAGGCACGCAGCACGTTTTCGCCCTGGACCACGGCCGTCTTCTCACTCATAGCGCAACGCCTGTGCCGGCTGCGTACGTGACGCGCGCCACGCCGGATAGAGCGTGGCAAGCAGCGAAAAGGCAAAGGTCAGCAACGCCACCCAGCCCACGTCGTGCCAATCCAGCCGGCTTGGCACCTCGCTGATGTAGTAGACATCCGGCGAGAGGAAGGTGACGTGGAACGTGTGTTCAATCCACTTGATGATCCCCGGCAGCCGCCACGACAGCAGCGACCCCAAGCCCACGCCGAAGCCGATACCGACAAAACCCACCAGCAGTCCTTGCACCATGAACATGCCCATGATCGAGCGTGGCGTGGCGCCGAGCGTACGCAGGATGGCAATGTCCGCCTGCTTGTCGGTGACCAGCATCATCAGCATCGAGATCAGGTTGATCACGGCGACCAGGATGATCAGCGAGAGGATGATGAACATCACCATCTTTTCCATCGACAACGCCGCAAACAGGTTGGCATTGGTATCCATCCACGTCTGCACGCGATAAACCTGCCCCAGCTGCCGCTCGACTGCCACGGCTACCGGGCGTGCGCTGAAGAGATCATCCAGGCGCAGGCGAATCCCGGTCGGCCCGTCGAGGCTGTTGAGCTTTTCCGCATCGCGCATATTGACCAAGGCCAGGCCCGAATCAAACTGCTCCATGCCCAGCATGAAGATGCCGGTGACATGGAACGCGCGCATGCGCGGCACGCTACCCAGCGGCGAGGCGCGCAAATCCTGCACGGCCATGGTGACGCGGTCACCGATACCGACGCCCAGGCTCATGGCCAGGTCGCGGCCCAGTGCAATGTTCCAGCTGCCGGGAGTCAGTTCATCCAGGTGGCCTTGCAGCATGTGCTGGTCAATGTCGACAACCTTGGATTCCAGGCTTGGCTCGATGCCGCGCACCATTGCCGCACCCGAGCGCCGGGCCAGCAGCATCGCCTCGGTTTCCACGTACGGCGCGGCGCCCAGCACGTGTGGATTGGCTTCGGCGACGCGCAGTGCGTGTGGCCAGTCGCGCAGGCTCTCGCCGACGCCGGTCACCGTGGCGTGCGACACCGCGCCGAGGATGCGTGAGCGCATCTGGTAGTCGAAACCATTCATCACCGACATCACCGTGATCAGCGCAATGACGCTGATGGCAATGCACACGATGGACACCGTGGAGATGAAGGAAATGAACTGGTTGCGGCGCTTGGCACGCGTGTAGCGCAAGCCGATGAACAGTTCGAGCGGTCGAAACATGGGCGCCTGGCGGACACTGCGGCAAAGTTGGTTATTCTGGCACCGGTTACCGATGAACGCGATACAAAGCTGCCCATTGCGCGGTGCCATCGATACAAAGCCGTGCCCGCAGGATCAGGAATCGCGGGCTCCTTCATCACCGTGTTGCACTGCCAGGCGCATGCGCAAGCGTCGACGCAGGTCGGCATCGGCGTTATCCGCCCCGAGCAGGACGGTGTGCATGCCATGTGCGGGCGTGCGCAGGCGCAGCAGGACGAAGCCGCCGATGACGCGCCAGGATGCCAGCGTCGCGGGCACGCTGCCTACATCGCGCAGGCGCAAGTTCCACGCCTCATCGCAGCTGGTGCCTTCATCGCCGGCACCGCCCAGGCCGCAGCCCACTGCCTGCACCGGATGGCGCGACAACCGCTGCAAAGTCATTCCGGTGCCGGCCATCACGACGGCGACAGCCGCCAACTTGGCCATCAACGGCAAGGCGCACAATGCAATTGCAAGCATTGCCAGGACAGCCACGACCAGCGTGGCGGCTGGCAGGGACCGCGACGGCCGGTATTCAAAGCCGATGGCGGGCGCGGATGACATCGATGATGGCTTGCCAATCGGCGCGTGGTGCCGGCGCGTGGCCCATGATCCAGTCCCAAAGGTCCGGATCCTGCGCATTGAGCAACTCGTCAAAGGCCAGCTGTTGCGCAGGATCAGCCTGCGGAAAACACGCATCCAGCCAGTCGCCAATCAGGACGTCCAGCTCCTGGGTGCCGCGTCGCGCGCGCCAGCGCAAATGTTTGAAGCGTTCTGCATCCATTGCGATCAACCGGGCCAAGCTTGCGTATCAGGCGGTCGTGAACCGCCCGGACGGCAGTCCGCGCAGGCTCAGCCGCGGCGAGCCACCATGAGTTTCTTGATCTCGGCGATGGCCTTGGCCGGGTTCAAACCCTTGGGGCAGCTGCGGGTGCAGTTCATGATGGTGTGGCAGCGATACAGCTTGAACGGATCTTCCAGATCGTCCAGGCGCTCGTCGGTGGCTTCATCACGGCTGTCGATGATCCAGCGATAGGCCTGCAGCAAGACGGCCGGGCCAAGATACTTGTCGCCGTTCCACCAATAGCTTGGGCAGCTGGTGGAGCAGCATGCGCACAGGATGCACTCGTACAGGCCGTCCAGGCGTTTGCGTTCTTCCGGCGATTGCAGCCGCTCACGGCTCGGCATCGGGCTTTGCGTACGGATCCACGGCTTGATCGACGCGTATTGCGCATAGAAGTGCGTCAGGTCGGGGACCAGATCCTTGGTCACCGGCATGTGCGGCAGCGGGTAGATCTTGATGTCACCGGCGGCCTGCTCCTTGATCGAGCAGATGCATGCCAGCGTGTTGACGCCATTGATGTTCATCGCGCATGAGCCGCACACGGCCTCGCGGCACGAGCGGCGCAAGGTCAGCGTTTGATCGACCTCGTTCTTGATCTTCAGCAGGGCGTCGAGAACCATTGGTCCGCAATCGGCCGTGTCGATCTCGAAGCTGTCGATGCGTGGATTCTGCCCGTCGTCCGGGTTCCATCGGTAGACGCGGAACGTGCGCGGCTTCTTCGCGTCCTTCGCCGGATAGCGCTTGCCCGGCTGAATCTTGGAGTTCCGCGGCAGCGTGAATTCACCCATGGCATTGCCCTTCACTATTCTTGGAAACGGTCCGCGGCCGAGGCCGCGCCGCTGTGGATTCTAAGCCCGCGATACCGCGGGCCACCCTGCCCCACATCAATAAACGCGCTTGGCCAGCGGCACCGAGGTAACGTCATTGGTCAGCGTATTCACGTGTACCGGGCGGAAGTCGAAACGGGTCTTGCCCGCGGGGTCAACCCATACCAGTGTGTGCTTGAGCCAGTGCACGTCATCGCGCTCGGGGAAGTCCTCGCGCGCATGCGCGCCGCGCGTCTCGGTGCGCTGCTCCGCCGAATGCATGGTGGCCACCG
>CAZMPZ010000001.1:37389-70219 GCA_964568445.1 uncultured Rhodanobacter sp. | reverse complement strand
GCCTGCTCCAGCAGGTTTGCCAGCTCCAGCGTCTCGACCAGGTCGGTGTTCCACACCAGCGAACGGTCGGTGACGCGGACATCCTTGAACATGTCGAAGACTTCGGAAATCTTCTTGCTGCCTTCGGCCAACGTGGGACCGTCGCGGAATACCACGCCATACTTTTGCATGGTGCGCTGCATGGTGACGCGAATGCTGGCCGTGGTCGTGTTGCCGTTGGCGTTGCGGATGCGATCGAAGCGCTCCAGCGCCTTGTCCAGCACATTGGCCGGCAAGTCTTCATGCGGGGTATCGGGCTTGATGAGTTCCGCGCAACGCTCTGCCGCGGCGCGACCAAACACCACCAGATCCAGCAGTGAGTTGGAGCCCAGACGATTGCCGCCATGGACCGAGACACACGCCGCCTCGCCGATGGCAAACAGCCCCGGCACGATGGCGTTGACATCTTCGCCGCGTTTTTGCACGACCTGGCCGTGATAGTTGGTGGGAATGCCGCCCATGTTGTAGTGCGCCGTCGGCAGCACCGGGATCGGCTCCTTGGTCACGTCCACGCCGGCAAAGATGCGCGCGGACTCGGCAATGCCCGGCAGGCGTTCATGAATGACGTCGGCGCCCAGGTGCATCAGGTTGAGCAGCAGGTGATCCTTGTGCTCGCCGACGCCGCGGCCTTCGTTGATCTCGACCGTCATGGCACGACTGACCACGTCGCGCGAGGCCAAGTCCTTGGCATGCGGTGCGTAGCGCTCCATGAAGCGCTCGCCTTCGGAATTGGTGAGGTAACCACCTTCGCCGCGCACGCCTTCGGTGATGAGGCAGCCCGCGCCGTAGATGCCGGTCGGGTGGAATTGGACAAACTCCATGTCCTGCAGCGCCAGTCCAGCACGCAGCGCCATGCCGCCGCCGTCGCCAGTGCAGGTGTGCGCCGAAGTGCAGCTGAAGTAAATGCGGTTGTAGCCGCCGGTTGCCAGGATGACGGAATGGCCGCGGAAGAAATGCAGCGTCCCGGTATTCATGTCCAACGCCAGGACGCCGCGGCACACACCCTTGTCGTCAAAGATCAGGTCGGTGGCGAAGTATTCGACGAATACCGTAGCGCCATGGGCCAGCGCCTGCTGGTACAGCGCATGCAAGATGGCATGCCCGGTGCGGTCGGCTGCCGCGCAGGTGCGCTGTGCGGTGCCCTTGCCGTAATGCGTCGTCATGCCGCCAAACGGGCGCTGGTAAATCTTGCCTTCCTCGGTGCGCGAGAACGGCACGCCCTGATGCTCCAGCTCGATGACCGCGTGCGGCGCGTTCTTGCACATGTACTCGATCGCGTCCTGGTCGCCCAGCCAGTCGCCACCCTTGACCGTGTCATAGAAGTGGAACCGCCAGTCATCCTCGCTCATGTTGCCGAGCGCGGCGGCGATGCCGCCCTGTGCCGCCACGGTGTGTGAGCGCGTCGGGAAGACCTTGCTGATGCACGCCGCCTTCAGACCCTTCTCGGCCAGGCCGAACGTGGCGCGCAACCCGGAGCCGCCGGCGCCGACCACGATCACGTCATACAGGTGTTGCTGAACCTTGTAGCTTTCCATGAAAACGGATCCCCGCGTCAAAGAGTCAGCGCAATGCGCAATACGGCCAGCACGCTGGCCAGCGCGCCAAGAACCGCGAGGAAATAGACCGCCACCAGCGCCACAACTTCCTTCCAGCGCGTGTGCACGTAATCCTCAATCACTACCTGCAAGCCCAAAGCGGCGTGCCAGAACATCGCCAGCAGGAACGCGATCATCAACAACGCGTTCCATGGCTGCATCAAGGTGGCACGCGCCGTGGCGTAATCGGCCCCCAGCAGGCTGAGGACCAGCACGACAAACCACGCGCCGAGAATCACCAGTGCCGCCGCGGTCACGCGCTGCACCCACCAGTGGTGCACGCCGGAGTGTGCCGAGCCAAGGCCGCGCGCGACCTTGAGCGGGTTGCGCAAATCCCGTGCCGTCATGCCGCACCTCCCACACTCAATACATAGGCCCACACCAGTACGGTCAACACCACGCTACCAATGGCGGACAGCCAGCTTGAGCGGACAAACTGGGCAATGGCGTAGCCAGCCCCGCCATCCTGGATCAAGTGCCGGATGCCGTTGCACAGGTGATAGAACAGCGACCAGCTCCATCCAAGCATCAACACCATGCCCAATGGGCTGCCGATCAGCGCACGAAATTGATTGAAGCTTTCCTCGCCGCCGGCGAGCTTGGCCAGTCCGCAGACCACCACGATGGTGCCGATCGCCAAGGCGATGCCGGTGGCGCGATGCAGGATGGAACTAACCATCTGCGCTTGCCATCGATAAATCTGGATGTGCGGAGAAAGCGGGCGTTGCGTATCTGCCATGGCGGCCATCCTGTATGGAATCGCTGTTGTGTGTGCTGCCAGCCCCTGTGTCGCCCGCGCATGCCACGGACGGCATTAAAAGTCGATGCAGCGCCCGTTCTTTTCCCAGTCGCCGTAGCGTGTGGGATCAAGGTCCGACGGTTCACGCGCCAGCACCACCTTTTTCTTCTCTCCATCCTTGGCAGCTGGCGCAGCGGGTTGCTCCGCGACGGCGGACTGCTTGGGTGTATCGGTGTGCGAGGTCGTATCGGACATAGGGTTTTCTCAGCCGCCAAAGCGTAATACTTGCGCCGCGCCAGCACAACCAAAGTGCCTGCCCGCAGCGGCAGACTTGCGCCGTGCGCGACATACCCCAACCATGCCCGGCATGACCACGCATGTCCAGCCCATACGCATCAGCGGTGCCGACGCCATGGCGTTTGCTCACGCGCAATTTTCCAGCCACGTCGACACCCTGGACATTGGACGATGGCAGTTCAGTGCCTGGCTCGACGCTCGCGGTCGCACGCGCGCCGTGTTCCATCTGGCCCGGTTGAGCACCGACACCCTGCTGCTATGCCTGCGTGGTGGCGACGCCACGACATTTGTCGCGGAACTACGACGCTTCGTCTTTCGCGCCAAGGTAACCATCGGCATCGAGCCGACGGCGATGATTTCCACCGCACCAGCGATGCCGCTGCACGGGCTGGTCCACCATGGCGAGGACTGGCTGTTGGGCTGTGGTGATCACGGCATGCGCGTCGGTCCCGGTGCCATGCCGGATGATCGATGGCGCGTGGCGCAATGGCATGCAGGTTGGCCATGGCTGCCGACGATCCTGAGTACCGCGTATCTGCCCCAGGCATTGTCACTGGAACGACTGGGTGGTGTCGTCACCGACAAGGGGTGTTATCCGGGCCAGGAAATCATGGCCCGGTTGCACTTCCGCGGCGCGACCAGCAAACGCCACCTGTGCAGCGCATGGTTGTCACACATGACGGATGCGGGACCACTGTCGCACGCCGACGGCATGGAGATCGGCGGCGTGCTCGACGCCTTCACCGCATCCGGTCGGGTACACGCACTGCTGGTACTGGCAGATGCGGCCATCGAGGCAAATCCAGATGGACGTCTGGACGTCCATCAACAAAACCTCTCCATCATGCCGGTCACCCACTGGCCAGCATGAAATGCAGTGCTCGGCGTCGAGCCGAGGGGATGAATCCCGTGCTGAGCGAGAAGTGAACACAATGTCGCGGGCACTTGTCAGCGCCGATATCGACCACTAGGCTTCGCCGGTCAATTATCCCCGATGCCCTGACACGGGCGTCGTGCACGCGACGAATCGGAAGGTTCCGAATCGGCGCGACCCAGCAGCAAGACGCGCTGGATGGCATCACCTCTTGCGCTGTTGGCGCGAGGCAGTTGCAGGCAACCCGGCCGCCGGCCGTGCAGCGCCATGCAACACGAGATCGGCAACTCATCGCCGCAACGCCACAATCCCGTGGCAAAGCGCCCCGCCCGATTGGCTGGACGTTCATCCAGGTGGAACGGCCTGCCCGCCCGTCCACCGCAACGGCGTGTCAAGCGCAATCGGCTTGATGCGTACAGCACGCTGGAGGCAGAACATGAACTTGGCCTTGCTTTTGTGGCTGACCACCCTGATGCCGCAACCTGTCGCGGATCACACTTGCCTGGCAACCACGGTGTATCTGGAGGCACGCAGTCAGAGCACCACAGGACAAATGGCGGTGGCGGAAGTCGCCCTGCGTCGGCGCGACCGCGGTAGATGGGGCGACACGATGTGCGAAGTCGTGACCGCACCACACCAATTCGCCACATCGACCACGCCAGGCGCGTTTGCCATCACCAATCTGCAGGCTTATCAAAAAGCCTGGGAAGTCGCCGGCCAGTCCATCGAAAACTGGCAGCTGCCGACGTCCGAGCGTCGTGTGCTGGTACCGCATGCCGACCACTTTGCCACTGTCGCGTCGGTGCCGTCATGGTCACTCAAGCACTCAAGCACGACCATCGGCGACCACGCATTCTATGCGTTGAACTGAAGCGCCCCATAAAGCACACCAATGCAAACAGGCCCTCGATCGAGGGCCTGTTTGCATTTGACACCAACTGCAGCCATGGACGTCCAGACATCCAGACGTCCGTGGCAATCAATCGTCAGCGCACATAGACGCGACCATTGGTGACCTGGACGTAATCGCCGCTGCGCACGCCCGGATTCTCACGCTGCGTCACCGTGGCGTACCGGCCGTCGTCCAGCCGCACGACGATACGCCACGCGGTGCCGCCGTCATCGTTGCGCTTACCAACCTGGTTGCCGATCACACCGCCAGCCACCGCGCCACCAACAGTGGCGGCCTTGCGCCCGTCGCCCTTGCCGACCTGGTTGCCCAGCACGCCGCCGGCCACCGCACCAATGATGGCGCCCAGCGTGCCACCATTGCTGTTGCCGCTGTCGGTATAGACCTGCTGGACCTCCTGCACCACGCCGCAGCTCTGGCAGCGCACCGGCTGGTCGGCGTAGCCACGTGACTGATAGCCGCCGCCATAGGGCTGCGTCGCGCAACCTGCCAGCGCCAAGCCACCTGTCAGCATTGCCGCGAACAACATCTTGTTGGCCAATGTATTCATAGTGTCTTCCCTCTTCCGTTGTTTAACGTGGGGTGCTGCCTGCTGCCGGCGAAACTCAGCGCGCATCGGAAACCACGCTGACACCTTCCTCGATCTGCACGCGATCACCCGGGTCGTGATCCATGCGCGTCGTCCGCGTCACGCCGTTGTATTCATAGCGCACGTCATAGGCGACGATCTTGCTTGGACCTGTGCTGTTGACCGTGGTGCACTTGCGCTCGACTTCCGAGCTGACCTGCCCATGCTGGTTTCGTGCCTGGATGCGATTGCCGGCATAACCGCCGCCCACCGCACCGGCGACCGTGGCCAGGGTCTTGCCCTTGCCGCCGCCAACCTGGTTGCCCAGCAATCCGCCCGCCACTGCGCCGATGGCCGTGCCCAGCACCCGGTGCTCATCACGCGGTGGTTCGGTGTGACTGACCACTTCGTCACGGCAGACCTGCTTGGGCGTGGTGCTGGCCTGACGCACCGGCTCGACACTGACGACGCGCGCGTACTTGACGCCGTTGTCTGCCGGCGTGGTTTGCGCCTCGGCGGTTGCTCCGGTCGCATTGGGTCCGGCATCGGCATTGCGGTTGCAGCCGGCAACGCCCACTGCCAGCGCCGCGGCAATGCTGAGCTGCAGCACATTGGTCATCAACTTGTTCATTTCGATGCCTCCTCGTTCGAAGTGGCGGAAGGTGAAGATCTCCCGTCTCTTGCCATTGAACCCGCCCCAAACTGAATCAAGACCACACCAGCATCTGCCAACACGCGTGATTGCGCCGGCCGGCAACCGCGGGGCATGCTGTCGCATGCTTGTCGACAGCCACATCCACCTTGACGCCAGTGCCTTCGCCGACGAGCGCGACGCCGTGGTCAGTCGCGCACGTGAATGCGGCGTGTCGCAAATGGTGTTGCCGGCAACCGATGCCGCAAGCTGGCCGCACATACGGCAACTGTGCCGCACCTATGCCGGCGCCTTCCCTGCCTATGGCTGGCATCCACTGTTCCTCGCAGACAATGCGCCGCTGGATGTGCACGCGTTGTCTTCGTGTCTGACCGAGGGCGCCGCCGTGGCCGTCGGCGAGATCGGGCTGGATTTTCATCGCACGGAAACCGACCAGGCCCGGCAGCGGGCGTGGTTTGAAGCCCAGCTGCAGCTGGCCTGTAGCCACAACCTGCCGGTCATCGTGCATGCCCGACAGGCGCTGGAGGATGTCATCCTGACACTGCGCCATTTTCCCGGCCTGCGCGGCGTGGTGCACAGTTTCTCCGGTAGCCAGCAGCAGGCTGATCGGTTATGGGCGCTGGGTTTCCATCTGGGCATCGGTGGGCCGGTGACTTACCCTCGCGCACAGCGTTTGCGGCGCTTGGTTGCGCACATGCCGGTCCGCTTCCTGCTGCTGGAAACGGATGCGCCGGATCAGCCCGATGCCGATCATCGCGGCCAGCGCAACGAACCGGCCCACCTTGCCGGCATCGCGCAATGCGTCGCCGAACTGCGGGGCGAACCGCTGGCGCAACTAGCTGCCAGTACCAGCACCAACACCCGGCAGCTGTTTGGTCTGCCCACGCCACGAGGCTGACGGGCGACCATCACATCGTCACAAAAAGCCGCAAAGCCACCCGTGGACCACAAATACACATCGGGCACCGGCCATGGTGTAGGCTCACGCAACTACTTCAGCACTGAACTATCCATGGGTGAAATGGCTCAGCTGGAAAGCCGCATCCAGCACATGGACCTGGGCATCGATCATCTCGGCACGATCATTGCCGAGCTCCCGGCCACGCAGGCACGGTTGTGTCGCCTGCTGCTGATGGTGGGCGATCGCCTGCAGCAGGAGCTTGCCGATGCGCTGACCAGGCACCGCCTCAATCACAGCGAGTTCATCACGCTGATGATGTTGTTCAGCCGCCCGGATGGCAGCTCGACACCCGGCGAGCTGTGCGAACTGGCAACGCAGGGCGCCGCCAACATGACCCGCATCACCAATGCCTTGCTGGCACGCGATCTCATCACGCGTCGCACCGGTACGCGCGACCGGCGGCAGGTGGTTGTGCGCATCACCGCCGCTGGACGCCGGCTGCTGCGCAAGGTGCTGCCGCCGCTGTACCCGCGCATGACCGGCGCCTTTGTTGATTTCAGCAACGCCGAGCAAGACCAGCTGGGCCGATTGCTGTGCAAGCTGGCGCGCAACCTTGATCAGCTCAACCCGGCACCGACGCCATGAAAACCCGCCGTCTCCCCGCGCTGACCGTCACCGGCAAGCCTGCCCGTGCGGTAGCGGTCGCCATGCTGGCTGTGGTCCTGGCAGCCTGCGCCATTCCACCCAAGGCAACGGCACCGGCCTTGCGCGACCAGGCGCCACTGGCGGGGGTCGATGCCGTGGCAACGGCATCGTGGCCACAAGCGCAGTGGTGGCAGGCCTACCACGACCCGCAATTGGACGGCTTGATCGAGCGTGCGATGCAGCACGCCCCCGACTTGGCATTGGCGCAAAGCCGTGTGGAAAGCGCGCGGCAATCCGCACGGCTCGCTGCGGCGCAGGCCGGCCTGTCGATCAACGGCCAGGCGCAAATCTCGCGCCAGCGCATGAGCAGCCACGGCCTGATCCCCAGCCAGTTTCTCGGCTTCAACTGGTACAACCAGGCCGACCTTGGCGCGCAGTTGCAGTACGACTTTGACTGGTGGGGCAAAAAACGCGCAAGCATCGAAGCGGCGTTGGACCAGCAGCGCGCCGCACAGGCCCAGCGCAGCGCCGCCGCGCTGGCTATCCAGTACGCCGTCGCCAACACCTATTTTGCCTGGCAGGCCGACCATGCGCGGTGGCTGTTGGCACGCGATGCCGTGGCGGTGCAAACGCGCCTGGTCGACATCGCCAAACTGCGCGTGCGCCAGGGCGTGGACCTGATCGATACCTTGCGCAGCGCGCAAGCACAACTGGCTGCCGCGGACGAAATGCAGGTTGCGCTGGAAGGCTCACTGCGCATTCGCCATGCGGCATTGGCTTCGCTGCTGGGCGCCGCCCCGGCGGAGCTGGCACCGCTGCAGGCGCATCCGTTGCCGCCGCTGGCCAGTGGACTGCCGGCCAACGCCGGACTGGATCTCATCGCCCGGCGCCCGGACATCGCCGCCAGCCGTTGGCAGGTGCTTTCGGCCAGCAAGCAGACCGATGTCGCGCGGGCGCAGTTTTATCCCGACCTCAGCCTGGATGCCATGGCTGGGCTGTCCAGCATCGACATGAACAAGCTGCTGTCATCGGGCAGCACGGTGTTTGCGCTGACGCCGGCGCTGCACCTGCCGATCTTCAATGCCGGCCGCCTGCGCGCGGCCTGGGGTGTCAGCCGCGCCCAGCTCGACGCGGCGGTGGCGCAATACAACACCACGGTCAACACCGCCGCACGCGAAGTCGCCACGCAGGCACTGAGCGCCCGACAGCTGGCTGCGCGGGCCGACCAGCAGGCGCGACAAGTGGCTGCACGCGAGGCGCTGCTGGTCACGGCACAGGCGCGCCAGCGGCAGGGCGTGCGTGATGCCCGCGAAGCGTTGGCGGCCCGCGCGCAATGGCTGGCGCAGCGCGATGACGCCTTGCAGCTGCACGCGCAGGCGCTGGCCACCGACCTCAACCTGATCAAGGCACTGGGTGGCGGCTATCGGCTCGATCCCGTGCCCGCGTCCAGCCAACACGCTGCTGCGCAGACCTCACCCGTTGCCGGGAACCTCCATGAGCACAACTGATTCCACCAGCACCGACACTGCACCGCCCACCGAGAGCGGCATGACTGCCAAGGACCCACATCGCCGTCGCCGCGCCTTGTGGATCGTCGCGGCGTTGTTTGTCCTTGCCGGCGTTGCCTGGGTGCTGCTGGACGTGTTCGTGTTCTCGACCCGGGTCACGACCGACAACGCCTACGTCGGCGGCAACCAGGTAGCGATTTCCGCGCAGGTACCCGGCACGGTCACGGCCATCCTGACCGACGACACGCAACACGTCAGCGTCGGCCAACCGCTGGTCAAGCTCGACAGCACCGACGCGCAGATTCGCCTGAGCCAAGCTGCCAGTGCGCTGGCCCAGGCCGTGCGCCAGGTTCGCCAGCAAACACAGAACGCCGCCGCCAGCGACGCCGCCGTGGCAGCACGGCGCATCGACGTGACCAAGGCACAGGCCGATCTCAAGCGCCGCCTGCCGCTGGTGAGCGCGCAAGCCGAGTCGCCGGAGGTCATGCAGCATCTGCGCGACGGCGCAGCCCAGGCCCAGGCTGCGCTGGAAGCGGCACAGGCGCAATCTGCCGCGGCGCATGCCGCCATTGCCGGGACGGCCGTCGCCGACAACCCCGCCGTGCAGCAGGCGCGTGCGCAGTTTCGCGCTGCGTGGGTTGCCGCCGGGCGCAACACCATCGTCGCCCCGGTCGCCGGCTACGTGATCCAGCGCAGCGTCCAGCTCGGCAACAGCGTGCAGCCGGGCCAGCATCTGATGACCGTGGTGCCGCTGGCCGAGCTGTGGATCGACGCCAACTTCAAGGAAAGCCAGCTGCGCCATGTGCGCATTGGACAGCCCGCCGCGGTGGAAACCGACCTGTACGGCGGCAGCGTCACTTTTCACGGCAAGGTCGTCGGCCTGGGCGCGGGAACCGGTGCGGCGTTCTCGCTGTTGCCGGCACAAAACGCCACCGGCAATTGGATCAAGGTCGTGCAGCGGGTGCCGGTGCGCATTGCGCTGGACGCGCGCGAGCTGGCGCGCCATCCACTACGCGTCGGGTTGTCGACGGCGGTCACCGTCGACATTCGCGACGACAGCGGCGCCATGCTCAGCCCGGCCGACGCCACCGCGCCGGCCGCGCAAACCAAGGTGTATGAGCACTTGACGCGCGATGCTGACGCCGAAGCTGCACGCATCATCGACGCCAACCTCGACGCCGCGGCAGCGCAACGGTAAGGCAGCTCCGTGGCCACTCCGGATACGCCCGCCAGGGAACTGCCGCCACTGCAAGGCGGCATGCTGGTGCTGCTGACCATCGCGGTGGCCTTCAGCACCTTCATGGAGGTGCTGGACATGACCATCGTCAATGTCTCGGTACCGCACATTGCTGGCAGTCTCGGCGTCAGTCCCAGCGAAGGCACGTGGACCATCAGCTCCTACGCATTGGCCAGCGCCATCATGCAGCCGCTCACCGGATGGCTGGCGCGGCGCTTTGGCGAGGTGCGCACGTTTGTCGCCTCGGTGAGCTTGTTCGTGGTGTTTTCCATGCTGTGCGGCCTGGCCACCAGCATGCCGATGCTGGTGGTATTTCGCCTGGCGCAAGGTGCCGGCTCCGGGCCGATGGTGGCGCTGTCGCTGGCGTTGCTGCTGTCGAGCTATCCCAAAGCCAAGCAAGGCATGGCGCTGGCGCTGTGGGCCATGACGGTCGTGGTCGCGCCGATTTTCGGCCCGATCCTGGGCGGTTGGCTGACCGACAATTTCTCATGGCCGTGGATCTTCTACATCAACGTCCCGGTGGGTGCGCTGGCCGCGCTCATCACTTGGGTGCTGCTGCGCAAACGCGAGACCAAGACCTACAAATCCCCCATCGACGTGGTCGGCCTGGTGCTGCTGGTGATTGGTGTCGGCGCGCTCCAGTTCATGCTCGACAACGGCAACGACAACGACTGGTTTGCCTCGCCGATGATCACCACGCTGGGCGTCACGGCGCTGGTGTGCCTGACCTTTCTCATCGTCTGGGAAATCCACGCCAAGCATCCGGTGATTGATCTGGCCTTGTTCAAGCGGCGCAATTTCACCGTGTCGGTGGTGGCGTTGTCGCTGGGCATGATGGCGTTCTTCGGCATCAACGTGGTGTTTCCGCTGTGGCTGCAGATCACGCTGGACTACACCGCTACCTGGGCGGGACTGGCCAGTGCACCGGTCGGCGTGCTGGCGTTTTTCATGGCGCCGGTGATTGGTGCCAACATGCAGCGGCTGGAACTGCGCGCCGTGGTGACCTTCGCCTTCATCATCTTTGCGCTGACGTCATTCTGGTTTGCCACGTTTGACAGCTCGGCATCCTTCGGCACGCTGGTGTTGCCGCGCTTCATCATGGGCATCGGCATCGCCTGCTTCTTCATCCCGCTCAACCAGATGTACCTGTCAGGACTGCCGTCGAGCGAGGTGGCCAACGCCTCGGGCCTGGCCAACTTCTGCCGCACGCTGGCGTCGAGCATTTCCACCGCGGCCACGGTTACGCTGTGGACGCATCGCGCCGATTACCACCATGCCGCCTTGACCGAGCACATCACGCCGGCGGCGGCACCGGCCACGCAGTTTGTGCAGGGGCTGGAGCATGGCGGGTTCTCGCTGCACCAGGCTTACGGCGTGATCGATCAATTGATCACGCGCGAGTCGCTGACGCTGGCGGTCAACGATGTCTACATCGTCTGCGCATGGTTGTTCCTGGCGATGATCCCGCTGTTGTGGTTTGCGCGTCCGCCGTTTGGAAACACAGGCGGTGCGGTGGGTCATTGACTGCGTTTGCTGCGCAGCATGATGCTCTGGTGCAGCGCAATACGTTCTGCTAGCGTGTCCGCATGACCCAAGCCAAACGCATCATCAAGAAGTATCCCAACCGTCGCTTGTACGACACGGAGATCTCCAGCTACATCACGCTGGAAGAAATCCGCCAGCTCGTGCTCGACAACGAGGACTTTGAGGTCCGCGATGCCAAGAGCGGTGAGGACCTGACCCGCTCGGTGCTGTTGCAGATCATTTCCGAGCACGAGGACAAGGGCCAGCCGATGCTGTCGCCGCAGTTGCTCAGCCAGATCATTCGCTTCTATGGCAACTCGCTGCAAGGCTTCATGGGGCCGTACCTGGAGCGCAGCCTGCAGGTGTTCCTCGACCAGCAAAGCCAGTTCCGCAGCCAGCTCAACAACCTGATGGGCCAGACGCCGTGGAATACGCTCAACGACCTGACCGCGCGCAACATGGAGGCGTGGCAGACCATGCAGCGCGGGTTGATGGAAAGCGCCGCCAAGGTCGTTCCCACGCCGACCGGCACCAAGACAGGCGGCAAGAAATCCAGCTGAACTGATCCGGCCCGAAGCGCGGCCGACAGCCCGCCGCGATCACGCCGCGCTGCATCCATGCCGCGGCCACTGCCCTTTATGACGGGAAACCCATGAACGAGACTTCTTCAACTCGGCGCATCGCCGTGGTTACTGGTGGCATTGGCGGCCTGGGCACCGAGATTTGCCGGCACCTGGCCACGGCGGGTTGCCAGGCCATTGCCGTGGATCTGGCTTCCCGCACCGAGCGCGTCGCCGCCTTTCGCGCCGAGACGGCCGGGTTTGGCGATGCCATTGATTTTGCGGCAGCCGACGTCAGCGATTTCGACAGTTGCCGGCAGCTGATTGAACACATCGGTGCGCGCCACGGCGGCGTCGACATCCTGGTCAACGCCGCCGGCATCACGCGTGACGCCAGCCTGCGCAAGATGACGCCGCAGCAATGGCATGAACTGCTGCAAGTGAACCTGGATGGCGTGTTCAACATGTGCCGCAACGTGGTCGAAGGCATGACCGCGCGCGGCTTTGGCCGCATCGTCAACATCAGCTCGGTCAACGGCCAGACTGGCCAGTTCGGGCAAACCAATTACTCCGCCGCCAAGGCCGGAGTCCATGGTTTCACCATGGCGCTGGCGCGCGAGACGGCTCGCAAGGGCGTCACCGTCAATACCGTGTCGCCGGGGTACTGCGACACGCCGATGGTCGCCGCAGTGCCGGCCGACATCCGCGCCCAGATCGTCGCCGGCATCCCGGTGGGCCGCCTTGGCGCACCGGCCGACATCGCCCGCGCCGTGGCTTTCCTCGCCGCCGATGACGCCGGCTACATCACCGGCGCCAACCTGCCGGTCAACGGCGGGTATTTCATGAGCTTCTGACAACGTGCCGGAGCACCGTCAAGCCGCGTGGCTTGCCGCCACCCGCGCCTGGCGTCGCGCCAGCCACACGCCACAGAACGTCAGCGCCAGGGTCACGCCTTGTGCCAGCAGGCCTTGCAATGTCGGGTGGATACCCAGCAGCGGCAGCGAGACAAAAGCGACGGCATCGGCACTCATCACGCCCGCTTCCTGCAGCGCGGCCACGCCATTGCCGGCAAACACCACGGCCAGCAATGCCAGCAATGCAGCCGTGGCGCCAAAGAACGGGCCGATCGGCAAACGCACGCTGTACTTGAGTATTGCCCACGCCACCAGCGCCAGCAGCGCCGCCGCCACCAGCATGCCGGCCAGTACGTAATGCTGCCCAGCGCTGCCCACCTGCGCCCACAACGTCTGGTAGAACAACACGATCTCGAACAGCTCGCGGTACACGGCGAGAAACGCCACGCCCGCCATGGCCCACAGCGTGCCCTTGCCCAACGCGGCGTTGATCTGGCCGCGCAGGAAGGTGCTCCACGCCTGTGCATAGGATTTGCTATGCAGCCAGTAGCCGACATACAGCAGCATGGCTGCGGCAATCAGCGCGGTGATGCCTTCGGTCAGCTCGCGGCTGGCGCCGGAAATGGCCAGCAGGTAGCTGGAGACCACCCACGTCAGCGCCCCCAGCAGCACCGCCGCACCCCAACCCATGTGGACGTACATCATGGCATCACGGCGCCCGGTCTTGCGCACCAGCGCCACGATGGCCGCCAGCACCAGGATCGCCTCCAGCCCCTCGCGCAGCAGGATCAGCAAGGCACTGACAAAGGCCGTAAGCGGCGACAGGCTGCCGGCCGACAACTCCTGCTCAACTTGATCGAGCAGACCGTTGAGGGTGTCGACGCGGGTGGCGACCTCACTGGCCGGCCGCGCCTCACCAATGGTCGTGCGCAGCCCCATCATCTGCGCCTCAACCTGACGCCGCAGTGGCGCATTGACATTGTCCAGGCTGGCCTCGACCAACTCGAAGCCTTCCAGATAAGCAGTGATGGCCAGCTGCCGCGCCGTCCCGCGATCGCCCGCCTGATACGCCTTGAGACTTTGCGCAAGCTTGTCGCGCGCGATATCGAGCGGCGCCGGCGCCGCTGCGGCAACCAGCTGCGGATGGGCAGCCAGATAGGCCTGCACGCTGGCCAGTTGCGCGCCATGGCGCTGCGTAACCTCATCGGGCGAGAGTGTCACCAGCGGCTCGAAACTCTTGAACTGCGCCTTGCCGACGCCACGCTCCCACGCCGCCTGCCCGGCCTGCAGCTGCGCCGGGGTCGCGCGCAAACCGGCAACGAAGAATGCCAGTGACCAGCGCTCAGCCTCGGCCAGTTCGGTGAACGGACGCATTGGCGTACCGGCCACGCCCAGCGAGATGGTGTTGTACAGGCCATAGATGCTGCGCGCGTTCATGCGTGTGGCATCGTGGAAATTGCTCGGCGCCGGGTCCAACCCAGCAGCCAGCGCACCATCACCGTGACCGCTGGCACCATGGCAAGACGCACATTGCGCCGCGTACAGCTGCGCTCCCAGCGCAATATCCGGTGCCTGGCGCGGCGCCACGCTCAAGTGATAGACAGCGATGACATCGCGCCGCAAGGCACCGGCCGCCGCCGTCACCGTGGCGGCATCCGTCTTGTCGGCAACGGCTGTGCGCAGCGCCTGTGCCTGCGCAACCAAGGCGGCCTGACCGGGTTGCGGCGGCAGCTGCTGCAGCAAAGCCACCGACTGCGTGGCGAACTCCAGCTGCTCGGCAAACTCGGCCCGATCAAGCACCTTGCCATCCTGCACGAACTGCGGGTAGTCCACGCCGACGTAATCGAGCATGTGCACGACCGTCTGCGCACGCTCGGCGCCTGGCACGGCGTCTTGCGCGTGTCCGGCACGGGCGACGCCGAGCAGGCCCGCACCCAACACAAAGGCCAGAAAAAACGAAAACCGGGGCAAACGGCAAAAATGCATGGAGATTCCGGGCGGGCTTGATACGGGCGGGGAAAACGGAAGCCGCATTGTCGCGAAAGCAGGTCATCATCGCAAATGAGAACGATTTGCATTGATCGACCGTGATTGCGCCGGCAGCCACACGCGACACCGACGAGCGTGCCGCGGGCCACCATTGCCTCAATGCACCAGCTGGTTGATCTCCATGATCGGCAGCAGGATGGCCATGACGATCACCAGCACGACGCCACCCATGACCAGAATCATCATCGGCTCAAGCAAGGTCAGCAGCACCGCCAGGCGACGTTCGAGCGTCTGCGTCTCCAGTTGCGCGGCGCGCTCCAGCATGGGTTCGAGCCGGCCGCTGGCTTCGCCGCTGCCGACCAGATGCAGCATCAGCGGTGGAAAAATCCCCGTCGCGGACAAGGCATGCGCCAGCGTGTCGCCCTCGCGCACGCGCTCGATGGCCGCCTTGATGCCCGTTTGCATGACCAGGTTGGACATGGCGCGCGCGCCGTAATCGAGTGCGGCCAGCAGCGGCACGCCACCGCCGACCAGGATGGCCAGCGTGCTGGCGAAGCGCGAGGTGTTCAAGCCGCGAATGACCGCACCGAGCCACGGCAGGCGCAACACAAACGCATGCCAGCGGCGCCGGTAATGCTCACGGCGCAGCGCGGCCCGCGCGCCGATCGTCGCGCAGATGCCGGCGGCAACCAGATAGATGCCGGCACCACGCAGGAAGTCGGACACCGCAATCAGTGCCCGCGTGAGTAGCGGCAGGCTCTGCCGCGATTGCTGGAACACCTGCACGATCTGCGGCACGACATAAACCAGCAAGCCGGTCACCACGCAGATGGCGACGAAAGTCACCAGCGCTGGATACAGCAGGGCCAGGCTGGTCTTTTGTCGCAGCGCCTGGCGCGCATCCAGGTAGTCGGCCAGATGTTGCAGCACCGTCGGCAAGGCACCCGACTCCTCGCCGCCGCGCACCAGTGCCCGGTAGTAATCGGGAAAATTTCGGTCGTAGACACCCAGCGCCGCGGCCAGCGACAAGCCATTGGTGACCTCGGACTTGACGCCGCCCAGCACCTCCCGCGTCCTCGGCACCGAAACTTCCTCGATCAGCGCGGTCAGCGCGCGCTCCATGGTCAGCCCCGAGGTCAGCAGCGTCGCCAGCTGGCGCGTCAGCAAGCTCAGCTCGGCGGCGGGAATGCCGCGCCCCCACATCGGCGTGGCACGCTCGCGGCTGCGCACCCGCTCGACGTCTTCCGGATACAGGCCCTGCGTGCGCAACTGGGCACGGGCTTGGCGTGGCGAATCCGCCTGCACCACGCCGGACCGGGCGCGTCCGCCCAGATCGAGTGCGCGATAGCGGAACGCTTCCATGACGTCAGCGTGCGCGCGTCACGCGCAGCACTTCCTCCAGGCTCACCACGCCTTCGGTCGCCAGGCGCATGCCATCGGCGCGCAGCGAGCCCATGCCGTGGGCGCCGGCATGTTCGCGCAGCGTCTGCTCGTCGGCACGATCATGGATAAGCCGGCGCAAATCATCATGGACCAGCAGCAGCTCGTAGATACCGGTGCGGCCCTTGTAGCCGGAGCGGTTGCAGGCCGGGCAGCCGCGCGGCGCATGAAAGTGGCCGGCGGCGGACGCCAGGCCGAGGCTGCGCAGGGGCGCGGCGTCGGCAGCCAGCGGGGCGCGGCATTGCAGGCACAGTTTGCGCACCAGCCGCTGCGCGCCGATGCCGATCAGGCTCGATGCCAGCAGGAACGGTTCCACGCCCATGTCGACCAGTCGCGTGACCGCGCTCACCGCGTCGTTGGTGTGCAGCGTGGTCAGCACCAGATGCCCGGTCAGGCTGGCCTGGATGGCGATCTGCGCGCTTTCCAGGTCGCGGATCTCACCGATCATGATGACGTCCGGATCCTGCCGCAGGATGGTGCGCAAGGCCCGCGCGAACGTCATGTCGATACGGGCATTGGTCTGCGTCTGGTTGATGCCGTCGAGGTCGTACTCGATCGGGTCCTCCACCGTCATGATGTTGAGCGCCTTGGGATCCAGGCGCGACAGCGCGGCATACAGCGTGGTGGTCTTGCCCGAGCCGGTGGGGCCGGTCATCAGGATGATGCCGTGCGGCTCGCGGATCAGCGCATCCATTTGCGCCAGCGTGGTTGGCGCCATGCCCAGCGCCGACAGGTCGAGCCGGCCGGCCTGCTTGTCCAGCAGGCGCAGCACCACGCGCTCGCCGTGACCGGTGGGAATGGTCGATACGCGCACGTCGATGGGTTTGCCGGCGGCGCGCAGCGCAATGCGGCCATCCTGCGGCAGGCGTTTTTCCGCGATGTCCAGCTGGGCCATGATCTTCACCCGCGACACGATCGCCGCGTGCAGCGTGCGCGCCGGCTCGATCAGGTCGTGCAACACGCCATCGATGCGCAAGCGCACCACCGAGCGCGACTCGAACGGCTCGATATGGATGTCCGACGCGCCTTCGCGCAGTGCCTGGGTCAGCAGCGCGTTGATCAGCCGGATCAGCGGTGCGTCGTTCTGGCTGTCCAGCAAATCCTCGACGCGCGGAATGTCCTGCAGCAGGCGCGACAGATCCATGTCCTGCGCCAGGTCGTCGGCCAGTGCGGCGGCGCCCTCGCCCGCGCCGTTGTACAAGGCGGCAATGCGTTCGTCGAACGCGTCGGCGCTGATCTGCTGCGCACGAATCGGTACGCCCAGCGTCCGCCGCAACTCCGCCAGCGCGCCAGCCGCCGCACCCTCGCGGACCACGGCCTGGGCAACGCCCTCGCCCAGTCCGATGACCGCCACGCCGTTGGCCTTGGCAAACGCATACGACACGGGCGGCTTGCTCAGCACGGCACGCTCACGGCCGGGCACGGGCTGCTGGTGCGGCTGGCAGGCGCGGCAGCAGCGGCGAGGGATCATTACCGCGAACCGCGCCGCGCACCGGTTCGGCATCGAGCTGCTGGCCGCGGATGTAGTCGTAGCGCTCGCTGCTCAGCGCGCCGGCATGCTCGTTGTCGCGCAGGATCGTCGGGCGCAGGAACACCATCAGGTTGGTCTTGACGCGCGAGTGATTGTTGTAGCGGAACAACCCGCCGAGCAGCGGCAGGCTGCCCAGCACCGGCACCTTGGAAACCCCGCCGTTGACGGCGTCCTGGATCAAGCCACCAAGCACGACGATCTGCCCGTCGTTGACCAGCACAGTGGATTCAATCGAGCGCGTGTTGGTGATCACGCCCGCCGGATTGGCGGTGTCGGCCACGCTCGAAACCTCCTGGTAAATCTGCAGCCGCACCACGCCGCCATCGGAAATCTGCGGGCGGATCTTCAGCGTCAGCCCAACGTCCTTGCGCTCGATGGTCTGGAATGGCGAAGGCGTAGTGGCCGCACCGGAAACCGCATACTGCCCGGTGATGAACGGGACGTTCTGGCCGACCACGATCTTGGCCTCCTCGTTGTCCAGCGTGAGCAGCGTCGGCGTCGACAGGATGTTGGCATTGTTGTCGGTTTGCAGCGCGCGGGCCAGCAAGCCGAGATTCAATATCTGCACACCGCCGATGGTCACCGTGCCGCGCATCGTGCCGATGTTGAGCCCCGGGCCGGCACTGGCCGGGTTCTGCGCAATGCCCAGGATGTTCTGCCCGGTACCGCCAAAGTTGGTGCCGCCAAACACCTGCGTGCCCGACTTGCCCAGGCCGCTCAAGTCCTGCCACTGGATGCCGAACTCGCCGGTCTTGCTTGCCGTGAGCTCGACGATCAAGGCCTCGACGTAAACCTGCAGCCGCCGCGCGTCGAGCTTTTCCACCACGGCGCGCAGGTTGTTGTAGACCGCATCGGGCGCGGTGATGATGATGGAATTGGTGGCCGCATCCGCCTGGATGATGCCCGGCGTGACGGCGACGGCGGATTGCGCCGAAGCGTCGGCCAGCATGGCCTCGTCGCCGCCCACCGTCGCCGCACTGCCGCCGGTATGGGGCGTCGACGTCATGGCCGTGGTCGCTGCCGGCGCGATCGTTCCCGGCGCCTGCTCCGGCGTCGCCGCGTTGCCGGCATAAATGCCGCGCAAGGTTGCCGCCAGTTCCGTCGCCTCCGCGTTCTTCAAATAGACCACGTGCACGTTGCCGGCGGCGCTGGTTGGCGAGTCGAGCAATGCGGCAAATTGGCGAATCTGCGCCAGCCGCGCCGGGTCTGCCGCCCGCACCAGCAAACTGTTGGAACGCGCATCGGCGATCACCACCACATGCTCGCTCGGGTCGCCACCCTGCAGCGTCTGCACCGCCCGCGACGGCGCCGCAAACAACCGGTTGATGGTGCGTGCCGCATCCAGTGCCGACGCGTGGCGCAAGGCGATCATGGCCGAGCCGGCATCGTCGGGCTGGTCGACTGCGGCGATGATTCCGGCCAGCCGCTCGAGGTTGCTGGCGTAATCGGTGACGATCAGCGTGTTGCTGTTTTGCAGCGCGGTGATCGTGTTGTTGGGCGCCACCAGCGGGCGCAGCGTCGGCACCAGTTGCACCGCCGACTGGTGCGTCAGCGTGAACACCCGCGTCTGGATATCGTCGCTTCCGGCACGCGTTCCGGCCGCTGCATTGCGATGCAACTTGGCGTCGGCCTCGGGCAGGATCTTGACCAGGTCGTGATCCTCGACCGCGGCGAAACCCTGCAGGCGCAGCGCCGACAGGAACACGTCATACACGTCATCGCGCGCGATCGGCTGGGCCGAGATGATGTTGACCGTGCCCTTCACCCGCGGGTCGATGACGAAGTTCTTGCCGGTGATCTGCGCCATCGCCTTGACCACGCCTTCGATGTCCGCGTCGATAAAGTTGAGCGTGACGGTTTTGTCCGGCACCGGAGTCGTCGGCGCCGGACTTGTCGACGCCGGATTCGCCGCCCACGCCATCGACGCATGCACGCCAAGCATCAATCCAGCGACCAAGGCAACCTGCAGTCCGTGCCGCTTCATGTGCGCCAACCTGGCAGTAAAGAGGGCCAATGCAGGTTCATCGAATGGGGGCACTCGCAGACGTGGCAGGTGCCTGGCCGGGGTGCGGCCAAGCCAGGGTTTCGCGCGTTCCATTGCGCTGCAGGATCACTTGCTGCGGCAGGACGCGCTCGACGCGGACGCCGGGGGCCAACTCGGCACCGGCGCGTACGACATGGGTCTGCTTGGCATCGAGCTGCAGCAACGCGTAACCGGAACCTTGCGGCTGGCCAGCGATGATGCCCAGCAACTTCACCGCCAGGCCGGTGGGCGTACCGGCACTGGCGCCGGCGTCATCCGCGCCATGGCCAAACAACTGATCGGCGGCAGCCAGGCGGCCCGGCGGCGCGGAAACTTCCACCGCCGTCGGCGACGCTGCTGGCGCCAGCCACGCCCAACTCCAGTAGGCCAGCACCAGGCCAAGCGCTCCGAGTGCAGCCACTCTCGAACCGGCAAGCAACATCATGTGCGCCAGGTTTGCTCGTCCACGCCACATCGCTTCACTCCCCCCTGGCTGCAGAAATTGGATGGTCGCGGGCGGCGTCGGGTTCCCGCGCCGGTGACCCACCAAGGTTTTGTCCGGATGCACTGGTGCCGAGTGGTGGGCGCAGTGGCAGGACAAACGTACCGTCGCCGCGCTCGACGGCAACCAGCCGCAACAGTGGCGCCAGCTGCGCGCGATGCCGCGACGCAACGCGCGCCGTGGGAGCCAAGGTCAATGCGCCGTCGCGCCAGGTGCCGGTGCCTTCCAACTGCAGCGAGCCGCTGAGCGTGCGCAGCGTCACTTGCTCCGGGCCGTGACCACGCTTGAAGCGCAGTTCATACGTGCCCAGCGGAGCGACCGCACTCAACGCGGAGCTGGCATCCCGCCACGTTGCCACGCCGTCGGCCGCGATTTCACCGTCGGCCAGGACCAGCCTGGTCACATGCAGAGCAAGCTCGCCCTGCGGTCCGAGCGGGGCCAGTCGCGGCACCACCACGCCAAGGACACGGGCAGGCAGGGCAAAATCCACGCCGGCAAGGTCGACACCGCGACGGGAAAGATGCAACGGGAAAGGCTTCGCCGCGTGATCGATGGCAACGGCATAGTCCAGGCGCCCCCGCCACAACCCACCCTGCTGCAGCGTCCACGCCAGCGGCTTGCCGGCAACGCGCTGTCCGTCCCGGTTGCGGATTTCCATTTGCGCCGCGCCCGACCACAACGTGCCGTGCGCCTGCACCATGCGCAGCCGCCCATCGGTGGCACGATCCAGGCCGGTATCCAGCAACGTGGCTGGTGCCAGCGCAACCAGGAACAGCAGGTACGCGGCCAGCAGCACGCTGCCGCTGCCGATAACCCCGCGCCATGAACGGACGCGCGTCATCGGCCCGGCCGCTCGACGGTCGTGGTCACGCTCACCTCGCCGGGAGTGGCCTGCGCCTCGATCCGCACGGCTGAAAAGCGCAGATGCTGCGCCTGCATGCTGTCGGCCCACGCCAGCCAATCGGCAAACGCAACCCGGCCGAAAACCAGCTTGACGTGCTGCGCATCCACCTGCTCCATGCTCACCAATGCACGGGCCAACCCACTGGCGTCGACCTGGCGTTGCACCAGCGGGCGCAAATCCGTGGCGGATGCCGCCGCCGGCGGCAACGCACCCAGCCGCTCGATCTCGTCGGCCTGTGCGTGTTGCACCTGGGCCTGCGAGCGCAGTTGCGCCACGGCCGGCAGCAATTGCGCTCGCGCCTGCGTCGTCGCCTGCAGCCACCACGCGAAAAGCACCACGCTGAGGCCCAACGCCAGCATCAGCACCACCCGTCGATCCTGCGCCGGCCGGGCTGCCCACCACGATGCGAGTGCGCGCTTCATGGCGCACGCAGCGTCAAGGTGAAGCCGCCGCGTTGCGTACGGTTAGCCGGCGATGCCTCGACGCTCAGCCCGGCTTGCGTCAGCCGCGTCTCGATCTGGCTGGCGAACTTGCCTGCCGCGCCGGCAAACTCCAGGGTCATGCGGCCATCGGCATACGACAGCACGCGTAGTTGCGCCGATGGCACGGTGGACAGCGCCGGCACCACCTTGCCCAGCATGACCGGGAAGTCGCCCTCATCCGGCCGGTTGGCGGCATGTCGCGCCTGCGCCAGTTGCCGACGGGTTTGCAGCACCGGATCGGCCACGGCAACCGCCGTCGGGAACAGGTTGCGAAAACGGGCTTCCATCTGTGCCTGCAACTGGTGCTGCCCACGCACCAGTCGTACGTGGTCGACAAGCAGCGCCCCCGAGTGCAGCGCCAACGCCGCCAGCAGTACCACGCCGACATGGCGCCAGTGCACGAGCGTGGACGGCGCCGGATGCCAGCGCCGCCGCACACTATCGATGCGGGCGCCGATGGCGGCTGCCGCACGCCAGTCAGCGGCGGGCGCCAGCCGGACGTCGACGCCAAGGCGTTGCGTCCAGGCCGCCACATCAGGCTGCGCGACGAGCGTCTGCGCATGAAGCGCGATGGCCGTGGGCGCGGCACCGTCGGCACGCGCCGTATCGAGCAACAGCCGCAGGGCCAGGGGCGGTGTCCGTGCATCGCCGCAGTCGACGGCACCGCCCTCGAACACGCTGGTGCGCACAAAGCCTTCCTGGCCATCCCAGGCCAGGCTCCACTCGCCCTCCTGCCACGGCAGCATGAGCGTCTCGCAATACACGCCATCGACGGCCACGCCGGCGGCGGCAAGCGCATCGCGCCAACGCTGCAGCGACTGGCGCTGGACGGCCGCAAGAACGTCTTCCCCCGCCGCACCACCAAGCCGGCTCACCTGGCTACTCTCTGGATCGGACGCCAGGTGGTCCTCAAGGGCATAGGCGAACAGCGCTGCCGACCGGCGCTTGCCTGTCGCCGGCAACGGCACCCGCGTCAACAGCACATCGCCGGCAGCCAGTACCAGTTGCACCTGCGCGGCATCTTGCGGCAATTGCGCCAGCGTGCCCTGCCCCGATTGCACGGACGCATCATCGGCAAGCAGCCGCCATGTACAGCGTTCCGGTGCCGTGGACAGCGAACAGAAAATGCGCAGCGTGCTCATCGGATTTTCCGCCAGACGATGTCGGGCCAGTGCCGTGGATCGACGCGCGCCAGCAGAAACTGGCCGCGGGCCTGCGTCTTGCCGTAGGTGACGCGCACGCTGAGCAGGAAATAATCGCTGCCGACGCGGATGGCCCGTTCGGGCACCGTTGCCTCCTGGCCTAGTTGGCTCAGGAAATCCGCGTTGTTGCGATAGAAACTGCCTTCGCGGCGCGCGACCAATACCCGCGCCGCGTCGAGATCCAGACCGTCGACCACGGCTGCCAGCACCTCGGCCGGTGCCGTGTTCACGTTGAGTGCGGTGGTCGTCGGCAGCGCCGTCACGAATGGGGCAAGTCGTGCGCGGACCTCCGGGCCAAAGCCGCGTACCAGCGCCAGTTCATCCACGTCGACCAGCGGCTGGTTGGCAGCCAGGCGTGACGGATCGAGCGCGCTGTACCAGGCATCCTCGGCACCGCCCAGCGGCTGCGCGATGCCATCGGCATCGAGCCAATCGGCGAGTGCGCCGGCAAGATCGGCAGGCAAGCCGAGGATCGCCAGCAGATGCTGGAAATGTGCGTATTGCACAGCATCCAGCTTGCCGCCGCGCACCAGGTTGTTGAGGTTGAACCGGCCCTGCTGGTCCTCGATGCGGCCGACCAGCTCGCCATTCTCGAACGGGATCGGCGGCAGGTGCATGGCCCACGGCTCACCCGGATGGTCGACCTCGCCACTGGCACGACGATCGTCGTACAGCATGGCGCGCGCCCAATCGCCGCCGGCGGTCACCAAGGCCTCGGCCTGGACGTGATCGGCCACCAGCCCGGCCTGGCGCGACCACGTATCCGTCGCCACCAGCATGGCCGTTGCCGCCACCGCCGCAAACGTCATGATGGCCATGGCCAGCAGCAGTGCCGCGCCACGCTGCCGATCCCGTGACGGGGCGAGAAATCCACGACTGCTCATGGCTGCACCGCAAACACGCGCGTCACGACGGCGCCGGAACCCAGCACCACTTCCATCCGCACCGCCAACGGCAGCGGCGGATCGCTCGGCACCCGCGGCCACACAGGGTTCCACTTCAAGCCGGCGTCGAGGTATTGCAGGCGCATTTGCCGCACGTCGTCGAGCACGGCAAAGCGCGCCGGTGGCGTGTCTGCCATGCGGTCGAGTGTCGGCCAGATCCACAGTTCGATCTGATGCGCGGCAGTGATGCCGTAGCCGATGCGGTATGGCGCGGCACCCGCGCCGGCGCTGGCGAAACGCGTGAACTCCAGCAGCGGCGCCGGCCTTGCCACGGGTCGACCCTGCCATGCCGGCTGGCCAGCCGGTTGGCCGCGTATCCGGCGCGGCGCGGCCAGCCGGATGTCGCGCTCGAAGCGGGTGAAAAAAGCTTCGGCGTGCCGCCATTGGGTGGACGCCACCTGGATGCGATCGCGCGATGCCATGACCACGCCCAGGCCGCGATAGGCCATCAACGACAGCAACGCGAGCACCAGCAAGGCCACCAGTAACTCGATCAGGGTGAAGCCGGCCGTGCGCCGCCAGCCGCCGCTCATCGTCCGCTCCCGGCGGGGTTGACCACGAAGCCGACGGTATGCGCCAGGACGTGGCCCGGCTGTGCCGGCTTGAACGCATAGACGTCGACACGGCGAAACGCCATGTTCGGCGTCGCCGACACTTCCTCGCGCCACCCCAGTTCAACCCCGCCTTGCTGCTGGCTGCCGGTTGCCGTGCCGACCGGCAACCAGTCGCCGCGTGCGCGATGCTCCTGCAGCCGATCGGCCGCGACCCAACCGGCAAACAGGCGCGTACGCAATTCATCGACGTGGCTCGTGCCCTGCGCCGCCACCCGCAACGCCGCCAGCAAGGACACGGCGACAATCGTCAGCGCCACCAGCACTTCCACCAGGGTGAACCCTTCGGGCCTATCGCGTCGCCATGTCGCCATAGGTCTTCCCCTGCCCCGGCGCCGTGCGTACGTCGCCCACCGGCGAGGCGGCGATGCCGTAGTGCTCGGTACCCAGGGCGAGATCCAGCGAGAACGCCGACATCGCGCCGTCGGTCGGAAATTCCAGGCGCAGGTTCGGTGCGGTGCGACCGGACTCATCCCGCAGCCGGGAGATCACCATGCCGTCGGGCAGGCTGCGCACGCGCAGCACGCCGTCGTCGCGGATCTCCGACCACACCGCGTCGCCACCTTGGCGCCAAAACCGGTAGTGGTAGCCATCGGATGTCCACGCAATGGGCGTGCCGGTGATTTGCGCATCCTGCGCCGCCAGCTCCATCAGTTGCGTCAGGCGCTCGGCCTCGACCCGCAAGCGGTCACGATCACGCGGCTGCAGCTTGACGCTGACGGTGCCCATCAGGATGCCGATGATGAGCACCACCACCAGCATTTCCAGCAGTGTGAAGCCGGCAGCGGGCGAATGGGCCATGGCGGCGTACATCGGCGGCATGCGCCTCAAAGCGCCCACGAGCCGATGTCGGCGGCGTTGCCTTCGCCACCTGTCGCGCCATCGGCGCCAAGGCCGTACACGTCGATTTCCCCATGCACGCCGGGGTTCAAGTACTGGTAGGGATGACCCCACGGATCCTTCGGCAGGCGTCCCACGTAGCCTTCGGGTTTCCAGTTGGGTGGAATCGGCTCGGACTGCGGGCGGGTCACCAGCGCCTGCAGCCCCTGCTCGGTAGTGGGGTAGCGCAGGTTGTCCAGCCGATACAACGCCAGCGCCTGCATCAGGCTGGCGACGTCCTGACGCGAAGCGGTCACCCGCGCTTCGTCCGGCCGGCTCATCACCTTGGGCACGATCATCGCGGCGAGGATGCCGAGGATGACCACGACCACCATCACTTCCAGCAGGGTGAAGCCGCGTTGCGGCAGGGCGTGCGTGGACATGGCGGCGTCACCTTGAAGATCGTGCAGGGAAATGGAGCGCCGGCGTCGATGTGACGCCACGGCGATCGTCCGCGCTGCGTGTCCGTCGGGCACGCGTCGCTCCACGTTGAGATGCAGGCCGTCGCCGGCAGGTTCCGCCGTACGCATGCCGGCACGATTCGCCGGATGGCGGCGGGAACCTTCCACGCGCCGCTGCGTCAGCTGGGCAACGGGGGACACATGTCGACCTTGCGGCACGACCCGACGACGAATCGCGCCCTGGGACGGCGTCGTTCGTCATGCCATCGCAGGTGTTGCACACGTGATTGATACCCGCCGGCTGAGGAGGCTTGCGGCCACCCACAGAAGCGGTTGATGCATCGAGTCCTGGTTTGCGGCATCCAACAAAGAGGGAACACCCAATGAGCACAGTGATACGCACAAAGTGGCTGCCGGTGGCGATATCCGTCGCACTCGGCGTCAGTCTTGCCGGCTGCGGCGGCTCCAGTCACAACGCCGGCCCCGCACCGATGCCGCCACCGCCCACACCGGCGGTCGCGCCAACCATCACCGCCACCACGCCAGCCGATGCCGCCACTGGCGTGCTCAATACCGCGACGGTCAGCGTCACGTTCGACCACGAGATGGATCCGGCCACGTTGAAATCCGCCAACTTCAGCGTGACCTGTCCCGCTGATGCGGCCACGTTCGGTTCGGTCACGTATGACGCGGCCAGCAAGACCGCCACGTTCGTGCGCATCACCGAAGAGCCGACCAACCTGCCGCAGTCGGAAGTGGCCGAGCCGATGCCGGCCGATGTCACTTGCATGGCGAAGGTCACTACTGGCGTCAAGGATGCCGCCGGCACGCCGTTGGCCAAGGATGTCAGCTGGAGCTTCTCCACCGTCACCGACACGGCATTCCTGGCGGAAGGCCAGAAAATCTTCCGCTTCGAGACTTTCGGCGACGAAACCCAGTGGACCGACACACTGAAAATGAATGAGGTGATCCAGGCGGCGGTGGATCCGACCACGGCCCTGTCGGTGGGTCTCAAGGTCGATGCCGAGGCCTTGCCGCCGGCGGTGGTGGCCGGCATCCAGGACGGCAGCATCAGCTTGACCGATCCGCAGACCACCTTGGCCCTGATCAGCCTCAACGCCGTGCTTGGCGTCAAAGGCACGGTCGAAACCGGCGCCGACGGCAAGCTGGCGCTGACCCGCGTCGGCATCACCTGCGCGTTGTGCCATTCCACGGTCGACAACTCGTTTGCGCCGGGCATCGGCAAGCGTCTGGATGGCTGGCCCAATCGCGACTTGATCCCGGGTGCCATCATCGCCCTGTCGCCGGCACTGACTGCAGAGCAGAAAGCCGTCTACAACTCGTGGAAGCCGGGCTTTTACGACCCGCGTTTCAACGTCGATGGCATCAACGGTCCGGTGGTGATCCCGCCCGCGTTTGGCCTGCAGGACATCCACAAGGTTGTGTTCACCGGCGACGGTGATGACCTGGCCTACTGGAACCGTTATGTCGCCGTGGTCCAGATGGGCGGGCACGGTAACTTCACTGATGAGCGCATTGGCAGCAAGGGCGGCGTCAACGTCACCCATGGCACCGACGACCTGGTGAGCGACAAGCTGGCCGGATTGCAGGCTTACCAGTTGTCGATCGCCGCACCGCCACCGCCCGCCGGCAGCTTCGACACCGCGGCAGCGGCACGCGGCAAGGTGCTGTTTGACGGCAAGGCCGGCTGCGCCACCTGCCACAGTGGGCCGAAGTTCACCGATGCCAACGAGCGCCTGCACGAGGTGAGCGAAGTGCCCAGCGAGCCCGAGGCTGCTGGCGTACCGAGCTACGCTTCGCGTACGGCGACCAAGATGTACCGCACCTCACCGTTGCGCGGCGTCTGGCAGCATGCGCCGTATTTCCACAACGGCTCGGCGGCCACGCTCGAGGACGTGGTGGAGAAGTACAACGCGAAGCAGTCGCTGCAGCTGACCAGTGCAGAGGTCAAGGACGTCGCGCAGTACCTGAAGTCGCTGTAACGCATTGGCGTCAATGCAACCAGGCAACGGCACCCGCGACAGGGTGCCGTTGCTGTTTCCGCCGACGACTCGCGTCAACCGCAGCTCGGGCACACTTTCAGCTTTGCACTTCAGGCAGGCAATTCTCTTCCATGCCAAGGCGCGCCATCAGCGTGGCCGTCAGGCAGGCGCAGCGCACACCGAGGAAGGGAAAGGTGTCGGCCAGGGCCGCCCCGAGAGTGGCATCCAGCGCCTTGCGCAGCAGGCGACGCGCCCGGTGCAACCGCGTCTTCACCGTCTGCGGATTGAGATCGAGCCGCGCGGCGGTTTCTTCCACGCTCAATTCGTCCAACTCACGCAGGATATAAACCGTGCGGAACGGCTCCGGCAGGTCGTCGATGGCCTGCGCCAGCAGGCGGCGAATTTGTGCGCGGGCCACCAGCGAAGGCGGATCACTCGCCGCGGATTTGGGATGCGCCTGAACCACCCAATACGGATCCAGCGCCGCCGGGTTGATCTGCTCCAGCCCGACCATCGGATGCCGTTTGCGCAGGCGACTGCGCGCCTCGTTGAGCGCGATGCTGACCAGCCATGTACGCAGCGGCGCATCGCCGCGAAACGTGTCGAATTTGTGGAATGCGCGCAGGAAAGCTTCCTGCACGACATCCTCGGCTTCCGCATCATCGCCGACCACGCCGCGCGCAATGCGGAACAACAGACGTCCAAAACGTTCCATCAAATGCCGGAACGCCGCATGCTCGCCGCGCCGGATGCGCGCCACCAGTGCGCCCTCATCCAGCGCGTCGGAGGCAATCGACGGCGCATCATCATCGGGCAGCATCGGCTCTCGCATGCCTTTTGGATGCGATTGCCGCCCGGCGGTTCCGCCGACACGCGATGCGCGGTTTGCAGTTGCCCGCCACTTGCACAACAGTGGCGCGATTCCTGACATGGACCGCAACATGCAACAAGCTCCCGTCACCCTCATTGGCGCCGGATTGGTCGGCGCCCTGCTTGCCCGGCAACTGGCACGACGCGGCATTGCCGTCGACGTATTCGAGAAGCGACCCGATCTGCGCCGCACGGCTGCCGATGCACGGGCGCGCGCCGACAAGGGCGGCCGCTCGATCAACCTGGCCTTGGCCGAGCGCGGACTGCAGGCGCTGCGCAACAACGACCTGGCCGATGACGTGCTGCGCAGCGCGGTCATGATGCGCGGCCGCATGGTGCACACGCTGGATGGCGCCAGCGCCCTGCAGCGCTACGGCATCGACGACAGCGAGGTGATCTGGTCGATATCGCGCGGCGGACTCAACATGCTGCTGCTGGATGCCGCGGAAAAGGCCGGCGCGCGCTTCCACTTTGGCCAGTCGCTGGTCAACGCCAACTTCGACACGCAGCGCATCCGGGTTGCCGATGCCGGCGGCATCGAACGCGAGGCCGATGCCGGCACGCTGATCGGTGCCGACGGCGCTGGCTCGGCACTGCGCGCGGCGATGCACGCGCACAGCGATCTGGGCGAGCGCGTGGAGGTACTGGGCCACGGCTACAAGGAGCTGGAAATCCCACCGGCCAACGAGCTGCCGCCCGCCGCCCTGGCAGCCAGCGGCGGCCACGACCACTTTGCGCTGGAACCCAACGCGCTGCACATCTGGCCGCGCGGCGGCTACATGGTGATTGCCCTGCCCAATGCCGAGGGCAGTTTCACCGTCACCTTGTTCCTGCCAGCCATAGGTGCCGCGCCAAGCTTTGCCACGGTGCCGGATGCCGCCCGCGGCGCGGCTTTTTTCCGCGAGCAGTTTCCCGACCTGCCGCCGCTCATCCCGCACTTTGCCGCCGACTATGACGAGCACCCGGTCGGTACGCTGGCGACGCTGTACCTGCAGCGCTGGTACCTGGACGCACAGGCGCTGCTGATTGGCGACGCTGCTCACGCCATCGTGCCGTTCCACGGCCAGGGCATGAACTGCGGCTTCGAGGACGTCACGGTACTGGGCGAGCTGCTGGCCGCCGAGCCGCGCGACCGCGCCGGCGTGTTTGCCGAGTTCCAGCGCGTGCGCCAACCCGACACCAATGCCATCGCGGCCATGGCGCTGGAAAACTACGTCGAGATGCGCGATTCGGTAGCCGACCCGCACTACCTGGCCAAGCGTGAGCTTGGCGCCGTGTTCACCGCACGCGCACCGCGGCACTACATGTCACGCTACCGGCTGGTGAGCTTCACGCAATTGCCATACGCGTACGCGATGGAGCGCGGCCGTGCGCAAGGCGCGTTGATGCAAACCTTGTTGCACGGCAAGACCAGCATTACCGACATGGATCTGGACGCTGCCGTGCGTACGCTGCAATCGACCCTGCCACCACTGCCGCCGCTGCGACATGGATGAGGCGCTGCTCGCGGCCTATCGCGACACCGCGTACCTGGTGTGCGTGGATGCCGCGCAGTGGCCCTGCATTCGCCTGGATAAGACCTTGCCCGCCGCGCTGCAGACATTGGTCGGCGATGCGCCATGGGGCTTCATCACCGCATGGCATCCGCATTCGACGCCACGCACGGACGCTGTCAACACGGCTGCCCAGCAACGCCTGCTGCAACAACTGCGTGTCGACTCGGCGCGACCGGTGCTGTATCCGGCCATCGGCATCGGTCGCACTGGTTGGTACGAACCAAGCCTGTTCGTCATTGGCCTGGGCATGGCGCAGCTGGATGGCCTGTGCCGCGACAGTGCGCAGGACGCCTACGTGCATGGCCGCGGCAGCGCACCGGCATGCTTGCGCCTGGTGCCGGGCCGGCCAGCGGCAGCATGCCACATGGACAGCGCCCTCCCGCATTGCGGACAATCAGGGCAATGACCAACGCAAACCCCCGTGTGCCCTTGCTCGAAGTCCAGGCCGTCAGCTTCATGCGTCAGGACGAACCGGTGTTTGCGCCGCTGGATTTCCAGTTGCACCCTGGTGAACTGGCACTGGTGGAAGGCGCCAACGGCAGCGGCAAGACCACGCTGCTGCGAGTCCTCGCCGGCTTGCTGCATCCCGGTTGCGGCCAGTTGCGCTGGCGCGGCCGGGCGCTGCAACGCGACGACTGCACCGGCGACATCCTGTTCCTTGGCCACCAACTTGGCCTCAAGGCCGACTTGAGTCCGCGCGAGAACCTGCGTCTGGGCATCGGCTTGCATGGTCAGCGTGCCAACGCCGATGCCGATGCGGCACTGGTCGAAGTCGGGCTGGCCGGTTATGCGGATGAGCCGGTGCGTCGCTTGTCCGCCGGCCAGAAAAAACGCGCCGCGCTGGCCCGCTTGCTGCTGTTGCCGGCCACGCTGTGGTTGCTGGACGAGCCTTACGCCAACCTCGACCACGCTGGTGCGGGGCTGATCAATCGCCTGTTGCAATGGCATACCGACGCCGGCGGCGCAGCCCTGGTCAGCAGCCACAACACCGCCAACTTCGGTGACGCAGCCATGCAGCGGATTCACCTGCATGGCTGAGGCGATGTCCCGTGCCGGGGGAACCGAAGTGCGTCGGCCGCGTCTTATCGATGGCTGCGCCGCCGTGTTGCGGCGCGACCTGACGCTGGCCTGGCGGCGGCGTGGCGACATTGCCATGCCGGTGCTGTACGCGCTGATCGTGGCCACGCTGTTTCCCTTTGCGCTGGGGCCGGAAGACACGCTGCTTGCGCGCATTGCCGGCGGCGTGGTGCTGGTCACCGTGCTGCTGGCCATGCTGCTGACGCTGGATGCGATGTTTGCCAGCGATATCGAGGATGGATCATTGGAGCAATTGATGCTCGCACCGCAACCACTGGCGCCGCTGCTGGGAATGAAAATCCTCGCCCACTGGCTGACCACGGCGCTGCCCCTGATCCTCATCGCGCCGCTGCTGGCAGCCATGCTGCACTTGCCCGGCGCGGTCATTCCGGTGCTGATGCTGGCGCTGATGCTGGCCACGCCACTGCTCAGCTTGTTCGGCGCGGTACTGGTAGCGCTGACCGCCGGAACCCGTCGCTCTGGTATGCTCTTGGCGCTGATGTTGCTGCCGCTGTGCGTGCCCACGGTAATCTTCGCCGCCGGCGCAATTGCCGCCGCCCAGCAAGGGTTGTCATGGATCGCACCGCTGGTTTGGCTGGCGGCGACCTTGGTGCTGGCCCTGATCCTCGCGCCGCTGGCCTGCGCCGCCGCGCTTCGCATTGCCCTGGACGCCTGAGAACCATGACTGACTGGGTTCCACGCTGGTTGCACCGCCTGAGCTCGCCGCCCACCTTCTATCGCTTTGCCGGCCGTGTCTGGCCGTGGGCCATGGCGCTGGCGTTGCTCCTGGCCGGCATCGGCCTGTACGGCGCATTGGTGCTGGCACCGGCCGATTACCAGCAGGGCGACGCCTATCGCATCATCTTCATTCACGTGCCCAGCGCGTGGATGAGCATGTTCATCTACGCGGTGATGGGCGTGGCAGCCTTTGTCGCCCTGGTCTGGCGCATCAAGCTGGCCGAAGTCGTGGCGATGGAATCGGCGCCGATCGGCGCGGCCTTCACCTTCATCACCCTGGTCACCGGCTCGCTGTGGGGCAAACCGATGTGGGGCACGTGGTGGACCTGGGATGCACGGTTGACCTCCGAGCTGGTGCTGCTGTTTCTGTATCTGGGCGTAATCGGCCTGTATCACGCCTTCGAGGATCGCCGCCAGGGCGCGCGCGCGGCGGGGTTCCTGGCCTTGATCGGCATCATCAACGTGCCGATCGTGCACTTCTCGGTCAACTGGTGGAACACACTGCATCAAGGCAGCACGATCAACGTGTTTGGCACCTCCACCATCGCCAGCGACATGCTGTGGCCGCTGCTGGTGATGACCTTGGCAACCAAGGCGTACTACGTCGCCAGCCTTTGCCGTCGCTCGCGTGCCGGATTGCTGGAACTGGAACGCAACAAGGACTGGGTGCGTGCCGCGGCCACCAGCGAGGCGGCGCCATGATCGGTACAGGCTTGATCAGTACAGGCTTGATCAGTACAGGCTTGATCAGTACAGGCTTGATCAGTACAGGCTT
>CAZMPZ010000001.1:0-37289 GCA_964568445.1 uncultured Rhodanobacter sp. | reverse complement strand
GATTGGCACTGGCCTGCAGGATTTCCTCGCCATGGGCGGTTACGCGGCTTACGTGTGGCCCGCCTACGGCATCTTTCTCATCGTGCTGCTGGCCGACGCGTTGGCGCCATCCGTGCGCTGCCGCCGTGCCTTGCGCGATGTCCGCGCGCAACTCGCCCGCCAGGCCGTGCGCCGACCAGCAGCCTCGCCATCGCCCCGGAGCGTGCCATGAACCCCACCCGCAAACGCCGACTGACCATCGTCGCGTTGATCGTCGCCGCCGCCGCGGTCGCCACCAGCCTGGGCATTTATGCCTTGCAGCAGAACATGAACTACCTGCTGACGCCAAGCCAGGTGCGGGCCGGCCAGGCGGCCAGCTACAAGACCTTCCGCCTGGGCGGCATGGTCAAGGCCGGCTCCGTCGAGCGCAGCACGGACTCGCTGAAAACCACCTTCGTCGTGGTCGATGCCGACGGTGCCATGCCGGTGGAATACACCGGCATCCTGCCCGACCTGTTTCGCGACAACCAATCAGTGATTGCCACCGGGCACATGGACGACGCCCGCTTCGTCGCCACTGAAGTGCTGGCCAAGCACGATGAAACCTATATGCCCAAGGAACTGAAGGACGCCATGGCGACGGCGCACAAGGGCAAAGCCATCAAGGACGAAGGAAACGGGGGAAGGGGAACGGGGGGATAGGCACCACCTCTTCCGCTTCTGCCGTCCGCCTCCCCGGAGCAAGATCATGTTCACGTCGCGCCTTCCGTCTCCCGTTTCCCGTTTCCCATCCCCCGCCCCCTGCACCCAGCCATGACTCCTGAACTTGGTCAACTCGCCCTGATCCTGGCGCTGGTGCTGGCGCTGGTGCAAAGCATCCTGCCGCTGGTCGGCGCCTGGCGCGGCAATCACGCGCTGATGGCCGTGGCGCGACCGGCTGCCGCCGGCCAGGCCGTGTTTGTCGCGCTGGCCTTCGGCATACTGGCGTGGGCGTTCATGCGCTTTGATTTCTCGGTGCAATACGTTGCCGACAACTCCAACCTCGCGCTGCCGTGGTACTACCGGTTTGCCGCGGTATGGGGCGCGCACGAGGGCTCGCTGCTGCTGTGGGTGCTGATCCTCAACCTGTGGACCGTGGCGCTGGCCATGTTCAGCCAGAAGCTGCCGGAGGTGTTTGCCGCCCGTGTGCTGGCGGTCATGGGGTTGATCGCGGTCGGCTTCCTCGCCTTCACCATTTTTACCTCCAACCCGTTCGTGCGCCTGCTGCCGATGCCTGCCGACGGTGCCGACCTCAACCCGGTGCTGCAAGACCCGGGCATGACCATGCACCCGCCGATGCTGTACATGGGCTATGTCGGGTTTTCGGTCGCGTTCGCGTTTTCCATCGCCGCGCTGCTGGGTGGCGAGCTGGAACAGGCCTGGGTGCGCTGGGCGCGGCCATGGACCAACATCGCGTGGGGTTTCCTCACCTTTGGCATCGTTGCCGGCAGCTGGTGGGCGTATGCCGAACTGGGCTGGGGCGGCTGGTGGTTCTGGGATCCGGTGGAAAACGCCAGCTTCATGCCATGGCTGGTCGGGCTGGCGCTGATCCACGCCCAGGCCGTGACGGAAAAACGCGGCAGCCTGCGTGCATGGACCATTTTGCTGTCGATCTTCGCGTTTTCGCTCAGCCTGCTTGGCACCTTCCTGGTGCGCTCGGGCGTGCTGACTTCGGTGCACGCCTTTGCTTCCGATCCACGCCGCGGCGTATTCATTTTGCTGTTGCTGACCGTCGTCATCGGCGGCTCGCTACTGCTGTATGCGCTGCGCGCGCCCAAAGTCGCGCATGGTAAATCGTTCAAGGTGCTGTCACGTGAGACCGTGCTGCTGGTCGGCAATTTGATGTTCGTGGTGGCTGCGGCCATGGTGTTGCTGGGCACGCTGTTTCCGCTCATTGGCGAAGCGCTGTCGCTGGGCCGCATTTCCGTCGGCCAGCCCTACTTCGGCTTGTTGTTCCCGTTGCTGATGGCACCGGCGTTTTTCCTCATGCCATTCGGCCCGTTCCTGCGCTGGGGACATGGCGAGCCGGAGGTGGTCAAGGCCATCCTGAAGCGTATCGGCATCGCAGCCGTGGCTTGCGCCATCCTCGCCTGGTTCACCACCGAGCAATCGACCCGCGCCATGCTCGGCGTGGCCACGGCGGTGTGGATCATCGCCGGCGTCGGCCTGTACGCATTCAAGCGTTGGCGCGCTTATCCCCGTGGGCGGCGCTACCCGGCGGAAATGGCCGGCATGCTGCTGGCGCATCTGGGCGTAGGTGTGTTCGTCATCGGCGTGATGCTGTCGGAATCGCTCAGCGTGACCACGGATGTACGCATGGCGCCGGGGCAGACCCAGCACATTGCCAACTACGACTTCCGCTTCGATGGCGCCCACCGCATCACCGGTCCCAATTGGCGCGCCGACCAAGGCGTGGTCACGGTCAGCCGCGACGACAAGACCCTTGCCGTCATGCGGCCGCAAAAGCGCACTTATCTGCGCGGCCAGGTGCAGACTGAATCGGCCGTGGACGCTGGCGTGCTGCGCGATCTGTATGTCGCCTTGGGCGAGCCGATGGACGGCAACAACATTGCCGGTGCCTGGTCGCTGCGGTTGTATTACAAGCCTTTCATCCGCTGGATCTGGCTGGGCGGCGTGTTGATGATGATTGGCGGCTTCACCTGCGCCGCAGACAAGCGCTTCCGCCTCAAGCGTGCCGCGCGCGAAGCCGTGCAACACGCCGCGCCGGCCATCGGCCGCGCGCAGGAAACCGTGGCATGAGCCGATTGCTGCCCTTGCTTGGTTTCGTCGCGTTGCTGGGCTTGTTCGGCTTCGGCATCTGGTGGAACACCCAGCATGACCCGCGCGAAGTCCCCTCGCCGTTGATCAACCGCCCCGCGCCGGAGTTTGCCCTGCCGATGCTGGACGACCCCGCGCGCACCGTGACCAAGGCCAGCCTGCTGGGCAAGCCGTACCTGCTCAACGTGTTTGCCAGCTGGTGCGTGGCCTGCGGCGAGGAACATCCCACCCTGATGGCCGCACGCGACCGGCTGGGCATCGCGCTGGTCGGCTACAACTACAAGGACCCGGCGGATGACGCCCGCGCCTGGCTTGCGCGCCACGGCAATCCCTATCACGTGGTCATCGCCGATCTGCCCGGCCGCACGGCCATCGACTTTGGCGTGTACGGCGCGCCGGAAAGTTTCCTGATCGACGCCAAGGGCGTCATCCGCTACAAGCACATCGGGCCGTTCACGCCGCAGATCATCGATCGCGAGCTGAAACCCGCCATCGCCGCCGTGTTGCGCGAGGGCACGCCGTGAGCATCCGCCACCTCTTCAACAGCCTTGCCCTGGCCCTGCTGCTGGGTGCCGGCGCACTGCATGCCCAGGCTATCGAGCCGCTGCCGTTTGCCAACCACGCGCAAGAAGTGCGCTTTCAACACCTGACGCGCGAGCTGCGCTGCATGGTGTGCCAGAACGAAAACCTGGCCGACTCCAACGCCGAACTTGCGCGCGACCTGCGGCTGGAAGTGTTCAAGCTGATGCAACAAGGCAAGACCGACGCGCAGATCAAGGACTACCTGGTTGCGCGCTATTCCAGGTTTGTGTTGTACGACCCGCCGCTGGACCCCAGCACATTGGCGCTGTGGTTCGGGCCGGCAGCCATCTTGCTGCTGGGTGCCGGGGTGGTGCTGGTGGCCGTGCGCAAACGCCGGCATGACGACGTGGCCATCGACACGCCACAGGACAACGGGGACGACTGGTGAGCATGGCGTTTTATGTGATTTCCGCCGCGATGGTCGCCATCGCGCTGGTACTGGTGCTGCGTCCGCTATTGCGCGAAGGCCCGCATACCGCGCATCCGCGCAGCGTGCTTGTTGTGGCCCTGGTCGTGGCCTTGCTGTTGCCGCTGGCCGTGGGCGGCGGGTATTTCCTGGTCGGTACGCCGGCGGCCTTGCATGGCACCAGCGCACCGCCGGCCTCGCTCAACCTGGCGCAGGCACTGGACGAGCTGCGTGCCCACTTGCACGAGAAGCCTGACGATCTGGCTGGCTGGATGATGCTGGGTCAGACCAGCACGATGCTGCATCAGAACGAGGCAGCGCGCGATGCTTTCGACCACGCGCTCAAGCTCGCGCCGAATAATGCCGACGCCATGGTCGGCTGGGCCGAGGCCGACTCGCAAGCGCGCACCGACCATCTGATCGAAGGTCGCGCCGTCAGCCTGCTGGAACGCGCCGTACACCTGCAGCCGGACAGCCAGCGCGGCCTGTGGCTGCTCGGCATCAGCCATTTCCAGCATGCGCGCTATCACGAGGCGGAAACCGTCTGGCGCCTGTTGCTGCCGCAACTGGAACCGGGCTCGCAAGTGGCCAAGGCGGTTGCCGGGCAAATTGCGGTTGCCGCGGCACGGGCGGGGGAAGGCACCACCGCGCCGGCCAGCGCGACGTCGGCCACCAGCGCAGCGACGACGGCAAGCTTGCGCGTACAGGTGGCCATTGCCCCGGCCTTGCGCGACAAGCTGAAAGCCGGCGACGTGTTGTTCGTCTACGCCCGTGCTGCCGATACCAAGCCTGGTGCCGACAAGACCCCACCGCTGGCGGTGGCCCGGGTCGATCACGCCGCCTTGCCTGCCACCGTCACGTTGACCGACGCCATGGCCATGACCGCGCAGCATCGGCTGTCCAGCGCCGGCAAGGTCATGGTCAGCGCGCGTATCAGCCACGACGGCCAGCCCTTGGCGCAAGCCGGTGACCTTGAAGGTCACAGTGGCGAGATCGTCATGGGCACCGCGACAGCGGCGCAGGTCACCATCGACACGGTGCACTGATGGTCGCTCCGCAACCAGCAGCCAACGACGCCCGCCGTTACTTCAACCTGCCCTCGCCATTTGCCATGAAACGCGGCGGCGAGCTGCGCGGCGCACGCATCGCCTACGAAACCTGGGGCACGTTGAATGCCGCGCGCGACAACGCCGTGCTGGTGCTGACCGGGCTTTCACCCAGCGCCCACCTGACATCCAGCACGCAAGACCCTTCGCCCGGCTGGTGGGAGGAGATGGCTGGCAGCGGCAAGGCCATCGACACCTCGCGCTGGTATCTCATCTGCGTCAATGCGCTGGGCAGCGACAAGGGCTCGACCTGCCCGGCCTCGATCGATCCATCCACCGGCGAACCCTACCGGCTGACCTTTCCCGACCTGGCGCTGGAAGACGTGGCCAACGCGGCCTACGCGCTGGTGCACAGCCTGGGCATCGAACGCCTGGCCTGCCTCATCGGCTGCTCGATGGGCGGCATGGGCGCGCTGGCCTACATGCTGCTGCATCCAGGCAGTGTGCGCGCCCACATCAGCGTGGACACCGCGCCACAGGCGCAACCGTTTGCCATTGCCATCCGCTCGCTGCAGCGCGAAGCCATTCGCCTTGATCCGCACTGGAACGAGGGCCGCTACGACGACGCCAACTATCCCGACATCGGCATGAGCATTGCGCGCAAGCTCGGTGTCATTACCTACCGCTCGGCCATGGAATGGAACGGCCGCTTTGCCCGCATCCGGCTTGACCCGGAGCAGCGCGACGACGAGCCCTTCGCCCGCGAATTCCAGGTGGAGTCCTACCTGGAAAGCCACGCACAGCGCTTCGTGCATCACTTCGATCCCAACAGCTACCTGTATTTGTCGCGCGCCAGCGACTGGTTCGACGTGGCCGAGTACGGTAACGGCAATGTACATGCCGGCCTCAAGCGCATCCGCATCGAGCAGGCCCTGGTCATCGGCGTCAGCACCGACATCCTGTTCCCGTTGCAACAGCAGGAAGAGATCGCACAAGGCCTGCGCGTTGCCGGCGCCGACGTCGAATTTGTTGCACTCGATTCGCCGCAAGGGCACGATGCATTCTTGGTCGACATTCCCAATTACAGTCGCGCCATCGGCAGTTTCATGTCCCGCCTGCCATCGGCCTGAGTTGCACGGTCCGACGGGCGCCTTCGTACTGGAGTCACCGCATGCTCAACCTGGCGTTTCCCGGCAGCCAACTTTTAATCGACGCCATCGACGACGCCGTCAACCAGCCCGATACAGCCGCCCTCACCCACCATCTGCGCCAGAGCCTGTGCCGGATCATGCATGAAGGCACGGTGCAGCTGCCGGACTGCGTCTATGTCCCACATGAAGAGCACTACGCCCGGCGCGAGCTGTATCGTAGCGAGGCGCATGGTTACTGCGTGGTGGCCATGACCTGGGGCCCCGGCCAGGGCACGCCAATCCACGATCACGACGGCATGTGGTGCGTCGAAGGCGTCTGGCACGGCGCGCTGGATATCGAGCAGTACGACATGGTCGAGCGCGTCGCCGATCGCTATCACTTTGCCGCCATCGGTTCGATCCAGGCTGGAACCGGCTCGGCCGGCAGCTTGATCCCGCCGCACGAATACCACGCCATCCGCAACCCCAGCACCGACAGCGCCACCGTCAGCCTGCACGTCTACGCCGGCCCCATGGTGCGCTGCGCAGTGTTCCAGCCCATGCCCGACGCCGGCTGGTACACGCGCGAAGTCCGTGCATTGGGACTCGACCGCGTGCAGTGAAACCGGCATAATTCGCCTCTTGCAATGCCGGTGTGGCGGAATGGTAGACGCGGCGGACTCAAAATCCGCTTGTGGTGACACAGTGGAGGTTCGAGTCCTCTCACCGGTACCAAATCAGGAACCCCGCCCCGTGCGGGGTTTTTCGTCAGGGTACGGTCGCCTTACAAATCCCGCGCGACGCGGAAGCCGACGCGGGCACTGCGCACGCTGGTGTCTACGCCCTGGCGATGGGCGGAATCGACCTGGTCGGGTGAACTGCCCCACGAGCCGCCGCGCACGACGTGGGCGGCGCAACCGGGATTGATCCAGGCGCTGCCGTCGGTGGGCGCGCGCAGGTAGTTGACGTGCCAGCAATCGGCGACCCATTCGGACACATTGCCGTTGATGTCGTACAACCCGAAGGGATTGGCGGCAAAGCTCATCACCGGCGCCGGCCCCCAGTAACCATCGCGGTAGCCGCGGAAGGCATGGCTCCAGCGGCGACCGTTGGGCGAGGTGTCGCCTGCGCCGGTAAGGTTTTCCACCTGCGTCTTTGGCGCGTCGTCGCCCCACCAGTAACGC
Organism: uncultured Rhodanobacter sp.; assembly: GCA_964568445.1. GTDB lineage: Bacteria > Pseudomonadota > Gammaproteobacteria > Xanthomonadales > Rhodanobacteraceae > Rhodanobacter. The sequence goes on along the minus strand of CAZMPZ010000001.1, from coordinate 30,145 downwards.
GTGGTGGTGCCGGCGCGCAGCGCGTATTCAAACTCGGCCTCGCTCGGCAGCCGATAGGCAAGCCCCGTGCGTTCGGCCAGCCAATGCGCGTAGGCATCGGCATCGCTCCACGAGACGTTCACCACCGGCAGATCGGCGCGCGCCTTTTGTCCGGCGTAATCGTCCTGCCAGCTGGCATGGCGCTCGTCGCGCAGCACGCCGCTGCGCTCGTCGTACACGCTGGCGCCGCCCAGCTTGACCGAATCAGGCACATAGCCGCTGGCGCGCACAAATTGGCGAAACTCACCGACCGTGACGGTCGTGCGCCCCAGCGCAAAGCCTTTGTCCAGCCGCACCGTGTGCTGCGGCACCTGCGCACTGCGACCGCCCTCACTATCCGCCGCGCCCATGCGAAAGCTGCCAATGGGGATCACCACCATCGCCGGGGCGCTGCCGCGCAAATCGACAAAACGATCGGAAAAGACCTGGCCGGGACTGAAGCTGGCATACAACCGCACATCGGTCAGGCGCTGTGCAAAGGCATCGAGGCCCTCAAGCTGCGGTTGCACGCTACGCGCTTGATCAGCCAGATTCCCGGCCAGCCCGGCATTGCCGGCATCCAGCGCCGACTGTGCCTGGCTGAGCAGGCTGCGCCCGCGCTGCTCGCGCATTTGCTCGATGCGATCACGGGTGTCGTGCAGTTGCTGCGAGTCGTCGCGGATCGCCTCGGCTTGCGTCAGCGCCGCATCGGCACCGGCAAAATCGTTTTGCGCGACGGCATCCAATGCCCGATCCAGCACCACGCGTTGCACGCGAAAAATTCCCTGCTCAGCCACGGCATTTTGCGGATCAAGCCGCTGCACCTGCCGATACAGGGCCAGCGCATTGCCGCTGCGCGGGCGATCTGCCTTGCCCGCCTGCAACAGCGCCGCGGCCTCGGCCAACAGCGGTCGCACCTTGGCCAGGGTTTCCACCCGGGACTGCAGCTGCGCCACCTCGGCATCGGTTCCGGGCAAGGTGCGCAAGGCCTCCAGCACGTCGCCCGCTGCTGCCTGGTCGCCCAGCGCGATGTCCTGATCGGCCTGCGCCAGCAATTTCGTGCGCACTTCCAGCACGCCCTTGGCGGCACGCCGGCTGTCCGGTTTGTCCTTGAAGGCGCGCGCATACAGCACGCCGGCGCTGTCGTTCGCGCCCACCAGCTTGCCCGCGTGCAGCGCCTTGTCTGCGCGATCAAGCAGGGCTGTGAGCGCCGGGCCGTCAGCACTGTGCTGCTCGGGCAAACCCGGCGCGCCCAGGCGGCGCGCCAACGTCACGGCCGTGGGCGCCAGGGTGAGCGGCGGGCCGGCGTTGATCTCATCCATGCCGGGCGCACGCGCATGCACCAACACCCCGCCGGGGCTGCTCACGCCAGGCAGCATGGCACGTTGCGGCATCTGGTCCGGGTCGACGTGAAACACATGCGGAAAAAAGTGATACGTCAGCGCAAACGCCAGCACCAGCACACCCAGGATCCCGCCGGCAGCGCGCTGTCGACGCAGCGTGGCATTTTTCGACATGACTCGGCGTCCCGTTGGCGGCCTGCTATCGTGAGCGGTTCACCATAGGCAGTAATTGCCGTCAGGGCAATGCACCCGATCACCGTCAAAAGGAACCCGCATGTCGTTACCGGCCAGTGTCAATGCCGCGTGGATCGATCAACCGCAACTGCTGCACGACTGGCTTGAGGCGCTGCCGGCACAGGCCATTGTCGGCGTCGATACCGAGTTCATGCGCCGCAACACGTTCTACCCGCAGCTGGCGCTGTTGCAGCTGGGCTGCGAGGGGCGCTTTGCCCTGGTCGATCCGCTGGCGATGGACCTTGGCGACGCGCTGCAAACTTCGCTTGGGAGCGATGCCGTCACCACCGTCATGCACAGCGCCAGCGAAGATCTGGAAGCGCTCTCGCCACTGCTGCACGACGGTCCGCACACGCTGTTCGACACGCAGATTGCCGCTGCCTTCGTCGGCCTGGGCCTGGGCATCAGCTATCGCGCACTGGTCATCGAGTTGGCCGGCGTCGAGCTGGACAAGGGCGAGACGCGCTCGGACTGGCTGCAGCGCCCCCTGACCGCATCCCAGCGCAGCTACGCGGCGCTCGACGTGGTGTACCTGCAGACCATCCACGAACAGCTTGCCGCGCGCCTGCACGAACGCGGGCGCAGTGCGTGGCATGCCGAGGATTGTGCGCGTCTCAAGCAGCGCATGACACGCCGCGTGGGCGACCCGCAGCCGCAGCGGGCGATGCATGGCGCTGCCGACTGGTCGGATACCCGACAGGCGTTGTTGCGGCGTTTGCTGCTGTGGCGCGACAGCACCGCACGCAGCCTCGACGTGCCGCGGCCCTGGCTGATCGACGACACCCTTGCCCTGAGCCTGGCGCACGACCCACCCGCCAACCTGGCTGAACTGGAACAGCGCGCCCGTGGCCAGCGCGCGTTGCGCAGCGCCCAACGCAGCGCGCTGTTCATGCAATGCAGTGCACCGGTCAGCGACGACGAGCTGGCCGCCACGGCACCCATCATTGGCCATGCCCACGGCGCCGCCAAGGACGCGCTCAAGGCGATGAAGCAGCGCGTCGACGCCATTGCGCAGGAACTCGACCTGCCCGCCGGGCTGCTGTGTCCGCGCAAGGTGCTGGACGAGCTGGTCGTCACCAAGGTCTGGCCGCACGCCCTGGAAGGCTGGCGCGACGACATCCTGCGTGCCCCCTTGCTCAAGCTGCTGCCGGGCTGACGACACGCATGCCAACGCCATTGGCACGAAAACCCTTGGCGCGGCGCGCGCGCACTGGTAACATGCGCGGCTTCGTGGGGCGGTAGCTCAGCTGGGAGAGCGTCGCGTTCGCAATGCGAAGGTCCGGGGTTCGATCCCCCGCCGCTCCACCACGATATTGACGAGAGGCCACCCGCATCGGGTGGCCTTTTTCGTTATGCCCGACAGGTACCAGGAAGGGCCTGCCGACACCGTGTTGCAGGCTTCCTCCCCGCAGGAGCGCACTTGTGCGCGACGCCCCCGGTACATGCGGGACAAGCATCGTCCACAGTGAACGCGGCAGGGGACGAATCGCCACTTGCAGAGGGTGTCAGTCGCATGACTGAGTCTCGTACCGCTCACCCACGAATGGGAAATAAAACCGGTCACAATTGCAACGGTCAGCCTGGCGGTGCCTCCGCCGCGGTGCTTCCCCCTGCCCCGCACAAGGCCTGCAGCAATTCCATCTGTACGTCGCGCGCGGCGGCAGGCTCGGCCACACGCCGATAGCTGCCGTCGGCCTGCAGCAGCGAGGTGTTGGCGGTGTCATCCAGATACATCTGCAGTTCGCGACGCACGCGCTCATGCAAGACCGGATCGGTGAGCGGAAAGGCGGTTTCGACGCGGCGGTCGAGGTTGCGGTCCATCAGGTCGGCGCTGGACAGGTACAGCTGCGGCTCGCCGGCGTTGGCAAAAAAGTACACGCGGCTGTGTTCCAGGAAGCGGCCGACGATGGAACGCACGCGGATGTTGTCCGACACGCCCGGCACGCCGGGGCGCAGCGCACACTTGCCGCGCACGATGAGGTCGATCTGCACCCCGTCCATGCCGGCGGCGTACAGCGCGTGCATGATGCCGGCATCGGTGAGCGCATTGACCTTGATGATGATGGCTGCCGGCCGGCGCTGGCGGGCGTGTCCGGCCTCTCGGGCGATTGCCGCCGTCAGCCGCGTGCGCAAGGCAAACGGCGCGCTCAACAATTTACGCATCGGCAACAAGGCGCTCATGCCGGTCAACTGGCTGAAAAGTGCATGCACATCGGCGCAGAGGGTCGCGTCGGCGGTCAGCAGGCTGTAGTCGACATACACGCGCGCATTGCCGGCGTGATAGTTGCCGGTGCCCAGGTGGGCATAGCGCACGAAGCCGCGCCCCTCGCTGCGCTGGATCAACATCGCCTTGGCGTGCGTCTTGATGCCGACCACGCCATAGACCACGGTCACTCCGGCCTGCTGCAATCTCGACGCCAGCGACAGGTTGGATGCCTCATTGAACCGTGCGCGCAGCTCGACCACGGCGGTGACTTCCTTGCCGGCCAACGCAGCCTCGACCAGCGCATCGACGATTTCCGACGAGGCACTGGTGCGGTACAGCGTCTGTTTGATCGCCAGCACATGCGGGTCGCGCGCTGCCTGGCGCAGCAGGTCGATCACCGGCGCAAACGACTGGTACGGATGCAGCAGCAGGATGTCGCCACGCGCCAGCGCGGCAAACATGTCCGGCGTGTGCTGCAGTTCGCCGGGCAGCGCCGGGACAAAGGGCGCAAAGCGCAGCTGCGGATGACCGCCCGTATTCACCAGCCGGAACAGCCGTGCCAGATTGACCGGGCCGTTGACCTCGTACAGCTCGCTTTCGTCCAGCGCAAACTGCCGCAGCAGATAATCCACCAGGTCGCGCGGGCAGTTGTCGGCAACCTCCAGTCGCACGCCGTCGCCGAATCGATTGGCGTACAACTCGCTGCGCAAGGCGTGCGCGAGGTCTTCCACGTCCTCCGGGTCCAGCGTCAAATCCGCATTGCGGGTAAGCCGAAACTGGTAGCAGCCCAGCACCTGCATGCCGGGGAAAAGTTCACCCGCATGTGCGTGGATGACCGACGACAGCAACGCGTAATTGTCGCCAGGCGCGCAGATGGCCTGCGGCATGGCGATCAATCGCGGCAGCACGCGCGGCGCCGGCAGTACGGCAAGGCCCGAATCGCGGCCAAACGCATCCACACCGGCCAGCCGCACGATGAAGTTGAGGCTCTTGTTGACCAGCCGCGGGAACGGGTGCGTCGGATCCAGCCCGATCGGCGTGACCAGCGGCGCAACCTGCGCCTGGAAGTAATGCCGCACCCAATCACGCTGGGCGGCTGACCATCTGCCGCGGCGCACGATGCGAATGCCCTGCGCGGCCAGCGCCGGCAGCAGCTGCGTGTTCAACATGGCGTACTGGCGCGCAATCAACTCATGCGCGACGACGCTGATCCGCACCAGCGCACGCTGAGGCGGGATGCCATCGGGGCCCAGCGATTCATGCTCCAGCGCCACTTGGCCCTTGAGTCCGGCCACGCGAATTTCGAAGAATTCATCCATGTTGCGTGAAAACAGCAACAGGAACTTCAACCGCTCCAACAACGGCGTGCGCGTGTCGTCGGCCTGGTCCAGCAGGCGACGATTGAACTCCAGCTGCGACAGCTCGCGGTGCAGATACAGCGCGCTGTCGGCCAGATCAGGCGCCGTCGCGTCAACCAGCGCGTGGTGCAAGGGTGGCGTACGTTTACTCATTCCCGCCAAGTCCGGCCAAGGTCTGCAGGCATCGTAGCCGGTCAGCGGAAAATCGGCGCCGACATCGCGATGTGCGAAGGCCGGCGGACGACGCCCGCCCTACGCAGCATCGACACCAAGCACGACCGGCTCGGGATGCAGCTGCACGCCAAACTGATCGTGGACGCCGCGCATGACGCTTTGCGCCATGGCCCACAGCTGCGCGCCGGTGGCGTGGCCGTGATTGACCAGCACCAGCGCATGGCGATTGGACACCCCGGCATCACCCTGGCGGGCGCCCTTGAAACCGGCGCGCTCGATCAACCACGCCGCCGACAACTTGACCTGGCCATCGCCGGTCGGCCACATCACCAATTCCGGATGTGCCGCGTGCAAGGCATTGGCGGCGGCGATGTCGATCACTGGATTCTTGAAAAAGCTGCCGGCATTGGCGATTACGGCCGGGTCGGGCAACTTGCGCGTGCGCAGGTAGACCACGGCTTCGGCAACATGAAACGGCGCCGGCTGGGTGACGCCCATGCGCGCAATCTGCTCATCGATGCCGGCGTAATCGGTGCGCAGCGGCCGGCTGCGCGGCAACACGAAGCGCACGGCGGTGACGATGTAGCGCCGCGGGTCGCGCTTGAACAGCGAATCGCGATAGGCAAAAGCGCAGGCAGCATGATCGAGCATGACCACGCGGTGCTCGCGCGTATCCCACGCCTCCACACTTTCGACAAACTCCGCCACCTCGCAGCCATAGGCGCCGATGTTCTGGATCGGCGCGGCACCCACGGTGCCGGGAATCATGATGAGGTTTTCCAGCCCGGCGTAGCCCTGCCCCAGCGTCCAGCGCACGAAATCATCCCAGCGTTCGCCGGCAGCCACTGCCACCCGCGCTTGCGCGCCGTCGCTTTCCACCTCCACTCCGCGGGTGGCCATGACCAGTACCGTGCCCGGAAAATCGGCGGTGAACAGCACATTGCTGCCCTCGCCCAGCGCCAGCACGAGGCCGGTGCGCACGGCGGGGAAATCCAGCAGCTCAGGCAGCTTGGCTGCATCGTGGATTTCCGCCAGCCAGTGCGCGCGCGCATCAACACGCAAGGTGTTGCGCGTACCCAGCGGCGCGTCTTCGATCAGCGTGTAGCCGCCCATGTCGGTGCGCTGTGGCGACGTGGCATGCCGGGGCACGGCGGCTGGCGGTTCATGGCTGGTCATGCGGTTTTCCGTATTGGCGGGCAATTTCTGCCACACACTCGTTGATGAGACGCGGTCCGCGATACACCAGTCCGCTGTAGACCTGCACCAGGCTTGCGCCGGCATCGAACTTCTCGGCGGCATCGCTGCCGTCAAGAATGCCGCCCACGCCGATCAGCGGGATGCGCCCCGCCAAGCGCTGCCGCATGCCGGCAAGCACGGCGGTGGCGTGCGCAAACAGCGGCTTGCCGGACAAACCGCCCGCCTCGCCGGCACGTGGCGAGTCGGCCACCAGCGCATGATCGACCGTGGTGTTGGTGCAGATCACGCCATCGATGCCAATGCGCAGCAGCACGCCGGCGATGGCGTCAAGCTCGGCCTCGTCCAGGTCCGGCGCGATCTTCAGCAGCATGGGTTTGCGCTGGCCGTGCTGTGCGCCCAGATGCTCCTGCGCCTCGCGCAGCATGGCGATGAAGCGATACAGGGTCTGCGCCTGCTGCAAGTCACGCAGGCCGCGCGTGTTGGGCGAGGAAATGTTGATGGTGACGTAGCTGGCGTGCGGATACACGCGCTTGAGGCAGTACAGGTAATCGTTGACCGCCTTGTCGTTGGGCGTGTCCTTGTTCTTGCCAATGTTGATGCCCAGCACGCCGCGCCAGCTGGCACGCTGTACATTGGCCACCAGCGCATCGACGCCGGCGTTGTTGAAGCCCATGCGGTTGATGATCGCCTCGTGCCGCGGCAGGCGAAACAGCCGCGGTCGCGCGTTACCCGGCTGCGGCTTGGGCGTCACCGTGCCGACCTCGATAAAGCCGAAGCCGAGCATGCCCAGCGCGTCAAGGTAATCGGCGTTCTTGTCGAGCCCGGCCGCCAGTCCCACCGGATTGGGAAAATCCAGCCCGAACGCACGCACCGGCAAATCCGTCGGCAGGGGATTGACCCAGCGGCCGAGTCCGCTGCGCTGGGCAGCGCCCAAGGCACGCAGCGTGACGTGATGCGCGGTTTCCGCATCCAGCGCAAACAGCAGCGGTCGCAAGATGTCGTACACGGTCGATTCCAGGGTGCGGCTCAGTGCCACCAATGCAGCAAGCCGGCGCCGAGGAACAGCGCGCCGATGAGGGTCAGCACCACCAGCACGCCAGCCAGCAAGTTCAAGTAGCCCAGCACCAGGCCGGCAGTCGCCAGGCCGTTGCCGTCGAGCGGCGCATGCGGCGGGGCATGACGAATCTCGGACCGTGCCAGATGGCCACAAACCACGGCGGCCACCGCGCCGACAAGCGGCAACACGCACCAGCACAGCACGCCGCAGATCAGGCTGGCAATGGCCAGCGAGCTGGTGCGCAGTGGCACCAAAACCGGAGTGTTCATCGCCGTGTCCTCGTCAGGATGGCCGTCACGCCCATCGACGCAGCCCACCGCCGGGCGGCGGCAGGTCGCGTCCAGGCGGTATCACAAATCGAACTTGATGCCCTGCGCCAGTGGCAGGTGATCCGAATAATTGATGGTGTTGGTCTGCCGGCGCATGTACACCTTCCACGCATCCGAGCCGGATTCACGGCCGCCACCGGTATCTTTTTCGCCGCCAAACGCGCCGCCAATCTCCGCGCCGGACGTGCCGATGTTGACGTTGGCGATGCCGCAGTCGGAGCCGGCCGCCGACAGATACTGTTCGGCCGCCTTCAAATTTTGCGTGAAGATGGCTGACGACAGGCCCTGCGGCACGGCGTTTTGCATGTCGATGGCCGCATCCAGCGTCTTGAACGGCATCACGTACAGGATCGGCGCGAAGGTCTCGGTCTGCACCACTTCATCGGCGTTCTTCAAGCCGGTAATGATGGTCGGCAGCACGAAGTTGCCCTTGCGCTCGGTCAATACCTTGCCACCCGTGGCGACGGTACCGCCGGCCGCCTTGGCCTTCTCGATGGCCGCCAGATAGCCGTGCACCGCATCCTGGCTGTTGAGCGGCCCCATCAGCGTGGTGGCCAGCGTCGGGTCGCCAATCCTGGTTTCTACCTGGTGGTAGGCCTTGACCAGGGCGTTGACCACCTCGTCATGGATCGACTCGTGAACGAACACGCGGCGGGTGGTGGTGCAGCGCTGGCCGGCAGTGCCGACGGCGCCAAACACGATGCCCGGAATGGCCAGTTTCAGGTCAGCCGTCGCGTCGACGATGATGGCGTTGTTGCCGCCCAGCTCCAGCAGCGAGCGGCCCATGCGCCGTGCCACGCGCTCGCCAACCATGCGGCCCACCTTGGTCGAGCCGGTGAAGCTGATCAGCGCGATGCGCTTGTCGTCGACAAACGCCTGCGCCAGGTCACTGCCGGCATCGTTGAAGAGGAAGAACAGGTCGGGAAAGCCACCGGCCTTGAGCGCGTCGTTGCAAATGCGGATGGCGGCGATGGCCGACAACGGCGTCTTCGGCGACGGCTTCCAAATGCAGATATCACCGCACGCCGTGGCCATCATCGCGTTCCACGCCCACACCGCGACCGGGAAATTGAAGGCGCTGATGATGCCGACCAGGCCCAGCGGGTGGTACTGGTCATACATGCGATGGCCCGGGCGCTCGGAGTGCATGGTGGCGCCGTACAGCATGCGGCTCTGGCCGACAGCCAGATCGGCGATGTCGATCATCTCCTGCACTTCGCCGTCGCCTTCGGGCTTGATCTTGCCCATCTCCAGCGCCACCAGCGAACCCAATGCGTCCTTGTGCTTGCGCAGCGCCTCGCCACACAGGCGCACTGCCTCGCCGCGACGCGGGGCCGGTGTCACGCGCCACACCTTGAATGCCGCCTGCGCACGCTCGACGATCTTGGCGTAATCGGCGGCGCTGGACGCGTGCACCTTGGCAATGACCTCGCCCGTAGCCGGATTTGTCGGCTGCAACGTGCCGGCGTCGGTGGTCTTTGACCACTCGCCCTGGCCGAGGTAAGTACCGGATTCTTCAGCCGAAAGGCCGAGCGCACTGAGGATGGCATGGGACATGGATGGCTCCTGGACAGGCGCCGCCCCTGGGCGACGCATAGTTAAAGCGGACAGCCCGCTATTCTAACAGGCTGCGACGGGCGCTCCCGGCGGCAGCATCCCGGCGACCTCGCACAAACCCGCAGGCTGTAGCACGATTCACCGCGGATGCCGTACGCCGGCACGGCTGCGGGCCGCCGCTTGCTGCCATCCGTTGCTCATCAAGGGATTATCCATGTCGCTTCACCACATTCTCGGCGTGCTGGCCGCGCTGACTTTCGCCGCCTTGTGCCGGCCCGCCCGCGCCACCGCGCCGGCACCGGGCGACACGGACTTTGGCATCAAGGTTTTCCTGGATGTCACGCATCTTGACCAGACCACGCACGGCCAACGCACCAAGGCCAGCGGCACCGGCGCCGATGTGACGCGGCTGTATCTCAACCTGGATCACGCGTTCAGTCCCGTGTGGTCGGCGCATGTGACCAGCGACATCAACTGGATGCGCGACACATCGCCAACCGACCCGTGGCTGCGCCACGCCTATGTCCAGGGCGCTTTCAGCAAGGCGTTGATCCTGCAATTGGGCGTGGCCGACCTGCCGTGGGCGGGGTTCGTCAACAGCTGGTCGGGCTATCGCTACGTGGATCGTGAGCTGGTGACCCGACTCAAATTCGGCACGCCCTCGGACTGGGGCGTGCATGTGCTGGGCAGTGCAGGTGCGTGCGATCAGTGGCAATACGCCACGTCCATGATCAGCGGCTCCAGCTTCAAGCGGCCACGCACGGGCGACCGACCGGACTTCGAAACCCGCGTGGCATGGCAACCCAGCGCGCAGACCGTGCTGGCCATCGGCGCCTACGACGGCACGCTGGCGCAGGATGGCGGCGCCCACGTTGCCCGGCACACGGCGCGCCGCTGGGACGCGATGGCCGCCTGGCGCAGCGCGCGCTTTCGCCTGGGTGCGCAGTACTTCCGCGCCGATGACTGGAACCAGGTGCGCGCCATCGCCAGCGATCGCGCCAGCGGCTGGTCGACATGGGCCAGCATGCAAGTGGCGTTGCGCTGGACGGTGTTCGCCCGGCACGATCGGGCCGACACCAGCGAGCGCCTCGATCCCACGCGCCACGAACGCTACAGCCAGCTCGGGCTGGAATACCGCGTCAACCGCAACGTGCAGGTGGCGGCAGTCATCAAACGCCAGCGCCTGGCCAATCGCGCCATGTCATTGGCCGCGGCCAATGAAGCCGGGCTGTGGGCACAACTTGCGTTCTGACGCCATGCGCCGCACATCGGCAAGGCCGCGTGGACATCTACACTGGCGCCAGCCCATGCCGACCGGCCATGGCCGGTCTATCCATCGAATGTGGAGAATCGTCTTGAAATTCTGGTTTGTCGCCCTCGCCTTCCTGCTGGCCGCTTGTGCCCAGGCACAGGATTCGTCCCCTGCGATCCAGTCGCTGACCAACAAGGGCATCAGCATCCGCGGCAGCCTGCCGGCGCCAACTGGATTCAAAGGCTACGTCGGCGACTACCAAGGCCAGGCCATGCCGGTCTATCTGCTGCCCGACGGCAAACACGTGGTCATCGGCACGCTGTTTGACCAGCGCGGCAATGACCTGACCGCCGAGCCCATGCAGACCGCGACCATGCCGGCACTGGATGCGACGACCTGGGCTGAATTGGGCAAGGCCACGTTCGTTGCCGAAGGCGCCACTGAGCCCAAGCGCATCGTGTACGTGTTCACCGATACCGAATGCCCGTATTGCCACAAGCTGTGGCAGGCGACGCAGCCGCTGCTGGCTGGCGGCGACGTACAGGTGCGGCACATCATCGTGGCAGTGATTTCTCCGCGCAGCCCGAACCGCGCCGCCGCGATCCTGGAGGCCACCGATCCCAAGGCCGTGCTGCATCAACACGAGCGCACCTTCGGCAACAGCAGCGTGCAACCCGTGGCGACCCTGTCCAAGCCGGTGACGGCCAAGCTCGCCGCCAACAACGCCTTGATGGACAAACTCGGCGTCCACGCCACCCCGGCCACGGTCTACAAGGACGCCAGCGGCAAGTTTCACCTGGCCCTGGGCATGCTGCCGGAGGACAAACTCAAAAACATCTTCGGGCGTTGATGCGACGCCCGTAGCCTGGCGCACCGCAGCCGGAGGCCTCTGCTGAAGCAGGGCGGACACGTCCCGCCCTGCTTCGATGCAAAGCGCGCATTTCTCGTGCAGTCGAGTGCGAGCTTGTACGATGTACCGCGCCAACCCACACGCCCTCGTAGCTCAGTTGGATAGAGCGGCCCCCTCCTAAGGGGCAGGTCGGACGTTCGAATCGTCTCGAGGGCACCAGCTCATTGCACCGCCGCGGCGCCTGTCGTGAGCCGGATGCAAGCCGTCATGAGCTACACGACAGCATGGAACAGCCGGCTTTGTGCCGCGCCCAGTCCGGGCGCTTGCGCGCAAAGGCATCGCGACCAGGCTGGTCGTCATAGGGATGGCGCAGCACCTCCAGCAGTTCGACCACACCGCTGGCGTCACCGGCGGTGGCCTGGTCGATCACCTGCTGCGCCAGATAGTTGCGCAGCACATAGCGCGGGTTGGCTGCACGCATCTGCGCGCGACGCTGGTCGGCACGCAGCGGGTCATCGGCCAGCCGTGTCGCATAGCGCACCAGCCAGTCATGCAAGGCGGGCGCCGCCGCTGCGCGTTTGGCATCGTCGTAGAAAACCCCGTCGAAAAGATCGAGCGTGGGCGCCTGCGGGGTGAAATCAGCCAGCATGCGGAACCACAAGGTCATGTCGATGTCGGCATCCGCCATCAACGCGTGCAATGACTGCATCAGCGCCACGTCTTCGTCGCGGCACCCGGCCAGGCCAAGCTTGGCCGCGGTGTTGGCACGATCGGCCGCCGCATACGTCGCTGCGTAATGATCGAGCCCGGCTTGCAGCGGTTCCACGCCATGGAACAGCGGTGCCAGCGCGGCGGCCAGGCAGCTGAGGTTCCACCATGCCACGTTGGGCTGCTGGCCAAAGCGATAGCGCCGGCGCTGCGCATCGGTGGTGTTGGGTGTCCACTCCGGATCGTAGTTGTCGACCCAGCCATACGGGCCGTAATCCATCGTCAGGCCCAGGATCGACATGTTGTCGGTGTTCATCACGCCATGGACGAAGCCCACGCGCATCCAGTGTGCAACCATCACCGCCGTCAGCTCGCAAACCCTGGCAAACCATTGCGCGTAGAGCGCCTCGCCCTGCCCTGGCAGTTCGGGGAAATCCCGGTGGATGGTGAAGTCGGCCAGCTGCTGCAACAACGCGGTGTCGCCGCGCGAGGCGGGCAGCTCAAAACTGCCAAAACGGATGAACGACGGCGCCACGCGGCAGACGATGGCGCCCGGCTCCAGCGCCGGGTTGCCGTCGTAAAACATGTCGCGCGCCACCCTCTCGCCGGTGTCGATCAGGCACAAGGCGCGCGTCGTCGGCACGCCCAAATGCGCCATGGCCTCGCTGCACAGGAACTCGCGGATCGATGAACGCAACACCGCGCGGCCATCGGCGCCACGCGAATAGGGCGTGCGGCCGGACCCCTTGAGTTGCAGCTCGCAGCGCGCGCCTGTCGAGGCGATGACTTCACCCAGCGACACCGCGCGGCCGTCGCCAAGCTGTCCGGCCCAGCTGCCAAATTGATGGCCGCCGTAATTGGCCGCATACGGCGTCATGCCCGCCAGCAGGCGGTTGCCGGCAAACACCTGTGCGAAGGCCGGTGTGGCGACATCGGTTGCCGTCAATCCCAGCAGCGTCGCCATTTCATCCGAGACCGCCAGCACGCGTGGCGCGACCACCGGCGTGGGCTCGACGTGTGAATACAGCGCGCCAACGACTTCCCGCCGGCGCGACCCGTGCTCCGGGTCGGCAGGCAGCTCGCGCACGAAGGCATTGTCAAAGGTGAAATTGAACATGGCAGGGCCGCAGCAATCTGCTTTCCTATATCCGGGCGCGCCACGACGTATGCAAGCGCGGCTCACAGCGCACGCCGCTGCCTGCTGCGCTGCGGGCCGGTTCATGCAGGCCACCAACACGCCGGTCATACTCGCGCCATGTCTCCGCCCCGTGAACGCTACGCCCAGTCGGTCGACCCGCGTGTCACGTGCGCGACCTGCGAGGCCGTGTGCTGTCGACTCACCGTGGTGCTCATGCCACAAGATCGCGTGCCGGTGCATCTGGTCGACCGCGACGACCACGGCTTGGAGATCATGGCGAAAAACGCGCAGGGCTGGTGCGCCGCGCTGGACATGCACACCTTCCGCTGTGGCATCTACGCCGACCGCCCGGCCATCTGCCGCAAGTTCGCCATGGGCGGGCCAAGCTGCCGCGACGAACGCCGCAAATGGTTTGGCGACAACGTCCCCGCGCCAGTGAAACCCGACGAGCAAACATCCAAGTAAAGATGCTTCGCCTGACCTGGCGCGCGCCGCCCGCCGATCAGGCCAAGGGAGTGGACGCGAAAGGCGCTTCCGACATTACGGCGTGAAAATCCGTGCGACCTCGGCGTGGTCCAGCGCACGCCATGCGCCGGGCGGCAGATCGCCCAAGGTCAACTGGCCGACAGCCTCACGATGCAGCGCCTCGACGTGATTGCCAACAGCGGCGAACATCCGGCGCACCTGGTGATAACGCCCCTCGGTGAGCGTCAACCGGGCGTGGCACGGCGCCAACACTTCAAGCTGCGCCGGCATCAGAGGTCCGCGTTCGGATTCCAGCAACAGCGTGCCGCTGGCGAAGACCGCCGCTTCGTCACCACGCATGCCCTGCGCCAGCGTGGCGGCATAGACCTTGGCCACATGCGCGCGCGGGGAAATGACCCGGTGCAGCAGTGCACCATCGTCGGTGAACAACAACAGGCCGCTGGTGTCGCGATCAAGCCGGCCGATCGTGGACAAGGCCGGCGTGCGGACGCGATAGCGCGGCGGCAGCAAGTCATACACCACGCGGCCCGGATCCTTGCGCGAACAGGTGACTCCCAGCGGCTTGTGCAGCATCAATACCAGGCCGGGCGGTGGATCGAGCGGCTCGCCGTCCACGCGGATGCTCTCGTGCGCCACCGTATCGTCGGCATATAGCACCTCGCCGGCAGCATCGGTGATGCGCCCGGCGCGGAACATGGCGGCTACCTCCTTGCGGCTGCCGTAGCCCAGGTTGGCGATGACCCGCACCAGTCTCATGCGCGTACGCCCGTGGCGGCAATCACCTTGTAGCCATCGCGCACGACCAGGGCGTGCACCCGCGCAAACCGCGATTGCAGCAAGGCCTCGTACGGCAGATGGCGATTGGCCACCAACAGCAGCTGGCCATCCGGCATCAAGGCGTCGGCGGCGCTGGCGATGAAGGCACGGCCCAATTCCGGCAGGTCGGCGCGGCCTTGATGGAACGGCGGGTTGCTGACGATGACGTCATAGCGTTGCGGCAGGCCACGCGTGACGTCATGCCAGTGCACGCCAACGTCAACCTCCCGGCCGGATGCGCGCTGTGCCTGCGCCAGATTGCGCCGCGCCGGTTCCAGCGCACGGGCGTCAGCCTCATACAGATCAATCGCGGTGACGTGCGGACAACGCGCCATCACCTCGCAGGCGAGATAGCCGTAGCCGGCGCCGAGATCGGCCACGCGGCCATGCAGCGTCGGCCCCAGCTGCGTCGCCAGCAACGCCGAAGCCGCATCGACGCGATCCCAGGCGAACAGGCCCGGCCGGCTGATCTGGCCGGAGCCAATGGTGCGCGGCGCATCCAGTGCCAGCCACGCCGCCAGCAATTCACCATCCACCCCATCGGGTTGCGGCGAGCCCCAGAACACCCGGCATTTGTGCTTGGACTGATGCGACACGCTGCCGACCAAGCGTGCCAGATCGGCCTGCGCCGACTTCGCACCCTCGGCGTTGGGCACCGCCGCCAACACGCAGCCACCGGGCGCGGTGTGCTGCGCGGCGCGTGCAAACGTCGCGCGCGCTTCGTCGCGCTGGCGTGGCGGCAGCACCATGACCAAGGCAAAGCGGTCGCCAAGCGCAGGCTCGCCCACATGCAAGCCCTGGCGCGAAAGCTCATCGGCAAAGGGCAAAAAGCTTTGCTCGCACAACCACCCAGGTCCTGCCAGTTCACGCAGGCGCGGGCTGGCGCGCGCGCGCAGGAACAACACGCGGCCATCGTCCGGCAGTGTCAGTGCGCGATCGTCCAGCGGCACAAACAGCGCGTCGCGCGCCGCCGTCGACGCGCTGGCGAAAACCTCGGGCATGGGCAGCGCACTCCCTTCAAGCCAAAACCCCGGCAGTGTAACCGCGCCGGACGCGGCGGCCACGTCGTCGGTCAGTGCTGCGCCAGCGTGTCACTGGCAGCCGGCAGCTCGGCCAGCAGCTGCAGTGCCAGCGGCTGATAGCCGCCATCAAAGTGATGGCCGCCGCGCTTGGCATGCACGCGCACCCATGCTGGCAGGCCCGGCGCGGCACACAGGCTGTCGTCGGCGTCATCCATTCCGTAGTAGCACACCACTGGCGGCACGCCATCCAGCGCACGCAGCGGCGGCAGCGGCGGGTAATGGGCAATGGGATTGATCAGCTGCAAGGTGTTTTTCAGGTGATCCTGAAACCAGCCCGGCGTGACCATGTAGCCCTCGAGCTCGATCTCGAAGGTGGCGTCGCGGCTGGGCGAAAGCAGCACCAGTTGCGCGATGCGCGCGCGGTTGGCCGCGCTCAAATGACCGACGATGGTGGGCAGCACGTCAGCACCAAACGAGAAGCCGACCAGCCAGATGCGGCGCTTGTCCCAGGTCGTCAGGTAGCGGTTCATCAGTGCGTCGAGCTCGTGCGCGGTGTGTACCGGGTCGCGCTCGCGCCAGTAATACTTCATCGAGTTGACGCCGAGCACCGGAATGCCGCGGTCGATGAAGGCCACGCCCAGGCGCCGGTCCAGGTCGGCCCAGCCGCCATCGCCGGAAACGATCACCGCCATGACGTCACCCTTGCCCGCCGCCGGCGCCATGGCATGACTGGCCACCGGCCAAGCCACCGTGGCTGCCGACAATCTGACCCGCGTCCATGGGCTCCACGCCAGCAGCGCACTCGACATGGCAACCGCCCCGGTAACCAGTGTGATGACTTTCCAGCGCTTCATCGCCGCACCACGCCGGACAAACCGCCGGCAATCAGGCTGGCCACGTTGGCCAGGATCATCGGCAAGGCAATGCCGCCGGGCATGGCGATGTAGCGCGGCTCCCACTCCGGGGCGAATTTGCTCTTGTATTGCTGCAGCCCGCGAAAATTGTAGAAGCGCTCGCCGCGGCCAAACACCAGCGCGCCAAAGCGGTTCCACAGCGGCGCCTGGCGGCGATTGTGCAAGCCGGCCAGCGGCGCCATGCCGAGGTTGAACCACGCGTAGCCTTCGTCGCGCGCCCACTGCATCAACTGCACAAACAGGAAATCCATCAATCCAGCCGGGCCGTCGCCGACGTGACGCATCAAGTCCACCGACGCCTCCTCGCGGGCCCCGGCCAGCAGCAGGTTGGCAAAGGCCAGCAGGCGCTCGCCCTGCCACACCAGCGCCATTGGCATGCGGGTCAGATAGGCCGGATCGAACGCGCCCAGCGAGAAGCGCTTCTCGCGTACGTGCTTGGCCTGGAGCCATGCATCGGACACGCTCCGCAGCTGCGGCAACAGTGCGGCCACGGCTTCCGCCGGCACGATCTCCAGCCGCAAGCCGTCGCGCAGCAGCCGATTGACGGTGTTGCGCAGCACCTTGCGCGACTTGCCGTCCAGGGTGAAATCCGCCAACCGCACGCGTGCGGTCTCGCCAACCTTGAGCAAGTTCAGTCCGACTTCCAGATACATGTCCAGATCCTGCGGACGCACTTGATAAAACACCGGCCAGCCGCCGGCGCGCTCGCATTGGTCAAGGAAGCTCCACACCAACTCGTGGCGTGCAGCCTCGTCGGTACCGACTGGATCACCCATCGCCACCCAGCTGCGCCCTTCCACGCCATACATGACAAACGCGCTGTGGTCAGGGGCGAACAGCAGGCTCTTGTCAGCTGTGAGCGCCAGCCAGGCCTGGGTGTCCGGCGACTGGCGGATCAGCGGCATGGCCTGCGCCAGATCGTCGACGCTGGGCGCGTGCGGATGTGTCGTCACCGGCCGAATCAACACCGCCAGCGCAAACAGCAGTCCCGCCACGGCGGCCGCTACCAGCGCCCGCAGCGCGCGCGGCGCGGCACCATGATGCAGGCTGAACTGCCACCACAAGTCGGCGCTGTAGTCGACATGCTTGTAGCTGAAAAACACCAGCCAGGCCGCGCAGCCCAGCACGGCAAGGATGGCCGCGATCCAGGTGGGCGAAAACGACGTGCTGAACAATGACGCGCGGCGATAAAACAACCGGTGCGCCGGCGCCAGCGCCATGGCCAGCAAGGTAAGCAAGGTTGCCTCTTCGTAATCGAAACCCTTGAGCAGCGAAAACGCCGCACCGGCCACCAGCAGGATCAGCGTCAACACATAGGCCGCATCCAGCCGCCGCTGCAGGCCACGCGCCAGGATCAGCAGCAGCATGCCGATGACGCTGGCAAGCAAGTGCGACATCTCCAGCACCGCCAGCGGTAGCATCTCGCGCAAGACTTCCATGCGATCCGGCAGCCCGCGCGTGGCCCCGGAAAACAGCAGCACCGCACCAGAAACCAGGGTCAGCCCGGCAAAGAACGACGGCAGCAGTGCCATGAACCACGGCGACCACAACGACTGGCGCTTCCAGCCGCGCGCCTCGCGCTGCAGCACCGCGACCGTGGCCGCGCACAGCGGCAGCAGGTAATAGATGACGCGAAACGCCGCCAGCGCGCCCAGGATCGGCGCCGCCAAAGCGTGATTGCCGGTGGCGCCAAAGCCGGCCAGCATCACCGCCTCGAACACGCCCAAGCCGCCCGGCACATGGCTGATCAAACCCGCCATCTGTGCAATCACGAAGATCGCCAGGAAATGCCCAAAGCCGTTGTTGAGCTCATCGGGCATCAGCACGTACAGCACCGCCGCCGCCAGGCCCCAATCAAGCGCACCGACCACGATTTGCTGCACGCCGATGCGCCACGGCGGGAAAGTCACGCGCCAGCGCCACAGCCGCAACGGCCGACGCAACATGACACCCGCCGCCAGCCACGCCAGCGGCACTGCGGTCAGCGCCACGGCCAGCGGCAGGCGCAGCGCCGCCAGCGGCAAGCCACCTGGCAGCGGCACGACAAGCAGGGTCACGCCAGTCAGCGCCAGCAGACCCAGCCAGAAGCTCACCGTGCAAAACACCACCACCCGCGCGATCTCGCCCGTGGACAGCCCGTTGTGCAGGTAAAACCGATAGCGGATCGAGCCGGATACCAGCAGCGACATGCCCACGGCATTGCTGAAGGCGTAGCTGATGAACGAAATCAGGCTGACCTTGCGCCATGGCAAACGATGGCCGATGAAGGCCAGTGCGCAGCGGTCATAAAACGTCATCACCGCAAAGCCGGCGGCGGTCAGCGTGGCCGCCAGCAGCACGCGCGAGCTTGGCAACTGCTGCAGATAATCGCGAATCTGGTGGTAATTGACCTCACGCGACAGCAGGTGCAAGGCCCACAGCGCCAGGCACAACATGCCTACCGACAGCGCTGGTCCGGCCAATCGCCGGGCCAGCGTCGTGGTCAGCCTCGGCGCTGCCAGATCGCCAGCTGCCGGCTCATCGTCACCCGTTGCTTGCCGATCCACGCGTTAGACCAGAATGTGAAGGCGCCCAGTGTAGGCCCGTGGCGTCGTCGCACACGCAACCTTCTCGCCGCGATTCAGCCCGCCGCAGGGGTTCGTCCCAGGCGCGCCACCCAGCGATACAGCACGACGTTGACCGCGACAAAGGCAATGCCGCCCACCCAGATCGCCGCATCGGCAAAGCTCGGACCGACCAGCGCCAGCGGTGCCTCCCGGCCCGAGAACACGACGATGGCGGCAATCACCACGCCGATGATGCTCTCGCCCACGATCATGCCCGACGCCAGCAGCACGCCCAGCTGCTTGACGCCTTCGGGATGGGCTGTGCGTGCCGCATGGCGGTCAAATGCCCAGCCGACCACGGCGCCAACCACGATCATCAAGGTGGTCGAGGTCGGCAGATAAATGCCCAGCCCGACCGCCAGTGGCGGCAGGCGCGCGGTCTTGCAGGTGCGGCCCAGCAGCTCGTCCAGCACGATCAAGGCCACGCCGATGGCGCCGCCCAGGATGATCAGGCTCCAGTCGATGGAACCTTGCAGCACGCCCTGTGCCAGCGCCGAAATCAAGCCCGCCTGCGGCGCCGCCAACGCGCGCGCCGGATCCACGCCAGGCGTGCCGGCAAAGCCATAGGCCTGATTGAGCAAATCCAGCACCGGCGGGATCACCGCCGCGCCGACCAGCACGCCGATCACCAGTGCCACTTGCTGCTTCCACGGCGTGGCGTCGACCAGCTGACCGGTCTTGAGGTCTTGCAGATTGTTGTTGGCAATGGTCGCCACCGCAAACACCACCGAGGTGATGAACAGCGCAAACGCCACCAGTCCCTTGCCGCCATCGTTGGCGGCCTGCGACTGCGCGCCACCAACGAGCAGCAAGGCAGCGACGATTACCACCAGGATGCCTACGCCCGACAGCGGGCTGTTGCTTGATCCGATCAACCCGGCCATGTAACCGCACACTGCCGACACCAGGAAACCCATCACCACCACGAAGACCAGCCCGCCGATCACCAGCAGCCACAAGTGTTCGCCCAGCCCGGTTTCCAGGCTGAAGCTGCCAAGCAGCCAGCCAATCGGGAACAGGCACAACAAGCTGATCAGGCTGACGATGCCCATCGGCATGTCCAGCTCGGTGCGTGGCAGCGTGGCGCCCTGCCCGGACTTGCGCGCGCGGGACGAGGCCATGGCCGAGGTCAGACCGCTGATGACCGGCTTGACCAATTTGGCCAGCGTCCAGATGGCTGCCACGCCGATGGTGCCGGCGCCGATGAAGCGCACCTTGTCATTCCATGCCGCTTGCGCGATATCCGCCGCCGCACCGGCCGAAGCGGCAAGCATCGTGTAATGCGGCACCGCCCAGCCCCAGGCAATGACCGCACCCAGCAGCATCGCCATGCCCACCCACAAGCCCACCAGATGCCCCACGGCGAGCAACGCAAAGGACAGGCTGAAGTCGTAGCCGCTGGCTGCGCCGCGGTCGCCAAGGCGGAAATACTGCGCGACATCGCTGGCAAACACCTTGCTCGCCACCACCACCGCAAACAGCGCCGACACCACCGTGCCGGCCATCACCGCCAACAAACCGCTCTTGCCACTCTCCGCATGGCCGGCGGCAGCATCGTCACCGCCTCCCACCTTGAGCACCTCGGCGCAAGCCACGCCTTCGGGATAGGGCAAGTCAGAATCGGTGACCAGCGCGCGACGCAGCGGGATCGTGTACATCACGCCAAGAATGCCGCCAGTGGCGCAGATGCCAAACGTCACCCAGAACGGGAACCTGGTCCACCAGCCAACCATTACCAGCCCCGGCAGCACGAAGATGATGGCCGAGAGCGTGCCGGCGGAAGACGCCACCGTCTGCACGATGTTGTTTTCCTGCATGGTCGAGTGCTTGAACCCGCGCAGGATGGCCATGGAAATGACCGCCGCCGGGATCGAGGTGGCAAAGGTAAGGCCGGCCTTCAAGCCGAAAAACACGTTGGCAGCGGTGAACACCAAGGTAATCAGAACGCCGATGATCAGGCCGCGGACAGTCAGTTCGGTGCGCGGCATGGCGCTTCGCGTATCGGCAATCACATGGCGTCCCCAAGACAATGATGACGCGCACGATACCGCGTCAGGCCCTTCAAACGGAATGGTCCGCGCGGCAACTCACAGATTCAGACAGCTGCGGAAAACCCGGTGCGCGCCGCTGAGCGGATCGACGAACGCCAACCGTTCGGCCAGCAGCCGCAGGGGATGCGCCCCATCGTCGGGCGCCGCTTCGGTCAACGCCGGATACCACGGATCATTGGCGATGGCCGCGCCCAGCGCCGCCATGTGCACGCGCAGCTGATGCTTGCGTCCGGTCAGCGGCGACAAGCCATAGCGCCACAGCGTGCCTTCGCGCGACAACACCTCGATGCGTGTCTCGGCATTGGGCGTGCCGGGTATTTCACGCATGCGGAAGAACGGCTCGCCGCGAACGATGCGCGTGCGCCGCACGAGCGGAAACGCCAGGTTCGGCAACGGCGGCGCCAGCGCCACGTAGCGCTTTTCGATTTGCCGCTGGCGAAACAGCGCCTGATATGCGCCGCGGCTGGCGCGATTGACTGAAAACAGCACCAGCCCGGCCGTCAACCGATCGATACGATGCAGCGGTACCAGGTCGCCATTGCCCAGCGTGCGCAGCAGCCGCCGCAGCAAGCTTTGCTCGACAAAGCGCCCGGCCGGCACCACCGGCAGGAAGTGCGGCTTGTCCACCACCACCAGATCCGCATCGGCGTGAAGGATGATTTCCACGCCCGGAATGCGCGGCTCGTCGGCCACTTCGCGCTGGTAATGCACAGTCATATGCGCGCGATACGGCGTGCACAAATCCATCGCCGCGCCTTGGTCGTCCCGCACCATGCCGCGTGTGATGCGCGCGACCCACACCGAGCGCGGTATCTGCGCGAAGCGTGCGCACAAGGCGTCCAGCACGGTCGACCAACTGCCTTCGGGCAGATGCACGGTGCTGGCGGTGACGGCGGCGGATACGGCAGGCGCACGCGTGGTGTTCATCGGCGCGAGTGTAGCCGCCACGCAGTTCCACCCCCGGTGCCGCATGGCCTGCACGCGTGCGCCCACGCCGCCAACCTGCCACCATGCCGGCTCGCTTTCGTCACGGAGATTCCCATGCGCTGGTTGCTTGGTTTGATGGCTGCCCTCACGCTCGCCGCCTGTGGCAATCCGCCACCGGCACAGGCCAATGGCGAAGTGCCCAAGCTCACGGTCATTGATCACACCGTCGGCACCGGCGCGCAGGCCGTGGCTGGCGCCGAAGTGCTGGTGCACTACACCGGCTGGGTCTACGACAAGGATGCGAAAGACCATCACGGCACCCAGTTCGACAGCTCCCGCGATAGCGGCACGCCGTTTTCATTCACTCTCGGCGCCGGTCGCGTCATTGCCGGCTGGGACCAGGGCGTGGCCGGCATGCGCGTGGGCGGCACCCGCACGCTGCTGATTCCCGCGGCGCTTGGCTACGGCGCGCGCGGTGCCGGCGACGATATCCCGCCCAACGCCTCGCTGGTGTTCGACATCGAGCTGCTTGAAGTGCACACACCCTGAGGTTTTTCCGCAACCGCATGTCGCGAAGCGCGCCGTACCCACCACCCGGGACAGCGGCGAGGTTCAGTCGCCCAACGCGGCGGCTTCGCGGCCTTCCTGGCGGATGCGCGCTTCCTCGCGCGCGTCATTGATGGACTGCATCACGCTGTCAACGTCGGCGACGCGCTGATCAAACTCGAAGTGTCCGGTGAGCTCGCTGTCAGGGCGCAGCTCGCCACGTTCGAACAGCGCCCACATCTCCTCGGCGTAATGCGTGTCCAGCAGCTCCGGCGCAAAGCGCGACAAGCTGATGGTGAGATTGCCGACATCCCGCCGCAGCATGAAACGGGCCGAGTTGTTGCCGGCGGCATTGACCACCTGCGGCAAATCGATGATGACCGGGCCATCACGCCCGACCAGCACGTTGTATTCGGACAAGTCGCCGTGGATCAGCCCGGCGCACAGCATGCAGGCGACTTGCTGCATCAGAAAACGATGGTAGACACGCGCCGTGTCCGCGGCCAGATCGACCTCGCCCAGACGCGGCGCGCTATCCCCCCTGTCGTCAGTGACCAGTTCCATCACCAGCACGCCGCCGAAATAGCCATGTGGCTGCGGCACGCGCACGCCAGCGGCCGACAACGCGTAGAGCGCATCCACTTCGGCGTTCTTCCACGCCGCCTCGGCCTGCTTGCGGCCGTACTTGGAGGCCTTGCCGACCGCCCGCGCCTGCCGGCTGCCGCGCAGCTTGCGGCCTTCCTGATACTGCACGCGGGCCTGGAAACTGCGCTGCGCCAGGTCCTTGTAGACCTTGGCGCAACGGATATCGTCGCCGCAACGCACGACGTAGACGGCAGCCTCCTTACCGCTTTTCAGTGGCCGCAGGACGGCGTCGATCACGCCTTCGTCCATCAGCTCCTGCAGGCCGGCCGGGGTTTTCATGCGCTTGCGAGCCTTGCCAGTGACGGGGCGCGCATTATGGCCGATCCACGACCGGCGGTTGGCCCGGCGCTGCCGCTTGCCGGCACGCCGCAGCTGCCAGTGCCAGGCTGTGCCGGCGCGCAGCGTGGTCAAACACGTTGCAGGTCAGCATCAACTCGTCGGGCTGATGACGTGCCGCGAAGGCGGCGATGCCGCGCGCGACCGTTTCCGGCCCGCCTACCACGGCGCAGCCCAGCGCCCGCTCCACGCCGAGTTTTTCCGCGGGCGACCAGAAGGTTTCGATATCGTCGATGGGCGGCGGGATCAAGCCGGGATGGCCACGGCGCAGATTGACGAAACTCTGTTGCTGCGTGGTGAACAGGCGCCGTGCCTGGGCATCGTCGTCCGCCGCGGTGACGTTCAAGGCCAGCATCACATACGGCTGCTGCAGGCGGCTGGAAGCGACAAACTCGTGCCGATACACGGCCAGTGCGTCCTCCAGCGCGTCTGGCGCAAAGTGCGAGGCAAAGGCAAACGGCAGGCCAAGCCGCGCCGCCCAGGTGGCGCTGAACAGGCTGGAACCCAGCAACCACACCGGCACGTCCACGCCGGCACCCGGCACGGCACGCACCGCCTGGTGTGCCGTCGCCGGCACAAAGTAGGCCAGCAGCTCCATCACGTCCGGAATGAAGGTGTCGGCGGCAGAGAAGTAGCGGCGCAAAGCCTTGGCGGTGGCCTGGTCGGTGCCCGGTGCGCGGCCCAACCCCAGGTCGATGCGCCCCGGATACAACGAGGCCAGCGTGCCAAACGCCTCGGCTACCTGCAGCGGCGAATGATTGGGCAGCATGATGCCGCCAGCGCCGACGCGAATGCGGTGCGTGGCGCCGGCGACATGGCCGATCAGCACCGCCGTCGCCGCGCTGGCAATGCCGGGCATGTTGTGATGCTCGGCCAGCCAGTAGCGCCGATAACCCAGCGCCTCGGCATGCCGCGCCAGATCCACCGTGTGCGCAAACGTGCGCGCAATGTCGCTGCCTTCGGTGACCGGCGCCAAATCCAGGAATGAATACGCAATCATGCCAAGCCCTCGCCACGATGGCGTCCAATGTGGGGCCGGCGCGGACAATTGCCAGCGTCGCCGATCAGGTATCACCAGCGCTGCACATTGCCCCGAAGCGGCTCGAACCGCTTAGACTTCCCCTGCGCCGCAAACAGCACGCGGCGCAGGCATTGGCCATCAGTCACCTGAAGCGGAGATCATCATGAGCAAGGGGATGGATGCAAAGAAGAGCGAAAAGAAAAAGCCGACCAAGACGCTGAAGGAAAAGCGTGCGGCCAAGCAGGAAAAGAAGAAGGGCCAGTAACCGCATCATGGTCCGCCGCGCTCACCACGCGCCTTCGACGCCAGCGCCATCCTTGCGATGCGCTGGCGTCTTGTTGTCCGCCCGGTGGCAAGGTCCGACAATCGAAAACGCCCGGCCCGACTTTGCAACCCCGGGTTTCAGGCGCGCCGGGCCAAGCTCAACCTTTGCCGCCTGCGGCCGATAAGCGCCCATGCAACGTGCGCAATACGCGGAGTCCGCATTGTGATGAGCCTGTGGCAATGGCTGTTTGGCAGTGCGCCGCCGGCCACGATCGCGACCACGCGGCCCCAACGGCCGCGCCGGCAACCCGTTGGCCCATCACCGCCGTCCGACGCCACCGACACCACGTCGCCGGTGGTGCTCGACGGGCTGGGCGAGACGTTCCATCGCTTCGTGTTTGCCCTGCCGCCGCCCGCACCCGACGCCGTTGCCAACACTGGCACGGCCATGCTCAAACGGCTGGAACTGCTCAGCACGCGCTTTGATATGCGCAGCTTGCCGCGCCTGCCAACCGTGCTGCCGCAACTGCTGCGCACGCTCAAGAGTGACACGGCGGCCGGGCGCGAACTGGCGCGACTGGTCGGCCGCGACCCGCTGATGGTCGGCGAGGTCATGCGCGTCACCGGCAGCGTGTATTACCGCTCCGCGCAGCCGGTCAGCAGCCTGCGGCAGGCTGTCGTGCTGCTGGGGCAGGATGGCCTGCGCCGCATCATCACCCAGCATGCAATGAAGCCGATCCTGCAGACCAACGCCGGCGCGCTCGGCCACGCTGGCGAATACCTGTGGGAGCATGCCGAACGCTGCGCACATGTGTGTGCGTGGCTGGTCAAGCATCGCGGCGGCGACAACTTCGAGGCCTATCTGGCCGGTATCGTCTGCCACGCCGGCACCGGCGCCGTCGTGCGCTTGCTGACCCGGCTGTTGGCCGACGTACCGCCGCCTGGCATGGATTCAAGCTTCGTCCGCGCCTGTGCGGCACTGGCCGCGCGGCTGTCGTACCAGGCTGCCGAACACTGGCAGCTGTCGAGCCGCGTATTGACCGCGCTGGAAGAGCGCCAGCACCCGGAAACCCCTGCGGCATCGACACTGGGACAATCGCTGGTGGTGGCCGATGCCATGGCCATGGCCCACCTGCTGGGCCAGCACGGCCTGCTGGATGCACATGCCGATTTGAGCGGCCTGTGGCCCGACCAGTTCGCCGCGCCGCTGCTGCGACGCTGCCAGGACGACCTGCGCCAGCGCTTTCGTACCGGCGCGCCGGAAATGACGGCCGTCACCTCCTGAAACCCGCCTGCCCCGCTACGGGCAAGCCGGCAGGCGAATCACATGCCCCACGGCCAGATGGCTGTGCTTGATGCCGTTCAGCTGCGCCACTTCCTGCACGCTGGAGCAGCGCAGCTTGCGCACGATGCCGACCAGGGTGTCACCCCGGCGCACGGTGTAGCGCGTGGTGGCGCTTGGCGCCGCCGGTGTCGATGCCACAGCCGGCTTGACCACCGGCGTCGACGCCGCATGCAGGTCGGCGGCAAGGATCGGCCACGGCCCGGTCACGCAGCGCGCCGCGTAGGCACTGCGCAAAAATTTCGGCAATTGCAGCGGCGTGCCAACGGCCTGACTGACCTGCGGGTCCATGCGTGGATTCAAATTGCGCAGCGTGCGAAACCAACCCTCGCCCATGCCGCCGGCCGAGCCCAGGCACACCGTCAGCTCGGTCAGTGACGCTGCACGCTGCAGCGGGATGGTAACGAGCGTGCCGTCGACCTTGGGAAAGCGCAGGTTGTAGCTGTCCGGATGCAGGAACAGCCACGCCGCCGCCAGCACTGCCGGCACGTATTCGCGGGTCTCCTGCGACAGCTGGTTGTAGATGGCCGGGTCATAGAAACTCACGCTGGTGTTGTCGCCGACCATCCGCCGCATGCGCCCTTCGCCGCCGTTGTACGCGGCCAGCGTGATCTCCAGGTTGTCGTTGAAGATCTTCAGCTGTTCGTCCATGTATTCGGCATTGGCGCGGGCGGCGGCAGCCGGATCAAAGCGCAGGTCGAAGCCGCTGTCGCGGGTCAGTCCAAAGCGCATGCCAGTGGCGTACATGAATTGCAACGGGCCGGCGGCACCGGAGCGCGACACGGCGTGCACCTTGCCGCCCGATTCCTTGGCCATGATGCCAAACAGCAGCGCCTCGGGCAGGCCAGCCTTGTCATAGGCCGGCGCCATTTGCGTGCGCAGATACTGGTAGTTGACCCAGGTGTCCATCAGCGTTGGCCGCCATTGCGTCAGCCACATTTCCAGCGCGGCCTTGACCGGTCCGTTCATGGCGATCAGCTCGGACAACTTGTGCCCGCGCAGCAGCGTGACGGCGCGGCGTGCCTGCGCGGAACCGCTGGCGCCCGGCTTCGTCTCGGCCATGTCCGGCTGTGGCGGATGCACTTCGGCAGCCAGGCTGTCATCGCCAAATGAGCTGCCATCCTTCAGCCGTAGCAGGCGGTCAAACGTGGAGAAAAACCGCTGCACGTCGCAACTGGCGGTGTTGCCACAGGCGGCCGAAGCCTTCCGCAAGGTGTCCAGCGCATCGTCGAGGGTCGCCTGCGCGGCTTGATCGTCACCAGCGCGCGACTGCTGCAACGCGGTTTCGTAGCCGCGGCTGGCCTGGTCGAGCTGCGCATACAGCGCATTGACCGAAGCCGGGGCCTTCGCCGTCGGCGCGCTGGCACAGGCGGCCACCAGCGACACGGCGCCAGCCACGGCCAAGATCCGTACTCCGCGCATCACCCATTGCAATGCCATCGGCCGCACCTGCAAAACCACCACGATAGCCGGCGCACCACGCCGACTCAATGTGTGGTCGACGTGCGCGACTGCCTGGCTACAATCGGTGCGACCAACTTGGGCAATGCCATGACTGAAATCCTGATCGGCCGCAACGACGACATCGCCGTCAACCTGCAAACGCGCTACGGCAACCGCCACGGCATGATTGCCGGCGCCACCGGCACCGGCAAATCGGTCTCGCTGATGGTGCTGGCCGAAGGCTTCTCACGCCTCGGCGTGCCATGTTTCCTGGCCGACGCCAAGGGCGACCTGGCCGGGCTGGCAATGCCGGCCAATGCCCCCGGCGACAAGCTCCAGGCGCGTCTGGATCGGCTCAAGCTCACCGACTGGAAGCCACAGGCCAACCCGGTGGTGTTCTGGGACATCTACGGCAAGCTTGGCCACCCGGTACGCGCCACCATCAGCGAGATGGGCCCGACCCTGCTCGGCCGCATATTGGAACTGAACGACACCCAGCAAGGCGTGCTGGAGGTGGTGTTCAAGGCTGCCGACGACCAGGGCTGGCTGCTGCTGGATCTGGCCGATCTGCGCGCCCTGCTGGCGTGGGTGGGCGACAACGCCAAGGCGATTTCCAGCCAGTACGGCCTGATCAGCAGCCAGAGCGTGGCCGCCATCCGCCGCGCCATCCTCAAGCTGGAAAGCGATGGCGCCGAACAATTTTTTGGCGAGCCGGCGCTGGAACTGGCCGACCTGATGCGCCAGGACATGAGCGGGCGCGGCATCATCAACGTGCTGGCCGCTGATCAACTGATCCTCAAGCCACGGCTGTATTCCACCTTCCTGCTGTGGCTACTGTCCGAATTGTTCGAGCAGCTGCCGGAAGTGGGTGACCTTGACCAACCCAAGATCGTGTTTTTCTTCGACGAGGCGCATCTGCTGTTTGACGATGCGCCACCGGCCTTGCGCCAGCGCGTGGAGCAAGTGGTGCGGCTGATCCGTTCCAAGGGCGTGGGCGTGTATTTCTGTTCGCAAAACCCCGACGACGTGCCGGGCGACATCCTGGGCCAGCTCGGCAATCGCATCCAGCACGCGCTGCGCGCGTTCACCCCGCGCGACCAGAAGGCAGTAAAGGCTGCGGCGGAAACCTTCGTCGTCAACCCGAAACTCGACGTCACCGCCGCCATCGGCAAACTCGCCGTGGGCGCGGCGCTGGTGTCCACCCTGGGCGACGGCGGCGTGCCGGCGCCAGTCGAACAAGTGCTGGTGACCACGCCCTGCTGCCGCATCGGCGCCATCACCGACGCCGAGCGCAGCGCGATCCGTCAACGCTCGCCGGTCGGCGGCAAGTACGACACGCCGATCAACCGTGAATCGGCCGCGGAATTGCTCGCCGCCCGCGCCGACGACAGAACTGCCAATGCGCCGGTGCCGCCGGCAACTGGCCAGAGTCGCCCCACCAGCACCGCCGCCACCCCGCCCGGCACGGTGACGAGCGCCGGCAACGGCTCCGCGTGGGGCGGCGCGGTGCACGACGCATTGTTCGGCACCAAGCGTCGCCAAGGCATGGTGGAAACCATGGGCAAGCAGGTCGTGCGCACCATCGGCAGCCAGCTTGGCCGGCAGATCATGCGCGGCGTACTTGGCGGCCTGTTTGGTGGCCGGCGTTGATGAAAGCGTCACCGCCGTCATTCGTCGAGGCACGCCCATGAGCCGCTGGCGCGCGCCCCTGCCAAGCTCGACACCGATCATCACGCGCGAAGGCTTCGAGCGGCTGAAAGCCGAGGTCGACTATCTGTGGCACACCCTGCGCCCGCAAGTGGTCAAGGCGCTTGCCGCCGCGGCCGCGGAAGGCGACCGTTCGGAAAACGCCGAGTACACCTATCGCAAGAAACAACTCGGCGGCATCGACCGCCGCTGCCGTTATCTCAGCAAGCGCATCCCCGCCCTGCAAGTGGCCGAAGGCATGCCGGCCAACCGCAGCCAGGTCTTTTTCGGCGCACAGATCGAAGTGGAAAACCTCGCCACCGGCGAAACCGCCACCTATCGCATCGTCGGCCCCGACGAGACCGACGCCCCCCGTGGCTGGATCAGCATCGACTCCCCACTCGCGCGCGCTGCATTGAAAAAGTGCGTCGACGACGAGTTTGCCTGCGAGCTGCCGGGTGGAATGACGGAATTTGCGATCGTGGCGGTGGATTATCAGGGATCAGGAAAGTAGGCCCGACACGTTATCCATTTCGATAATTGTCCCTGACACCTTTTCGCTTTGGCGTCTACGCGAGGTGATCGGCATCGGGCCAATCACCGCGGACGCGGCGGTGGC